>JBJEBM010000031.1:0-3911 GCA_051870055.1 Candidatus Cryptobacteroides sp.
TTTCGTCTTCATCGAGTGCAAGGACGGGGCGTATGAGCCGCTCGGGGACGGGGATATGATGGGGTAAAAGGAGTCCTCACTCAAAAGTCCGGCTCTCTCCCCTACTCCCCTTTCAGCATCGGGAAATCAGGATTCGGGATGTGGGCCTCGGTCATAATGGCCTTAAGTTCATCGGCAACAGCCGGATTATCAAGCAGGACATTGTTTTTCTCGGCAGGATCCAGAGCCAGATTGTAAAGCTCGTACCTGTCATTGTCTGAGCGGATATTGAGGTGGACAAGTTTCCACGGGCCTTTCCGCACTGCCTGGCGGCCTCCCATCTCCTGGAACTCAAAATACAGATACTCATGCTCCTTCTGGCCCTTGCGACCCTCGAGCAGAGGAAGAAGGCTTACACCGTCAATGTCCTTTGCGTTTTTCTGCCTGTTGATATCCCTTAATGTCGGCATAACATCCCAGAATGAGCAGATGAAATCGGTCTCCGTGCCCTCTGCGACGTGATCTTTCCACTTGACAATGAACGGGACACGGATTCCGCCCTCATAAACATCACGTTTATAGCCTCTCCACGGGCCGTTGGAGTCGAAAAAGTCAGGATCTGCTCCGCCCTCAAGATGCGGTCCGTTGTCGGAAGAGAAAATGATGATGGTATTGTCATATACTCCGAGTTCTTTCAATTTGTCAACAATCTGGCCGACATACATATCCAGACGGGTAATCATTGCGGCGAACGTGGCGTGCGGATATTGCTGGGAGCAATAGCTGCCTTTCCGGAACATCGGCATTCCCTGTTCGCATCCCTTGAACGGAGTCTCCGGAAATTTGCCCCTGAACGATTGGATTATCTCATCCTCAGGAACTATCAGTTCGGCGTGTGGCAGGGTTGTAGGATACCACATAACAAATGGCCTGTCTTCCTTTACAGACAGTTCAAGGAAAGCAAGCGCCTCTTTATGGATAAGGTCCGGGGCATAAGTTCCCTCCCCGTAAGGGACATCGTCGCAATTGTCCTCAAGGTCAATTCGTTTACCATTATCCCAGAGATGGTCAGGATAGTAGCTATGGGCAAGATTCTGGCAGTTGAATCCATAGAATCTGTCCAGGCCCATATTCTGAGGGTCTCCTGTGGATCCGACCGGACCAAGACCCCACTTGCCGAAAGCGGCCGTGGTGTAACCGGCATTTTTCAAGTCCTTGAATATGGTGTTTGTCCCTGCAGGCAGAGGAAACTGTCCCTCCGGCTTCATCCTCAAGTTTCCCCTGACGGGAGTATGTCCGCTGTGTGTCCCTGTCAGCAGGCAGGAGCGGGACGGGGCGCTGACCGTGGTTCCTGAATAACACTGGGTGAAGCGCATTCCCTCTGCTGCGATTCTGTCAATATTGGGAGTGCTGAAATGAGTCTGGCCATAGCAGCTCAGGTCTCCCCAGCCGAGGTCATCAGCGAGAATGAACACTACGTTAGGCCTGTTGGCCGGAGCCTTGCCGTAAAGGTTTGAAGCAAACGAACCCGCCGTCAGGGCAGCTCCGGCAAGGAGCATAGAGTCAAGAATTGTGTTCGATTTCATCAGTGCAATAATTCAGGGGTTCAAGATACTGTAAGTCTTTCATAATTATGTTGTGCAAACTTAATGTTTTTCAATCACAATACAAAATTGCTTTTAATTTGACAAACAGTTAGCTTTGCGTTTGAATTTGTTCCAGGACAGTTCTCCAGTCCGGAAATATTTTGATTATACAGGTATAATGGTTAAGTTTGCTTGAAATGAAGAGATATTGTCAGACACTGACGATTCCGGATGACCCGGAGACAGTGAGGAAATATGTGGAGGTCCATTCGGCTGTATGGCCGGAAATCATTGAGGGACAACACGAAGTGGGCATATTATCAATGCAGATTTTCGCAAGAGGCAATGTGCTGTTTATGATTGTGGACACCATAGACGATTTCGACTGGGAAAGGGATATAGAACGGTTGTCACGACTGCCCCGCCAGGCTGAGTGGGAGGCTTACGTGAGCGCGTTCCAGGGATGCGACCCGGATGCCACCTCGGCCCAGAAGTGGCAGATGATGACCAAGATATTCGATTCGGAGGCCTGACATTGCCGCAGACTACGCCAATCACGCCGGATGGGATTGCCAATATGCAAAAATCTGAGAATTCAAATAATATGGCCAATAAGAAAGTATTTGTAAGCGGCTGCTACGACTTGCTCCACAGCGGGCACATTGAGTTTTTCAAGCAGGCTTCGCAGTTCGGAGACGTATATGTCGGCATTGGTTCCGACGCGACTTATCTGGAATACAAGCACCGCAAGCCGATGTTCCCGCAGGAGGAACGGCTGTTTATGGTGAAAAGCATCAGATATGTGAAAGATGCGTATGTCAATGAGGGAAGCGGAGTTATGGATTTCATTCCGACTCTTGACATTGTAAAGCCGGACATATTCGTTGTCAATGCGGAAGGAGGAAGCGAGGAGAAACGCAGGCTGTGCGAAGAACGTGGAATCCGATATGTCGAGCTCCAGCGGACTCCGCACGAAGGGCTTCAGGCCAGAAGTTCATCATCGCTGAAGGCGGCACTTTCTGAGAGTTCTTCGCAACCTTCCGGCAATGAGGGGATTCCTACCAGGCTTGACATAGCGGGCACCTGGATTGACCAGCCTTATGTAAGTGTGCATCATCCGGGATGGGCTGTCACTATATCTCTGGAACCTACTTTCGAGGTGCGCGACCGCTGCGGGCTGTCTACGTCCACGCGCAAGATGATTCAGAAAATATGGCCGGTGAGGCTTCCGAAAATGGATCCGGAGATGCTTGCAAGGCTGGTGTTCTGCTTCGAAAACAGTCCTGAGAGGTCGGAAGGCCACATATCCGGAGCGCAGGATGCAATCGGGATCTGCATCCCTGGTCTCGCACGGCATTATTATGACAACAATTTCTGGCCGGTGAAAATAGAGAGCACTGTGGACGAGATGACATTGAGGTTCCTGGAGAAACATATTGTAATGATTCCATTGGAGCCGCGGAGAGAGGGATGCAGCGTGGTGGAAGGGAAGGACATCCGTCCTGAGAAAGTCGCCGCGCTTGCGGATGCGGCCGACAAATGCTGGGAAGCGATTATAAGTCACGACCTTGCAGAATTCGCTTCGGCGTACAAGGCTTCATTTGACGCACAGGTTGCGATGTTCCCGGGGATGGTTGACCCGAGCGTGAACGGGGTTCAGTGTCCGGAATCAAGTGTCCGTCCTGACATTGAACATTACGGCGCGATGCCCGGAGTACTGGCCTGGAAACTTTCGGGAGCAGGCGGCGGGGGTTATCTCGCACTGGTCGTGGAAGATGCCTCGGAATTCGCTTCTGAACATCCGGAAACTATTGAGATTCATATCCGTAGAGGGTAAGTTCCGGGAAAGAATTTCATTCCGGGGCTGGAGTCGGTCAGAGAGCCACAAGAATCGTCCCGGCAAGAATCATCGCACATCCGATTATCGAGCGCAATGTTAGCTGCTCGTGAAGGAATACCGCCGCAAGAATGAATGTAAGGACAATGCTGAATTTGTCAACAGGGATGACTTTTGTGACACTACCGAGCTGGAGCGCCTTGTAGTAGCACAGCCAGGAGGCTCCTGTGGCCAGGCCTGACAGTATTAGGAACAGCCAACTCCGCTGTGTGATATGAAATACGCCTCCCTGGGAGCCAGTTATGAATACAATTCCCCACGCCATCAGCACCACTACTACAGTCCTTACAGCCGTGGCGAGATTTGAGTCCACTCCCCCGATGCCGATTTTGGCAAATATTGAGGTCAACGCCGCGAAAACGGCCGATAGAATTGCAAAAAGCAGCCACATATTGTTTTCATACGTAAATAAATTCGTTATAACGTGCCTATAAATAGGCGTTTAATAT
>JBJEBM010000032.1:0-3899 GCA_051870055.1 Candidatus Cryptobacteroides sp.
TGGACTTGCCCACCTGTCTTGCACCCATAAGGATAATTGCTTTATTTGAGCCCATAAAAGACTTGATTACTGACTCCTGAGTTCTTTCAATCATATAATCCTGTTTTTCGCAAAAATAAAGAATTACGCCCGTATTCCAAAATTATCGCCTATTTTTTGGAGCGTATTCCAAAATTATCGCCACTTATTAGGAGTTAGATGATTTTCGAGGGAAAGATAGAAGAGTGTCGCGGTAGTATTCGTATTGCTGCTGGCGGGCTTTGATTTCTGCTGGAAGACCGGAAGTGAGATCGGTGGTCAGCGCCTCGAAGCGGTCGAGGATGGCCACTATGCGCTCCTGCTCGGCGAGGGGCGGGATGGGGATGGAGATTGTACCCATTACATTACTCATTAATTTTGGATTCCCCATTCCCTGATAGACGTACTTTGGAGCCTCAATAGACAACCAATAATACAAGAAATCATAATTGATGACGTCAGAGTTAATAGTTATCAAGCCACAGACATTTGTAATACTGAATTTTCCTTTTCTCTTGAATACTGTTCCAGCATATGCTCCATCAGTTGTCCAAGTCAAATATTGCCCGTCATAATCATAGGTGTTTATCTTACCCAATTCTCCGTTATTCGCGGTTTGAGAAGAATAAACAGGATAACAACCTGCATTATCTCTCAAATAATCTTTAGAAATCACTTTACCTCTTGATAGCTTACAAATATCCATCAACTTACACCATTGAATATCAACTATTTGCCCCCCCCCTATTGAAATTCAGGAGGTTATCGCGGTAGTACTCGTACTGCTTGCGGCGGGCTTCCAGCTCCGCTGTAAGCTCCGCTGTAAGCTCCGAAAAATTGTCGAGTACCTCGACAATTTTTCTTTGCACCTCCAGAGGCGGCACGGGAATTTCGAAGTCCTCTACAACTGCACGATCAATAGTTGGCACTCCTCCAACTCTTTTCTTAGAGTAAAAATAATCCTCATATCCAGAGAGACAGTAGAAAAGGAACTTTGGCTCTATATAAGGAACTTGACCCAACCAAAAACTGCCATCTGAACACCAAAAATCCTCATCCAAAAATTTTACTCCACCTATTCCACCTGTATTGACAACGATAGTTGAACACCGAGGTGCATTATAATCGTTGAACCTCCCTAAAGGAGTATCCTTACTTCCATGATAAACTTCATACTTACCATCATCAATAAGTTGACTCTTTGTTAAGCGACTTCCTCGATTAACACCAACAGTATCCTTTATTTTCCTATACTCCACCCCGTCCGGGCAGAGCCGCTTAATCATATCGCTTATCTCACTCATATCGCCAAATCTTTGATAATCGCATCAATCGCTGTGCGGAGTTCGTTCTCGCGGGCAACTATCTTCTCAATGCGCCCGTTCAGTTCAACTATGTCAATCTTCTCGCGCTTGTCTTCCTGCTCGACGTATGACGAGACCGACAGATTGTAGTCATTCTCAGCAATCGCACTATTATCCACCAGCTTCGTGAAATGCGCCTCGTCCGCCTTGTCAGCATAGGCCTTGTGTATGCGGGCTATATTCTCATCAGACAGCTTGTTCTTATTGCCCTCGTGCACGAACTCTCCAGAGGCATCGATGAACAAAGTCTTCGCCTCGCTCTTGTTCTTGCGGAGCACTATGATGCACACTGCAATGGTGACTCCGAAAAACAGGTTGTCAGGCAGCTGGATAACCGTATCGACATAGTTATTGTCCACCAAGTACTTGCGAATCTTCCCCTCGGCACCGCCTCTGTAAAGCACTCCCGGAAATTCAACTATTGCAGCAGTACCGTTGGTCGAAAGCCAGTGGAGCATATGCATCGTGAAAGCAAGGTCAGCCTTGCTCTTAGGCGCAAGCACTCCGGCAGGCGCAAACCTCGGATCATTGATCAGCAGCGGGTTCTCGTCACCCTCCCATTTGGTGCTGTATGGAGGATTGGATACTATCGCATCGAATGGCTGGTCATCCCAGTGATAAGGATTGAGCAGGGTGTCGCCGAGAGCGATGTCGAACTTCTCGAAACCCACATTGTGCAGAATCATATTGATTCTCGCAAGGTTGTAAGTCGTGATGTTGATTTCCTGACCATAGAATCCGTTGAGCACATTCTCCGGACCGAGAATCTTGGCAAACTTCAGAAGAAGGGAACCGCTGCCGCAGGCAGGGTCGTAAACCTTGTTGACCTGAGTTCTGCCGGTGGTAACGATTCTTGCAAGCAATTCACTGACTTCCTGCGGGGTAAAGAATTCGCCTCCGGACTTGCCTGCATTACTGGCATACATCGTCATCAGGAACTCATACGCATCTCCGAATGCATCGATGGTATTGTCCTGCAGGTTGCCCAGCTTAAGGTCACCGATACGCTCCATAATCTTGCAGAGCTTGTTGTTGCGTTCTGCTACGGTATTGCCGAGTTTCTTGCTGTTGACATCAATGTCATCGAACAGGCCTTTGAAATCATCCTCGCTCGGAGTTCCGTTGGCAGAGCCTTCGATGGAATCAAATACTTGTGCAAGAGTGACGTTCAAGTTTTCATCGCTGGCAGCCTTGGCCCTGACGTTTTCAAAAAGTTGTGAAGGAAGGATGAAGTAACCCTTCTCAGCAACGATATCATCCTTGCCTTCAATGGCAACGCTGTCCTGCTCATTTGCATAGTCATAGTCCGCATTGCCATAATCCTGCTCGCCCTTGTTGATATAAGACCTCAGGTCCTCAGAAATAAACCTGTAAAAGAGGAATCCAAGCACATAACTCTTGAAGTCCCAGCCGTCCACGCTTCCGCGAAGTTCGTTCGCGATAGCCCAGATAGCACGATGAAGCTCCTGCCTCTCCTGTTCTTTATTTGCCATATTGTTGTTTGTGTTATTATCTCTCCTTGCCTACAATCCCGCAAAGATATACCCCGAAATTGACAGCTAATGTCAATCAGACAAGAAAATGTAAACAAATAATTGTCTTTTGTAAGGGTAATCTTTACTTCGTCTCACAAATGTAGCAAATTTTCCGCACAGGCATAACAACCAACGAATAATATTCATATATTTACACAAGTTAAACGCCAATCGTTTAGCGAATTAGCCAAGAGAACTGAAAGAATAGAGCAAATTGATAACCGCAAACCCATAGTCCTGTAAGGGGGATTATGGGCTTTTTGTTTATAGCACATTTATTAACACCAAACGTATAACACATTATGACACAACAGTTATTGAAAAGTCGTCTTCTGGTGAGCGCACAGTGCGCCCCGGAGCAGATGCAGCCAGACTTCGAGACTCAGTTCGAAGAGTTCAAAGCGATCGTCCATTCCGTCCTCTACAGCGAGTCCGGATACCTCGCCATCGCGCAGAGCCTCGATGAGGCCCTTGGCCTTCTCGAAGAGAGCCTGCCGAGCAAAAAAAAGAACGTAGCCTGAGTCCTTACCTTCGCCGCGCTAAGCGCCTGCTCAATCTCTGCATCAAGCAGAACGATCTGCGCCTGACTAACCCTGAACTCTTCACCCCTCTCCAGCCGGTGGCCCGGTCACCTCTCAAATGGACCGGCAAGAAATCCGAGCTCTACGAACTTCTCATCGCCCTCGACAATCTCGACATCATCACCGAGAACGGAGTCAAGGCATCCTTCTCCTCCATCGTCCGGGAGTTCTCCCGCACAGTGGGCCTGCCTTACGACACCGACTGCCACAACGAGCGCCGCAGGATCCTCGCCCGGAATACCCGCCGGACGGTCTTCATTGACAGGCTCAAAAAGGAGGGATTCAAAAATGATGAAATTTTTTCTGATTGACTCATAGCATCTTACAAAGACAAACCTCCCCAGTCGGGAGGCGGGACGTCTTGTTGCGTGTTGTTCAAGTGAAGACCTTTGCACTCGTAA
>JBJEBM010000033.1:0-18791 GCA_051870055.1 Candidatus Cryptobacteroides sp.
GAGGAATATCTCTTATGCGGATTCCGGCAAGTTAGATCTGATAGAAGATGACAGGAGACTGAAATATGACCCTGTCGAGTGGACGGCCCGATGGGAGGAGATCATTGACGAAGCGGACAGGATTGCGGAAGAAAGGCTTGCGGACCAGCCGCGTGGGATGGGCTACTGTCACGCTTTCTGGTCAGAGCGGGCTGCCGCACTGGCCTCTTTAGGACTTGAATGGCGCAGTCCCGTACGGATGAACCCGGGAGTCCTTTTCGATTAAAGGGGATGAAGTGAGCCTGCCCCATTTGATTTTGCAGAAACGGAATATTTCATTATATTTGCGGAAAATATGGGGAATTAGCTCAGTTGGCTAGAGCGCTTGCATGGCATGCAAGAGGTCACGAGTTCGACTCTCGTATTCTCCACCAGCCTGAAATTGTTAAAAATTCAGGAAAAAGTTTGCAAAGTCAAAATTTATATCTATCTTTGCATTCCCGAAACACCAATAGCGGGAACATAAATGCGGAAATAGCTCAGTTGGTAGAGCACGACCTTGCCAAGGTCGGGGTCGCGAGTTCAAGTCTCGTTTTCCGCTCCAAAAGGGCACTTCAACAATCGTTGAGGTGCTTTTTCGTATTGGGATCCCGAAATTGTCTTCTAAACATTGACGAAATTCTTTTATCAGGATTGGCGATGAAGAATTATATTTGTGGAGATTATAACCACAATTGAAAATGAAACCGCTGATTCTTTTCATCGCAGCTGCCCTCATATCGGCCTGCTCCTCTCCACATTCTCCTGAATCCGCCGCAGAAGACTTCGGCACCCTGTCAACGGGCGAGAAAACGACCCTCATCACCTTGCGCAACAGCAGCGGGGCATATATGACCCTGACCGATTTCGGGGCAAGAATCATTAGTATCAATGTGCCCGACCGTGACGGAAAGCTTGATGACGTTGTGGCCGGCTATGGAGACATCACTTCCTTTGAAACCGGGAAAGAGCGTTTTATGGGCTGTGTCATAGGCCGTTATGGCAACAGGATTGACGGTGCGTCATTTATTCTCGACGGACAGAAATACGACCTGGTGGCCAATGAACATTTCGATGGTGCTCCCGTGCAGTGCCACGGCGGATACCAGGGCTTTGACCGTTTCGTTTGGGATTATGAGCTCCTTCGGGAAGACCGGCGTGCGGGAGTCAGGTTCCACAGATTGAGCCCAGACGGGGAAGAGGGCTATCCGGGCAATTGTGACTGCTACGTAACTTATTGGTGGACAGATGACAATGTTTGCCGAATAGAGTACAGTGCCACGGCAGACAAGCCTACGGTCATCAATCTCTCCAACCATACCTATTTCAATCTGAAAGGCTCCGGAGGCGGTTATGTGATGGACCACATACTCACTGTTGATGCGGACACGTCCGTCCAGAACAATCTCCATTTCTGCCCGGACATCCTGTGTCCGGTCGAGGGCTCCCCGTTCGATTTCAGGGAGCCGCACCGGGTGGACTACCGTCTGGATAAGCCGAACAGGCAGCTGGAAATAATGCACGGTATGTCAGCCTGCTGGAAGCTGAACGGCTGGGACGGCACTCTCCGGAAGGCTGCAGTCCTGTATGAACGCAGGAGCGGACGTGGCGTTGAGACTTGGACGACTGAACCTGCCCTCCTGACCTACACCGGACGCGGACTGAGCGAAAAGATTGCCGGCAAATACGGACCGCTTGAAAAATACGGTGCGATGCTGCTTGAGACCATCCATTTCCCTGATTCCCCGAACCAGTCGAGGTTCCCTTCAACAGTCCTCCGTCCGGGCGGACAATACACCTCCGTCACCGAGTGGCGCTTCTTCGCCAAGTGACGATGCTCGATTTTTTCAAAAAAATGTTTGATTTATCCATAAAATACGTAAATTAGAGCCGAAAAGAACTTAACAAATATCAATGACGATAATCAATGATTAAAATCAATCATTGGTGCTGAAAAGACACAGGATGCTGACTATCAACCATTGATAATTTGACAGACATATCCGTTAAACGGTTAATATATTCAGGGTCCCGCTGCTGCGGGGCTTAAGTTTAACTTAATTCTTGTCTTTCAGATGAAGAAGAACCTATTATTGCTCGTGTTCATTCCGCTCTTGTTCGGGATGAACGCCTGGGCTCAGACTACAGTCAAAGGTGTGGTTGTGGATTCTTCCAACCAGCCTTTAATGGGTGCGGGCATCATTCAAGTGGGGAAAAACACCAATGGAACAGTCAGCGACATTGATGGAAAATTCTCAATCAACGTGCCTTCCACTGCTTCTCTTCAGGTTTCCTGCATCGGCTACACAACCAAGGTGGTCAATGTTGAAGGCCGCACACAGCTCACGATTGTCCTGGACGAAAATACAGAGATGCTCAATGATGTGGTCGTAGTGGCTTTCGGACAGATGAAAAAGGAGGCTTTCACCGGCTCGGCTGGTACAATGAAGTCCGATGAACTGTCAAAAGTGCAGGTGACCAACGCCGCTTCCGCCCTTGCCGGACGTGTTGCCGGTCTCCAGATAACGAACTCCTCATCGCAGCTCGGCTCATCCCCGAGCATCACAATCCGTGGAGTCAGCTCTATCTCATCAGACACCGAGCCTCTCATCGTCGTGGACGGCATGCCTTTCGACGGCGACCTCAGCCTTATCAACACCAATGATATAGAGAGCATGACGGTTCTCAAGGATGCCGCCTCCAACGCCCTTTACGGAGCCCGCGGAGCGAACGGCGTCATAATGATAACCACCAAGAAAGCTTCCTCTTCCGATGCGGTCATAACATTGGATGCCAAATGGGGAGGCAACCACAAAGGTCTCAGGAATTACAAGACAACCAATGCCAGGGAATTCTTCGAGACATATTACAAGATGCTCTACAACACCTATTCGGCCGAGGAGGGCGCTACTGCCGAGTCAGCCCATCAAAAGGCAAATGCCGGCCTGTACGACTCCGGTATCGGCCCTGGATATGTGCCTTATACCGTTCCTACAGGAGAATCCCTGATTCTTTCCAGCGGAAAGATGAATCCGGCCGCCGTGGAGGGAGCTTTCCACAATTTCAACGGAAATACATACTGGGTTCAGGCGGATGACTGGGAGGACATAGGCCTCAAGACAGGTTTCCGTCAGGAGTACAACCTCAGCGTCAGCAAGCGTACAGACAAGATAAACCTCTATACATCACTTGGTTATCTTGACCAGGACGGTATTCAGGAAGGATCCGAGCAGAGCCGTCTGACAGCCCGTCTCAAGGCTGACTACCAGGCCAAGAAATGGCTCAAGATCGGAGGCAACTTCAACTATACCAAGTACAACTACGCACAGACATCCGAAGGTACAATCGGAACCGGAACCATCTGGAGCATCATCAAATGCCAGGCCCCTGTTTATCCGGTTTACCTCCGCGATGCAAACGGCAACATTATGAAAGACAGCTATGGCCGTGACATCTACGATTTCGCCAACGGACAGCTCGGAGAGCTCAGCAGGGCGGGCGGAACTGGCGGCAATGCTATCTTCTCGAACCTTTACCGTACATCGGAGACAACAGGTAACTCGTTCATAGCCAGCGGATATGCCGATATCAAGTTCTATGATGACCTGACTCTCACCATCAACGGCAATATCTACGAC
This sequence comes from Candidatus Cryptobacteroides sp., assembly GCA_051870055.1. Lineage (GTDB taxonomy): Bacteria > Bacteroidota > Bacteroidia > Bacteroidales > UBA932 > Cryptobacteroides. The sequence goes on from JBJEBM010000033.1 coordinate 3,657, forward strand.
TATGACCGCAGATATACCTATGCCGAGGACCCTTATACCGACCTCTACACATCCAATTCCGACAACGGATATCTCTCCAAGTCATCTTCAAGGACATTCTCGTACAACGTCCAGCAACTCCTTAATTACCACAAAGTTGTCAACGGAGTGCACGACATTAGCGCTATGCTCGGACACGAGTATTACAATTACAAGTACGAGTACCTCGGAGCCTCAGGATACAATTTCGGAATTGACGGGGCGACTGAGCTCGCGCAGATGCTGAACAAGAACGGAGACCCAACCTCATCGTCCACAATCTACAACAATGAAGGATATTTCTTCCGTGGAATGTACAGTTATGCCAACAAATATTTCGGCTCTGTTTCCTTCCGTCGCGATGCTTCTTCACGTTTCGACAAGGACTACCGTTGGGGTAACTTCTGGTCAGCCGGCGTAGCCTGGATTATCTCCAAGGAGAACTTCTTCAAGTCGAACTGGGTGGATGAACTGAAGATAAAGGCCTCTATCGGAAGCCAGGGTAATGACAATATCGGAAACTTCCTCTACGCTGATTCCTACAATATCGTGAACAACAACAACTCAGTCGCTTACCAGTGGCTGCAGAAAGGTACGAAGGATATCACTTGGGAGACCAACACGAACTTCAATACAGGAGTCGAGTTCAGCTTCTTCAAGAGCCGTCTCACCGGCAGCATAGATTATTTCTACCGCAAGACCACCGATATGCTGTTCTCCCTGAACACTCCTCCGTCAGTCGGTTACACAAGCTATTACCTGAATATGGGTGATATGCGCAACTCCGGAGTCGAGATTGTCCTCGGCGGAGACATCATCAGGACAAAGGATGTCACCTGGAGCCTGGATGTAAACATCTCGCATATCAAGAACAAGGTGCTCTCCCTGCCTGCCGAAATCAAGACCACGGAGGTTGAGGGCCATAACGGTTATGTGAACGAGGACGCTTCCTTCGTTTCCAAGTACAAATACTTTGTGGCTGAGGGACTTTCTCTCTATACCTGGTACCTGCCTAAATATGCAGGAACGGATTCCGAGACAGGTGAGGCCCTCTATTATATGGACCAGGTTGACGAAGCTACCGGCAAGGTCACAAGAACCACCACGAAGAACAGCGCCGAGGCTACTGAATATCTCTGCGGAGACGCTCTCCCTAAGGTTCAGGGCGGTTTCTCGACATCCTTCAGATACAGGAACTTCGACTTCTCCATCCAGGCTTCATACCAGCTTGGCGGAAAGGGTTATGACTATGTATATCAGGTGCTTATGCATACAGGAGGACAGACTGGAACGACCTGGCACAAGGATATGCTGAAAGCCTGGACACCGGAGAAACACAGCGATGTGCCGGCTATCCGCTACGCCAATACATATTCCCAGACAGCCCGCTCTGACAGGTTCCTGACAAGCACCAGCTACCTCAGCCTCCAGAATGTGAATGTGGGCTACACCATTCCGGCGCGCCTGACCAAGAAAGCCAACATCTCTTCAATAAGAGTTTATTTCTCCGGAGAGAATCTCGGCTTCGTTTCAGCGAGAAGGGGATTTGACCCTCGTTATGCAATCGGCGGTTACACCAATTCCGAGCTCTACTCTCCTATCCGCACATTGTCCGGCGGTATCACCCTGACTTTCTAACAATTTAACAGTGAACAGTTATGAAACCGAAGATGAAAATCTTTGAATATATAAGAGCGATTGCGGCGCTGGCCTCTGCCACCGCTGTCCTGTGCCTTTCTTCCTGTATGAAGGAAGTCTATCCTACGGAGTCGGTTCTCTCCACCCAGATCGGGCAGTCGGCTTCAGCTCTTGACGGAATGGTCAACTCCATATATACCAATATGGTAGGTTACAACAACAGCGACGGAGGAATCGAGACTATTTCTTATGGAGGTCTCCGGCTTATGCTGGAACATTCCACCACAATGATGATAAATCCGGGCTACAACGGATACAATACTCTCGGAGCCTGGGCCCAGGGACAGGTTTCTGCAATCGGCTCGAACAGAGGTATTTATCCTACCTACGTGTATTATTCGTATATCAAGACGGTGAATGATGTCATCGGTATGATAGATGTGGACAACGCCACTGACGAGATGATTGCCGATCTCGGCATCTGCTACGCTTTCAGGGCTATGTACTATATGGAACTGGTCCAGGTGATGGAGTACAAGAAGCCTCTCGACAGCAGATACTCATATGCGGCTCCGAAGAGTGACCTGACAAATCTCGGTGTTCCGATCGTGACGGACAAGACCACCACACAGGAGGCCTCCAACAATCCGAGGGCCACTGTGGACGAGGTATATGACCTGGTTCTTTCAGACCTGGCCAATGCTGAGAAATATCTTGACGGATATACAAGGAAGGACAAGGTGGAGCCGAACCTTGCTGTCGTTTACGGTCTCTACGCCCGCGCTTACCTGAATCTTGCGTCCCGTGTTGACAGGGCGGCCAAATACAAGTCAGAGTCCGAATACTGGCAGAAGGCCGGAGAATATGCAGAGAAGGCGATCGCCCAGTCCGGCTGCACTCCGTTGACCAAGGACCAGTGGCTTGACCCGAAGACCGGGTTCAATGACCGCAACTCCCAGAATTCCTGGATGCTCGCCACCCATATCGACCCTAACAACTCTGTTGCCTGCACCGACGGGTCATTCGTGTTCGCGATGCTTATGGGCACTGAGACAACGTTCTCAGTCTATGGATGGAGAGTGGGAAGAGCGCTTGACAGGGCGGCTTACGAGAGGTTGTCCGACAATGACTGGCGCAAGCAGTCCTGGCTCGGCCCGGAGTTCTTCTATCAGTCAACTAACCAGAAAGCAGGCGCTGCCTATCTGGTCGAGAAAGACGCTTCCGGCAATCTGATAAACAACAAATGGGCTCTTGCCGGCAACAACCGCAGCACAGAGCAGAGCGAATGGAGCGATGACGCCTGCGGCTATTCTCTTACAAGCTCGGCTTCCTGGGTGCGCTCCCGCATCAATCTGAGCATGGGATACAAGTCTTGGCCTTGGCTCTATGTCAATGTCAAATTCCGTCCTCACGAGGGCAATTACAATACCCAGGAGGTCGGCGGTGCGACTGACTACCCGGTTATGCGTGTGGAGGAGATGTATTTCATAAAGGCTGAAGCCGAACTGAACACATCAGGTCCGGCTGCCGCCAAATCCACCCTCGAAGGCATAATCAAGACAAGGAACAGCGATTACACCTGTGCGGCATCCAGCAAGAAAGATGTGTATGAGGAACTTATGTTCCAGAAGGGCATTGAGTTCTGGGGCGAGGGAATCAACTACTTCGACAACAAGCGTCTCGAAGTGGGCTGCCACCGCTGGTATCCTGGGTGTACCCTTGAAAGGGCTCGTCACTCGATCGATATGAACCGCATCCATCCGGGCTGGACTCCTGGCTTCAACAACGCCGAGCTGAACGGAAACAGCGCGGTATATGACTACAACAATCCATATACTGATTATTCCACTTATACTTCCGCTCTCCGTACTGACGCCGAAATCGCCAAGTATTATGGACAGGACATCGACCTCTCCAGTCATAAATTCTTTGATACAGAAAAGTTTGAATAATGTCCAGAGTTTTATTCGGAATAACTGCGGCCACCGTGGCGCTGATGGCGTTCACGGCCTGCTGCAACGTCCCGCAGGATGCTGACACCGAAGCGGCGTCAGCTCTTGCCGGGAGGGTTGTCGGAAAGTCCGCCCGCAGGATTGTGTTCACGAAAGCTCCCGCTGACACGGTGGACTATTTCACGCTTGAGACCAGGCGGGGAAAGGTCCATATCAGCGGCAACAATGCGAACTCCATGGCAGTCGGCCTGAACCACTATCTCAAGTATTACTGCAAGGTGGAATACGGCTGGCTTCTCAATGACAAAGTCGAGATGCCATCCAGACTTCCTGAAGTACCCGAGCCGGTGAAAGCTAATGCCAGGGTGCCGGAAAGATTCTTCCTGAACTATTGCACATACGGCTACACAATGCCGTGGTGGCAGTGGGCTGACTGGGAGCATTTCATTGACTGGATGGCACTTAACGGAATCAATCTCCCTCTTGCCATCACCGGCCAGGAGTCCATCTGGTATCAGATATGGACGGAGATGGGCCTGACGGACGAGGAGGTACGGAACTATTTCACCGGTCCTGCCCATCTGCCTTGGCACAGGATGCAGAATATCGACAGATGGTTCGCCCCTCTTCCGAAATGCTGGCTGGACGGGCAGCTGGAACTGCAGAAGAAGATAACAGCCCGCGAGAGGGAACTGAATATGCGCCCGGTTCTGCCTGCGTTTGCCGGCCACGTGCCGAGAGAGCTCGCAAGGCTCTATCCGGACGCCCCGATGACGCAGCTTGAGGCCTGGGCCGGCTATTCGGATGAATACGCCTGCACATTCCTTGACCCGATGAGCGACCTCTACACTGAAATCCAGAAGAAATTCATCGCGAAGGAGACCGAGATTTACGGTACGGACCACGTCTATGGCATCGACCTGTTCAACGAACTGATGCCGCCGAGCTGGGAGCCGGATTATCTGGGCCGTGTCAGCCGTCAGGTATATGAGTCCCTGACAGCGGCCGATCCGGATGCGAGATGGCTGCAGATGGGATGGCTCTTCTTCAACGAGAGACAGTATTGGACCAATGACAGGGTGGAGGCATATCTGACCTCGTTCCCTGTTGAGCGCCAGATACTTCTGGATTATTATTGCGAGCGTATGGAAGTATGGCGCCGCACGGAGAAATTCTTCGGAGTGCCGTACATCTGGTGCTATCTCGGCAATTTCGGAGGCAACACTTTCCTCTGCGGGGATTTCCGCGAGGTGGGTAACCGCATTGAAAAGACGTTCGAAGAAGGTGGTGCCAATTTCAAAGGCATCGGTGCCACTCTTGAAGGCTTTGACTGCAATCCGTATCTCTACGAATACGTTATGGAGAAGGCCTGGACAACCGGAGCCGACAAAGACCTGGGCAGCTGGATCCAGTCACTGGCCGACCAGCGTTGCGGAAAAGAGGATGCGAATGGCAGGGCCGCCTGGAAACTCCTCGCCGACAGCGTTTACATGGCCGGAACGACACCGGGACAGTCCAACACTGTGACCCAGAGACCGAATATTGGCAAGGCCAGGACCTATTACAGCAACAGCAGGAAGCGTTACCGCAATGCGAACCTGAAAGAGGTTCTCGGGCTTCTTCTTGAAGCTGACGGCAAAGGCGCGGCCTACAGTTTCGACCTTGCGAATATTACAAGGCAGATGCTGGCCAATTACTTCGACGAACTGAAAGTGAAATATGAGGAGGCGTTTGCCGGTGGAGACCTTGAGGGAATGAAGTCCGTTTCCGGGGAGATGCTCCAGGTTATCGACGATATCGAGACTGTTATCGGCACACAGACGTATTTCCTTACAGGCAAATGGATTGAGGATGCCCGCTCCTGGGGCGTGACTGATGAGGAGAAAACGTATTTCGAGAAGAATGCGCGCAATCTCATCACGACCTGGAGTGACGGGGATATGCTTCTGAACGACTATGCGAGCCGCCAGTGGAACGGCCTTACCGGCACGATGTACAAAGTGCGCTGGGAAAAATTCTTCGCCGCCGTTGAAAAATGCGCAGAAGAGGGAGCCGAGTGGGATGATGAGTATTACAATGCTTACAGCAAGGATGTTACATCATTTGAAAAGTCCTGGTGGGACGACTGCATCGGCAGTTTCCCGTCCGCTCCGCAGGGTGACAGCAAGGAAGTGGCCCGCAATCTCTATGAAAAGTATTCTGACAAGATTTAAATCAAGACTACAATGAAAAGAATCAGTACAATATTTTATGTCGCCGCAGCTGCCGGACTTATGTTCTCGGCGGTGGCTTGTGACAATGACAGCGATTCCGCAGGCTCAAGCACGGAATTGTATTTCTTCCAGGAAACTTTTTCCTTCAATGTGACTTCCAATCCGGAAATACAGATACCTGTGGTGCGCCTGGGCACGTCCGGAGACATTACCGCCGAGGTGACCAGTTCAGGCTCGGACCTGTTCACTGTTCCGTCGAGCGTGACATTGAAAGACGGCGAGCGTATCGGTAATCTCGTTGTTACATACGACAAGAGCAAGCTCGAATACAATGTTGAATATGAGCTGAACCTCTCGATATCAGGCTATTCCTCCGTTTACGGTTATGGCAAGGCAGTGGCCACTATAGAATATCCTACTTCGTTCTATGAGTATGGCAAGGGCACGATTGATGAAGGCTGGTGGGGTGAGACCGAGAACAAGACAATGTATGCCCGCGAGTACGCTCAGGATGTCCTCCAGTGCTATCTGCCTGACTGCTGGGGTCACGACACCGGTCCGGGTTACGATGTGCAGGATTATTATTTCTACTGGAACACCAAGACCAACAAGATATATGTGCCTCTGCAGAAGATGGGTACGAATGACTGGAGCATAGCTGACAGGGGAACTCTCGCCTGCAAGTTCGGCGGCCCTGGCTACAAGGAGGGCAGCGCTGACTGGATGGCTTATGCCGACAATTGGTATAAGGAAGCTGGTCTCCAGCAGCCTTATCACGATCCGGCCAAGAATGCTTTCTATCTGTCCGACACGGCGGCTGTGAGCCCTGAGACCGGTGCGGTGGTCTATGGCACACCTGGCACTTTCGACGTTCTGCGTCTTGAATAGACTGATCGGCTGAAAAGCCTGTCTTGAATATGGCTGGCCTGGAAGACCGGGACTCCGTTTCATTACGGTTTCCGGCTTCCCGGCCGGCCTTTGATGTTTTAAGCTTTGTTATATTGACAAATTTTGGCCATATTAGCAGAAACATTGATTAATTATGAAAAAATTCCTGTCAATAACGGCGGCGCTTCTCGCACTGCCATTTATCTGCGGGGCCCAGTCCTATGTTCCTGCAGAAGAGAACCTCAAGGCCCGCGCCGAATTCGCCGGTGACAAATTCGGCATCTTCCTCCACTGGGGCATTTACAGTATGTTCGGCCAGGGCGAATGGTATCTGAACAGGGAGGGCGTCCTCCATTCGGAATATTCCAAGGCCGCTTCCGGATTCTATCCTGCCTGTTTTGACGCCGCCGCCTGGGTGTCCGCCATCAAGGCCTCCGGAGCGAAGTACATCTGCTTCACCACCAGGCATCACGACGGCTTCTCGATGTTCCACACCGCCCAGTCACCGTACAACATTGTAGATGCGACTCCGTTCGGAAGGGATGTCCTGAAAGAGCTTGCCGATGAATGCCACAAGCAGGGAATCAGGCTTCATCTCTATTATTCCCATCTTGACTGGGGCAGGGAAGACTATCCCCAGGGACGTACCGGCCTGACCACGGGAAGGGATGCTTCCAAGGCTGACTGGGACTCATATTACAATTTCATGAACGCCCAACTGACAGAGCTCCTGACAGGTTACGGCGAAATCGGCTCGATCTGGTTCGACGGACACTGGGATCACGATCACGATGCCGTGCCTTTCGACTGGCGTCTTGAGGAGCAATACCGTCTCATCCACAGCCTGCAGCCTGCCTGTCTCGTTGCCAACAACCATCATATCACTCCTTACGAGGGTGAGGATTTCCAGATTTTCGAAAGAGATCTTCCGGGCGAGAACAAGGCCGGCCTTTCCGGACAGGACGTCAGTGCGCTTCCGTTGGAGACCTGCGAGACGATGAACGGAATGTGGGGCTACAAGGTGGTTGACCAGAATTACAAGTCAGTTCCCGAGATTGTCCGCCTGCTTGTGGGCGCTGCCGGCAAAGGGGCGAATCTGCTGCTCAATATCGGACCCCAGCCTGACGGCAGGCTTCCGCAGACTGCTCTCGACAGGCTTGCCGGAGTCGGTAAATGGATTGATAAATACGGAGATACAATATACGGGACCACGGCCGGGGACGTCCCTGAACAGCCTTGGGGCGTGACCACCCGCAAAGGGGACAGACTTTTTGTCCACGTTTTCGATGCGAAGGTAAAAGAGGTGTTCCTGCCTCTGGACTGCAAGGTCAGGAGCGCTGTTGACTTCTCCACGGGCTCGAAGGTGCAGTTTGACAGCTGCAGGCACGGAGTGCACGTTGAGGTTCCCGCTTCGGATGAAACCGACAGGGTCATCGAACTGCGGGTCGGATGATTTGCAAACGTATTCTTTTGAATAATTACAAAAAATCCTAAATTTGCAGGTTGGATTGAAACAACTTAAATTTTATAGATAATATGCAAAACCGCATTGAAAACTACGACTTCACTGGCAAAAAAGCCATTGTAAGAGTTGATTTCAACGTCCCGATCCAGGACGGCAAAATCACTGACGACACACGTATCCGCGGAGCTCTTCCTACTCTCAAACTTATTCTTGAGAAAGGCGGATCACTGATCATTATGTCCCATATGGGAAAACCGAAAGGAAAGGTTAAACCTGAACTTTCTCTCTCACAGATTGTTGACGCAGTGAGCGAGAAACTCGGAGTGCCGGTTCAGTTCGCTCCGGACTGCCAGAAAGCTGACGAGCAGGCTGCGGCCCTCAAACCGGGCGAGGTCCTGCTTCTTGAGAACCTCCGCTATTATCCTGAGGAGGAAGGCAAACCGGTAGGAATCGACAAAGAGGATCCTGCATACGAGGAGGCCAAGAAAGCTATGAAGGCTTCCCAGAAAGAGTTCGCCAAGAAGCTCGCTTCTTATGCTGACTGCTGGGTTATGGACGCTTTCGGAACAGCTCACCGCAAGCACGCCTCCACCGCAGTGATTGCTGACTACTTCGCTCCGGAGAACCGTATGCTCGGACTTCTTATGGAGAAGGAAGTGAAAGCTGTCAACAATGTCCTCAGCGATATCAAACGTCCTTTCATCGCAATTATGGGCGGTTCCAAGGTTTCTTCGAAGATCGGCATCATCGAGAACCTTCTCGGAAAGGTTGACAAGCTTATCCTCTGCGGCGGTATGACATATACATTCGCAAAGGCACACGGCGGAGAGATCGGCGAGTCCATCGTTGAAATGGACAAGCTCGACGTGGCTCTCGGAGTTGAGGCCAAGGCCAAAGAGAATGGCGTGGAGCTCGTTATGGCTCCGGATGCTGTTGTAACAAACGGTCTTGATTTCGCCACAATGTCGCTCAAGCCTGGTTCAGAGGTCAAAGTTGCTCCGGCAAAAGACATCCCTGCAGGCTTCGAGGGAGTTGACGCAGGTCCTGAGGCCCAGAAACTTTTCGCAGAGGCCATCAAGGGCTGCAAGACCATCCTCTGGAACGGTCCTGCCGGTGTGTTCGAGTGCGATGAGTTCTGTGCAGGCTCAAAGGCTATCGGTGACGCCATCGCCGCAGCTACTGCCGAGGGTGCGTTCTCTCTCATCGGAGGCGGTGACTCAGTTGCCTGCTGCACCAAGTTCGGCCTTACCGACAAGGTTTCTTACATCTCCACCGGAGGTGGTGCTCTCCTTGAGGCCATCGAGGGCAAGGTTCTTCCGGGAATCGCCGCAGTAGGAGAATAATTATTTCAAATATTGAGCGGGGCTGGCTGAAGTTCGAGAACTTGAAGGCCAGTCCCGTTTGTTATACCAATTCAGCCGAACACTATGTCCATCCGCCGTATAATATTGACTGCCATCACTTTGGCTGTATTATTCATTTCCGGAGGCGCTTATGCCCAGACAGGTCTTTACACATATTCCGGAGGCTATTTCATCAGGAACGGCAATTCCTGGAGTGAATACAGGCCGGCCGACAAGAAAGATGTGTGGGCTACATATACCCAGGATGGGGAACAGGATAATTTTTACACCATCTCCAATTCCTCCTGCTCAGTTGCTGTCCCGAAGTCCTCCAACTGGCGTTTTTTCCTTGCGGACGGAAACGGTGGATGGACAAAGATTTATGACGGCAGGCAGGTGTATAACTACTTTGACACCAGCAAGGCCGGAAACCGTATCTGCTGCTACGAGGGCGGCTATTTCGTCCAGGACGGAAAAGAATGGACAGAGTACCGTCCGGGCGACAGGCAAGGCATCTGGGCCAGGTATGAGCTGTACAACGAGACGGAGACATTCTGGGATATCCAGCACGGCAACGATATTCCCGAGCGGTTGGCCATCGCCAAGAACATTTCCGATGCTATCTGGATTCTTCGGGGAGACAATTGGGAGAAAATCTACAATCCCACTGACTTCTATGAGCCGATATACTCTTCCCGGGGATCTTCATCTTATGGCAGCATTTCGGTGCCGGAACCAGCCCCGTTCACATCTTACGAGAAAGATGTGAAATACGATTACGAAATGGTCTTCAATGATTGCGCTGTCTTTCCGGATGACTGGGATTTCTATGATGAAAGTGACACGGATGACGAGGACGTTGAAAGAAATGTCGGGACGGTGATTGTGAGATTGAACAAAGACGGGTATGTCCAGATTGTCTGTGAAGGAGACACATACAATACCTGGTGCAAGTGGATGATGGCGAAAGAGAATATCTTCTCTTTCTGCGAAGAAAAGATTGACAAGGGCAGGCGTGTTACTTTTGTACGGGATGATTATATCCTCTTCGAAGAGGTCAGCGGCTTAGTTGACCTGACAGGGTTCCCGAAATTGGTCCTGAGCGACCTGGACGATGATTGTGATTTTGACAAAATATTCAGGGAGATCAATGAATGCTATGCCGAAAAGTACAGAGACAGGGAATGATTTTTTGACGTTTGCCCGATTAACGTTATATTAGCGGATTATTATTGCCAAATGTAATTTTTAGAAATGCTTGATCTCCTTTTTGTGCACTGGAATGTGGACCCTGTCATCTTCCATATAGGAAGTTTCGGCCTCAGGTGGTATTCAGTATTGTTCGTGTCCGGCTTCATACTCGGCTGGTTTATCTTCAGATGGTTTTTCAGAAGAGAGGGTGTGACAGAGGAACTTCTTGATTCTCTGTTATATACCCTGCTTATCGGCACGATTGTAGGGGCCAGGCTCGGCCACTGCCTTTTCTACCAGCCGGATTATTATCTGGGGAGCTGGCAGGGCTTCTGGGAGATATTTATGCCGTGGAAAGGAGGCCTCGCCAGTCACGGAGGCACCATCGCCCTCTTCATAGCGATGATCTGGTACGCACATCATTACGGCCGGAAGAACAATTTCGATTTCGTCTGGCTGCTGGACCATCTCTGCATAGCGGTGGCTTTCGCCGCCACATTCATCCGTCTGGGCAACCTTATGAACTCCGAGATTTACGGAGACGTCACAAGTCTTCCGTGGGGATTCATCTTCGACCTCAGGGGAGAGACAGAACCGAAACACCCGACGCAGCTTTACGAGGCGCTGTCCTACCTGCTGCTCGGCATAATCCTTATGTCAATGTACAAGTTCGGCCTCAAGAAGATATACCGCGGCACATTCATCGGGCTGTTCTTCATCGGATGCTTCGGCTCCCGTTTCCTCATTGAATTCATCAAAGAGCCCCAGGTGGCTTTCGAGAACGATATGACCCTCAATATGGGCCAGCTGCTCAGCATTCCTTTCATCCTGCTCGGCATCGGATTCCTTGTCTATGCGTTTGTCCGGAAGCAGCCGGCCTGTGTCGTTCATCCGGAGCCTGCGGCTAAACATTCAAAGGAGCCTACGCATTACGCCAAGTCATTGTCATAGAGAATGAAACAGATAATAATGGATGGCCCTGGCATCGAGAGTTATCTCCAGGACCCGGAGATTGCCGCAAGGATCCAGAAAGTGCTGGATTTCCTTGAGGACAATGGAATAGACTACGAGATTTACCGCCATCCGCCGCTTCCCACCATCGAGATTGCCCTGGAATACTGGAAAAACCTTTCAGCCGTCCACTGCAAGAATCTGTTTATGCGCAACCACAAGGGAAACCGGCATTATCTCATCTCGTTCGAATGTCACAAAAACCTTGATATTCATACGCTTGAGCATATGCTCAGGCAGGGCAAGCTGTCTTTCGCGTCGGAAGAGAGAATGGTCCGTTGTCTGGGCCTGCATCCCGGCTCCGTTTCTCCTTTCGGTCTTATAAACGATATGGGGCTTGCTGTGCCTTCACCGGACTCCACTGATTCCCTGCCCGTTTTTGACGAAGTCCGTCAGGATGTCAGTCGGAAAGAGCTGTTCCCGAACGGACACCGGGTCAAATTTTTCATTGACAGTGATATACGCAATGCTGACAGAGTCAGTTTCCATCCATGCGACAATACTGCCAGTGTCATAGTGTCATATTCCGGCTTTATCAAATTCCTCAATTTGTGGGGTGGAGAGTACGAATGGATTGACATTTTCGCCTGATTCTTCGTCATACTAATTGTTTTAAGGGTAAAAAAGACCATAACAGGAATATTTATGGTCATTTTTACTTATGGGGTGGTGTGCTTTTTGTATTTTCCGCACCCCGTGTGCCGATTTAAGATGCGAGTCTTGAAAATCGGACACTTGCTTCGATAATTTTTAGGTAGTTTAAATTGATAAGTATGAGAAAAAAATTCCCGGGATTGCTGCTGGTTGCAGGCTCGGTATTGATGTCAGTATGCGCGATGGCGCAGGAAGTTGACACGACTAAGACCGCGACGGTCATCACATTGGAAGACGCTCTCAAGATTGCATTGAGCGAAAATGCGTCTGTTCGTGTCGCAGATAAGGAAATAGAACGAACTGGTTATGCGAGAAAAGGCACTTACGCCTCTCTTTTCCCACAGATCGATCTCACAGGCTCATTCCAGAGAACCATCAAGAAACAGGTGATGTATATGGATATGGATATGAGCGAATTTATGGGCGGCGGCGAAGAGGCCGGCGACGGGACTTCTGATGGAACAGGCTCTGGAGAGGAGACCGGAAGCCCTGCCGGAGGATTCGGTAACGGCGGCGGAATCGAAGTGGGCCGCTGGAACTCCTATTCAGGAGGTGTGGTGGCTGCGATGCCTATCATCAATGCCCAGCTCTGGAAGAGTATCAAGATTTCCGGTATGGAAGTTGAGCTCGCTGTCGAGAAAGCCCGCTCATCCAGACTCGACATGGTCACCCAGGTGAAGCAGGCATATTACGCCGTTCTCCTTGCGAAGGAGGCCCTAAATGTTTATAAAGAGGTATATGACAATGCCGTAAGGAACTTTGAGCAGACCCGTATGCGCTACAATGCCCAGAAGGCATCCGAACTGGATTACACCAGGGCCAAGTCAACAGTGGCCAGCGCCATTCCTAATGTTTACAATGCCGAGAGTTCCGTGATTCTCGCCCTGTGGCAGCTCAAGGCTGTGATGGGCGTAGAGCTCGATCAGGAAATTGACGTGGCAGGGACCATCGGGGACTATGCCGCAGATATGACTTATGACCCGTCCCTGAACGAGTCGGTATCTCTTGAATACAATACTACGATGCGCCAGCTTGCCATTCAGGCAGAGGAACTTGCGCAGAACATCAAACTCCAGAAATTCGCTTACATCCCGACTCTTGCCGTGAACTTCGCATTTATGGAGACAGCGATGACAAATGACTTCAAGTTCAGCAATTACAGGTGGACTCCGTATTCATATGTCGGCCTCAGCCTGAACATTCCTATCTTCTCTGGCGGAAAACGCTACAATGACCTCCGTCAGGCCAAGGTGCAGGCTTCCCAGCTGAATATCCAGATGGCCGACACCGAGCGCCAGCTCAAGATAGGCATCCGTCAGTATCTCAATACGATGGAAACCCAGATAAAGAGTTTCTCAGCAGCTGAGGAGGCTGTCCAGACAGCACAGAAAGCCTACAGCATCGCAGAAAAATCCTACAATGTGGGCCGCAGCACCATCACTGACCTCAACGACGCCCAGCTCGCTCTTACCCAGGCCCGCCTCGGAGTGTCCCAGACAGTGTATGAATTCGTTGTCGCAAAGTCCAATCTCGAGAAGATTATGGGATATGACTTCATTGACGACGCCGGAAATGTAGATCTTGAAAACCGATAATAACAGAAAGAAGAAACAATATGAAAGCAGTTAAATTTATTATTTTCGCAGGAACGCTTGCAATGGTTGCAGGCTGCGGAAACGGCAATTCTTCAAATGCTCCTGCAGAGCAGCCAGTTCAGGAAAAGATTGCCAATGTGAGCGTGATGGAGGTGAGCTCCAAAGACGTTCCTCAAGAGGATATATATACCTCGACAGTAGAAGCTTATGCGACCAATAATATCGCTCCTCAGAGCCCTTCACGGATTCAGAAGATTTATGTGGAGGTAGGCGATTTCGTAAGAGCCGGCCAGATTGTAGCCAAAATGGACGAAGTGTCATTGAACCAGACAAAACTCTCGATGACCAATGACTCACTTGAGTATTCCCGTCTCAAAGGACTTTATGAGGAGGGCGGTGTGTCCAAGTCTGACCTCGATGCTATGGAGCTCAAATACAATGTAACCCGCAGCCAGTACGAGAACATTCTCGAGAATACGATTCTCCGTTCCCCTATCTCCGGTGTCATCTCCGCAAGGAACTATGACAAAGGCGATATGTACACCGGTAATCCTATATATGTAGTGGAGCAGATTACTCCGGTGAAGCTCCTTGTTGGTATCTCCGAGGCTGACTACACCAAGGTGAAGAAGAATGACTCGGTGGACATCACGGTTGACGCAATCCCTGGCAGGACATTCTCAGGACGTATCAGCAGAATCTATCCTACCATCGACCCTTCCACCCACACCTTCACTTCTGAAATTCAGGTGACCAATGCCGACCATGCCCTCAGGCCTGGTATGTATGCCCGCGTGAAAGTTCTCTTCGGCGTGAACCACAGTGTTACAGTGCCTGACAACTGCATCGTTAAGCAGCAGGGCTCAGCAATCCGTTCGGTATATGTCCTTCAGGAGGACGGCACAGTGAGAGAGCGTGTTGTTACTCTCGGACGTCATTTTGATGATGAGTATGAGATTCTCACCGGTCTCAATGAGGGAGAGAAGATTGTCGTGAAGGGACAGGCAAGCCTCAAGGACGGCGACAAAGTAAATGTACAGTAATATCAAGCGCAATCAATTATGAGTATATATAGATCAGCGGTGAACAATCCGGTGACGACCACGTTGCTGTTCGTGGCATTCGCCATCTTCGGAGTGTTCTCGTTCATAAACACCTCTATCGCGC
>JBJEBM010000034.1:0-3772 GCA_051870055.1 Candidatus Cryptobacteroides sp.
GAACAAGTCTGACATCACTGCAAATATACGATACTTTTCGATTCCGCAATACAAATAGAACGGAATATCAATAAATATCGGCAAATTGAGGCAGTCATTCCTGCCATTCCATACTAATGTTTCAATCGGAATAGTTATTGAATTTCTGTACCACATTTGTACCATGAATATACTATTTCTTTAATTATCAAATAGTTCTAAAATATGCATCGGGGAATGAGGCTAGCATCGGAAACATCCTAATGTATAAACCTTCGGCAGGCGGGCAGGTGTTACCTTTTCGTTGACTTGGTAGACAGCAGAAAAGCTACCTTATTCTGCTCTGATTTCCGGATTCGAGCATCTTTTGGGCATTATTATGGAGAAAATCGATTTTGAAAGGCATTTCTCCATAATATCACCGGAATTATGCTTTTTCAGTTGGATTCGAGCAGAATTTCGCATGAAATATGCTCTTCCAACACATTCAACACATCCAATACACCCAACACGTCAAATACGTCCAACATATCTCAAGTGAGTGTCCTTATATTATCGCCGCCAAAAGATCTGCATCGACAGATATCAGCCTCTGCAGTTGCTTGGCGCTGGCGTTGTAGTCATAATGAAGACGCTTCGCCAACTCCAACTTCGCGGCAGACGGGAGGGTCCTCAGGTCAGCAGACCCGAAGTTGTCCCTTGAGATTTTCACTGCTGCGGTGTACAGGTCATTATCGTTATAGAATACAGCCTCCCCTATCGATTTTGCAATTTCCGAATAAGACTCGACTTTGCGGGAAATAAGATAGAAATACTGTTTGGCATCACGAAAAAAACTCTCGGCAGTCCCGACGTCACAAAACTCTAAAGGAGATATGCATCCGTCAACAACCTTCATATTCTTGAACCTGTCACAGGCCCTGGAATGAATGAGCGTGCGCAACTTTACAGTTCCGATCGGTTTTCCAGTTACTTTATGATATCGGGCAGCAAGGCTTTGAAAGAAGTACGGACTGCTCCCCCACGGATATGAAAAAGGAGTCACATCATTATTTACGACAAAGCCATTCCTGTTGACATAAACGATGGCATTCCGCAAATATGACAAATCGTTTATCGGGAAAAGACTCAACTTGAAAGCACTGAGATCCCTCCGACCCGAAAAATACTTTTGGAGTCTTTCAGAATAATATTCAAAGAATTCCATTATACTTCGCTCATCTCCTCCAATGACAAGATGTATATGATTGGTCATCAGTTGGAAAGCATATATCTTGACTGCAGGGAACATCATAGCACATACCGCCAATATCGACATCCCCACATTGAAATCCTCTTCCGTAGAAAATACGATTGTATGATTCTCCGGCGTATTCGCGTTGTATATTTCTCCCGAGTTACGAAAAGCAAGTTCGCACTCGTCTTCCTTGCGGAATCGTTTCATTTCCATAATCAGCACATTCTGTGGCCTGCAAGGAACAGGTCAAATTAAAATACAAAAAGGAAATGCGCTAACTTAGAGGGTGTCAGATACCCGGCCAGAACGGCCTGCAGAGCTTGCTATACATTATCAAGCAGCGTCATTTATGCAAATATAGCGATAGAAATGTAATACTCAAATATCTCTCGAGAACTATTTCACATTAAATTTGCAATTCGGGAAATGAGCTGCTGCATCAGCAAGTAAGCTATCGCCAGGCGGGCAGGTGTTACCTTGTCGTTGACTTGGTAGAGAGCAGAAAAGTTACCTTATTCTGCTCTGATTTCTCGGCCCGAGCATCTTTTGGGGATTATTATGGAAAAAATCGATTTTCAAAGGCATTTTTCCATAATATCACCGAAATTATGCTTTCGCAGTTGGATTCGAGCAGAATTTCGCATGAAATATGCTCTTCCAACACGCTCAACACGTCAATTAGGTCAAATAAGTCCAACACAGCCAACACGCCTTAGCTGAGAGGCCATATAAGCTATACTGCTCAGCAATTCCATTTTGCCATAATCTATTGTCTGATCTGTTCAAGAATAAGTTTCTCAATCCAGGCTGGAGCCAGTTTCAAATCGGCCTCAAAACGCCTGTCCTTCTCTACACTTACAAGAATTGCCGGAATCTTTGCCTTCATTTCGGCGGTTGTTTTTTCGGATCCAAGGCTTCGGAGTGACTCTCCGTATGTAAGGCCACCTGAAACCGAACATTACCATCTCACAATGCACCATCTTCTTCTGAAGCCACAAATTGACCTCAGACACACTTTTTGGAACAGTATCACCCTCCCCGGCAAATGCTCTCCGGACAGCCATTACCACGAATGGAGCTACACACGCCAAATCGCCTCCGCAGTAGTGTAACAGCTGAAATATGCAGGCTACCTGGCCGACCTGCTGGTGCCCGAGGAATACGACGTTTCCCTCCGCGCCCGCGTAGAGAGCGTCATCAACCGCTGCCGGGAATTCGGGCGGAAGAATGTCTGCCTGGTGTCCATCCACACCAATGCTGCGGGCAACGGCCATCAATGGATGTCCGGCCGGGGCTGGTGCTGCTACACCTCCCGCAGCCAGACCGCCGGCGACCACCTGGCCGATTGTCTCTACCAGCAGGCATCCATCTGGCTTCCTGGGCAGAACATCCGGAAGGACTATACCGACGGCGATCCCGACCTCTAGAGCGACTTCTACATCCTCCGCCACACCCTCTTCGCCGCCACCCTCAGCGAGAATCTATTCCACGACAACGAGCAGGATCTCGCCTTCCTGGAGTCCGCCCAGGGGCGCGAAGCAATCGTGCAGATTCACGTCAAGGGGATTATTCTGTATTTGTTGAGGTGATCGCCATCATTCCCTCGCTTCCATCAGTTCCGTCAATTGATGGAAGCTTTTGTTTAGTCCGACTTTACCGTTGTATTATCTTTTCTGAAAGGGGTCTGGGGTGAATGCTCGATCCCCTCTCCGAGCCATTCACCAGTAATAACCCAGAGTTCGTAAAACAGCAACCATTCTGCTGCCCAGGGAACAATCTTTAGGGCTAGAAACATTGTTGAATCCCACTCCCCAAACGGGCCATAATAAAGACAAATCTGTTGTTTTTCAGTGTCATATATATGCTTCAACTTATCTGCACCCTCTGGCCTAACCAAGACAGGAGGCTCTATCACATATACATTAGGTTTCTGATTAATTGTATAGTCAATGCGGATACGATAAGTAACACTATTTGGCGTAGGGATGATATCACATTCCCAAACCAAACGGCGTAGTGTATGAGTTTTCACCACGCCATTTGGATAATATTTAGCCAAGATGGAAATCTGGGCAGGGATTGGAACCGGTGTGCCTTTACTCATTCTTGCCGTAGAAACTATGCGCAGCGACTTTGGTTCCCGCACCAGTTCCAAGAGTTGCAGCTCCCGCAGCAGCCGTCAACTTCCCCGCCTTCCTTTGCTCAAGGATCTGGTTGCCGTAGGTCTTGAACGAGGCCTTCGACACCTTCTCCCCAAACAACTCCTCAAACAAGGCCTGTAGTTTATCGAGTCCCTGTCCAGCAGCCGTAATAAGCCGTTCTACGTCCTCCTGCAACTTATTGACCCACTTATAGAAGTTCTCCTCCTTCTTATTCTCCGGTTTCCATCTATCAGCGAAGTTCTCCGAGGGGTTGACGGGATTTCTGACCACACGGTGCCCAGGCGCACCCTCAATGTAAGACGTCATGTTGCGCGCAACGTGATGAAGCGCACTCAGCAGATCCGTCGCATCATTATATGCTCTTGCCGCAAGCGTTGTTATGATGATAGAAATT
>JBJEBM010000035.1:0-3730 GCA_051870055.1 Candidatus Cryptobacteroides sp.
TGAGCTCTTTGAGCTCACTCCAATTTTATTTGGATTTCAAACATAGGTACTATTTCATAACGACATTCGAAAAATGAGCTGTTTCAATAACCTTATTTGAATGCGAGCAGACATAGAAGCCAAGCATACATTCTTCCGGCAATCCAAGTTCAAGAGTAACGGATGATGCCTGAGAGAGCAAACCGTCTGTCGCCCTCATAGTGAACTTGTTACCCTCACGCGCAAGCTCAATACGCTTAGGATATCTGACATCCGCCATCACAATGGATTCCGTTTTAGAATGCTTTGTTCTCCTGAACTGCAGGGCAGTCAACCCATCACCGTGAACTGCGGCATAAACACACGGGGAATCCGAGGAGTCATCTGTTCTTAAAGCGACTCCCATTTTTCGGTGCGCTACAGTTCCCTCTCCTTCAAATTCCAAATTGAACGATATCTTGAAGTCACCGTTCTGTTCTTTCCACAAATATCTAAACGCATCTGAAACTCCCCACATATTCTCCCCTGATCCAGTCAAAACATATTCGCCTTTAGAACTGTCATATTCCGCTGACCCGGAAATTTCGCAATTGCCTATATCATTCGTATTTACAAAATCCGGCCTTAGCCGATAGCTGACAAAAGCGATTTCATCACTGTCTGGTGACCATGAATTCACATTCAACGATCCTTGTCCTCCAAAGAATGAAGCAATTTGAACAGGTTCTCCACCTTCGGCAGATTGGACATAAATAACCACATTTTTATTTGCCGGATGGGCTGAAGGCTCAACATCATCTTTGTTATACGCAATATAAACGACTTTCTCTCCATCAGGCGATATATGTGGAAACCAGCAGTTCTTGTCATCAAGATAGCTCATCCTTGTCTGACTCTTTCCATCGGAATCCATTCTCCATATCTGCATTAATCCTGATCTGACAGAATTGAACCATATATTTTTCCCGTCCGGGGAATATTCCGGGCCGTCATCAAGTCCCGGTGCAGTTGTCAAGCGAGTTTCTTTTCCACCTTTAGAAGAAATTGAATACACATCATAATTATCTCCTCTCGCAGCACAATACACCATTGTCTTCATATCGGGGCTCCATCCATGAAGATAGCTTGGAGCATTATTTGTGACCATTTGCGGCGTACCACCTCCAAAAGGCAATCTATATATTCTGGATTGTCTATCCTCAGAAGAAGAATTGCTTATTCCCAAGTATTTCCCATCTGACGAAATAACATGGTCATTATTACACCTGTCTGCAAAGCCTGAATCAATTGTCTCTGGTTCCGCACCTGCTTCCGGGGCTATTCTGAACAGTTTGCCTTTGCTATTGCAAACAAGCCATTTCCCATCAGGTGACCAATTTGGAGCCTCAACAACATACGGAAACTCCTTTACAATGCGACGCTTACCTGTATTTACATTCAATATTTCCAACACACTTACAACTTTAGGGCTTCTCTGTGGAGATTCAACCAGCAAGAATTCTTCTGATAATTCTTTACCTCCTACAGGACCAGTCATCACAGTGAATTTTCCTGGTTCGACTATATAATTGAGGCCATTATCATAAAAGCCCAGTTCTTTCTCCGAGAGCTCGAACGTAGCAGTTGCCGTTTCCCCAGCTTTAATGAACATTTTTCTGAAGCCCTTTAGTTCTCTTACTGGACGTGTGACAGATGCTACCTCATCCCTGACATAGAGCATAACTACTTCCTCTCCATCCAACGGGCCTGCATTGGTCACATCAACTGAGACTTTCGCCACACCCCCCTCTGGAATAACTTTCAGATCCGAGTATTCAAACTTAGTGTAACTCAACCCATATCCGAACGGATAAGCAGGCAAATAGTCCATATCCAGATAAGACGAGGAATAGTTTTTAGCAGGACTACCTGGTCTTCCAGTACTTTTATAATTATAATAAATCGGAATCTGTCCTATATGCTTAGGGAAAGTCATAGGAAGACGTGCCGATGGATTATAATCTCCCCACAGAACATTACATATTGCATTCCCCGCTTCTGTTCCCAGCCACCAAGTACACAAAATCGCAGCAGATGCGCTTCCAATATCATTGAAAATCTGAGGACGTCCTCCCATTATCAATGAAATCACCGGCTTGCCAAGTGAAGAAAGAGCCACAACCAAATCCTGCTGGCTCTGGTTCACATTGATATCCGCCTTAGATTTAGCCTCTCCACTTTGATTTGCAAACTCACCAGCGCAAACCAAAATGACATCAGACTGTTTTGCAGCAGAAAGAGCTTCATCCTCATCTTCCACTTCAAGTGTCGACTCATCATATGCCGGCACATAATTTACTTCCAATCCCCTGGCCTCCAACGCATCACGGAGTGTAACGTATTTCTCCCTCACTGGTTTACCGGCCCAGAATCCACTTTGGTTTTTACGAGAATCGCCCAAGGCGCCGATTAGGGCAACACTTTTCACATCCGAACCAAGCGGAAGAACATCTCCTTGATTTTTCAGCAGCACAATCGAACGCTCTGCCATTTTCAACGCATCCTCACGCGTCTTTTCATTTACCGTATATTCAATTTCCCGGCTTTTATCACAATATCTGAACGGATTGTCGAAAAGGCCCAGTTCGAATTTCTTGACCAGAATTCTCCTGACTGCATTATCTATCAGTTTTTCTTCAACCTTTCCTTCCCGCACCAGATTAACAAGATTGTCAATATAGCAGCGAGACTCCATGTCCATATCACAACCGGCCAGGACGCACTTCTCCGCAGCATCTCGCCTATCTTCAGCATAGCGATGCTTAACAGTTTCACCTACTGAGCCCCAATCCGAAACCACAAATCCCGCAAATTTCCATTTTTCTCTCAGCAGAGTTTCCAACAACAGATGATTGGCCGTGCAAGGAATGCTGTAAAAGTCATTAAATGCATTCATAAACGTGGAAGCACCCGCGTCGCAAGCCGCTTTGTATGGGGGCATATAATAGTTGGCAAAATTACCGAGACTCATATCAACTGAGTTATAATCTTTGCCGGCAGTAACTGCCCCATATCCAGCAAAATGCTTGCAACAAGCAAGGATAGTTTTCGTTGCATTCAGGTCATCACCCTGAAAGCCAGTAACCCTCGCTTTCGCCACCTCAGATCCAAGCCAAGGGTCTTCCCCCGCTCCCTCCATCACTCTTCCCCATCTCGGATCTCTGCTTATATCAACCATTGGAGCAAATGTCCAGTGAATACCGGCAGCAGATGCTTCAACCGCAGCCCATCTTGCTGTTTTCTCAATCATATCCAGGTCAAAACTTGAAGCCTCAGCCAGAGGAATCGGGAATGTTGTATAAAGTCCGTGAATCACATCCTGACCAAAAATCAAAGGAATGCGGAGCCTCGACTTCATAGCCTGTTCCTGATACCTGCGAGTGCTCTCAGAACCTACAACGTTCAATATCGACCCTACTCTTCCTTGAGCTATCTGGGTCATTATTGTTGTATCTACAGTTTTAGGTCCTGTCGCCCGCGAACCTGCATACTGGTTCATCTGTCCAACCTTCTCCTCCAAAGTCATAATCTTCAATACTGAATCAGCTTTCTCCAAGAAAAACTTATTATCGTATCCCGGATATGCCATGGCAGGAAAAGGGCTTATCAATAACACTGCTTGAAGCAAAAAAAGTATTCTATACAATTCCATTATTGATGTGAATCAGTAGTTAAAAATCAAAACAATGAACGCAATGGCAAGTTTGCCAAA
>JBJEBM010000036.1:0-68130 GCA_051870055.1 Candidatus Cryptobacteroides sp.
ATGGTCCCTTTTTCAATTATTTTGGTGGTGGAATTTTGCGGTACTATTTACAAGATGGCGAAAGAGGCTGTTGCTGCTGTGGGGGAATACTATGCCGGAAGAGGTTTGAAGGTTGTTTCAATATATGCGGAATCTGACACGAACCGTTGGACCAGTTATGCGGATAGTCTGCCAAAAATGTGGCTTAACCTTACGTCTGCTGATTCAAAGGGACAACTTAGAGAAAAGTATGATTTGTTCGGTTTGCCGCAAATATATCTTCTTGATAATCAGAAAAGAGTAATCGCTAAGAATATCCCTGCGGACCAATTGGTGTTTTCAATTTTTGAAATACTCTCGAACAGGTAAGTTGTGCTCTTGTCACCGTCCATAAGGAATCGCTTCAGGAGAGGCATTACATCGTCATGAGCTGTGATGTTTAGATATATCCCGGCGGAATCGAGTGATTTTATCGAGATTTCGCCGGGATATAACATTATAATTTGGCGGAATCGCATATTTTCATTAACTTTCCGCCAGATAATAAAACAACATAGATGATAAATTCTATTATTGGGCGTGAAAAAGAGATAAAGGAACTGGAGAAGTACATAGCTTCTGGCCAGTCGGAATTCATTGCTGTCTATGGAAGGCGAAGGGTTGGCAAGACGTTCCTTATAAAGGAAATGTTTGAGGGTAAGTTCACCTTCAGGATGACCGGGAGGGAAAATGCACGAATGGGGGAACAGATGATGAATTTCTCCTATGCGCTTGATGACTTCTTCCAGGAAATGCGTGTCCCGAAGAATTGGTCAGAAGCGTTTCGGCTTCTATCCAAGAATATTGAGAAACTTCCTGAGGGCTCAAAGATAATTTTCATTGACGAACTTCCATGGTGTGACACTCCAAAATCAGGATTCATCGGGGCGCTCGAACATTTTTGGAATGATTGGGCATATTACCGTAAGGATATAAAACTGATAGTATGCGGTTCGGCGACCTCGTGGATGTTGGAGAAACTCATCAATTCAAGAGGCGGTCTTCACAACCGCGTCACCCACAAGATGCTGATATCACCTTTCACTCTTAAGGAAACCGAGATTTATTTCAAGAGCAGAGGTTTCCGCTATGAAAGGCCGGAACTGATAGACTGTTATATGGCTGTTGGGGGCATTGCTTATTACTTGTCGCTGTTTGACAAAGAAAGAAGTGTAGCGGAAAATATCAACGACCTGTGCTTCTCAAGGGGCGGAGATTTGTCCGATGAGTTCAATCGGCTTTACGACTCCTTGTTCAAGAAATCCGAAAGCCATATCGCCATAATCACAACTCTTGGAAATGCCAGAAAAGGAATGACCCGCATTGAGTTGGCGGACAAGGTGAAAATATCAAACGGAGGCAATCTTTCAACCTTGCTCAATGAATTGGAAGCCTGTGAGTTCATTCGCTCGTACCAACCTTTCGGTAAGGCGAGAAAAGACAAGATGTTCCAGCTCGTTGATCAATTCTCGCTGTTCTATCTCCATTTTATGAAGGATAAAACGGTATTCCCGAAAGACTACTGGATGCAGAGAATCGGCACGCCGGAATATTACACCTGGTCCGGATATGCTTTTGAGACTGTCTGCCTGCATCATATAGAGCAGATGGTGGAGGCCCTTGGAATCAGCGGAACGTTTCACACTCCTTGCTGTTGGTCATATCGACCGACCGAGGAATTGAAAAATGACCCTGATGCGGATTATGACTTGAAAACAGGCGGACAGATAGATTTGCTGATTGATAGAAATGACAAGACTGTCAGCATATGCGAGATGAAATATGCTTCGGGTAAATTTGAAATATCGAAGACCTATGCTGCACTTGTGGAGAAACGTTTGCGAATGTTTCGAAAGGTGACCAAAACCAGGAAATCTTTTTCCATCGTGTATGTGACCCCGTTCGGATTATATGATAATATGTATGCCAGGCAAGTTAACAAGCAGATTACTGCTGATGACCTTTTCAAGTAGTTATGAATTAGAGGCAGCAGCCCGTTAGGAAATCCGCCAATTTTATGTAAGTTTGCAAACTTGAACTTGACAATATGTGGCTTGCTCTTGCATTTCTGTCCGCGGCGCTGCTGGGACTGTATGATACCGCCAAAAAGGCGTCTTTGAAGGACAACGCGGTGATACCCGTGCTGTTTCTGAACACGGTGTTCTCAACCCTGATTTTCTCCCCGTTCATCATTTCGTCCATTGTTGACGGCGGGGCATCCGGAGGTGCGACCGGCGCACTGCAGGCCCATCTGATGACCTTTGCGAAATCCTGTATTGTGCTGGCCTCCTGGCTGTTCGGGTATTTCGGCCTGAAACATCTGCCAATCACAATAGTCGGCCCGATCAATGCAACGAGACCGATTCTTGTGCTTCTTGGCGCGATGCTCCTGTTTGGGGAGAGGCTGAACGGCTGGCAATGGGGAGGAGTTGTCCTCGCAATGCTCTCCCTGCTGATGCTGAGCCGCTCAAGCAAAAAGGAAAACGTC
Organism: Candidatus Cryptobacteroides sp.; assembly: GCA_051870055.1. Classification (GTDB taxonomy): domain Bacteria; phylum Bacteroidota; class Bacteroidia; order Bacteroidales; family UBA932; genus Cryptobacteroides. Next base: position 2,507 of record JBJEBM010000036.1, read on the forward strand.
GATTTTGCCCACAATAAATGGATATGGTTCATAGCGGCGTCCGCGATAACCGGAGCCTGCAGCGGCCTGTATGACAAATACATAATGCGGATGCTCGATGCGACCTTTGTCCAGGGATGGTACAATTTCTACCAGATGCTGCTGATGGGCCTGATGATGTTGGCCTTATGGCTGCCCAACCGCCGCAAATCCACGCCATTCCATTGGTCGTGGGCCATTCCGCTGATATCAATATTCATTTCCGCCGCGGATTTCGCATACCTTTCCGCCCTGAGCCAGCCGGACTCGATGATTTCGGTGGTTTCCCTGGTCAGGAGGAGCTCTGTCATCGTGTCTTTCCTGTGCGGAGCCGTTATCTTCAAGGAACGTAACCTCAAGGCCAAGGCGCTCGACCTTGCATTCATCCTTGTCGGGATGCTCCTTATCTGGATCGGCTCGCATTAGGGACCAGACTCTGACGCAATGAAAATTTTGGGTCTTGATGATAGATTATCGGGTTGATGCCTCTCTGTAATACAAACATTAATGGAAAATTATGGACACCAGCATCAAATCTGTCCTCAATGCCATCTGGAAGGTGGGATTGGGCCTTCTCGGCGCAGGAGTCGCCGTGTTCTCTATTGTTCTCGTAATCGCTTTCTACAAGGTGCATTATGGTAGAAATGAATGGTGTGACCGCACCTTGTCGGCAAATGTTGTAGTTCGGGCTTATGAAAACAGCACCGTCCGCATTTGGAACAAGTCCACCGGAAAGTACACTACACGGAAGCTCCGCTGGGTGTCAGGCGCTCCTGAACGCGACAGCCTCACCGTTTTCTGCGACAAAAAAGGCAAACGCGGATATGTCAATGTCAACACGGGAGAAATCGTCATCCCTGCCCAGTACAGCAAAGCCTGGCATTTCTCGGAAGGTCTTGGCGCCGTCCTTGGGGACAACGGAAATGTCGGTTTCATCAACAGTGGCAACCAACTGGTGATCGGCTTCGAAATTCCCTATGACAAAAGTTTCGACTACGTCTTCAAAGACGGCTTCTGCGTCGTGAAGTTCTGGGACTCGGACAGATACCGCTATTCCGCCTATGCGGCAGACGGCCGCCAGGTCCTTGCATGGTGCTATACCCACATTGATGACCCCGCCATAAACGGATATCGTGTAGTGGCCAACGAGGACGGGAGCTGGCTGTTTGACAAGAATTTCAATGAAGTGCTGCCGGACACTTATGACCGGCTGGAAATTGCAGAAGGCAAAGACGGTGTCTATGCCACCAAAGACCATATCAAACAGCTTCTGGCCTTCGACGGCACTGTCATAGAGCCATTTGTGATTGATGATACCAGACGTCTGGAGTATCAGGTAATGAATGAGGAAGGCGACGATTTTGCCTCTATTCTGGACAATGACGTAATGGTATATTCGGTTTCCGGCTGGGAAGGGCTGATGGACGCCAGGACCGGGAAAATCATCACGCCGGCCTGCTATTGGAGCATCAGCTTGGCTTCTCCTGATCTTGTCACGGCCCGGCTTGGATATTCGGATGAAAGTGTCATCCTTGACAAGAAAGGGAGAATCTGTTGTTTTTAATTGTTCGGAATTCCGCCATTTTTCAGTAAATTTGAGCACGAAGAATCAATGTGAGTCAAATGAATCAGATGACAATGAAAAAGTACTGTCTGCTCATGCTGCTGCCTGTTTTGGCGGCCTGCTCCCGGAATCAGCATTTCTACAAAGGCGCCGACATCGGATGGGCTACCGAATATGAGGCGAGGGGAGACAAGTTTTACAATAAGGACGGGCAGGAGCGTGAGTGCACTGCCCTGATGAAAGAGTTGGGGCTCGATGCCGTGAGGTTCCGCGTCTGGGTTGACCCGTCAAAGCACGGCAACTGGAACTCGAAAGAGGATCTGCTTGTGAAAGCCGGCCGTGCCCGCGACCTTGGAATGGAGATAATGGTGGACTTCCATTATTCTGATTTCTGGGCCGATCCGAAGAAACAGAATGTGCCGAAGTCCTGGTCGGGAAAGAGTTATGAAGAGGTGAGACAATTGCTTTCCGAGCATACTGTGGATGTCCTCAAGGTGCTGAAAGATAACGGGATAGAACCTAAATGGGTGCAGGTGGGCAATGAAATATCCAATGGGATGCTCTGGACAGTCCGCGGGGATTTCTGGGGAGATCCTGTCCCGGATGAGAACGGAAATGTGGAGATTCTGGAGAGCATTGGCCATCTGAGGAACAATCCTGAGCAATATGCCGGACTCTTCGCCGCCGGCTATGACGCGGTAAAATCCGTCTTTCCGAAATCAGATGTCATCGTCCATCTTGACAATGGCTTCCACCAGCCGTTGTATGACTCCAACCTCGACACCCTTAAAAAGTATGGGGCGAAATGGGATATTGTAGGGATGTCGTTATATCCGTACTGGGCTCTCGACAGCGGGCTGGAAACTGACGAGGAGGAAACCATCGACCACTGTATCAGCAATATCAATCACGTATGGGAAAAATATGGCACTCCTAGCATGATTGTGGAAACGGGATTCGAGGTGGATGAATCCCGTCCGGAGATAATGGAAAAGGGCCGGGACCAGCTTGCCCGCATTATCCGGGAAAGCCGCGCCACGGGCCATTGTCTTGGAATCTTCTATTGGGAGCCGGAATGCCATCCGTCGCAATACCGTCTCGGCGCCTTCACTTCAGACGGCCGTCCGACAGTCATAATGGACGCTTTCTCCGAATAGTCCGCCTCTATCCGTCATTTTTCTGAAGATAACGGGAACAGGCGGTCAATATCATATTGCGAGAGGCCGAGCAGCCTTCGTATCTGTCCGTTGGAGGAGCGGAACTCGTAATGCAGTTTACGGGCGATGTCGAGTTTCTGGGCTCTTGATAATTCTCTAGTGCTGGAAGCGTGATAGAAGCTTTTAAGCAGAGATGCCAGTTTCCCGAACAATTCGCTGTCGGTCAGGAACTCTCCATCGTCAATGCCGTCTGCAATCTCGCTGTAGGCTTCAATGTTTTTGCTCACCAGTGAGAAGTAATGGTGAGCATCGCGGAACAACGACATCCCGAACTGGATCGAACAGTAAGATGTGGGAAGGACAAACTGGTTGCCGATAATCCACCCGTCAGGTATTTCTGGAAACCGGCAGTGAAATAAATCTCTTCTCTGCCTCATCTGTATTTGGGATACCGGCTTGCCACAGGGAATATCATTATAATAATACCGCCCACTTCCCCACGGGTAGCTGAAAGGCGTGAAGTCCGGGTTGGTGACATAGCCGTTCCGGTGAGTATATACTATAGTGTTGCGCAATGATTTCAGGCTGTCTATCGGTTTGATGTTCAATGTGATGTCCCTTGATTGAGGGAAAAATCTTGCCAGCCTTTTCGAAAAATATGACCAGAATCCCGGGATGTTTTCCTTTTGGGCATTTATCACAAAATGGAAATGGTTGTTCATCACTTCAAACGCAATAATGGAGACAGACCGGTTCAATGCGGCTGCCTGGGCTGTCAGGTTCATAGCAAATGCCATATCTCCGTCACTGACAAAGATGACAGGTGTCTCCTTTCCCGAAGTGTAAGCGTGCCAATATGGCCCTTCTGCAAGAAATGACGCTTCGCAAATCCGTTCCTTCTCTGCAAATGTTTTCATCCTTAATAAATTTTTATCCACAGAAATGCCGGTTTCCGTGGACAAATGTTCAAAATGACTCAGAATGTCCACCAAAACCGGCATTATGGTGGACAAACCTCAACAAAAAACGAGTCAGGCACGATATAACCTAACTCGCTTTGCGGACTCCGGGTACCGCGGTGTTCAGTATTTCTCCCGTGACAATTGCAAGGCTTATGGGCCAGACTCTTCACGGGTGAATTCAGTTTCTGTTGCGTAAGGTAGTGAAATTTTCCGAGATTTACATCGATTTGATACTTTCCATTGCGGAAATTCCGCAATGCGGCCGCCTGCAACCTGTAAATTTGCCGCCGGAACAGTATGCGTTCTGTGAAAATTTTTCTATTATTGCAGGAAATTTGGCGGGAAAAGATGCCGCAATGAATCTATGAAGGATCTGAACAAGCTGAGTGATAATGAGTTGATGCGATTGCTCAAAGAAGATGATGTCTATGCTTATAGACAGATCTTCCGCCGTTACTATGCGATGGTGGAGACATTCGTATCAAAAATGCTCCACGACAGCGACCTTGCTGCGGACGTCACCCAGAATGTTTTTATGAAACTTTGGATAAAGCGCTCCCCTGGCGGAGAAATCCCTTCCCTGAAAAACTGGCTTTTCCTTGTCGCGAAAAACGAAGTCCTGGACATCTTCAAATCCTCATTGCGTAAAACCGCTTCTGCCCAGGATGCGGACGAAGTGGAGACTCCCGAAATCCGTACTCCCGAGGAAGTATATCAGGGTTCCGAACTCAACGCTTCTCTATCCTCCGCTGTCAGCTCAATGCCGGACAAACGCCGGATGATATTCAGGATGAGCCGTATGGGCCATCTTTCCAATGAGGAAATAGCCCGGCGTCTTGACATATCAGTGCGGACAGTCGAGAAGCATATTGAACTGGCACTGAAAGATATCCGCAGGACATTGAACTGAAAGCACATCAAAAGCAAAAATTTTCTCCGCTTCGCATTACGTAGTCGGGGTTCCTGAATCGTATTATACGTGCCCGGTACATTCCGGAGCGCGCGTATATGATTGACAAACTCAAAGATTATTATAACGGGCTTCTCTCTGAAGAGGAGTCTCTCGAAGTCAGGCAATGGCTTGTTGAGAATGAAAATGACCCGCAGGTGGACGCTTTTCTGCTCAACCTGATGTCAGGCGGGGACGCACAGCCAAATGAAGGGAAATCAGCGGACCAGGCCTTCTGCAAAGTTGCCTCCGAACTTGGCATCGCCGGTGGTATAACAGACCGCAGACGTCTAATTGTCAAGAGGATAACCCTTGCAGTCGCCGGGGTGGCCGCCTGCCTTCTTCTCCCTTTGGCAGGGGTATTCACATACAGAAAAATGGAGACGCCGGTCGAATGGCGTGAACTCAAAGTCCCTTATGGCACAACTGCCGAACTTACCCTGTCGGACGGCACCCATCTTGACCTGAACTCGGGCAGCCGCATCACCTATCCGGCCGAGTTCAAAGGCAAAGAAAGGCGGGTGTTCGTCGAGGGTGAAGTGCTTGCCGAGGTGGCCAAGAATCCTGACAAGCCGTTCATAATCCAGTCAGGTGATATCGGCGTGACAGTTCTCGGCACCAAGTTCAACTACAAGGCGTATTCCGACACTGAACTTGTTGAACTACTGCTCATCAACGGAGCCGTGAGGATGGACATCGGCGGTGGTTCGGAAAAACGCCATATCACAATGCGTCCCGGCGATATGGTGCAATATGACAGGAATTCCGGAGAGATTGACTTCAAGGCCTTCGACGTCCGCCAGTTCAGGCCTTTCTGTGACAACCGTTCAATTCACTTCTTCAATCTCAGCCTTGCCGACATAGCGTCCGACCTCACAAGGCTGTTCGGTAAAAAGATACTCATTCTGGACGAAAATTTGGCTAAAAATAGGTTCTTTGCCTATTTTACTAATAATGAGTCACTTATGCAGATATTAAATTCTTTGAACTATGATTCCAAAATGAAAATTGAGGAGAGGGACAGGGTGATTTACATCTCATCTCTCTGACAACAAGATTAATATAATTCAAGTTTCGCAGAGCGAAACAACTGCTTTTGAGGCCGAAAGGCCGAGGGTAAGTCCCTTTCCCGGGGAAAGGGATTTAGGAAAAGGGTAGCGTAGAAAAACGTGCGTTGGCCTTCGCCCGCAATGAGCGACAATCCCTCTGAAAAACAATAATTTGCGACTTGCGAAACTTAAGTTAATATAACACCGAATTATTAACTGATAACCGTTTTATGAAGAAAGAATTTTATCGTTCAGGAACCGGAACATACCGGATTCTGGCTGCGGTTATGTTCTTTATCCTGCTGGCGTCACCGCGCGCCGGAGCGCAGGAAAGAATCAGTCTGCGGATGACCAACGTCTCGGTGCAGGAGGCGGTGATGGCTCTGAACCAGATGGAGAACTATTCAATCATTATCAGTGCGGATGACATCAACCTTGCCAGAAAGGTGAGTGTCGATGTCCGGGATGCCGTCATAGATGAAGCGCTGAAACAGATTTTCACAGGGCAGGATGTCACCTGGACTATCTCCGGGAAACAGATAACTGTCAGCAAGGCAGCCGCCAGAACGGCCGCGCCGGCCTCTGCGCAGACATCCGCTGCCCGCCCTGCCTTTGCCGGCAAAGTTATGGACTCGTCCGGAGAACCTCTCATCGGCGCTTCTCTTCGTGTCAAAGGCACAGACAAGGGTTTCCTTACAGACATTGACGGAAACTTCGAACTTTCCGGAGTCACATTCCCGGTGACACTGACGGTCTCATACATCGGATATTCCGATATGGAAGTCACCCTGACCGGAGGTGAGAGACAGCCGTTCAGGATTGTGATGGACGATGCCCTGAATGTCCTCGACGACGTTGTTGTGGTGGGCTACGGCACGCAGAAGAAGTCCAGCCTTTCAGGAGCAGTGTCCGTGGTCAGCGGCAAAGACTTGAATGCCAGGCCGGTAGTGTCAGCTGCCAATGCACTGCAGGGAGCCGACCCGTCCGTCAACATCACATTCGGCACAGGCTCTCCTGAGTCCGGTTACAATATCAACATACGTGGAGCTCTCTCGCTCAATTCCGGCTCCCCGCTCATTCTTGCGGACGGTGTCGAGGTAAGCCTGAACCAGATCAATCCGAACGATATTGAGTCAGTTTCAGTCCTCAAGGATGCCTCATCCTGTGCCATTTATGGAGCCAAGGCATCCGCCGGAGTTGTGCTGATAACCACCAAGGCCGGCAGCCGCGGGGACAATGCGAAAGTCTCATACAACGGCCGTTTCGGCTGGCAGATGAACACCACATCCACCGACTTCATCGACACCGGATATGACCACGTCACCATAGTCAACCAGTTTATGAACGACTCCTCCGATGGCACCATGAACATTTTCCGTTACACAGAGGAGAATGGGGGCCTCCAGAAACTTTACGAAAGGCGCAATGACAAGACGGAGAATCCTGAAAGACCGTGGGTGGAAGTCGGCAACGACGGCAAATATTATTATTACGGCAACTTCGACTGGTACGGATTCTTCTACAACAGGGTACGTCCACAACAGGAGCACAATGTCTCGGTATCAGGCGGATCTGACAAGATATCTTATTATGCCAGCGGACGTTACCTCCAGCAGTACGGAATGTTCAATATCACGAAAGACAAGTACACAGACTATGCTTTCAGGGCGAAATTCTCAGCCAGGATGTTCCCGTGGCTGAAATATTCGGCCAACGTGTCATTTGACAGCTCTGATTATTCATACGGCGGGCACAAAGACTACGAAGGCACAATCAACGCCCTCCAGTCCAATATCTGCGCCGCCTTCCTTCCGTACAACCCTGACGGCACAATCGTCCAGTATGTGAACCAGCTCGGCAAGAACTCGCCTCTCGGTGCCGGAAGAGCCGGCCAGATGACCGCCGGAAGGTCCCACAACTCCAAGAACAACAGATATCTCACCATATCCAACCAGGTGGATATCAATTTCTTCAAGAATCTTGTCCTCACTGCCGCCTACGACTACCGACAGCGCGACAGGCTCTATAAATACAGGAACAATACTTTCGACTATTCCCGTGCCGAAGGCGTCATCGAGACATTCACTTCAGGCTCGGTGGAGAATTCCTACACCGAACAGAACTATGGTTACAAAGGCCATAACCTCAATGTCTATGGAACTTATGAGAACCACTGGGGAGACCATTATCTGAAAGTGGTTGCCGGAGGCCAGTACCAGACCTACAGGTCTTCCAGCCTCAATGTAAGCCAGACCGACCTGACAAGTGACGACCTGAGCTCATTTGCGGTGGCTACAGGCCCGATCACTGTTACCCAGTCAATCACTGCATACAAGACTCTCGGTTTCTTCGGAAGGGTGAATTATGACTGGAAAGGCCGCTACATCTTCGAGGCCAGTGCCAGGGCCGACGGCTCCTCAAGATTCGCTCCTGACAGCAGATGGGCATTCTTCCCTTCCGCTTCTGTGGCCTGGAGAATCTCTGACGAGAACTTCTTCGCCAATGCCAGAGACGTTATGAACAATATGAAAATCCGTTTCTCCGCAGGAAGCCTCGGCAATCAGCAGGTGAGTGATTACGCTTATATTGAGCAGATTACGGCGGACAATGAGATGTCCTGGACATTCGACAACCTTGAGAAAGCCAAATACTCCAAGGTCTCCGATCCGATTTCCTCGGACCTCACCTGGGAGACAGTCACGACATACGACCTCGGACTTGACCTCGGATTCCTGAAAGGCCGGCTCTCGGTAACAGCTGACGGCTACATCCGTGACACGAAGAATATGCTTACAACATCCCTTACCCTGCCGGATGTATATGGCGCAAGCACCCCGAAAGCCAACTGCGCCAATCTCCGCACACGGGGATGGGAGCTCCAGGTCGGCTGGAACGACACTTTCAAACTTGCCGGAAGGCCGTTCTCGTACAATGTGTCAGCCACCGTCGGAGACTATGTCACCAAGATAACCAAGTATCACAATCCTGACGGACTCATCTCTGAACATTATGTAGGACAGAGACTTGGCGAAATCTGGGGATATCACGTGGACGGTCTTTTCAAGACAGACAGGGAAGCTGCCGAGTATCAGGCCACAGTCGATGACACAGCAGTGAACAGCCGCCTGTACCAGGGAAAGGGCCCGGCCGGCAACTATCTCCGCGCCGGCGATGTCCGTTTCGCTGACCTTGACGGTGACGGCGTCATCTCGCAGGGTTCAGGAACCCTTGACGACCACGGCGACATGAAGATTATCGGAAACAAACTTCCGCGTTACAATTATTCCTTCCGCCTCGGATTCAACTGGGTGGGCATAGACGTTTCCGCATTCTTCCAGGGCGTCGGCCACCGTGACTGGTATCCTGCCAACGGACAGGCGTCATACGACTTCTGGGGACCGTATGCATTCCCTCCTACATCGTTCATTGACACGCAGTTCTATGAGAATTGCTGGAGCGAGACCAACAGGAACGCATATTTCCCGCGTCCGCGAGGCTACAACGCATATTCCGGAGGTTCGCTCGGAACGACCAACGACAGGTATCTCCAGAATCTCGCATACCTCCGCCTGAAGAATCTCACAGTGGGCTACTCGCTTCCTTCAAGGATTCTGAAAAAGGCTCACCTCAGCACTGTAAGAATCTATTTCACAGGCGAAAACCTCTGCTACTGGTCACCGCTCAAGAAGCACACCCGCACTGTTGACCCTGAACTTGCAGGCTCTTCAAGCACCAACAAGGCCAATTCCGGAGTCGGATATGCTTACCCGAAGACCTTCTCCATCGGCCTTGACCTCCAGTTCTGATGATTCAATTCCTAATTGACGAAAAGATGAAACGCATATACAATATTCTTACGATAATTCCGGCACTCGCATTCCTCGCCGCAGGATGCGACCTGACTCTTGTCCCTGAGGACAGGGTGACTCCGGATACGTATTTCAAGACCGCCACGGATTTGAAACTCTGGTCCAACCACTATTACTACGCCCTGCTTGACAACGGGGACAACGCCTCAAGAATCAATGCGGACGATATGGTGGACAAGAGTATGGGCTCTGTCATCCAGGGAACCAGGCTGCCTTCGGACAAGATGGACGGGGCGAATGAGTGGAACTGGGCCGAGCTCAGGAAAATCAACTACCAGCTTGAGCACTCCTCGAACTGCCAGGACGAGACTGCAAGAACCCAGTACGACGGAGTCGCCTATTTCTTCAGAGCCTATTTCTATTATCAGAAAGTGATAAGATTCGGTGACGTTCCCTGGTACGACAAAGTGCTGAACTCCACCGATGAAGAGTTCCTCAAGAAACCGAGGGAAGACAGGGGCGTCATTATGGACCACGTCATGGAAGACCTGGACAAGGCCATAGAAATGCTTCCGGCAGGCAGGGATGTGTCACGAGTGACGAAATGGACGGCTCTCGCTATGAAATCCCGCGCCGCCCTGTATGAGGGCACCTGGAGAAAATACAGGAATCTGCCGGATGCGGACAAATACCTCCGCCAGGCGGCCGAAGCAGCCGGAGAGTTCATTAAATCAAGCGGTTACGTTCTCAAGACAGATGGTGATGAACCGTACAGGAATCTCTTCTGTGCTGATGATGCGGATGCGTCCGAGGTCATTCTCGCCAGGATTTACAACTTCGAGACTCTTAATCTCTCCAACAGCATCCAGTTCAATGTCCGCAATGACGCCCAGGGCTTCACCCGCCGGTTCATCAATCATTACCTGATGGCTGACGGAAGCCGTTTCACGGACAAAGAGGGCTATGAGACAATGACTTACGTTGATGAGGTGAAAGACAGGGATCCGCGTCTCGCACAGACGGTGCTCTGCCCGGGTTATATCCAGAAGGAGGCCAAGAAGCCTACGGCCAACGATATGACATCAATGACAGGTTACGAGCCAATCAAGTTTGTGTCTTCGGCGGCCCACAGCGGAGCATCAAAAGGCACTTTGGACTGGCCGTTGTTCCGAGCCGCGGAGGTTTATCTCAATTATGCCGAGGCTCTTGCCGAAATCGGAGATCTCACCCAGGGAGACCTTGACAAGTCCGTCAATGTCATACGCGACCGGGCCCGTATGCCTCATCTCATTATGGACGAGGCGAACCTCAATCCTGACCCGTTCCTTGAAAAATGCTATCCCAATGTCAATAAAGGGAATAACAAAGGAGTCATCCTCGAAATCCGCAGGGAGCGCACAGTTGAGCTCGTGAACGAGGGATTCCGCCAGTGGGATATGTTCAGATGGAAAGAAGGAGCCCAGATGGTCAACTCCACCAACAGGTACTATGGAATGTGGTTCCCTGCTCCGGGACTCTACGATATGGACGGAGACGGAAAGAACGACCTTGAGATTTACAAGGATGTACAGCAGAGCAAACCTTCGGATGGTTTGACAGTCAAGAAGATAGGCTCGGATATCTTCCTCTCCGACGGGGATAGGGGATATGTCGAGGCCTGGCAGAACCTTACCTATGACTGGAACGAGGAGAGGGACTATCTGTGGCCGGTTCCGGCTGACCAGAGAGTGCTCACAGGCGGCGCCCTCACTCAGAATCCTGGATGGAAGGACAGCACAAACCTTTAATAACTAACGCGATGAGAAATAGAATATTGTCAATAATTGCTTCCGCGGCAGTCATTGTTTCCGCTTGTGACGGATATGACGACTCGTCGCTGTGGAATGATATCGATAATGCATACAACGACCTGACCGGCATCGCCGCATCTATCGCTTCACTGGGCGGCCAGGTGGATATGCTGTCAGCCGTGGTGAACGGAGGCGCCCTTACAGGCATAGCCGAGAATCCCGGCGGTGGCTATACAGTCAGATACAAAGGGGCTGACAATGAGGAGAAAGTAGTTGTGATTGCCTCTAAAGACGATGTACTCACATTGCCTGTCATCGGCGTGAAAGAAGACGGGGGAGTGCAGTATTGGACTGTTACAAGCAAAGGCAGGACAGACTGGCTGACCGACACTGATGGTTCCAGGATTCCTGTGGCAGGGCGCACACCGTCATTTGCGGTGGATGCTGAAGGATACTGGACTGTGAACGGGAACCGCATAAAAGATGCGTCGGGACAGCCTGTGAAAGCAGAAGGCAAGAGCCTGTCGGTCATCACTTCTGTCACAATCAACGATTCCGGAGACGCTGTCATCACTTTGGGAGACGGCTCGTCAGTGACCGTTCCGGTGTTCTCGTCATTCGGCATTGAATTGACTGCGGAAGGAAAAGAAGTCTTCAGTTCGTTGGTGGTCGAGGATGTGTCGGCTCCATATCAGGTCGGCCTCCGCATCACCGGCGAGAATGCTTCCTCCGTGATAGTCAAACTGATGAGAGTCAAATCTTTGGAGGCTGAATTGAACGCTGGCAACACCGCAGTGACGCTCACGTTCCCTTCCGCTTTCGAGCAGGGCGGATTCTCGGTCCTGGTTTCCGACGCTTCCGGCAATGTGCTTGTCCGTACCGTCCAGGTTTTCGCAAAAGACGCGAAACCGGAGTATTACGGCATCAAGACAGCCGAAGACCTCAGGAAATTCTCCGAGGCCGTGAACTCCGGAAAAAGCATTGACCGGTTCAGGGGAGAGAACGGGGATGTCATTCTCCTTCAGGACGTTGATATGTCCGGAGTAACAGAGTGGCTGCCGATAGGAACAGATGACAATCCTTTCACCGGAGTGTTTGACGGAGCCGGATTCTCCATAAAGAATGTGTCTTTTGCCACTGATGCCGCAGCATATTCCTCAGCCGGACTGTTTGGCGTAGTAAATGGTGCGACTGTCAAGAATCTCACTTTCGGAAAGGATGGAGACACCTGGACATTCACAGGTACAGCCGCTGCCGGAACAGCCATAGCAGGTATAGCGGCCCGCATCTCCGGAAGCGCTGTCATCACTGCCTGCACAAACAATGTGGACATTGATTTCCAGGGAAATGACCCGGCCGGGGCGCTTGTGATGATAGGAGGAATCGCAGGCCAGGCTGACGGTGCGGCCATAGGCGGGGAGACAGCGGCTGCGGGCTGCGTCAACAACGGAGACATCATTGTGCATAAAATCGACAACACCGGAAACGGCGGTACGGGAATGAATGTCGGCGGTATCCTCGCTTATGCCAAGAGCACATCTGCGACTACAATGACCAACTGCCGCAATGCAGGCTCAGTCTGCGCACAGTCAGGAAGAGGCGGCGGACTGGCGGGAACCTTCGAGAACGGAACCCTGACAGCCTGCGAGAATGCCGGCCTCATTGAGGATGACAGATTCGGCAACTATGCCGGAATGGACGGGGCGTACGCCTACAAGAGAATGGGTGGCCTGGTCGGCGGGACAAAGGCTGCAGTCACCATAGAAAGCTGCATCAACAGCGGCAATGTGATTACCTATCTCGGATGCCGCACCGGCGGATTTGCAGGCCACAATGAAGGCGTCATAAGCAAATGCGAGAACCGGGGCTGCATTATCGGCGAGTCCATAGTGGACGGTTCCAATTATCACGGACCCGGCTGGGCCTGCGGCTACAACAAGACGAAGGCCAACCTGACGAAATGCAAAGGGTACGGACACGTGGGCGGCCTGGAATTCAAGGATGCTCCCCAGAATGCTCCAGCGGCTATGCACATCAATGCGGTGGCCCACAAGAACACCACGTACAATCCTGAGGACAACGATGTTGACTGGACTCTCGATGCATATTTCGACTGGAATCTTGTCGAGACTGAGACTCTTCACGACGGCCTGGTTTATTCGGCTTATGAATTCAAGAATCTTCCGAGGAAGATGAAAGTCCTTGAGATTGATCTGACAAAGACAGATGTCGAGATAACCACATCTTTCGCAAACGACATTGTCCCGAATCCGAATGCCAACAACAACGACAACAACGGCTTCTGCATCCGCGAGACCCTGTCCCAGCTCTGTGCGAGGAAACGCACTGAAGGCCAGGAAATTCTCGCCGGCATCAATACAGGTTTCTTCGACTCTAATTACGGAATCGGGCGCGGACCTCATGTCGAGGAGGGCGAGCCTGTCTATGTGAACAATCCTTATGTCAGGGAGGTTTTAGGCAATCACGCCTGGGCATTCACCGTGTTCACGGACAGGACGGCAAGCTGTGCCAAGAAAAGTTTCAAAGGCACCCTGGAAGCTGCCGGAAAAGAGTACGAATACTATTCAGTGAACGACACCATCGTCCGGAATGTTTCGCCAAAATATCCACTGAATATCTATACATCCAAATACAGGAAAGTGCCTCATGCAGATCATCCTGAGATTCTGAACCCTATGGCTCTCAATGCGTTGTATATTGTCGCAAAATATGATTCCGACCGGATGAAAGTCAATGCCGGCTGGGCTGACGCCACTGTCACCGCCATTTATGACGGCAGGACCACGGCCCTTGCCGAGGCGCCTTATCTTGATGACGCTACACTGGTGGGTATCCAGATTTCCGGAACGGTAGCAGATGAGATTGCAACGGGCGTGAAAACCGGTGACAAGATACGCATCAAGGCGGAGATGACAGTCGGAGGGGAGACCAAGCCGGTTTACACGCAGAACTCCACTATGTTCCAGTTCCTTGTGGATGGAGTGGACAAGAGCAATACGGCTCCGGCAGGCCACACAAACCTGACACAGTACGACCCTGTGACTTATGCGGCTGTGGACCAGAACGGCACGAAGGTCTGGCTCGTTGAAGTGGACGGCAGGCAGGCCTGGGTGTCAATGGGCCTCAAGAGCTACGAGATGGCCCGGATATCCCTCAAGCTCGGAGCCTGGAATATGACCAGATTCGACGGAGGCGGTTCATCCTCAATGTGGCTCTACCGCAACGGGGAGGGCAAGCTTGTCAGCACACCTTCAGACTCCAAAGGCGAACGCAGCTGTATGAACTACATTATGGTGCGTGTGAAGAAATAACAACTGATAGAATATAGGATATGAAACATATATATAAATCTGCACTGAAAGCCATTTCCGCGATTGCGGCTGTCTGCCTGGCGGCCCAGTCCTGCGGATATGATGACAGCGAGGTGACGGACGAGATAGGGAAAGTGGAGACGGAACTGTCCGGCGCCGAGGCTGCCGTAGATGCGCTCGAATCCCAGATTGGTGCGCTCAATGCCTTGATTAACAGCAGCTTCATTTCATACATCGGTACTGATGAGGCAGGAAATTACGTCATCAGCTATATGAATGGAGGCGGTGATGTGAAGACTCTGGTCCTCGCTCTTGGCAGCGACATCGTTACTGTTCCGGTAGTCGGTGCGGCAGAAGCCGAGGACGGAAAAATGTACTGGCGGCAGACCGCTGACAATGGAAAGACATACACCTGGGTTCTGGACAAAGACGGAAACCGTATGCCGGTGGGAGGCTCTGTTCCGGAAGTTTCCATTGACAAAGACGGTTACTGGACTGTTAACGGTGTCAGGGTAACAGGCCCGGACGGTGCTCCGGTTCTTGCAGACGACGCCTCCAACAGGCTCTTCCGCTCCGTGGAGAAAGACGGGACGACCGGAGAGGTCGTGTTCACCCTTGCCGACGGCACCTCGTTCAGCATCCCTTTCTTCGAGGCTCTTGGCATTGACTTTGACCGCCCTGCGATGATCGCTGTTCCTGACAGGGCCGTTCCTGCGAGAATCAATTATACCTTGAAAGGCTCGATGGCGGATTCCGCATCGGTGGATTATTTCACGGCATACAATGTCTCCGTCAGCATCGACACCTATTCGAAACAGATAGCCGTCACCCTCGACGAGGGCGCTGAAGAGGGCAACACTGTGATAATGGTTTCCTCCGGAAAGTCAGTTGTGCTCAAACCGATATTCTTCACATACGGCACTGCGGAGATTCAGAAACCCGTGTGGGACAACAAGTTCGGTACAGGAACGGAGATTGCGCTTCCGGGTGATTTCACGGAATTCGACATCCAGGTGTCCCACAATATCGACTACACGATGAGCATATCCGAGGACTGCGCATCCTGGCTTAAAGAAGCCCCGGTGAAATCGGCGATGGTTACCACCACCCATTCTTTCATCGCGGATTATTACGAGAGCACCCTCGGAGCGGACAGGAAAGGCACGATAACATTCACTAACAAACCTTATGGCGTGACTGTGGAAGTGGCTGTGAGACAGTCTCCTGTAGTTCCGGACACACCTAAGGACCCTGGCATCTCCACTGGCGCTGACCTTGTTGCCTTCGCGAAAGCCGTCAATTCGGGCGCCAGCACATCCCGTTGGGAAAATGCAGCCGGCGAAGTTGTCCTGCTCAACGACATAGACATCACCGGCCTCAATGAATGGACTCCTATAGGCTCTGCAACAGCCTCAGGCACACCTTCCTACAAAGAGCTCGTGACTCCGTTCACCGGAGTGTTCAACGGACAGGGCCATACCATCAAGGGCATCAGCTGGACATTCAATCCGGAGACTTCAGGCTCGGATGTGCACGGTTTCTTCGGGGCTCTCAAGGACGCCACGGTGAAGAACCTCATCCTCGGCGCCGAAGGTGACAGGATTTCCATTGAGGGAAGTTCTCCTAATGTGGTGGCTGTCGGAGCTTTGGCAGGATATATCGAGAACACCAGCATCCTCAATGTCCGCAACAATGTGAGCGTGGTTCTTACTGGAGACAATCCTGACGCCACTCTGATGATGATTGCAGGTATCGCCGGCTGCGCCAAGAACTCCAATGTTGGCGGTGAGACAGAAGATGACGCTGTCATCAACGCAGGCGATGTGAAGACAGGGAAGATAACAAATACCGCCAATGGAGGAACAGGTATGCAGGTGGCCGGAATCGTCGCCTGGATTAAAGAAGGCGGCACCAAGATCAATTACTGCATCAATTACGGCGAAGTTTCGGCACCGACCGGCCGCGGTGGCGGAATCGTGGGCACGATGGGCGGCACTGTGACAGAGGAATCGTATTCAGTGATAAGCAATTGCACCAATGCGGGCCTCATCCAGGACGACATAGTCGGACAGTTCGGAGGTGCCAAGGACAAGTACGGTCTCAAGCGTATGGGCGGAATCCTCGGAGGAACCGACGGCGCGTTCAACAAGATTGAGTACTGCACCAACACCGGCAACGTCTTCTCCCAGATCGGCTGCCGCACGGGCGGATTCGCCGGCCACAACAAGGGCCAGATTGTCGGCTGCGTCAACAAGGGAATCATCCTTGCCAACATCACTTACGACAACGGAGCACCTCAGCACGGACCTGGCTGGGCCTGCGGATATTCAGGCAAAGGCCTTGTCACGCAGTGCGCCAAAGGCGGAAAAGTCGGCGAATGGGACACCTACAAGGACAATCCTTCAGCAGCCCCTGACGCCACGGACGACAATGCGCTCTGCTACAAGAACTCGGATTACTATGATCCTTCCAAGAACTTTTAATGAGAGGTCAGTATTATGAGGAATTTTAAAAATATCATATTGACATTCATTGCGGCTGGAATGGCGGCCATCACGACTGGCTGCGCATACGATGATTCTGAACTCCAGGGCCGTCTGGACGGCATTAAAGACCGCATTGAGAAACTGAAAGGCCGGATAGAGGCGCTGAACAGCCAGCTGGAATCCCTGTCCGCCATCACCTCCGGAAACGTCATCGTGGACCTTTCCAGGAACTCTGACGGCCAGTGGGTCATAACCTACAAAGACAGCAAGGACGGGGAGAAGACAGTAGTCATCGCTGCATACGACCAGATGATTAACGTGCCGGTGCTCGGGGTTGACCTCGACACTGAACTGAATATCTACTACTGGACTGTCACGGTGGACGGACAGACCTCTTTCCTGATGAAAGACGGGGCGAAAGTGCCGGTGAGCGGCTATACCCCGACAGTGTCCGTGGACGGGGAAGGCTATTGGACGGTGGACGGAGTCCGCATACTTGACGGTTCCGGAGCCCCTGTCGAGGCCAACGACGGCGAAAGCTGCCTGTTCAAGTCCATAACTACCGATGAATCGGGCAATTTAGTCATTACGCAGGGCAATGGGGAAGTTATCACGCTTCCTGTCCAGCAGGTTCTCAACCTGACATTGAGCAGCGGTACGGACATCACTGTGATGGACGGGGTGACAGAGATGACATTCACCTGCGAGGCTACCGGGACCAATGCGGCAGACGCTATAGTCGCCGTGGCCGAGGCTTCAGGAGTGAAGGCCGTTCTCGACCGCCAGACCGGCGTTGTCACAGTGTCCATTCCTGAAGGCTTCACCTCCGGATATGTGATAATGGTGGCTTACGACCAGGCCGAACATACCGTCATCAGGCCGGTGTTCTACAGCAAGTCCAAGAGCAGTGTCGTTGAAATCAGGACAGCGGCGGATCTTGTGAAATTCGCTTCCGATGTCAATGCCCAGACCGGAGTCGAGAATATGAAGGTCCTGTTGATGAATGACATAGATATGTCAGGCATCACAGACTGGGTTCCGGTTGGAAACGCTGAGTTCACCGGAGTCACATCCGGAACGGAACACGTGTCATCTTATACCGGTCCAGCTTTCAAGGGCGAATTTGACGGACAGGGCCACGCCATAAAGAACTTCCGGATGACAGCTTCGCTCGAAGGCGCCGGACGGGTTTACGGACTGTTCGGACTCATTGACGGAGCCACTGTCTCCAACCTCGTTATGGGCGCCGAGTCGTCAGACAACAGCTGCTTCACAGTCTCCGGAGCGGGAGCAACGGATGCCGGAGTGATTGCCGGAGTATGCTTCGGCTCGGTGATTGAGAACTGCACCAACTGGATACCGGTTGACTGCCAGGGAAATACAGTTGACAATGTCAGGATGACAGCGGCCGGAATCGCCGGCTTCGTATATGGCGGAACAGAGGAAGGCTCAGTCTCAAGGTTAAGCAATCTTGTGAACAATGCTTCCGTCAATGTCATTCCGGGAGCGAACACCAAGAACGGCGCGACGTCAGTCCAGGTGGCCGGAATCGCCGGCTTCTCCAACGTGGCCAAAGCGTCAACATTCAGGAATGTCCTGAGCGGTTGCACCAACAACGGCAATATGACTTCAGCTGTGGCCCGCACGTCCGGAATCATCGCGGCGATGAATATGCACACCCTTGCATCATCCTGCGTGAACAACGGAGACCAGACCAATACATGCAACCTTTCCGGAGGCGGCCGCCTGGGCAATATCACCTGCATAATGGGTCCTGACACGGAGCTGAAGGACTGCATCAACAACGGCGATATCGTGGTGGTCAGCAATGCCGCCACCCATATCGGAGGCCTTGTATGCCTGGCCAACGACAACTCTGTGACAATCACCGGCGGAGCGAACCGGGGCCGCATCATCGGTGACATAGCGGCTACAAGCTACAAAGGTACCTTGGTGGCCAACTACAGCAAATTCGGCAAGATTGACAATATCATTGCCGGTGGTGGAGTCGGCTCGTACAACGGAGGTGAATGGCAGATGGAAGTCATCACCGCTGACAACTATATGAGCTATATTGGAAAATACGCTTCGACCAACGCTTCCAAGATAACCAACATCATCTTCGAGGGCGAATCTGTGAAAGTCAAGGGAATCAGCACTGCTGCCGACCTTGTCGCATTCGCATCGGCCGTGAACTCGGGAGCATCCACAGAGGAATGGCAGAATGAGGACGGAGGCGTATGCCTTCTCACAGACATCGATATGAAAGATGTTGCGGACTGGGAGCCGATTGGAAACGGCAAGTTCATCATTGACAACGGGGCCATCACTATCGAGGGCGCGCAGTTCCTCGGGAAATTCGACGGACAGGGCCACAGGATAAAGAACCTCTCGATTCTTTCAAAGGGCTCGGAGAAAGGCAATTGCGCCGGACTGTTCGGAATTGTCGGCCCTGGCGCAGTAGTCCAGAACATCATTTTCGATGCCACCTGCTCGCTAACTGTTACAGCTACCAATTACGTTGCCAGCGGAGTCGTAGCCGGAGTGGTTTACGACGGAACAGTACGGGACATCAGGAGCAGCGCTCCTATCCTGTTCCAAGGCAATGCCGGCTCGTCCACATTTATGGGAACCGCAGTGGTCGGCTACACCTTCGCCGAGAAACTCGGGGTGACATTGGACAGCATTGACAATTTCGGTGAAATCACGGCCGAGAATCTTGGCAACAACGTCAACGGAAGCGCAAGCGGATACCATATTGCCGGAATCACTGCTTTCTGCCACGCCGCGAACGGAGCTGAAGTGGACAACACCGTCTCCAATTGCAGCAACTATGGGAACATTACATCTGCCTGCGGAAGAACTGCCGGAGTCGTTGCCTGCGCCAACCGCAGGACGCTGATTGTGAACTGCAACAATTACGGCAACCAGCTGAACACGACCCCTGGTACAGACAAGGCCCGTCTCGGCGGAATCACCTGCAATATCGGTACGGCATCCTCATTGTCGGGCTGTACCAATTATGGCAATCTCATCTCCACGACATCGGGAAGATGCGGCGGAATCACCTGCGTCGCCAACACCGGAACTGCCACTGGCTGCGCCAATTACGGCGAAATTATCACCGATTCGGAGAATGCCTCCGGAGTTCCGTACCGCGGAGTCTTCTGGGCCTATAACAACGGTGCCGCCTCCTGGACTGACTGCACAGCGGCCGGAAAAGTGGGCAAGTACAACAACGGAGAGTATATATACGACGCCAGGACGGAGGAAGAGAAAGAACTCTACCTTGGCGGCCAGGGCACGAACAAGTCTGTCCTGACAAACATCACCTATCTCATAGGCACCACAAAGCCGGATTCCGGTTCGGATGCTGACCTGCGCATCCTGTTCATAGGCAACAGCTTCACGAAAGACGCGGTGGAGCATCTGCCGGGAATGCTGGCGGCTGCGGGCCTGAACAAAGTCCAGCTCACCCATATGTATTACGGCGGCCGTCTGGTTCCGGAGTATTACAATGGATGGAGCACATCTTCAGACTACCATTGCTATGAATGCGGTCCGGGAGCGGTTTCCTGGACGGATATCACCGGCAGGACAATAAAAGAAGTCGCTGAAAGCGGGCATTGGGACATTGTTACAATCCAGGAGCATACCGGCAACAGTGCCGCCTGGGTATGGACTGACACTGAGAAAGCCGCCCTTCAGGGCCTGATTGACAATATCAAGGCGACCCAGACCGGGACAATGCCGAAGTTCTATTACATTATGTCCCAGGCATATTTCAATATGGACAAGATAGCCACATCCCAGCGCCCGACCCCGTTTACCACTCAGGAGGAAATGTTCGATGTCATTGTGGCACAGGCGAAGAAAGTGATGGCTGAAGTCTCGTTCGATGACATTATCGCCACCGGAACCGTGCTCCAGAACCTCAGGACCTCGGCTCTGGACAACGAGATGAACCTCACCAGGGACGGTTATCATATGGACTACGGAATCTCCAGATACGCGGCCGCCTGCGCTGTGTTCGAGAAACTGGTATCCCCGGCCTTCGGCAATATCCTGCTGGACGGGAACACTTACAGATACTCCAATTCAAACACCACTTCCGGAAGTTTCAGCACCCCTGTCACCGATGATAATGCACCGGTAGCCCTGCAGGCGGCAAGATATGCCCTTGCGGATCCTTACAATGTGACGGATATGTCCGGCGCCGGCGAGCCTCAGGTTCCTGACAACGGAATCGGTGACATCGACTATAACGAAGGAAACAAAGAGTAAGGAGGAAATGCTATGAAAATGAGAATTACAGCAATATTTTCAGCAATGATTGTCTCTGCCCTTGGATGCTCCAGGGCGGAGATGCAGATGCCCGTTCCCGCTCCGGAATCGCAATATCTCGTCATACGGGGAGATTGCGGTCCGGACACAAAGACCGACATTGTGGAGGGAAAGAGTTCCTGGGAGAAAGGTGACCGGATCACAGTAGTTTACGATGGCGTCGCCTACAGCTATGAGGCCCAGGAATCCGGAGCGCAGACATATTTCACCAGCCAGGCCGGCATTGTGGGCTATGACGAGGCCAAGACCATAACAGCATATTACCCTGAGACGGATGCGTCCGGGATTGTCAGGATTGAGCCGAAGCGGCAGATTGAGTTCCAGGCAGGCACGCAGACCAATTCAGCCTGCGCTCCGCTTGTGGGTACTGCCAAAAGCGGCAACCTGTCCGACGGCTCCCTGAAGATGGATTTCAGCAATATCTTCTCCGTAATTGAACTGCGTATCGATGGTGGCGGACTTGCCTCGGCTCCCAAGTCCCTGCGTGTGGAACCGGCTGACAAGGATGCGTTCGACGGATATCTCACATTTACCGGCACAGTCAACCCTGAGACACTCGCCCTGACTCCTTCGGATGGAGGAACGGGCATATCCCTGGAACTGGACTTCCCGGAAGGAACCGATCTCGCGGCACCGCAGACCATCAAATTCCCTGTGGGCAGAATCTCGTCCCCTTCCGGACTCGCTCTTACGCTTACTACCGCAGACGGAAATGAATATACCAGGACTATTTACAAATCAGGTGTCAAGACTTGGGGTGAGTCTGGCGGAACATATACCTCCATGCATCTTGCCAAAGCGATGTATGCCTTCGCTCCGGCGGGAGGCATCTCCACGGCTGACGATTTGGTATCGTTCGCAAAGGCCTACAACGCAGGGGAGAGCATTTCTGAATGGATGAACCCGGAGGGCAAGATTGTCCTGAAAGGCAATGTGGATATGGCCGGGGTGACAGACTGGTCGCCAATCGGACAGGCCACCTATACCTGGTCCAGCAATGTCCTTACTGTGACTTCCGGACGCCCGTTCGACGGCTGGTTCGACGGCTGCGGCTACACCATCAGCAATCTCAAGCTTGTTTGTGCCAATGAGACAGCCAACTCTTCCTGGGGACTGTTCGGCGCCCTCGCTCCCGGAGCCGTTGTGGAGAACATCGTCTTCGACAGCAGCTGCTCATTCGAGGCCAATCCGACTGTGGCCACTGACTGCGGTCTCGTAGCAGGAATGATATACGATGCTACGGTGAGAAACATAAGAAGCGCTGCTCCAATGAGTTATAATGGTGCTTCAGGAAATTCCCGTTCCACATTGGCTTTGGTGGGTTTCGCATTCGCCAATAAGGGAGCCGTCATTGAGAATCTGGAAAACAGCGGAGACATAACTGCCGGGAGCGGCGGAAACACGACCAACGGCGGAACCTGCGTTCATATTGCAGGCATCTGCGGATTCGGCACGAACGACATTTCCTCCACCGAAAGGGTGCAGATTCTGAACTGCGTCAATTCCGGAAATATGACATCCGAGACGGCCCGCACATCGGGCATAGTCGCTGCCGCCAACCGGTACACCCTGATAAAGAACTGCGTGAACACAGGCAACAATGTCAATGAATTCGCCACTGCAAGCAATGCCCGAATCGGCAACATAACCTGCGTTACAGGCGTTGGCGCCGCCCTTGAGCAGACCGTGAACAGAGGAGATGTCATCTGCAAGACAGGCGGAGCTGCAGGCGGAATAGTCTGTCTCGTGAACCACGACAACAATTGCTTCATCGGCTGCGAAAGTTACGGCAGGGTGATAACCGACAGATCAAACAATTCATACAAAGGGACTTTCTTCGGCCAGTGCAACAAGAACGCCATCTTCCAGGACTGCATCTGCCAGGGTGACGTCGGTATGTACAACAACGGGGAGTACCAGATGTCCGGAGTTGACCAGACCAATTATTTCGATTATATCGGCGCCCACAGCGCTGCCGCAACTTATGTGACTTCCACAAATATCAGGTGGGACAATACCTCATCCGTCGAGAAGGTTTCCTTCCCGGCCAAATGGGTGATGGCGGCGAATACTTCCGGGCTGTACAGCAGTTCCTGGACGGGCACAGGAGTCCTTCCGTCCACTTCCGGAAGCCTTGCATATATGACGGCGGTACGCAGCGAGACCGGAGCAGGTGCCGGAAAGGCCTTCACCTACAGCGTGTCTTCCAACAGGCCTCTTGTATCCTCTCTTGTGGAAGGAGACTATCTCCTGTTCACTGTGCCGGTAAAGAACTTCGAAGCCGGAACAGCAGTGGATTTCAACGCCACAATATCAGGTGACGCCGGAGCCCCGAAGTATTATATAGTGGAATACTTTGACGGCGGAGAATGGAAAACCGCCGATTCCGAACTTCGTACGGCTCCTGAAGACGCTTCTGTGAAATATTCGTACAAATGTTCGGGACTGTCATCCGGCAGCTCGTACCAGCACACCACCGTGATGCGTACTGTGCGTTTCGAGAATGCTGTCGAGGACGGCGAGGTCAAGATAAGATGCCGTGCGGTCGGGTCTATGACCTGCGGAGGAGCGGCCCAGAGCCCGTCCGCGTCTGACGGCGCTACCGGCATCCTGACATTCGGGTTCACAGGCGCTTATATGCAGAATCTCGGCACTTCCAAGCCGGTTGACACCAAGAGAGTGCTCTGCATAGGCAACTCGTTCTCATATTACCACAATCCGGTCTTCTATCTCCGTGAGATAGCCTGGAGCCAGGGCCATCATCTTGAAACGAGGGCGCATCTCAAGGGCTCGCAGACATTCGGGCAGCATCTGACTTTGGATATGACCCTTGACGCCATATCGGAAGGCGGATACGATTTCGCCTTCATCCAGGACCAGAGCCAGGCCGCGGCGAGATTCAACCAGGACAACGTTACTTATTCTTACGTCAAGACCGACTGCCTCTCTCTGAGGGACAAGGTGTTGGCTGAGTCTCCGTCCTGCAAGGTCGTTCTGGAGAACACCTGGTCCTATCCGGGAAATTCTTTCGGCGGATTTACGGATTATGAAACATTTTATTCGTATCTTTCGGACGGAAACAAGACAATCGCCACCGATGCGGGACTCTGGATATCTCCTATAGGGCAGGCTTTCCGGACTGTGTATAACGGGACTTCAGGTATAAATCTCTATTATACAGACAATAAGCATCAGTCTGATTACGGGGCTTATCTGAAAGCCTGCGTGAACTATCTGGTTATGTTCGGAACTGCTTTCACAGGTGATGTCCCGGACTGCGGACTCCCGGCCGACAAGGCTGCCTATCTGCGCTCCGTGGCGGAGGAGACTGTGCTTGGCCACGAAGGGGATTATTTGATAGTAAGATAATAATGAGAAAAGCACTGATTATTGCGGTGATGTCTCTTGTGTGCGGACCGGCCTTCGGATGGGGCCGGGCCGGACACGAGACGATAGCCAAGATTGCAGAGAACAATCTTTCGCGACGGGCCAAATCCAGGATTGAACATTATCTTGGAGGCCATTCCATTGTGTATTACGCCAAATGGATGGATGATTACCGGAACACTCCGGAATATGCTTTCACGAGTCCGTGGCACGTGGCCCCGGTGGACGCTTCGCTGAATTATCCGGAAAATGCTCCGGGCAGGAACGGGGATGCGGTCTTCGGGCTGGAGCAGGCAGTGGCGAATTTGAGGAATTACAAGTCGCTCCCCGATTCGGCAGTGGCGGTGAATATCAAGTATGTGCTTCACCTTGTGGGGGATATGCATTGCCCGGCTCATATCAAATATGCCTCGCACAATATGAAATACGATGTGCTTTTCGAGGACGTGAGCCACAAGCCGCATAAATTCTATATCCATCACGTCTGGGACAATGAAATCATCAATGTGTCCCGGATCTGGTCGGTGAGCGAATGGGCCGCGGAGCTTGACAGGTGTACTCGGGCGGAGAAGAAGGCCATCTCGGCCGGCACTCCGAGGGACTGGCTTCACGACAATGCTGTCCGCTGCGAGGTCCAGTTTGACTGGGCGCATCCGGACGAGAGGCTGGGCCAGGATTTCCTTAATCTTGCCGTGCCGCTGGTGGAGACGCAGATTCTGTATGCCGGTTATAGGCTCGCCGCGCTTCTTGAAGAATTGTTCTGACAGGAATATTTAATCTTAATAATGATGTACAATATCAAAAAATGTTTTGCGATGGCTGCCGGTGTGGCGGCTTTCGCTGTGTCGATGGGGCTGGCCGCTTCCTGCTGCGGCAATGAAGAGTGCACCAACAGGGCTGAACGGATTGTGGCCGAGATCCACAATCCGGCATCGAAGAATGTGGTGGTGATTTCCCACCGCGGCGACTGGAGGAATTTCCCGGAGAATTCCATTCCGGCAATCGAGTCCGTCATCCGGATGGGCGTTGACGTTATGGAACTTGACCTCAAGATGACCAGGGACAGCGTTCTCGTCCTCTGCCACGACAGGACCATTGACCGCACGACCAACGGAAAAGGTAAGGTCAGCGATTTCACTCTCGACTCTCTCCGCACTTTCCGTCTCAAGAGGGCTCATGGCGTGACAACAGACACGTTGAGGATGCCGACTCTCCGCGAGGCTCTGGAATGCTGCAAAGACAGAATTGTGGTGAATGTGGACCAGGGCTATGAGTTTTATGACCAGGTGCTTGCCATCACGGAGGAACTTGGTGTGACTGACCAGATTCTCATAAAAGGCAAGCGTCCTCTCGCTGAAGTTGCCGCAAAAATGGCCGAGCATCAGAACAATATGATGTATATGCCTATCGTGGATATCCAGAAACCTGCCGGCAAGGCTCTGTTCTCGCAGTATATGGAGTCCGGGGAAATGCCGCTCGCATTTGAGATATGTTTCCAGAAATGGGACGACGATGTGACCGGCTGTATCGCCAAAGTCAAGGAGAACGGCTCCAAAGTCTGGGTCAACACTCTCTGGCCGTCTCTCTGCGGCGGAGTGGGCAACGATGACGATGCTGCATTCCAGAGCGCCTCACCAGCAGATGTTTACGATAAGTATATTGATTTGGGCGTGACTATGATCCAGACTGACCGTCCTGAAATGCTCATAAGTTATCTTCGCAAAAAAGGACTCCACGATTAGGTCGAGAAAATTTGCCGTTTGGTAAATTTTCTGTCCTTTTTTACTGAAAAAGTATTGGATATTGAATAAATATGTCTACTTTTAGAACACCAATAGTAAGAAGCGCGCGATTTTGATTTTTGTGTTTCTGCTGAATTCAAGTTTGGCACGATTAATGCAATAAGATGAGTCAAGTGAATAATATTATTGGTTGGTTATTATAATGGTTAGTTAGTAGTGTTTAGTTATGTATCGCAGCGTACAGCCAGATGAGAATCTCGCGTAAAGTTGGTGGTACAAATCTACAGGAAGCGATTCGGAATTCTCCGGGTCGCTTTCTTTCTTGTCCGGAGTTTGATATTTGAAGCGGGCTTGTTATCTTTGTTTCCTGAATATATATGTTATGGGCTTCCGTGCGGAGAAGAGCCGTCTCTCCAACAAGAAAGTCGTTGTAAATAAATTGTAAAACTATGAAAAAGTTTCTCAGATTATCACTTCTTTTAGCGGCCGTGCTGGCCGCAGGCGCCTGCGGAAAGAAACACACTCTGCGCATTGTCACCTACAATGTGGGCGTGTTCCACAAGGCTGACACCAACACTATCAAGATGGTGGCCGATATGATGAATGAAATCGGTGCCCAGGTGCTCTCTATCAATGAGCTTGACAGCTGCGCTGTCAGGACCGGGAATGAGTACCAGCTGGATTCTTTCGCCCGTGAACTTGGCGGCTGGAATTACAGGTATGCATCGTCAATTGACTTCCAGGGAGGTCGGTACGGTATCGGAATCGCTTCCGAGCCGGGCCTCGAAATTCTTGATTTCCACAAGATTTTACTGCCGAGGGAGCACAATGGAGAACAGAGAGTTCTCGCGGTGGCCGAGTTCAAGGATTTCATCTTCGCCTCGACGCATCTTGACTTCTCGAACAAGGAGGACCAGCTTCAGCAGGCTGTTACTGCAACTTCTTGGATAAAAGAGCGTTATGCGAAATGCGGAAAGCCTGTGTTCCTCTGCGGGGATATGAACGCGGCTCCGGATTCCGAGACAATGAATGAGTTCCGCAAGGACTGGACAATCATTTCCGCTCCGGATTTCACAATCTCGTCTTCAAGACCGCATCTCTGCATTGACTACATAATGCTGCTGAACGGCACTGCAAAATGCAATGTGGTCGAGTCAAGCGCACCTGTGGATTTCAAGACGGGAGACGTGAAGATAGCATCCGACCATCTGCCGGTCATCGCAGTAGTCGAGTGGTAATCAGGGAAAAAATTCTGCAAGTCGCAGCCCGGCCGTGATTCGTTTCGCGACCGGGCTGTTGATTAATTGGATACATTAGCATAATTGGGGAGTGTGAGAATTTCATAATCATATTATAGTAACAATTATGCTCAGAATCAGAATTGAAGGCGTTTCAGTCATAGTCGTGCTGGATCGCCGCCGAGTGATGAAATCCGGAGAATATCCGGTCAAAATCGAAGTGGTTCACAACCGCGTACAGAAGTATTATCCCACAGGTGTCAGCCTTACTGTTCCGATTTGGAAACGTATGTCCTGGACCAGGCAGTGTCCGCAAAAGAATTTATTGATTGTCAGGCGGTTTTATCGTATTGCCAATGAGGTTACATCGATAGTTGACAAAGGGGATTTTTCTTTCTCCGCCCTTGATGGCTGTCTCGGAAAAAGCTCTTCCCGGACCGTGAACGAGGCGTTTCAGACGATGATGGACAATCTGATGGATTCCGGGCGGGTCAATTCCTATTACCGTTACCGCTCGGCATTACGGAGCATCGTCCGGTTTGAAGGAAATGAAATTCCGTTCAGCAGGGTTACGGCCCCGTGGCTCCGCAGGTTCGACCGGTTCCTCAGGGATGAAGGCAAGTCCCTCACTACCATAAGTATATATATGAAAACCCTCAGGACTGTCCTGAACGAGGCTTGCAGGAGCGGAGTGATTAAAGAGTCCAACTGCCCTTTCGGGCGAGGGCGTTATGTGATTCCCACAGGAGCTGCGAGGTCGCTTGCATTGACAGAAGAGCACATCCGTATGATAATGCAGTACAAAGGCAATGGAGTCAGGGAGAAATACCGGGATCTCTGGCTTTTCTCATATCTGTGCAACGGTATCAATTTCAAGGATATGCTGCTCCTGAAATACAGGAATGTCGTCGACGGCGAGATTTGTTTCTCCCGTGCCAAGACTTACGGGGCGTATGGTGGCTCGAAGCTGATCAGGGCTGTCATCACGCCTGAAATGCGGGAGATCCTGCGGCGCCGCGGAAATATTCCTGACGGCAGTCCGGAGACATTCCTTTTCCCGTTTGCTGACAGATCGATGAGCCCGCTGGACATCTCCAATATGGTCCGCAGGGTGATAAGACTGTGCAATTCAGCCCTCGGCAAGATTGCGGTGGAGCTCGGTATCCCGAAATTCTCGACATATTCCGCCAGGCATACATTTGCCACTATCCTTCTCAGGAAAGGGGTGAACCTGAACTACATATCGGAGTCACTCGGACATTCAAGCCTGTCGGTTACTGCGCATTATCTCAACGGGGCTGACAAGTCGGAACGCGAGAGGCATTCCCGGCTTCTTACGGAGTATGCAAATTGTATGGAATTGTAATCTCATATAGCCCCTGAAATACGGGCTGGCGGTTGCGGGGACTGGAAAATGCCAGTAAAACGGATGTTACTCTAAGTAATAAATAACAAAAGTGCAGTTTCCGTCATTTTCAGGTCACTTTACACTAAACACAACGACAAATGTATGACAATATTTTTTCATAAACAAGATTTTCTGACAAAAAATGGGTTAAATAAGTGATTGTTACTTAGAGAGATACGTTAAACTTTATTTAAATCCATTATCCTTTATGAAAAAATTCTTTAGAATGGTTTCAATGTTCGTCTTAGCAGGCGCGACATTGGCGTACACAGGGTGTACGGACTACGACGAGGATATTGAGGCGATCAATGACCGCATCGATGCCCTCGAGACTGGTAAACTGAAGACGCTTGAGGAGCAGGTTGCTACCCTGAACAGCACCGTCTCCGCCCTTCAGGTAGCCCAGTCCAAGGCCGAGGCGGCTATTGCAGCACTTGAGTCGGATGTTGCTGCCAATGAGGCTGACATCAAGGCTCTCAAGACTTCAGTCAGCACAATCGAAGGACAGATCAGTAGCATCAAGGCTACGATCGAGACTCTTGCGACCAAAGAGTGGGTCAATGGTACATTTGCGACCAAAGAAGCTGTAAAGACTCTTGAGACTACACTCGGTGAGCTCAGCACACAGCTCAATACCATTTCCTCTGATGTTGCTGGTCTTAAGACAGCTGTCACCACCGCTCAGTCTACCGCCACCACTGCTCTCGGCAAGATCAATACCTTGGAGGCAGCTCTCGGCGTATATGCACAGGCTGGCAAACTTGATGAGGCTCTCAAGTTGAAGCTTAACATCGCTGACTTTGACGAAGCTTTCGATACGCAGTTGGAGATTGCACTTGCTGACGGTGGAAAGATTTCTTTGGCTATCTCAAAAGCCATCAATGATGCAACAACTAAGATCAATGCAAGGATTGACGAGGTTCTCGGCATCATCGAGCGCAGGCTCACCAGCATCGCTTTCGTTCCTGAGTATTATTATGACGGAGTTCCTGCCATTCTCTTCGAAACCATCGCTTACAATGCTCTAAGCGATGATAACGAGAATGACGTTAATGCAGGGGATAATTATGACGGTTATGATTATTGGTATAATAGCAGTTATGCAAATGAATTTGAATATTTCGCATCTGCTGTCACTACTGCCAAGTATCGTCTCAATCCAAAGAACGTAGGTGCTGACTGCGCTGACTTCTCATTCGTAGGGGACAAAGCGAACTACATAGGCACAAGAGCAGAAGCTCCGGAGGCTCCTGTATCGATCTTCGGCACTCCTGCATACGATGCGACTACCGGATATGTAAAATTCCAGGTAAAGAAGAACGAGAAGATCAATACTGCCGAGTCTTACAACGACAGCCTCGACATCGTAGCTCTCAAGGCTGTCCTCAAGAAGGGTCTTACCGAGAACGAGGAGAAGGAAGGCACCAAACCTGAGGTTTATTCTGAGTATGTGCACGTCAACGAGGTTGCCGTTCCAGCATCTCTTCTCTCTATTTCCGACAAGGCGCGTCTTACCGAACCTGTTGCTGAGGCCTCTCTTCCTGCCGGTGCAGACTTGAAGCAGTACCGCTTCGCAGAAGACGGACACAAGTATGTCCAGACGTTTGCTGCCGCAAAAGACAGCGGATACGTTTATGAGATGCCATACGACAAGGATTTCAATCTTGGAGAACTTATTGCAACCTGCTATCTGTCAATTACTCGGGAACCGGGCTGCAGTACCAGCACCAAAAAGCATACTGCTCTTGACCTTGAGAAGTACGGCTTTACATACAGGTTCTCCGTGGCACAGACTGAGTTTGTCGTTGAGGATGGTGACTCTAAAGTTGACCAGCAGGGAGAAATCGTATGTCTTGACTCCGAGAAGGGTATTTTCAGCACCGTCAAGGATGCTGCAGGCAAATATGTAACTGCCCGTGTAGGTCGTACCCCTATCGTAAGGGTTGACCTTATGCACGGTGACAACATCGTAACCCGCGCGTTCATCAAACTCGTCATCACCGGTCAACGAGAGAATAATATGAACATTTACGATAGTACGCAGAAGATTGTACTGTCTTGCCCGGATGCTACGGTTTACCGCGAAATCAGTGAGGATAAACTGCAGGAACTCTACGACAAACTCCATATCACCAAGGAAGAGTTCTGGGCCATTTATGGAGGCAAGCCTTATTACACCTATACATATAGGGCCGGCAAACAAACTACTTTGATTCCTCAGCCAACCAAGGATGATAATCTTCAGAAGATTTCCTGGAGTGTGACCCATGCTGACGCAGGCAAGGTCGGAGCAGGAGTAAGGCTTACAGGTATTGTCACCCTTGTCAACAAGCGGGTACTTTCTGCTCTTCCTAAGTATATCCAGTTCATTTTCTGGTATGATTTCAAGCTCCCTGAACCTGAGGTGACTGCCGAGATCAAGGATGTCTTCTGGAAAGGAAGTGCTCTTCAGGCAAATGTGAATGTGCCTGTCAGCACGACGGACGGACCTGATAACTGCCTGTTCAATACTCCTATCGCTATCCAGCCTTGGACCAAACTTGAGGCAACCAATCTCCCTTGCGTCAGGACTGATGTATATGGATTCAGGATTTCCAGACTCTTCAATATCAACAATGACGGCAAGTTCGCTGAATGGACAACGACTTCAGGCGTGAACATCACTCCTGCCAACACGACCATTCTCGCATCCGAGCGTCCGAATACAGAATACTACATCACCCTCGACAAGTCCAACAACAAGGTCAAGGCTGCTCTCAACAGTGATAACGGCCTTATGGCGGAGGTTCAGTGGTATGCGAAAGCCCAGAGCGGTGACGAGTTTGTTCTCCACACCTTCCTTGTGAACTTCATCCGTCCTCTCAACTTCATGCTCCCTGAAGGACTTAATGTGACTGACGCGGTCGATGGCGGTGATGTGGTTGAGTTCCAGGACAAGGCTATGCTTACCGACTGGAGAGGCAATCTGGTATTCGGCCCTGAATACAAGAATGTTACTCTTACAGACTACTTCTGGAACAAGGCATGCTCACCTGCTGACCACGCAGAATATCAGCCTGAGTATCAGAGAGTCAAGACTCCTGCCCAGTATGTGTTCGAGACTGAGACAGTCACCATCAAGACAGGTGAGACCTATTATGAAGCTTCCTGCCAGCTCTGGAAGAACAATGAAGTCATTGCTTGGTACAGTCAATACGGTGATGCAGCATACATAAAAGACCAATTCGGCAGGACTACTTATCGTCCAACAGGTACCTGGGTTAAATCTGAAGTTATGTCAGCTACCGGACGTACAAAGAATGAAGCTGAAGCAATTCTCCGTTACTGGATCAATGCAATGGATGAGCATTATCTTGATGGCGTAGAGACTTGTGGAAGGAAAGCCGATCCATTTGCAACCAAGGCACTTTCTTCTAATACAGAGGTTAAATTCGATGTAATTTCCGATGTCACGTACACCCCTGCGGTATATGAGACTGTAGCGGGCAAATGGGTTTACTCTGAATGCAACCCTAAACCGGGCGATCCTGCCAATGGTGAGGTTTACACCGAAGGCCAGAGAATCGGTTGCTGGGAGTACCAGAAGTACCAGTGGGAAGAGGTTCAGACAGTTCCTGGACAGTACTGGAATTACTACGGTCCGATGAATGGTGTGATCCTTGACCTGGACAATGTTTCAACTAACCTCCCTGACGGGAAACTCCCTGCAGGCGCCTCACTCCAGCAGTCTGGCAATACTGTGAAGTATATGAATGTACAGAGTCCTATCCAGTACTCTTACTACATCTACATCCCTGCAACATTCAACTACGGATGGGGTACTCTCGCTGAGACTCTTGTAATCAAAGTCAATCCTGTAGGCACCGTGGCCGAATAGTTGACTTCAAATAAACAGGGTGGTTGAGAAGACATTGAATGCCATTCCTCAGCCACCCTTGTTTTAAATACAACTGAATATGAAAAAGTTATTGTCTATAATTGCCGCTTTCGCCGTAGCGTCCCTCATTACGGACGCATCGGCCCAGAAGCGTGAAAAAGATGAGTTCAACCCTCATTGGTTCATGCAGGTCCAGGGTGGCGTGGGACACACCGTAGGAGAGACCTCTTTCGGTGACCTCCTCTCCCCGGCATTCGGCCTCTACGGGGGATATAGCTTCAATCCTGTGTTCGGTCTGCGCGTAGGCCTTTCAGGGATCCAGGGCAAGGCTTATGTAGCCGGCAACAGGGATCTGAACCAGAGCCCGTTCGACTTCAAGTGGAACTATATGCAGGTCAATGCGGATGCGGTCCTCGACCTCTGCAATATATTCTCGAGCTTCCGCGCTGACCGTGTTCTCAATCCATACATCTTCGCGGGTTTCGGAGCGAATATCGGTTTCGGCCAGGATGACAAGGTGGCTGCTAATTTTGACCGTTTCGCTGATCCTGACTACGTATGGACTGACAGCAAGTTCTTCCCTGCAGGCCGTTTCGGAGTCGGTCTCGACATCAGGCTTTCGAAGGTAGTTTATTTCAACCTCGAGGTGAATACCAACATCCTCTCGAACAAGTTCAACTGCAAGACCAGCAACAATGTTGACTGGCAGAGCAACCTCCTCGCAGGTCTCACCTTCCACTTTGGCGGAAAGGGCCGCAAGGCAGCTCCTGCAGCAGTTCCTGTGCCTGCCCCGAGACCTGAACCTGTGCCGGAGCAGAAAGCAGAGCCTGCGCCGGAACCTGAGCCGGCTCCTGTGGCTGTCGCTCCTCAGTTCAAGGGCGCTTCCTGCAATGTTTTCTTCACTATCGGCAAATGGAACATCTCTGACGCGGAGATGTCCAAGATAGAGGACTTCGTCAACGAGGTCAAGGCTGCTGATACTCCGGTGGTTATCGAGATTTCCGGCTATGCTGACAAGAGCACCGGAACGGCAAGGCGCAATATGTTCCTCTCCGAGAAACGTGCAGAAGCTGTCAAAGCAGCCCTCACCGGCCTCGGAATTGACGAGAGCAGGATTCAGACCAAGTTCTATGGCTCTGATGTGAATCCGTTCCAGACTCCTGCCGAGAACCGTGTTGCGGTTTGTGTCGCTTCTGCTGAATAATCAGTGCACAACCTCCCTTGCAGTGCGTTCTGTACTGTAAGGTTTCTATAATAATGATTTACTTTCTGGCCCGGCCCTGTCGTGAGATAAGGCCGGGATTTTTGACGTTCACGCCGTACTCCGATTGACGGTCACGCCACACTCCGATTGACGTTCACGCTGATGTCCTCCTGACGCCCTGTGGACGGGTTCTTCGTGACCGAGGGGTGTTTTACAAGGGGGTCAGTCACGCGATTGTGCCCTGTAGCGCATACATCGATGTCCGGTGTGACCGTGACAATGCCCCCTGCCAGAGGTTGCAACAAAGCCGCAAGGTCGGGACTTCCGCCCGGCCGGGATTGCAATTAGAGCGTAGCCGGAAGGGAATATATCAAAAAATTGCGTAATTTTGTAAATTGAGTTAAAATTCATTCATCAATGATTACATTCGGATACAACAGCAAGTTCAGCGGGATACTCCGCTCCCTTTGCGCAATCGCCATAGGAATGGTGATGATTGCCAGCACCAATGCGACAGTCACGGTAGTCAAGATAATCGCTGCGTTCCTCTTCGCCGCTGGTGTCGTGTCATTTGCATACGGATATATCAACCGCAAGGATGGAGCAATGAGCCTGATGACAGTCAATGCGGTGGTGGATATAGTGATAGGTCTGCTGCTCTATCTGTTCCCTTCAGGTGTCGCAGGCATCATTGTCACACTCATCGGCATTGCCCTGCTCATTTTCGCGGTCCTGCAGCTTGTCGTCCTTTCGGGGACATTGTCTCTTGTCGGCTTGGGCGGCTTCCCGGTTTTCCTCTGCATAATTGCGATTGTCGGAGGTATAACCCTGCTGTTCAATCCGTTCTCCGAGAGGGTGATGAGTATTTTGGCGGGGGCCTTCCTTATGGTCTATGGCATCTCCGACATCATTTCAATGTTCAGGGTAGTCAAAGCCAAGGAGGCTTACGAGATAAAATTCAGCCAGCAGGATGCGAGCGGCTCCGAAGATGCTGATGTGCAGACTGATCTCACTGATGTCAAAGACGTTGAATACCATAAGGAATAGCTGAATGATTCCTCAGGATACCGTTGACAGGATAATCGACTCCGCGCAGATAGTGGACGTCATAAGTGACTTCGTCTCCCTTAAACGAAGGGGGGCGAACTATGTCGCCTGCTGCCCGTTCCACAATGAGAAGACCCCGTCATTCTACGTGTCTCCGGCCAAAGGCATATACAAATGCTTCGGCTGCGGCAAGACCGGAACGGCGGTCGGTTTCATAATGGAGCACGAGTCAATGACTTATGTGGAGGCGTTGAGGTATCTTGCGAGAAAATACGGTATCGAGATTGTCGAGAAGGAGGAGAGTCCCGAGGAAATAGCGGCCCGGCAGAGAAGCGAAAGCCTGATGCTGGTGATGGACTATACAGAGAAATTTTTCCAGGAAAGTCTCAAGACGGATGAAGGCCGTGCAATCGGCTACGCATATTTCCGCTCCAGGGGACTGGAGGATGCTACTATCGAGAAATACGGTCTCGGCTGGTCTCCAAAGAAAGGCAACGCGCTGGCCATAAAGGCATTGGCGGATGGTTACAAGGAGGAGTACCTGACGGCCACGGGAGTCTGCATCAAGCGCAATGACGGCTCTCTTGTGGACAAGTTCTATGACAGGGTGATTTTCCCGATTCATTCTGTGAGCGGAAGGGTCATAGCGTTCGGCGGCAGGACTCTGTATTCGGACTACAAGTCGATGAACATCGGCAAGTACGTCAATTCTCCGGAGACTGAGATTTACGACAAAAGCCGGTCACTGTACGGCATTTACTTCGCCAAGAGCGAGATTGCCAGGCAGGACAGGTGCTATCTTGTCGAGGGCTATCTCGATGTCCTGTCGATGCACCAGCTCGGAATCACCAATGTCGTTGCCTCAAGCGGCACCTCACTGACTGTCCAGCAGATTCGCCTTATCAAGAAATTCACTGAGAATGTGACAATTATGTATGACGGCGACGCTGCCGGAATACACGCCGCGCTTCGAGGCATCGGCCTGATTCTCAAGGAGGGGATGAATGTGAAGGTGGTGCTGATACCGGACGGGGACGACCCTGATTCATATGCGAGGAAACACACACTGGACGAAGTCAGGGACTTCATCGACACCCATTCCCAGGATTTCATTGCCTATAAGACCGACCTGCTATTGGGCCAGGCGGGAGACGACCCGCTCAAGAAAACAGAACTGATAAACGATATTGCCGATACTGTCGCCCTGATGCCGGACCAGGTGAAAAGGGCAGTGTATGCCCAGAGTGTCAGTGCTAAATTCAATATTGACGAGAAACTGATTTTCGCCCGCATTTCCTCCACCCGTGAGAAAATGATTGAGGACGCATTGAAAGAGGAACAGCGCCAGCGAATGCGTGAAAGGGCGGCCGCGGCAGGGGAGGAGGTCAATGATGAGGGAGAAATCCCCCCTGAGGGTCGCCTGGATGGCTCGCCTGAGGAACGGAATTCAGGAGGGGCCCGCAGGCCAAAGTACGAGAACCCGATTCTTGCGCCTTCGGAAGAGGAACTCATCAGCCTGATACTCAATCACGGCACATCACCGCTTGAGTTCGAGACCGATTCCGAATATTATGACAGCGAAGGAACTGTCACAGTCGCGGATTTCATCAGGGACGCATTGGAGGTGGACGGGCAGGAGTTCGAGAACAGCCTCCTGCGCAGGATATATGACGAGTATTTCCGTATGTACGACAGCGATCCGGATTTAGCCCAGCAGGACATGGTGGTGTCCTTCATGAACGGCCCGGACCGTGAGCTCGCGGATGAGGTGGGACAGCTGACGGAACGCAAATACCAGTTGACAGTCAAGAACTTCGCCGACTCGATGACATCCGTGCCGTCCTTCCTTGTGCGCACGGTTCCCCGCACGATAATGGTGTACAAGTCATTGAGGGTCAAATGGCAGGAGATTGAGCTCACCGCAAGGCTCAAGGCCCTCCGGAAAGAAGGAAATATGCAGGAGCAGTTCGACCTGCTTGCCCGGCTTCAGAAAGTGGCAGAATTGAGAAGAAAGATAACAGAGCGTCTCGGAAGGGTGCAGTAATGGCCCTCAGGGATGCATAATGGATTGATAATAAAAACATTGACAATATGGACAAAAAATTCAAAAGAACGCTTGTGACCTGTGCGCTGCCTTATGCCAACGGACCGGTCCATATCGGACACCTCGCAGGAGTGTATGTGCCTGCCGACATCTATGTCAGGTATCTGAGAATGAGGGGAGAGGATGTGCTTTACGTCTGCGGCAGCGACGAGCACGGAGTCCCTATCACCATCAAGGCCCGCCAGCAGGGCTGCACGCCGCAGGACATTGTGGACAAATACCATAAGATAATCAAGGATTCTTTCTCCGGGCTCGGAATCAATTTCGATATCTACGGGCGTACCAGTTCTGAAGTTCACGGGAAGAATGCATCCGAATTCTTCCGCAAGCTCTATGATGAAGGCAAATTCATCACCAGGGAGTCGGAGCAGTATTATGACCCGGAGGCCAAGACCTTCCTCGCCGACAGGTACATTGTCGGAACCTGTCCTAAATGCGGTGCGGAAGGCGCTTATGGTGACCAGTGCGAGAAATGCGGCAGCACCCTCAGCCCTGAGGAGCTGATAAACCCTAAATCCAAGCTCAGCGGCGCAGCACCTGTGAAGAAAAAGACCACGCACTGGTATCTTCCTCTGGATCAGTACGAAAAGTGGCTCAGCGAGTGGATTCTTGACGGACACAAGGAATGGAGGAGCAATGTCTATGGACAGTGCAAGAGCTGGATTGACGGAGGGCTCCAGCCGCGTGCAGTGTCCCGTGACCTTGACTGGGGCGTTCCTGTTCCGGTGGAGGGCGCAGAGGGGAAAGTTCTCTACGTATGGTTCGATGCCCCGATTGGATACATATCCAACACTCAGGAGCTTCTTCCGCAGAGCTGGGAGAAATGGTGGAAGAGCGGGGACACCAAACTCGTGCATTTCATCGGAAAAGATAATATCGTATTCCATTGCATCGTGTTCCCTTCAATGCTCAAGGCCTACGGAGACGGCTACATCCTGCCGGACAATGTGCCTGCCAACGAGTTCCTGAATCTTGAGGGGGACAAGATCTCCACTTCGAAGAACTGGGCCGTATGGGCTCACGAATACATTATGGATTTCCCCGGCAAGGAGGATGTCATGAGGTATGTGCTCACAGCCAATGCTCCTGAGACCAAGGACAACGATTTCAGCTGGAAGGATTTCCAGGCCCGCAACAACAGTGAGCTTGTGGCCATCTTCGGCAATTTTGTAAACAGGGCCATTGTCCTGACTCACAAGTATTTCGCCGGAAAGGTCCCTGCCTGCGGGGAACTCCGGGACATAGACAGGGAGGCTTTCGGCGAGATTCCTTCGCTCAGGGCTTCTCTTGAGAAGAACATTGAGGGCTATCATTTCCGCGAGGCATTGAAGGACGCTATGTCCATTGCCCGTGTCGGCAACAAATACATCTCCGATACCGAGCCTTGGAAGGTCGCAAAGACCGACATCGAGCGCACCGGAACCATTCTGAATGTCTGCCTCCAGATCTGTGCAGACCTTGCAATTGCTTTCGAGCCGTTCACCCCGTTCGCTGCGGAGAGACTCCGCAAAATGCTCGGCGTATCCATATTTGCAGGATATGACCATCGTGCAGGAGAACAGGAGACTGTCAATACTTACAAGGCTGGCGAGGGCCTGGCAATTCACACTGTGCCAGCGTCTTGCGGCAATGCTGCTGCAGCTTCTGCCGAGTGCGGAGCTGCTCCTGTCATTTCGACTGAAGGCGGAGCCGGAACGGAGAAATCTCTCCTCACCTGGTCCCGTCTGGGCGACACCGACCTCCTTCCTGCCGGCCATCAGCTGAATCAGGCCGAGCTCCTGTTTGCCAAGATAGAGGATGAGGCCATCAATGCCCAGCTTGCCCGTCTGGAGGCAATAAAGGCCGAGAGGGAAGCAGCCGCGAAGGCTGAGGCTGCAAAGACTGTAACTCCGCAGAAAGAAGAGTGCACTTTCGAGGATTTCCAGAAAATGGATATCCGCACCGCCACAGTCCTTGAGGCTGAGCGTGTTCCAAAGACGGACAAGCTTCTGAAACTCAGCATCGACACTGGCATTGACAAGCGCACGATTGTCTCCGGCATTGCGGAATTCTATACTCCTGAGGAGATGGTCGGCAAGCAGATTTGCATCCTGGCCAATCTCGCCCCGAGGAAAATCCGCGGTATCGAGTCCAAGGGAATGATTTTGATGGCCCGCCAGAATGACGGCAAGATGCGTTTCATCACCCCTGCCGAAGTTCTTTCCAATGGTGCAGAGATAGGATAATGTTGAATTATTTATGAAAAAGATCAAAAATCCATACATAGGGCTGGAACAGCAGGGTTACAATTGTTTCGCCTGCTGCCCGACCAATCCGTACGGACTCAAGATGGAGTTCTTTGAGGACGGGGATGACATTGTTTCACTTTGGAATCCTGGTGACAATTACCAGGGCTGGCTCAGGACTCTCCACGGAGGCATCCAGGCCACTTTGATTGACGAACTCGGGGCCTGGGTAATATCCCGCAAGCTCCAGACTTCCGGCGTCACCACCAATCTGCAGGTCAAGTACCGCAATCCGATTCCGACGGGAGAAGGCGTCCAGATTGAAATCCGCGGCCATATCAAGGAAATGAAGCGCAATTTCGCTTTCATCGAGGTGACTATCAGCCATGAGGACAAAGTCTGCTCCATGGCTGAGCTTACCTATTTCTGCTTCACAAAAGAAAAAGCAGCCAGCGATTATTTCTTCACCGGCTGCGAGCTTGAACTTGAAGAGGAGTAATCAATACTCCAGTCTTATGTCGTCTATCCACATCTTGGAGTCCGAACTGCCGGTGAAATAGTCACCGAGCTTGCTTGATGCACAGGACACAATGATGTGGGTAGGACGTTTTGATGTAGTCACATACTCAAGAGGAATCTCGATTTTCGTCCACTGGTCATAATCCCTTTCCGCGACGAAAGTTCCGTATGCTATGACATTCTCACCCTTAGGGTCGAAGAACGTGCTCTTGTCCGTGGTGTTAACCTCCACAGGGGACGCCTCGGAACCGCCGTATTTGTGGTAATCCCAGTCTCCGAGAGCCACCCAGATGCATCCCCTGTCACGGTCTCCCACCTTTACCGGGTCATTGTCCGGAGCGCCTCCGAATGTCTTCTCGGTGATGATTCCGGCCCTGAACTTTATCCAGGCGGTAAGTTTCTGCGGCCTGTTCGTGAACGGCCTTCCGAAACGGATGACTCCGCCGCTCGTGCCGATTGTATTGTAATATTCCCCCGAGAAAATATTGCCGGCGGCAAATTTGATGATGACGTAGTCCGACGCCATAAGCAGCGAACTCTTCCCTTCTACATAATCATCAGTGCAAGGCATTGTGATAGTGTGGCTTGAGCCGACCGTTGTGGAGCCTTTATTGCCGCTGCACCACCATTTGGTCTGAAGCTCGGTCAACAAGGATTCCGGGTCATAGAATGAATAGTACTTGACAGATTCAGCATTGGACCAGGTCTCGAATCCGGAATTCGGCAACTGCCTCTCCGACTCTGTCGTGAAGGTCTCTGTCTCAGTCTCGTCGCTTCCGCTGAACGCTTTGCATTCATATTCCGTTTCCGGCTTGAGCCCGTCAACACTGGCGCTGAACTTGCCTCCGTTGGCTGATGTCGGGCTTATCACCTTCCATTCTTCCGTACCGGCTTCCCTGATTTTGAATCCGTTTTCGTTTCCGGAGATTCCCTCCGCAGTCAACCATACGATTTTCGTCCACGGATCAAGCTTGAGGAACCTGACTGTCGTGGAACTCTTCTCCACATAGATTGTCCATTCTTCCCTGACGCTGTGATATGCCACCATTATTGTCTGCTCGTCAGTGAAATCCTTGATAGTGGACGGGTCCGGTGTATAAGTGCTTATCTCTTTCGGGCCAAGCTTGCAGCTTGTGATGGGAAGGTTAGAGACATCAGCCGAGGCTGCAACTTTGACGACAACCCTCTTGTTCTCAAAATCCACTGCGCTTTCTCCCACCTGCGAAGGCATTGTGAACCAGCGCTCTATAGGCTGGCTCGCCTCGATTCTCCAGTCGTAGTCGTCGAATGTGCTGAGAGTCACCTTCAAAGGCTTGGTGAGGTCGCGCACTCCGCAGACATTCCAGGACGGCTTCACCTTCGGGTCGTTGAAGCTTATGTTCTTGACAGTGACATTCCTGATGTCAGTAGTCTCCTCAAGAACTATCTGTATCACCCGTTTATTTCTGTTTATCTCAACAGAGGATGCTCCATCCACTTCGAGAGAGGTGATGGTGGCCTCAATTACCGGATAAGGCAGGTCATTGTGGATGCAGGACACGATGACCGCCGCGGCTGATAATATGGAAATGACTTTCTTCATACGTCAGATATGAATGGTGACACCTATACGTATATCCGTGACATCCAGATAGAAACGGGCGTTTCCGGCATTTCTGCGGCCGGTGATGTGCCCGTCTTCCATACATCTGATATTGGTGTATCTCGCTCCTCCGAAGCCGATACTTACATTCATGCTGATATTGTTCATCACGAAAACTTCCAGTCCCGGATGAAAACTGAGTTTCAGTTTATCAGAAAGAGTGTATGCGTTCAGGCCGACATCTCCGTAAGAGAAGGAAGTGCGCCCGTGAGTATATGCAAGCTGGACGTCCGTGAACAATCCGAAACGTCCCTTGTCGTCAAGACCCATGCAGGAGCGGTAGAATACGGCTGTCTGATAAGTGTTTCCGCTTGCGCGGATGTCTTCGACATTCAAGGTGAGATCCTCGCTCAGCAGGCTGAGGTCGCTGTCGGAAATGTTTCCGGACGAGGTTGTGTATTTGAACCGTACGCCGATGGCCTTGTTGTCCCGGACTGCGTAGGAAATCATCGGGGCCACGCTGAATGTCTTTGCATAAGCGTTGCAGTTCTGCAGCAGCATCAGGAACTCGCTGTTGTTGCTGTCAATGTCAAGGTATGAGAAAGATACACCAAGCCCCACTTCACCTTTGCTGATGAACAGTCTCTGGGCAAGCCGCCTGCCGTTTGAGCTGGAATCCCGCACATTCATAAGTGTTCCCATTATTCTAGTCTCTCTTTCCCTGTCTTTTGCGGACAAGGTGCAGGTGAGCGGGAGCAGTGCGATGAATATTGCAATTAACTTCCTCATAGACTATAGATAATAATAGATTCCCACACCTACGGAGAGCACATTGATCTTGAAATTGACCGCTGTGGAGTTCCTGCTCCCGTAGTAAACCTGGTTGTGAGTCTGGTCAACGTGGTTTATGCTCAGCCCTAACATTTTGACACTCAGCTCGATGGCGATATGCTCGTCTGCGAATGCCATAAGTCCCGGACACAGATTGATACCGAGGTTCGTGATGTTGCCGTAGGTCCCTTTGGGATATTCGAGGTTGCCGTTCACCACTTTTTCCTGGCCATATCCGAAAGAGAGCTGCGACTCCGTGAACATCGCAAACCGCTTGGAATCACCCAGCGGAATATAGTTTCTGAGGATGATTTTGGAGTTTATCATCTGTTTGAGCAGATGATAGTTGTGGAAATCCACCGACACGTCTTCCACATCAATGTGGGCGTCATCGAGTTTGAGCATATTGCGGCTGTACTCCACCCTCATTCCGATTCCCATATTGTTCCTTATCATATAGCAGAACGCCGGGCTGACATTCAGTCCGTAGCCTGTGGAGTTGATGTCCTCGATGACAAGGAGATTGTAGTCCTCGTTGTTGTGGAATGAATAGCTGAATGTTCCTCCGGCCATCCAGGTGCCTTTCTTGATGAAGACTCCCGAATTGGAGAGGTCATAGCCACGGTCATAACGCTGGGCCCCTGCCCCGAGGGCAAGGGTCGTCAGCGTAATGATACTGAGCGTCGCTTTGAGTAGAGTAGTTCCGCGCATAATCGATTATTCGTAGAGAAGTTCTACCTTGTCAAGCCACAGCTTGCTGGAGTCGCAGCCGGTGAAATAGTCACCGTACATACTTGCGGCGAAGGCAATCATGATATGTGTAGGATATGCCGTGGTGGTCTTGTAGTCAAGAGGAATGGTAATCTGCTGCCATACGTTGGTGCTGTTGTCAGCGTCGGCCTCCAGAATCTTCTCACCGAAGGCAATGGTGGATGCGTCAGTCGTATAGTCGACGAATGTGCTTGGGTCCGTGGTGTTCACGAGAATAGGGCTGTTTGCGTCACCGCCGTATGTCTTGTAGTTCCAGGTGCCGAGGGCGATGCGGAGGGAGGCCTTGTCATAGTCACCTTCATGGACATCTGAAGGGGCATTGTCTGAAATGCTGTTTATTGTACCGCCCGAATACTTGGCCCAGAATCGCATTGCGGTTGGGCGGGCAGTGAATGGACGGCCGAAATATACGGTACCTCCGCTCGTTCCGATTGTTTCACCGAACCGTCCGCAGAACAGGTTTCCGGCAGCGAACTTGACAAGGACGTATCTTGATTCCAGGCATACTGACTGGTTTCCGTCCTGTTTGTCTTCTGTATCAGGATATGTAATCTGATACTTTGAACCTACTGTAGTCGAGCCCTTGTTACCACTGCACCACCATTTGGACTGAAGGTCAGGGTCAGATGACGAAGGGTCATAGAACGAGTAGTAATTGCTGCTCTCGTCGTGGCTGACAGTCTCGAAACTGCTGTTAGGTACCTGTGGAGTGGCTTCTGTTGTCACAGTCTTTGTGCCTTCCACAATCTCTTCGCTTCCGTCTGCAAGGCTTGTCACAACGAGCCTGTATTCGTATTCAGTCTCGCCGGCAAGGCCGCTGATAAGCGCGGAGTATGTTCCCTCGCCCTGCCTTGTGGCTGCCCCGGTGCGGGTCCAGTCCGCCGAACCATCTGCAGGCCTGTACTCGAAGTAAACTTTGCTCTGGTCGTATTCGTTCTCGTCCACGTCGGCGTATGCGGTGAACTTGGTTCCCCAGACCTCATATTTGCCGGTTGAGGCGAGGCCTGTTGATACCGGAACGAAGATAATGTCGTCGTAAACCTCATTGAGAGTGTCGTCCACGAGAATCTCGACATCGAGAAGACCGTTCTTCTCCACATATTTGAGAGCGAGCCTGTAGCGCTTTCCGCCTTCAACTGTCTCAATCTTTCCGGACTTTGTGAATGACTCCCCGCTTGTGAGGGTTCCGCTGAATGTCCAGTCGAGAGACGGCTCGAAACCGGAAGGAATGAAGTAGCCGTCAGCTCCGCTTTCAGTTTTGCTGTATGAAAGGCTTGCTCCTTCCAC
Organism: Candidatus Cryptobacteroides sp.; assembly: GCA_051870055.1. GTDB lineage: Bacteria > Bacteroidota > Bacteroidia > Bacteroidales > UBA932 > Cryptobacteroides. The sequence goes on from JBJEBM010000036.1 coordinate 47,189, forward strand.
TGTTGACAGGCTTACAGCGCAGGTGTAACCGGCCTGGAAATAATTGTCAACACTCTCGTCGAAAGAGATGTTGGAAATGATGCTGTTCATCGATGCGACAACTGTGATGCTCTCTGAAGCGCCAGCGGCGATAGTGACGGTCTTGCTTCCCTTGTAACTTTTCTGCTCCCAGGAAGCGTATGCCGGAGTCTCCTTGGCTGCCTCGCCGGCGAGAACATCCACTCTGTATCCGCCTGACGGAAGATAAATCTTCTCAGGCAGTTCAGAATACTTGTAATGACGGACCATTCCGGAGAAGTCATCCTTGTAGATGCGGATGTCTGCATTGGCGAGAAGCTCGTCAGAGGTCATTGCCGCCTTGGTCTCACCGGTGCTGACCGAGAGCACGAGGGCGCCTTCCCCTTCAGGTGTGGTCTGCTGCTTCTGGCAGGACATTATGGCTGCCGCAGCTATTGTGATAATTGCAAATGTCTTTTTCATATTCTTCCCTCCTGCTCTTATTCTACAACAAGTACTACGTCAATGCTGTTCTTGCAGCCTTTCTTGTCCACAACGTTCATAGTGAATGTATGGCTTCCAGGGAATCCGAGAATCGCGGTCTGCGCTCCGGAGAGGTCGAAGTCCACTTCTGTCTTGCCGGCGAGCTCTGATCCGTGAGGGAATGGAACAATGTCGAATACGCCCATAGCCGCCTCGGAAGGATTGATAAGGTCGAGGTTTGTTCCGCCCACTGTGTTGACAGAATTGATGAAGTCCTCATTGGTGGATGCGATGTCCACGGTGAAACGGAGAACCCCGTTCGGAACGACAGCTTTCAAAGTGAGGTTGAAAGGATTTTCCGAGGTAGGAACTGTAATCGGCTGGGTGATGTCGTAGTCGCAGGTTGAAACGAGCTCGATTCCGCCGTCTCCGATAGGCGCCTCAGGATCGTTACCGTCGCCTTCCTCTGATGCCTGGACGTCATTGTCGAGAACGGAGTCAGCTACGAGACCGTCAATCTCGATGCCGATTGTCACCTGTCCTGTCGCGTCAACTTTCTTCAAGAACTTGACAATGTGGTAGTCACGCGGCTTGAGGTCTGTGACAGTGGTGGTCATCTTCTGGGTCTTGTTCTCGATGGAACCCTTGAATGTCACGACCATTGTGGTATTGTCCCCGTTCACGGCGAAATATCCGATGCGTCTCTCATATTTCGGAGCACCGGAATTGTAGCTGAGAGCATAGTCGAGAGGGTAGCCTGACATAACTTCCACGCTGGTGTTTCCGTCACCGGTCACCATTGCGATGAAGTCGTCATTGTACTCGACAGATACTGCGCACTGGAGAAGCGTGCAGGTGATGGTCCCGAGAGTCGTGGTCTCTCCGGCTGTGATGGAGAATGTCTCGGAAGCTCCATATACAGGAGACGAGAATTTGGCCTCTGGCACAGCTGCTGCGGTGGAACGGATGTCCAGCCTGTAGTCTCCGGCGAGCAGGGAAATGCTTCCTGTGCCCTCAGTGACAGTTGAATATTGTCCTGACCATACGAGAGACTCTCCTGCGTCATAAACGTAAAGCATATAGGTTCCGTCAGCGGCCTCGGCCTTTGTGACCATTTCTGAAGAATAGTCAATGCTGAACCCTGCGAACGAGAGAGTGCCTTTCTGGGTATCATTCTTGTCGTAGTTGAATTTGTCATCTGCGCAGCTTGCAATCGCAAGTGCGGCGACTGACAAGGTGAATATTTTCGTGAATTTCATAATATCAGTCATTTAAGTCCACTTCCACGAGGTCCGCGTCAACGGTGGTTTCGTCGAAGGTGATGGTTATTGTATTTGAGCCGACATTCGATGCGTCGAATTTGACAGTGTAGCAGGTTGCAGGCTCAAGATTCTTGAATTCCTTTTCGGCAAAAGTCTGGACAGCGCCGCTCTGGTTTGTGAGGGTTCCGCTGATTTTGAAGGAATAGGCATCCATAAACACCGCCCTGGTTTCGGATTTAGGCAATGTAATCACTGTTCCGCCGCCGGTGGTGATGGTGAATGTGTAATCGCTGAAATAGTTTGTGAAATTGTCCGTGAAGCTGAGCTTGACAATGCTTCCGGCAAGTTTGACTGTGATGGTCACATTCTGTGAACTTCCGCCCGTCACTGCGAAAGTCTGTTTGCCCTGGAAGCAAGGCTTGTCGAATCCTTCGTCTGTAAGGCTTCCGTATGAAGCTGTGGCAGTGTAGTTTCCTGCTGCCAGAGTAACCGGGGCCGAAAGGTCGGTCACCGGGGTGAGATTGTCTTGTTCGTCGCTGATTGTAACGGTGAACTCAGATGCCGATGGCAGAGCTGTGAAGTCTCCGACAGAAGATTTTGTGGAGACATCGATAAGGTTAGGCTGCTGCTCAAGTGCGATGCGGACATTTCCTTCTGTCCCGCTCTGTTTGGAGCAGGATGCCAGGATTGTCAACGCGGCCATTGTCGCAGGCATTAATTTAATACTCATACTTTTATACTTTAGTTGTTCACTATATATACTTTTATGTTGTCGAGGTAAAGCCAGAAAGTACCGTTTGTCGTGTCCCATTTTACATCGGCAACTTCCCTTATTGACAGACGCATCTCGCTGGTCATATCATCAAGCCGGGTGCTGTGTTCGTGGTTTATGTAGGTGTAAGAGCCGGTGTCCTCGTTCACGTAGAAAGAATCCGGGAATGTTCCTGTATCATCACTGCTTTTAATGTCACCTGTTTCTGTAGTCCATCCCACATATACAGTTGCTCCCAATTTAGGGGCAGAGCCGAGTCCTCCTTCCTGTCTGTTCATCGAGTAATTGAATGAGAATGAAAGGTTTACTGTATGCCCTGACTTGATACCTGACAGGAGAGGGGAGTCGCATCTTGAAGGATACTGTCCCCCGGCGGTTTCTCTGTGCGCTGCAAGCCTTATGGCAGTACCGGCCTCACCTCCTGCACGGGCCACGCTCCAGCCGCTTTCGATATAGTATGGCGACTTGCTTCCCACATTTGAAGCGGAATGCTTGTCTCCGCTGTTGAAACTGCTCTGGATGCAGCTGAAGTCCTCGAATACCAGGTAAGGGCAGTTCAGTTCCACATTGACAGAATTCACGGAAGTCATATCCGGGAACGTAAGCGTCTCGCTTACAATGGCGTCCTCGCTCTCATAGCTTACGGTGAATCCGGTCCCTGAAAGGGCCCGAAACTCGCTTTCCTCCAATGTTTTCAAAATAATTCTCTCTCCCGGTATAAATGCCGAGCCGTCAGGTTCGGTGTAAGTGAACGACGTGTATTTGGTCCCTCCCCAGGTTACCTCGTTGTCGAATGTGAATGTCACGCTCTTCACTTCCTGCCCGAGATTGTTGGACATTAGGGTGAAAATAAGATTGTAAACAGGGGAAACGGTTTTCACCCTGAGCGGCACAGTCGTTATGTGCCCGGCCTGGAAATCCCTGCCTTCCAGACGGATAGGCTCAATGTCGGAATACCAGTTCTCGGAGAACACCCTTACGTTCATGAATTCGTCCGTGATGTATGTCGTAAGCGGAGGGAATATGGAAGAAGAGATGTAATCCCCGTCCTGCACCGGCTCTTCAGGGATCAGTGAAATGGAGGTCTGCGCATTGGTGAGAGTCGCGCTCCCGTCCTCTATATTCACATTGACAGTGCCGGCAATTCCCTGTGGCATGGAGAACTCCAATGTCGAGACAGGCTCGTTCATGGCGTTTTCTCCTTCTGGAACATAGAACCTGAAATAATGCAGAAGATGCTTGAGTTTCAGGTCGAGGCTCACGGTTTCTCCTGCAGGCCTGTTCTCGTCGAATTCCCTGAGCGCTCCGGCTTCTATGGCATCGGATATGGCGATGCAGGCTCCTGAAGCCTTGCCGTTCTGCTGCGCAGGCAGATTGAAGACAGCATTTTTCCCGGAGATTGATGAAGGCACCGGAAATGAGACATAATACTTATATGTGCCGTCCTCCATAGGGGAGTCGAGCGCCGATGTGAAATAGGCTTTGCTGTCATTGTCACGGGCGAGCATCGAGAATTCCTTTCCCGTCAGGACAGCGCTCCCGGCCTGGTCGTCGGCCCATACGGCGACTTTGTCCCCGAGTTCCCAGGCGAAACGGCCTATTGACGGAAGCAGTTCGGCTTTCGTGCCTGGCTGTGATGTCGAGAAGGCCACCTGGACAGGGCCGTCCGTGACTTTGTCCGTATCAATGCGCGAACACGCAGACACGGCCGTTAAAATAGAAACGGACAGCCATACAATGTATTTTGTACACGACTTTCTCATATACGTTATTAACAGGTACGGGCAAAATTAGGTTAAATTTTTTTACAAGCAAACAATTTCGACTTTTAGAACATTCCATAATTAAACTAAATTTCATTAAACTATGTTCAAAAAGTTTCTAAAATTGTTTAATATCAATTCTTGGTTTTGAGAAGTTCTGCTTTGGAAGTGCCTGATAATGTGGTAAATAACTCTGGGTTTCGGAATCCGGCCAAGAATGCTTTAATCTCCATTCTCTTCTTCCCGGACAACTGTACATCGATGGCCGAAATTGCCCCATCGACTGTGGTTACTGCAAAGAACGATTTGCCGTCGGTCAAAATCTCGCCCGGATTGATAACTTCTTGAGAGCCAGTTTTCCCGGCTTTTTTCAACATTTCCTTGAACTCATCCCCCTCTACACGCTCTCCAAAGTACACTTTCAATTGTAAAGGAGAACTGCTGCCGTCTTTGGGCTGAATCATCGTAAATGCCGCAGGATAAGGACTTAAGCCACGTATCAAATTGTAAATTGATGCCGTTGTGTCGTTCCAGTCTATGTTGCAGAGCTCACGGCTGAGCTTAGGAGCCGGCTTGAGAACTTCGGAGCCCTGGATGAAACTCCTCTGCACCCTCGTCTCGACGTTCTTTTCTATAATGCCCTCCACAGTCTGGACCACGAGGTCCGCACCGATAGGCATAAGCTTGTCGTGCAGGTCTCCGGCTGTGTCCCTCCTGTCAATCCTGCATTCCTGCCTGAGAATGATTCCGCCGGTGTCTATGTCCTTGTCAATCATAAAGGTTGTGACACCGCTCATATTCTCTCCGTTGATCACGGCCCAGTTGATAGGCGCCGCTCCGCGGTATTGCGGAAGAAGTGCGGCGTGCAGATTGAACGTGCCGAGTTTCGGCATTGTCCATACCTCTTCAGGAAGCATCCTGAATGCCACCACCACGAACAGGTCGGCTTTCAGGGCCGCAAGCTGTTTCAGGAACTCAGGGTCTTTCAGCTTGATCGGCTGGAGTACCGGAATCCCTTGCTCCACAGCGAATTTCTTCACTGCGCTCTCGTTGACCTTAAGGCCGCGGCCGCTTGGCTTGTCAGCCACAGTCACCACTCCTACAATATTGTATTTAGCTTCGATGAGGGCTTTCAGCGGAGCCACTGCGAACTCCGGCGTTCCCATATAAACTATGCGGGTTTTTCTGAATGTTGTCATAAATCTGCTCTTTAACTTTCTCCACCACGAACCGAAGTTCTCGGTGTTGATGATGGCCGAATCGTGAACGGCCTTCCAGGTGAAATACAGGCCGAGAGGGAACAGCACCACTGTAGATATGAATACTCCGGCCGCGGCCGATATGGCTCCGTCGCGGGCGAGTTTCGTTCCTGTGATGTCCACCACCCAGTAAAGCACGAAAAACAGGACGGCGATGATGGCCGAGACTCCCAGCCCGCCTTTCCGGATGAACGCTCCGAGCGGCGCTCCGATGAAGAACAATATGAAGCATGCCAGGGCCTCCGCGAATTTCTTCAGCAGCTCGACGTCTGTGCGCCTCAATATGTAGATATAGCTGTAAACGTCATTGGCATAGCCGTTCAGGTCCTGCCTGAATTCAGAAGCCACGCTCATTGCTCCCTGATATGCCCTCAGTTCGGTCTTCTCGTCTTTCCACCTGCACATCTCCGGATTCGAATAAGGAGTGGTCCCCTGGAAATGCGAGGACGTGTCCAGCTGGTTCGCATACCGGAGAGACCTCTTGGACAGAAGAGCCAGGGTGTTTACCGTGCGTGTTGAGTCATTCAGGTGTCCCAGTGAATCTTTCCCGTGATGCAGCTGGCTGAGGCTCATTGCCTTGACCTGATTGCCGAACTTTGCGTCCTCCGACTTCTGGAACGCATAGTTCTCAAGCGGGATAATCATCTCCTGTTTCGAGAACGTTATCTTCTGGAGCTGGAGAGCCGTGTCCCTGTAGGACATCTTGTTGGTCTCCTGATAGTTGATGCCGCTGAACAGCTGGAATGTCAGATAGTCCTTGGCCTTGGACATCTTCATCATTGCCGAGTCGGCTATTGTAATGCTGGTGTTGCCCTTGCCGCTGGTGTGGTCATAGACAAGCACCCCGTGCATCATATTGGTCTTGTCGTCTTTCTGGTCAACCCTCAGCACGTAGCCGTCAATTCCGTCGTAGAACGTTCCTGTCGGTATGTTTATTTCCGATTTCGTGCGTCCGATATCGTCCCGGAGCGTGTAAATCTTGTTGAACGCCACCGGCACCAAGTTGTTGACGGTGAAGAAGGCTATCACACTGATGATTGAGGAACAGATGATGAGCGGAGTGAGTATGCGTGTCAGGGATATGCCCGCCGACTTCATTGCGATAAGCTCGTTGTTCTCCGCCAGCTGTCCGACTGTCATCACCGATGCCAGCAGGGTGGCGAGTGGAAGGGAAAGAGGCAGCATAGTGGCGCTTCCCCACCCTAAGAATTCCAGTATAATCTTGAGCCCCAAGCCTTTACCGACAAGTTCGTCGATATACAGCCAGAGGAACTGCATCATCATAATGAAAACGACAATCAGCAGGATGCCGACGAACGGCCCCACAAATGACTTGACTATGAACTGATCGAGTTTCTTCATTATGATGATTGTCGCTCTTTTACATTGTGCCCAGCTCGACCATCTTCGCCAGGGCGTCTTTCAGGCCTTCAGGGCTCTTTCCGCCTGCTGTGGCGAGACCAGGCTGGCCTCCTCCTCCTCCGAGGATAAACTTGGCCGCCTCACGGATATCCTTTCCGGCGTTGCGCCCTTTTGCAACAAGGTCAGGAGAATACATAAGCACGAGGCTCGGTTTCCCCTCGTATTCAAATGCCGCTGCGAACATGAAGTTCTCCGTCTTCTTCTGGAGAATGGCGGCGGCGTTCTTGATGACATTAGGGTCTGCCGGACTTGAGAACTCCACAACTTTCACACCATTGATCTCTTTTGCTTCCTTGCTGAGTTTTTCAGCGACCTGCGCGGTCTTTTCCTGTACGAAATCCTCAATCTCCTTCTTGTAGCCGGCGTTCTCGTCAACGAGCTTCTTGATGGCCTCGAGGAGATTAGGCGTATTGTTGAAGAAAGCCCTGGCGTTCTTTATTGATTCTCCGAGCATATGGAAATGCCTCCAGGCGGCTTCTCCGGTGAGTGCCTCGATTCTTCTCACTCCGGCTGCCACAGCGCCTTCGGAAACTATTGTGAACATACCGATCTGGCCTGTAGCCTGTGCGTGGGTTCCGCCGCAGAGCTCGACCGAGTTTCCGAATTTCACCACTCTCACCTTGTCTCCGTATTTCTCGCCGAACAATGCGATGGCGCCCATTGCATTGGCCTCCTCCATTGTGGCATCCCTTTTCTCCTCAAGCGGGGAATTGGCCCTGATGAGCTCATTTACAATGCGTTCCGTCTTCTCAAGTTCCTCGTCTGTCATTTTCGAGAAATGGGAGAAGTCGAAGCGGAAATAATCCGGGCCGACGAACGAGCCTTTCTGATCCACGTGTGTACCGAGCACCTCTCTCAATGCATAGTCGAGAAGGTGTGTGGCGGTGTGGTTCGCAGTGATTTTCTTTCTGCGCTCCGTGTCAACATGCAATGAGAATGATTCCGTGCAGTCGGAAGGAATCCTCTCCGCGATGTGAATCGTGAGATTGTTCTCCTTGACTGTGTTGAGAATGTTAATCCTCTCGCCGCTCTCCGACTCGATATATCCGGTGTCGCCGACCTGTCCTCCCATCTCCGCATAGAACGGAGTGCGGTCGAAGACAAGCTGGTACATCACTTTGTTCTTCTGCTTCACTGTGCGCTGCTTCAGGAGGCTGATTCCGTCAAGCTCCGTGTAGTCGTAGCCGAGGAATTCCTCCTCCTCGCCGCTGCGGTACTGGATCCAGTCTCCGAACTCGTTGGATGTGGCCTGGCGGGCTCTCTCTTTCTGCTTCTGGAGCTCAGCGTTGAACTCCTCAAGGTCAACCTTGTAGCCATTCTCGGATGCGATAAGCTCGGTCAGGTCTATAGGGAATCCGTAGGTGTCGTAGAGGACGAACGCATCTTTTCCGCTTATCACTTTGCTCCCGGCTGATTTCTCAAGATAGTCGTCCATCAGCCTGATACCCCTGTCGAGGGTGCGTAGGAATGCGAACTCCTCTTCCTTGATAACGCTCTCAATGAGGTTCTGCTGACTGCGCAGCTCAGGATATGCTCCTCCCATATCGTCGGCGAGTTGAGGCACGAGACGGCAGAGGAACGGCTCGTTGAATCCGAGGAATGTGTAACCGTATCTCACTGCCCTTCTGAGGATTCGCCTGATGACATAGCCCGCTTTTACATTGGAAGGAAGCTGGCCGTCGGCGATGGAGAAACTGATGGCCCTGATGTGGTCTGCGATAACCCTCATGGCCACGCCGGTCTTTTCCGACTCGTTGTATGAGTGACCGGACAGTTCCTCGATTCTGTGAATCATTCCTGTGAACACGTCGGTGTCATAGTTGCTCTTCTTGCCCTGGAGCACCATGCAGAGCCTCTCGAATCCCATACCCGTGTCAATGTTGCGGGCAGGAAGCTGCTCGAGCTCTCCGCTGGCCTTGCGGTTGTACTGCATGAACACCAGGTTCCATATCTCGATGACGAGAGGATTGCTCTTGTTGACAAGTTCGCGTCCCGGAACCCTGGCGATTTCCTCGTCGCTTCTCAGGTCAATGTGGATTTCGCTGCAGGGACCGCAAGGGCCGGTATCTCCCATTTCCCAGAAATTGTCGTGCTTGTTTCCGAGCAGGACGTGGTCTTCAGGGAGATATTTCAGCCAGGTCTGGCGGGCCTCTTCGTCAAGAGACGTGCCGTCCTCCTCGCTACCCTCGAACACGGTGGCGTAGAGCTTGGTCTTGTCGATCCCGTAAACATCGGTGAGAAGCTCCCAGGCCCAGCTGATTGCTTCGGTCTTGAAATAGTCCCCGAAGCTCCAGTTGCCGAGCATTTCGAACATCGTATGGTGGTATGAGTCGTGTCCAACCTCCTCGAGATCGTTGTGTTTTCCGCTGACTCTCAAGCATTTCTGTGAATCTGTAGCCCGTGGTGACTTAGGCGCCGCGTTGCCGAGGAAGATGTCCTTGAACTGGTTCATTCCGGCATTGGTGAACATAAGAGTCGGGTCGTTCTTCACGACCATAGGGGCCGACGGGACAATGCTGTGTCCTTTGGATGCGAAGAAATCCAGGAATTTCTGTCTTATTTCGTTAGAAGTCATCATAAAATTGTTTCCTTAATGTTTTCGGCACGCTTTTCGTGCGGAGGGGCACCGGCCGGTACCCAAACAAACGGCAAAATTATAATTTTTTTCTCAAAAAAGATTATATTTGCACAATATGTCTGAATTTAAAAGGTATAAACTTAATCCTGAGACCCTCCTATACGAGATTGAGAAGGTTTCAGCCAGCTCCAGGGTGATGAAAATCGTGATGCTTGTCTGTTCAAGTGTCGCGCTCTCCTGCGTATATTTCTGGCTGGCTACTTCGGTCTTCGGGCTTGAGCTCCCGAAGACAGTCCTCCTGAAGAAGGCGAACGCCCGCTGGATTTCACGTATGGAGCTGATGAACAGGCAGATGGATATATATGACGCATCTCTTGACGGACTCGGAATCAGGGATGACGAGATATACAGGAACATTTTCGGTATGAACAGTATTCCGGCCGAGGTCAGGAACGCCGGATTCGGCGGAGTGAACAGGTATGAGTTCCTTGACGCCATTCCGGACAATTCCATCCTCAAGCGCACGACTGTCAGGCTTGATGTGCTCACCAAGAAGACCTATGTCCAGAGCAAATCGTTTGACGAGGTGGAGGCCCTGTCGAAGAAAGCCGGAGATATGGCGTCCTGCATCCCGGCTGTGCCGCCGATTGCTCCGGACGCTTCAAAATACAGAATGTCAAGCTCTTTCGGCTACCGTTCCGACCCTATCACCGGAGTCTCAAAGATGCATACCGGATTTGATTTCGCCTGCAAGCCGGGCTATCCGGTCTATGCCACCGGGGAGGGCACTGTGGAGTCGGTGAACTTCGACCTGTTCGGCTACGGAAATTCCGTGCTCATCGACCACGGCTTCGGTTACAAGACGAGATACGCCCATCTGAAAGTAGTATATGTGGCTGAGGGAATGAAACTCAAGCGTGGTGAATGTCTTGGCGAGACCGGCAATTCCGGCCGTTCCACCGGGCCTCATCTCCATTATGAGGTGATGTACAGGGGAAAGTTCGTGAACCCGTACAACTATTTCGATATGACAATGCCTCTGGATGAATATGAGTCGATGGTGGGAAAAGTGGCCGCCGAGTCGAACAATATTATGACTGCAGGGTTCCCGAGGTCATTCAGATAAGGAGGTGCCCTATGCGAAACCGTTATGAGGTTGATAAGGACTTCAATCTGAAGAATGTCACACACTCAGTCGGCGGGATGGTCCTCACCGCGGTGAAATGGCTTGTCGCCACCCTGTCCCTTGCCGCGTTCTATTATCTGGTTTTCTCGTTTTTCCTGAACACCGAGGAGGAGAAAAGGCTGAAGAGGGAAAACCGTATGTACGAGAAGCTCTATCCGCAGATGGTTGAGAAAGAACAGCTTATAGCGGATGTCATAAATGACCTGCATTCCCGTGACAATGCAATATACGAGAGACTTTTCCATTCAGCCGCCCCGCAGATGGATCCTCTCAACGCGATGTCTTTCGTTTTTGCCGGCGATTCCATTCCGGACCGGGACATTGTGGCATATACATCGACACGGGCTGGAGTGCTTGAGGATGCGGCAGTGTCGGTTGACACCAATTTCCGCAGCATCTTTTCCCTGATGGCTTCCGGAGAAAATGTCCTGCCGCCTTTGCGCCTGCCGATAGACGGCCTGAAGTTCGCCCAGGTCGGCGCTTCTGTAGGCCAGAAGATAAATCCTTTCTACAAAGTGCTTTCACAGCATTCCGGAGTTGACCTGATAGCAGGACAGGGCACGCCTGTGCTGGCCTCCGGAGACGGTACTGTGACAGACATACGCCGCTCGGGCAAAGGCCTGGGCAATGTGGTGGAAATAACCCACGAAGGCGGTTACGTCACTCTCTATGCTCACCTTCAGGACATTGTGGTCAGGAAGGGGGAGAGGGTGTCCGCCGGGAAGAAGATAGCCTGTGTCGGCATCTCCGGCAGTTCTTTCGCTCCTCATCTGCATTATGAGGTGCACCGTGACGGGGAACCTGTGGACCCGGTAAATTACTTTTTCGCCTCTTTCTCTCCACAGGAGTATGCGAAAGTGGCGTATATGGCAGCAACTACTGGACAATCAATGGATTAATATATGGAACGTCTTTATTATTCTATAGGCGAGACAGCCAAAATTCTCGGCGAGAGCATCTCTCTCGTCAGGTTCTGGTCGGATACTTTCTCCAAGTTCATCAAGCCTCACAGGAACGCAAAAGGCAACAGGATGTACACAGCGGCTGACATAGAAGTGCTCAAACAGGTGCATCTTTTGGTCAAATCCGGCGGAATGACCTTGCAGGGCGCCGCGGCCAGGCTTGCCGCAGACCGCAAGACAGTGGAGGACAGAGTCAAGGCAATCAACTGCCTGAAAGATATACGCAGCCAGCTGCTTGAAATCAGGAGCACATTATGAAAGTCAGGGATATAACATCGGCTATCGAGGAATTCGCACCGCTCTCAATCCAGGAAAACTGGGACAACAGCGGCCTGATAGTGGGCTCACAGGATGACGAGGTCCATCAGGTCCTGTTCGGATTTGACTGCACCCCGGAGCTGATTGACGAGGCAGCTGAATGTGGGGCGGATATGGTCATAGTTCATCATCCGTTGATTTTCAAGGGGATAAAGAGACTTGACCCGTCTGATCCGGCAGCTCTTGCCGTAATCAAGGCAGTCCGGGCAGGTGTGGCAGTATATGCCGCCCATACCACGGCCGACAAGGTCATCTCCGGAGTGAGCGGGGCTATGGCCGCCCGTCTTGGTCTTGAGAATGTACGAATCCTTGACGAGGACGGAGACGGCACTGGCTTCGGGACAATAGGCGATTTCCATTCTCCTATGTCCGCTGAAGAGGCCGTGGAATATGTGAAGGAGAAATTCTCTCTCAAAGTTGCCCGCTGCTCCAGGCTCATAGACGGGCCGGTGAGCAAGGTGGCGATGTGCGGCGGCTCCGGCTCCTCATTGATCGGGGCGGCTGTTAAAGCAGGTGCGCAACTCTTCATTACCGGGGATGTCTCCTACCACAATTTCTTCACCGTAAAGGACTTTATGATAATGGATATCGGGCATTTCGAGAGCGAAGTTGACATAGTGGACATTTTATTTTCATTGATACGGAAAAAATTTCCTAACTTTGCAGTTCGCATCAGCTCCCGCCTTGCCGGAAGCAACCCGGTGCTTTACCTTTAAAATATAATTATATCAGATATGGCCAAAAAAATCAAGAAAGTCGAGACTCCGATTGACCAGAGGGAGACTTTCGTATCAATTCAGAAAAATTTCGCTGATTCGGAACTGAGCGTCGAGGAAAAGCTCAGGACTCTTTATGCGCTTCAGAAAGCGGATTCAGCCATTGACAAAATCCTTCAGCTCCGCGGAGAGCTCCCGGTGGAGGTGGAGAATCTTGAGAACGAGGTTGCCGGAATGAAAGCCGAGGCTGCCCAGATTACATCCGAGATCGAGGCGTTCAATGCTTCCATCACCAATTTCAAGCACGAGATAGTGGAGTGCGATACTGCTATCGACAAGTACAAGGCGCAGATGGACACCATCTCCAACAGCCGCGAGTACGATTCACTCTCCAAAGAGGTTGAGAATCAGGAACTTCTCAAGAAGATTGCGCAGAAAAACGTCCTCGATACCAAGGAGACCATCGCAGTCAGGAAAGCTGATCTCCAGGACCTCAAGGACGCTATGGCTGTAAGAAACGATGACCTCAAGGCCAAGAAAGACGAGCTTGCGACTATCGTCGAGTCCACAGCCAAAGAGGAGAACGAGCTTCTCGCTGCAAGGGAGGCCTGCGCAGCCAAGATTGATCCGCGCACTATGAGCGCCTATGAGCGCATCCGCAAGAGCGAGCGCAACCACCTCGCCGTAGTGAGTGTTTTCAATAACGACTCCTGCGGTGGATGTTTCAATACAATTATCCCTCAGAGACTTATCGATATTGCATCCAACAAGAAGCTCGTCATCTGCGAGCACTGCGGACGTATTATTGTAAGCAATACCATAGAATCAGAGGAGGCCTGAATCTGAAGCGCTATGGCGGAGCAGAAGAAAAGTACAAGAGCTAAAGCTGCCAAGTCTGTGAACCTTGACACTTTGGGGCTTGAGATGGGCAACAAGCCGCCTCAGGCCCTGGACTTCGAGGAAGCGGTGCTTGGCGCATTGCTTATTGAGCCGAGCTGCGTGGACGAGGCTATGGAGGAGCTCACGCCGGGCTGCTTCTATGACCCGAAACACCGTATGATTTTCGAGGCGATGGTGTCGCTCGTCAATGAGCACGTCGCCCTGGACCTGCTGTCGGTGTCGCAGAAACTCCAGTCCCAGAAGAATCTGGAGGCTGTTGGAGGCTCGCTCGCTCTTGCTTCGCTATCACAGAAAATCGGTGCCGCCGCCCACGTTGAATATTATATCAAGATACTGAAGCAGAAGTGTATACAGAGAGATCTCATCACTGCTGCTTATGATATCCTGAAGGGGGCGTACGATGACTCGGAGAATGTCGATGACCTCATCGATATGTCCCAGTCGAAGGTCTTCGCCGCGATCCAGAACAATGTGAAGAAAGACGTCCAGGATGTCGGCTCAGTGCTCAAGACAGCCCTGGATGAACTTGAGGAACTTCAGGGTCAGTCCGGCATCAGCGGTGTGCCGTCGGGATATGCCGTCCTTGACAAATATACCTTGGGCTGGCAGAAGTCGAACCTCATCATCCTTGGTGCCCGTCCTTCTGTCGGAAAGACCGCTTTTGCGCTGAACGTGCTCCGCAACGCCGCTGTGGACAACAATATGCCGGTGGCGATTTTCTCTCTTGAGATGTCGGCCATCGAGCTCGTCAAGCGTCTGATGACCAGCGAGTCGGGACTTGAGGCGGACAAGATAAAGGGTGGCGTGAAACTGGTTCCGCAGGACTGGGACCAGCTGGAATACAGCCTGAAGGCTCTCGCCAAGGCCCCTATCTACATTGACGACACTCCGGGCATCTCGATTATGGAATTCAGGACGAAGGCCAAGAGGCTTGTAAAGTCCAAGGGGGTGCGTTTCATTGTGGTGGATTACCTCCAGCTTATGCAGGGCCCTCCTGAACTGAGGGGAATGCGCGAGCAGGAAGTCGCTGCCATTTCCAGAATGCTCAAGGGCACTGCCAAGGAACTTGAGATCCCGATCATGGCTCTTTCCCAGCTGTCACGTAACTCAGTCCAGCGCGGAAACAGCAACAACCGTCCTATGCTAAGTGACCTCCGCGAGTCCGGCTCCATCGAGCAGGATGCGGATATCGTTCTTTTTGTCCACAGGCCGGATGCCATCGGTCTCGGGGACACAGTGGAAGACAAGGAATATACCGAGATTATCATAGCCAAGAACCGTAACGGCCAGATTGACACAATCCCTATGAAGTTCAAGGGCTCGCAGCTCCGTTTCGTCGATGCGAGCGAGTCTGTGGCCAATACGTTCGAGTCCAGGATGAACAGCGATGTCCCGGATTCAGGTTACGTCGGTTCCGCAAATGATTTCTCCGATAACGGATTCTCGTGATGAACAGGCTTTTACAAATAACATTGACATTGCTCTGCCTGGCCGTCCCGATTGCAGCCAGCAGGGGAACCGAGCCCGCAAAAGGCCCTAACTGCATACCTGTCAAGTCGTTGAAGGAAGACCGCCTGGCTTACGCCGCTGGCGAGAAACTGAATTACACGATGAGGTACAAGTGGAAATCCATCAATGCCGATGTTGCCAAGGCCACTGTCACCTTGGACACGACCACGCTCAACGGAGTTCCCGTATTCCACAGTACGGTGAAAGGCCGTACTGCCAAGTTCTATGACATCTTCTTCAAGGTCAGGGAGGATTTCCAGTCCTGGTTCACAAGGGACGGCATTGTCCCGGTCAAGTTCGCGCGCGACTCAAGGGAAGGCGGATATTATTCCGTGAACAGCTATGACTACCGATGGGATGAGGATGAGCCGTTCATCGCGGCTGATCTGGAGACTTCCCGCAAGTCTCCGTGGTCCATAGAGATACCTCTTGACCCTTGCACATACGATCTGCCGGCTCTGTTCTATATGGCCAGGAATATGAACTTCAGCAAAGTCAAGCCGAACATCAAGTATCCGATGACATTCGTCATTGACGATGATGTGTACAATGTCTATTTCATCTGGCTGGGCAGGGAAAAGCGCTTCATAAAAGGAGTAGGCACTGTCAAGACGATGAAATTTGCGGCAAAACTCATTGCCGGGGAGGTTTTCAGCGGGGAATCCGATATGTTTGTATGGATTTCCGAAGATGAGAACAGGATTCCGGTGTATTTCGAGGCTCCGATAAAGGCGGGAAAAGTCAGCGGCAGGATTACCGGATGGGAAGGTCTCAGGCATCCGTTCGAGGCTCTGATAGAAAAGGATTGATACACAATGGCATCAGGGAAAGCAATATCGCATAAAGGGAAAGTCCTTAAGGTTGAGGACGGAGTGGTTTCTGTGGAAATCATCTCGCAGTCAGCCTGTTCCGCCTGCCACGCCGCCGGACTGTGCAGTATGTCCGAGGCGGTGAGCAAGGTGGTGGAGGTGCCGCTTCTTCCCGGGATGGACTATGTTCCGGGCGAGAGCGTGGAGGTGCTTCTGTCGCCTTCAATGGGAATGAAGGCTGTGGCAGTGGCGTACGTTGTACCTCTCGCAGTCCTTGTCATGATATGCGTGTCTCTTCCATATGCTGGTGTAAATGAGATAATTACGGGACTTTGCGGGCTGTGCGGGGTGGCGATTTGGTATCTCTGCCTGTACTTTGCCCGCGGACGTTTCTCAAAAGAGTATGTCTTCAATATAAGAAAGGAAAACAATTACAATTTATAATAATGATGACTTCAACAATTATCTGGACTATTGTGATTATCGCCGTCCTCGGACTGGTGCTGGCAATCGTCCTCTACCTTGTGGCTGAAAAGTTCAAGGTTGATGAAGATCCCAGAATCGACGAAGTGGAAAAGGTGATGCCGGGTGCAAACTGCGGTGGCTGCGGCTTCGCGGGTTGCCGGGCTTTTGCTGAAGCGGCTGTCAAGGCTCCGAATCTGGACAACAATTTCTGTCCGGTCGGTGGCAATGCCGTTATGCAGAAAGTCGCTTCAATCCTCGGTTACGAGGTAACCGAGAAAGCTCCTATGGTGGCAGTTGTCCGCTGCAATGGAACCTGTGCCAACAGGCCGAAAATCAATGAGTACGGCGGGATGAAATCCTGCAAGGTCAAAGCCGCTCTCTATGCCGGTGACACAGCCTGCGCATTTGGCTGTCTCGGCTGCGGGGACTGCGTTGCCGCCTGCCAGTTCGGCGCCCTCTCGATGGATGAGGCCACTGGTCTTCCGGTGGTTGACGAAAGCAAGTGCGTCGCCTGCGGCGCCTGCGTCAAGGCCTGCCCTAAAGGAATTATTGAGCTCCGCAACAAAGGCCCGCGCAGTATGCGTGTCTATGTCTCCTGTGTCAACAAGGACAAAGGCCCTGTTGCCCGCAAGGCCTGCAAGGCTGCCTGCATAGGCTGCGGACTCTGCGCCAAGAACTGTCCTCACGACGCCATAACAGTGGAAGGCAATGTAGCCTACATCGATTTCACCAAGTGCAAACTCTGCCGCAAGTGCGTGGCTGTATGCCCTACAGGTGCGATACACGATGTGAATTTCCCTAAACCGGTGGACAGGACCCCGAAACCGGCCCCTAAGCCTGCGCCAGCTCCGGCCGCAAAACCGGCTGCAGCTCCGGCTGAGAAACCGGCCGCTGCTCCTGCCCCTGCAAAGCCTGAGGCTGAGGTGAAACCGGCTGGACCACAAGTTAAAGAATAAGGAGGAAGGATAATATGAGAAGAACATTTTCAATTGGCGGTGTTCATCCTGCTGACAGCAAGATCTCAAGAGGATGCGCCATCGAGGTGCTCCCGACTCCGCCGACAGTGTATATATCAGTGTCACAGCATATCGGCGCTCCGGCAAAGCCGATTGTCGCTGTAGGTGACAAAGTCAAGACCGGGCAGCCGGTGGCAGAGCCGGGCGGATTCGTCTCCGCCTACATCCACTCATCTGTTTCCGGCACTGTCAAATCAATCGGGCCACGCAAGGATCTTGCAGGCAACTGGCAGACCTGCATCGAGATAGCAGTCGAGGGTGACGAGTGGGCAGAAGGAATCGACACTTCGGACACTCTCATCACCGAATTCATCGATGACAACAAGGTGATTATGGACAAAATCCGTCTCGGCGGAGTTGTCGGACTCGGCGGAGCTACATTCCCGACTCACGTGAAGCTCTCTCCTCCTCCGGGAAAGAAATGTGAGATGCTTATCATAAACGGATGTGAATGCGAGCCTTATCTTACTTCTGACTTCAGGACTCTGCTCGAAAAAGGTGAGCAGGTCGCAGTCGGAGTGGCCATCATCAAGCAGGTTCTCGGTGTGGACAAGGCCACTATCGCCATTGAGGACAACAAGCCTGAGGCCATCAGCCATATTGAGGAAGTGCTTGCCGGCCTCAAACAGAAATCCCCTAAATTCGAGGGAATTTCAGTTATGAGCCTTATGAAGAAATATCCGGAGGGTGGTGAAAAACAGCTTATTGACGCTGTTATGCACCGTCAGGTTCCGTCAGGGGCTCTTCCAATCGATGCAGGAGCTGTGGTCCAGAACGTGGCCACTGCCCTCGCTGTCTATGACGCCGTCCAGAAGAACAAGCCTATAATTGACAATTCGGTGACTGTCACAGGTGACTGTGTCGCCGCTGAAAACCAGCACAATTTCCTCGTAAGGGTTGGCACACCGCTTTCATACATCATCGAGAAAGCCGGCGGCATTCCTGAGGATGCTGTCAAAGTGATAAGCGGAGGGCCTATGATGGGCAAGGCCATTGCCAATCTCGATGCCGCCACACTAAAAGGCACATCAGCCCTGCTTTTCCTCACTGCAGAACAGACAGAGCGCAAGCCTGAGACCAACTGCATCCGTTGCGGAAAATGCGCCCAGGCCTGTCCTATGGGACTTGAGCCTTTCCTTCTTCAGAAATACGCCCGGCTCGACAATGCCGAGGCCCTGGAGGAGAACGCTGTCCAGGATTGCATAGAGTGCGGTTGCTGTCTCTACAGCTGCCCTGCCTACATCCCGCTTCTCGATATCATCCGTCAGGGCAAGGTGAAGGTGATGGGCATAATGAGGGCGCGCGCTGCCGCCGCCAAGGCAGCTGCAGAAGCCGCCAAGGCTGAGAAAAAGTAAGTTGAACAATAAAGCATTGAAATACAATGAACAGACTTTTGGTTTCCCCGAACCCGCACATCCATGCTCCGGTTTCCACCAAGTCGCTTATGCGTGACGTGGTGATTGCGCTGGTGCCTGCGGTGATCGTGTCGGTGCTCTTCTACGGCCTCGGCGAGATTGTAGTCCTTGCGACATCCGTCATCTCCTGCTTGCTGCTTGAGTACTTGATTACAAGATATTTACTTAAAAAACCATCCACAATAGGCGACTGGTCGGCTGCAGTGACCGGAATCCT
Organism: Candidatus Cryptobacteroides sp.; assembly: GCA_051870055.1. Lineage (GTDB taxonomy): Bacteria > Bacteroidota > Bacteroidia > Bacteroidales > UBA932 > Cryptobacteroides. The sequence goes on from JBJEBM010000036.1 coordinate 66,238, forward strand.
TCTCGCGCTCAACCTGCCGAGTACCACCCCTTGGTGGATTGTGTTCCTCGGAGCCCTCTTCGCAATAGCTGTTGCAAAGATGACATTCGGAGGACTTGGGCAGAATCTTTTCAATCCGGCCATCGCCGGCCGTGTCTTCCTGCTCGTGTCATTCCCTGCCGCAATGACCAGCTGGCAGATCCCCGGAGGCCTCTTCGGAGTTGATGCCGCTTCCGGCGCGACCCCTCTCGGCCTTATCAACGAGGGAATTATGTCGGGAGCGTCCATCCAGGACATTATGGCGGAGAACGGTTTCAGCTATGGACAGATGCTTCTGGCCAATGTCGGAGGCTCTGTAGGCGAGATTTCCGCCCTGGCGCTCCTTGCCGGCTTCGTCTATCTGCTTGTCCGCAAGGTCATCAGGCCGCATATCACCCTGTCAATCTGGGCCACTGTCGCCCTGACCTCGCTGATATTCTGGCTGGCTGATCCGTCCCGTTTCACGGACCCTGTGTTCAACCTTCTTTCCGGAGGTATGATTTTGGGCTCCTGCTTTATGGCCACGGACTATGTGACATCTCCTATGAGCGTAAAGGGCGGTATCGTCTTCGGTATCGGCATAGGTTTCATCACAATGATGATCCGTTATTTCGGTTCATATCCGGAAGGTATGTCATTCGCTATTCTCATTATGAACTCTACGGTTCCGCTCATCAACAGGTGGTTCCATCAGAAAAAATACGGGAGGAAATAATATGGCTGCAGCATCCAATCTTAAAAATATGGCGCTCTGCCTTTTCGGCACCTGCTTTGTCTGCTCCGCCGTACTCGCCGGAGTTTACGCCCTGACCGCAGCTCCTATCGCGGAGACCAATGCGGCCCTGCTCAAGGCATCCATCGCGAAAGTGCTTCCTGAGGGAGGCGAGATTTCCGAGGCCAAGGCACTTGAGGTTGGCGGAATGCCGTCTGAATATTATGAGTGTGTAAAGGACGGGGAGACTGTCGCATTTGCGGTAAAATCCACCACTGTCGGTTTCGGAGGCCCTCTCACCATTATGGTGGGCCTGCTTCCCGGAGGAGTGGTTTACAACACTTCCGTCCTCGCACATACCGAGACCCCTGGTCTTGGAGCGAAGTGCACCACCGACGAGCATTTCTACGGACAGTTCAGGAATTATGACGCCGTGAATGGCAAACTCACTGTGAAGAAAGACGGAGGCGACCTGGACGCCATCACCGCATCCACCATCACTTCAAGGGCTTACGCACTGGCTGTGAAGAATGCTGTGGAGGCTCTCGCAGGCGTTCCAATGCCGATTTCCGAATAACTGGAGGACAAGATTATGACAAAATTTCAGCTTATAACCAAGGGCCTGGTCAAGGACAATCCTACATTTGTCCTTCTCCTCGGTATGTGCCCTACACTGGCCACCACGACATCGGCCGTCAACGGACTGAGTATGGGACTTGCCACACTTTTCGTGCTCGTCCTTTCAAATATGGTGATTTCAGCCATCGCTCCGGCTGTCCCGGACAAGGTTCACATCCCTGTGTATATTGTGGTGATTGCCACTTTCGTGACTGTGCTTCAGTTTGTTATGCAGGCATACACACCTGATGTATATGCCACTCTGGGCCTGTTCATCCCGCTTATCGTTGTGAACTGCATCGTTCTCGGACGTGCGGAGGCTTTCGCAAGCAAGAACGGCATTATTGATTCGGCGCTTGACGGAATCGGAGTCGGTCTCGGCTTCACGCTTTCCCTCACTGTCATCGGACTTGTCAGGGAGATTCTCGGCAGCGGGTCCGCATTCGGATTCAAGTTTATTTCCGGTGACGGCATCCTCGCCTTTGTGATGGCTCCGGGCGCATTCCTCGTGCTCGGCTACCTTATGGTTCTGTTCAACAAGATTG
>JBJEBM010000037.1:0-3509 GCA_051870055.1 Candidatus Cryptobacteroides sp.
TATGCAGAGAGCATCTTCTCGTATAGTGCGTTCATCTGTCCAAAAGTTTTATTATTGTTTCAATTGACCGCGGCTTCTTGCCACATTTCACGTACTGCTCAAGAATGTCAAGGCTAAAGTCTTTCAAAGCATCCATTTCAAATCGGAGGTCGTTTTCAAGATAATCACGAGCCTCGGAAAGGTAGCGAAGATTGAGACCGGATGTATTGGCAATAAGATCACATAGAGCTTTCTCCGCACTGGCAATGACAAAAGAGGCCCCATCAACTTCCTCATTACGCAGCCCAATAGAGAAACAGGCCCTGTCAATATACCTGTATTCGAAATTCGCCACGGAATTGTTGAATGTCCTCGAATGCTTTACAGTCATACTTTGTACAGTTGCCACTCTCTCGGGGATGAGCCCATACCAACGCAATGCGCTTAACATGGAGATATAGGAAGGAGAGTAGATGTGATTGGCAGCAAGTTCGGTCGATATCCTTTTTCCGGATATTTCCGGACTCACGACATATAAACCTCGCTTAAGCCTGATGATGTCTCCAGCTTTCTCCAGCGAGGCTACCTTCTGATTGCAGCCTGAGATTGAAGGATAAAGAGAGGCTATTGCAGACGAACTTACCGGCGTGTTGCCAAAAATATGTAAAACATCCCTCATACCGCAAAAATAGTAAAATTTTGAATAGAAAAACAAGTTATTCTTGATTATCTGTACAAAACTCTAAATTCCACGTCCTTAAACTCTATTCTTTCCTGACAATCTTATACCCTAATTTCACAATCAGCTTGATGGCGTTCATCGCAGTCGCCCTGTCATATTCTTTCTCCCCTTCCGCAAGATCGGAGTAAGGCAGAAGATCAGGATGTTTGAGAGCTTTGTCATCACGTTCCGGTCCGTATGTCCATCCTTCACTCATTCTGTTCCTGGACCAGATTTCATGTGTATTTTCGGCGATTGCTTCCGTGAGTTCACTCAGGGAATCAGGCAAACGGACGTCCGACAGGTCCAACGGGGATGGCTTGTATGAGTCAGCAACAGCCTCTTTTGTATTGATTTTGACCATATAGTTCCTTGAATCATCCCAGGCATCCATAAAACGGTCCATCGCAATTGCCTGAGGCATCTCACCGTGGAATGGGTTATAGCAGACGATATCGTCTCCACACGAAAGCACGACGAGGGCATGGTCCGGATTCTTCCCGACAAATTCATCCTCGGCCGCCTCATAATCCACATCTCCGTCCACTTCCCCTCCATCCACCGCCACGATAACCTGGTAGTTCTGTGACAGCGCAATCTTTATTTCCTCTATGGAAGAATGATATGTCCTTGTCGCAGACAGCCCGTGAAGTGCGCAAAGTGACCCTATGCGAAACAGCGGAGTGCCTCCCTCCTCCAGCCAGCCAGCTGAATGCGCCTCCTGAATTAACGTTTCTTCATCAATTTCAACACCGAAACATTGAAGCACATACTGTTCACAGCGGATATCGCATAAATTGTCACTGTTTCCGGTAGCTGCCTTGGCCAGCATCGGAAGAATGCTGTCCTGCGGTGCGGCAAGTGACAGGTACTCGCGGAAGCGAGCATCCTTCCGGGCGAGACGGAGAACTGCAACCGCCTCTTCCGGAGTGGCATTTCCCTCCAGGAACGCAGCGATGATATCGTCAGTGAGTATCAGCTTCTTATTTTCCATATTCTTTGAGTACTATGACGGCAAATTCACTCATTGCCCGTTTCTTTATATTATACAGGTTTGCAACGGAAGTATTCAACTCCTCTGCCAATTCATCATAACTATAGCCCTCGAGAAAAAGCCGCTGAATTACAAGTCGGTAACGGGGATTCCTCATCAGTCCGAGCATTTTCCGGACATCCTTTTTAATGGATTCCGCTTCTACCGGGTCAGCCTGACTGTTCTCCAAAGGATATAGAGTATCCGAAGAAACATCTTCTATCACTTCTCCGGAATCGCGCTTTTCCAGAAAGAATCTGGTAGCCACACACTTCAGCCATTGATATATACTGCTGCGTCCTTGAAAAGTCCTGAGCCTCCTTCCATCTTTCTCCATCAGATACAAGTAGAGCTCGTCCACTATTTCGTCATAATCTACCGGATAGTCGAAAATCTTGCGTATCAGGGAAGAGACAAGAGGACGGCACCACACATGGAAAAAATCACGTGTGAGCTTTTCATCTTTGGCCAAAAGACCGTCAATAATATGCTGGTCAGTGGAAAGCATTTCATTAAAAATGATTTTTAAATATAGCAAATCGACTTGTTTTTACAAAAAAATATTTCCACTACTGATAGTTCAGGATATAGTTTATGCTCTATATGTCAGAAAGGAGTATATAAAAGGAGAATATTATGATTGTTACCATTTGCCTGCTTATTCTTGTCTGTTCAATCCTCAAACGACCGGCAGGCGGGCTTATTGAGAAACTTGAGGATGTGGACTGGACGGCTCTTACCCGGGACACTCGGGATAAGATTGTCACATATTCCAAGAAGCTCGGACGCGCAACAACGCGGGAATTGCTTAAGCTCTATTATGTAATGTCGGAAGGTAACCTGTCAACTTATGAAAAGGCACTGGTCTATGCCGGAATCATTTATTTGGCTGTACCAGGCGACCTTCTGCCAAGGAAAGTACTTGGTTTCTTGGGCATTCTCGATGATGTAGGAGTTGCGGCATGGCTCTACGATAAGGTCGGCAGCAAAATCACACCTGACATTGAACTCAAAGCTGATATGAAGCTTGATGAATGGTTCGGGCCGGAGATTGTCCGGGTGTAATCTCCGGCTACGGAGCCAGTCCTGGAATACGGCCTTGCCTGCCAAGACAAGGACTTTCTTGCCGCTCCGGTTTGGGAATGGCTATCTTTTTACTGTCAGGCTCTTTCGATTATGGCCTAAGACAGGCCAGCGGAATTACACGGACACCATCGGGACGTGTATAGGCTATTGGTCCTCCGGTCAGGACAATCTTCAGATCCGGCTCACGGAGAGGGACTTGCTTCTCAGTTATGTTTGCTTCTTGAAGCAGTCTGTGAATCTTGCATAGGTGTGTTGCGCCTTCTTCGATTTCTTTACTTCCCAATTTACATTCGATTAGAGCATAACGTTCGTCTTCCAGATGTAGAACCAGGTCTGCTTCAAGGCCGTATCTATCCCGATAATAGGATATGCGGCTATTGAAATCAGCCGTATATGCCTTTAAGTCCCGGATACACATCTGTTCAAATATGAAGCCGAATGTTTTTAGTTGTGTTTCCAGAGCCATAGCGTTGATGCTCATTGCAGCTACTGCAATTGAAGGATCTGTAAAGCTTCGTTTAGGTGCACTACGTATTGCGGTCCTGCTGCGGATTGCAGGACACCATGCGTCAATATCCTGAATGACAAATAGTTTCTCAAGCGCTCTGATATAATCATCGAGCGTATCCATAGATAGTTCTATGTCTCCAGAAGCTGTAATATCCGCAAGAATACTTGTCTTCTTGGCTA
>JBJEBM010000038.1:0-16725 GCA_051870055.1 Candidatus Cryptobacteroides sp.
GACTGTGTCCCATCCGGATTCACTTCAATGAAGCCAGATCGTTTGTCCGTGCCGGTCTTCGACCCCATTTCAATCTGGCCTTCACGTGCCAGTTTGCAGAACTTCCAGTAGTCATATCCCTCGTCCTCGCAGAACTTCTTCATTGAGCGGCCTCGACCATACTTGTTGTACTGACGCAGCGCTGCTGCATAATCCACGGAGCCGCTGGACTGGACCGCCGGTTGAGATGACTGATTGTTGATTGTTTCCATTTGCCTTGATTTTTTAGTTTCGGCAAAGGTCTCGATATTCTTTCAGATGGCAAGGCGGAGAAGTGAACGCTTACAGAATGCTGTCCACGCATCTTTTGATGGTGGATTCAGCATTATATACAGGTACTATTACTGAAATCTTCGGATTGCTCACGACAGGATTTTCTTCAGAACGTCTTCAATTAGGCCGGTGGCTTTGAGAAGCGGCTCAACTTCACTCTTATTCTCCAAGTATAGACTCTATTATATTATCACAAGCAGATTTGCCATTTATCGGAGACAGATAGTCTCTGTAGTACTTATCTCGCGATTCTTTATACGGGTCGATTCCATTTATCACATTAAATATAAACTTCTCAATATCGTCCGCCGTCCTACCGAAATAATGCAAATTGAATGCTTTTTTAGAATGAGTGTTTAGTTGCAAACAATGCTCCTCCGCACTTCCTCGAATTAAGTACATCACCGGCTTGCAGGTGTACATATACTCATTGGTAAATGACGAACAATCGTGAATCATCGCATCAGACGTCATAAACAAATCTATATATTGGCCAGTTTCTATCTGGGCATTTGGCAGGCAAGCCCACCTGCCAAAATAAGCATCGGTCCTGTCTTTACCCCAATAATCATTCAGATATGTCCGCAGCAGAGGATGAGGTTTAAACGCGAACTGGACTTGGTCTGAATACTTCTCAACCAGAGTCAACATAATTTCATAATACTCCAGAAAGGTCGAATATTTCAATACACTATCCTTCGCAAATGAAAAATGAGGAGCCCATATAATTCTCTTTTTATGCTTTGACTGCTTTCTCCAAACATCTTTATATGAATCCTTTGGCAACCTGAATGAATCTTCCATCGGCAAGCCTGTCACTCTGATATTCCGGCCTTTATTGTCCATAACTCTTGCTGTGTCATCCGCAGCAGATTGATTTTCAAAGTAACACTGCCAAACATAATTATGATACGGTTGATTGCAGATATAGTCTGAGACAATATTATGAAAGCCATAAACTATATAACATAGTAATGCATATCTATTCCCATAAAAATTCTGCCCTGGAAAATAAGTCCACATATATGGCTTAGGATAAAAAATAATATCAGCCTTGTATTGCTTTTGCAGCGAATCAGTTTTACCTAAAGCTCGATATCCAAATCTTCTGCTCTCCAAATAATTAATAATAGGAGACATAGCATCAGGATTCTCTGGCGTCTGAAGAACCATTATCATCGGCTCAAATCTTGGATGTTCAAGCATTTTCAGATACAAGGCCTCACTTTTCCAGGTTCCAAGTTCGGTAATGACGAATGCCACCTTGATCTTGCTTTGCCGTCTTACGATGAAAGCCTTTACAGGAGTGAACAACCTTGTATAATACAAGTAAGCCGTACGACTTATAATCGTTCCGACAAAGCTATTTCTTATGCGCTTTTCCAAGCCAGTCATAGTACAGTTTCTGTTTAATCAAATGAAGCAATTCGTAAAAGTCTTTATCCTTGCATATGCATAGTATGCCATAATAGACAATTACAGCGAGGATCGACCCAAGCAGCATAATGACAAAAGGGCTCATCGCAGAATAGGTCATCAAGAAAGCCGGGGAACAGGCAACCAATGAAAAAACAAGATACTTACCGAAGTCCCCGATTTGAGACAAATATCCTAAACCGAACAACTTGCCAGTGTAGTAGGTATTTATATATACTGCAATCTGAGTATAAACCACTGATGATATACAAATAGCTTTTACGCCTAATGGAATTGCCGCACATAGAATCGCAAATGCAATCGACTTCTTGATAATCTCAAGTTTGAGGAACAAGTCCGACCGGCCTTTGACCTGTAGAAGATTCAGGTTCAGCTGGCATATATGGTCAAACATAAGGGCAAAACAGAATATCTGGACATACACAGCCGCCTCAATCCATTTGTCCGTCAGGAGGAATTCAACAAGCGGCCTGGCTAAAGATGCAAGCAGGCACATAAGGAAGAAAATCCCGCAAGACGTAATTCTTATATATTTCCTGTAAACTCTTATAAGCCTTTCATCCTCATTCTGAATCTTTGCCAGCAATGGGAAGGTGACTTTCTGAAGGATTCCGGTAATCGAATTCGTCGGAAGTACTGCGAACTGATTTCCCTTGGAATAGTAGCCTAAATCTCCTGCCGTGTAAAACTTTCCTATAGCCACTGTCGAAAGATTTGAATATAATGTATGCAATAAACCTGACGCCAACAACTTACTTCCGTACGAAAACAGATATCTGAATGATTGCCTTGAGAATCTGCTTTGAGGATGCCAATGGGCGAGAGCCCACAACATCCCTGCTCTAAGTACCGAACTCGCTATTGCCTGCCAAACTAAAGCCCACACTCCAAAGCCCATATATGCAAGGCCGACACCAATTAAGCCTGTGGACAAGGCTGAAACGAAACTGATTTTGGCTTGCAGTTTGAAGTTCAGTTCCCTGTTGAGTTTTGCATATTGTACTGAAGTAAGCGAGTTGATGAACAGAGTCACTGAATATACCTTGACGATGCTGGTCAGTATCGGCATCTCGAAGAAGGCAGCTATCAGTGGCGAGCATGCAAACATCAGAGCATAGCAGACGAATCCAACTATGATATTGAAATAGAATGCCGTCGAATAGTCCTCGTCCGAAATCTTCGGTTTTCGTATAAGCGCATTGGAAAAGCCACTGTCTATAAACGTATTGGAAATGGCCATAAAGATTCCCAACATTCCTATCGTCCCGAAGTCTGACGGTGTAAGGAGCCTCGCGAGAAGCAATCCGAGCAGGAAATTGACAATCTGAGTCGAGAACTTTTCAATCGCCGTCCACTTTACACCTGAAATAGTATCAGTAGTTATACTGCTCATCCCCTCTTAAATTCATACAGAAACATGCGAGAATCTGTCTATTATTGTTGTTACCGGATTAGTCAGATATTTTCCTATACCCATAACTGAAATAATCACGCCCGCCAAAATCACAACTGCAGCGAAAAGCATTTCAATCCATAGTATATCAGGCAATGCTGTCCACACAAAAGTCACACAGAAGGCCTGAACAACATAAATGACTATGGAGTAGCGTCCTAATCGTCCTATTGTATCCTTCAATCTTGAGAAACAACATATTGCAGCACCGCTCAGTATAATAGTTGCACTCTCGACGAATAGTTTCAGCAAACATAAGACTATAAGGCCAAGAGAAGTCTCTTGTTGGATAGAAAATAGATTACTTCTCCTGAAACTTGTCAGATGGATTGCCCTGGAGTATGGGATTAACCAACATAGCGTTAATATCACAATGATTGACAATACTATGAATTGTTTCTCATATCCCCGGCAAAGTGATGATATATCCCACTTTCTCAAGTAATTCCCTATGATGAAAAATGGAAAGAACTGTATGGTTTTACTTATTGCAAATACAGTCTCTATCTTGCCTAAAGGGAGTAAAAAGAACAATATCGACAACAGAATCGAAACCGCCACTGCTACTAGAACACTTATGCCGGCATAATTTTTTGCAAAATAAATGAAGTAGCGCCACAGTATCAAACTGAACAAATACCAAGATGAGCCAGGAGGGAAGATTATACTTGATTTACCCTGTCCGAGAAATAAGACATAGAACACCACCAACACCAGGTAGGTTTCAAGTAATTTCAATGACCCTTTATTAATCTTCTCTAAGTTATTCTCTTTGGTGAAGTACCCGCTAAGAAAAGCAAACAGGGGCATATGGAACAGATATATTATCGAATACAACAATGACGAGACATCGTTAATATACCTGCTCGGTTCTATTGAATGACCTATGACAACAAGAACAATTAAAGCAAACTTGACTGAGTCCAACGATAAATCTCTTGTTTCCATATTGTTCGCCAAAAGATTGTTCGTATTCTATCATGATTCCTTACTTCACACCTATTCGATCAATTACAATTTTGCTCACCTCAAAAGGATGCACATCTACGCATTCAGCCATCTTGGGATAGAAAAGCACCAGATTCTTCCCTCCTTTCCAAACTGAACTTTTGAACATAATGCCATCTGCTCCGTTAGCCTTGAAATATTCGCAAATATACTGTGTCGGTACATATTCCAAGTCAGTATCATAACTATGCAGAGGTTTGGACAAGTCATTGCTGATAGCATCAAACAACACACGACGTTTCACTTGCTTTTTAAAGGAATCCTCGCCCTCATCATAAAACACCTTGAACAAATTGATTTTCTCGGTAAAGTCAACTATTTTGACATCATCTTCAAGGAGGATGAACTCCCCGATATCAACCCTGTCCAAAAAATATGGCCGAACCTCATAAAAAGGTGTTTGATCATCGCAACAAAGATACAGATAACTTATTCCCTTCGGATTCGCTCTCCCAGCAGTTGCAAGAAGCGGCTGAGGGGGACAACCCATCTCATCCTTTTTGAAGACAGGTTCCTCTTTATGGTGTACTCTTGCACGGTAAAACTTGTTTGCCCGATAAAGATTCAGAGAATCCTCAACGATATCAAACTCTTCAAGCACATCAGAAATAGACTCCATCCGGCAAAAGTAACGAGAATTATTCTTTACTTCCTCTTTAACATCTTCCCAAGCCTGCAAATAAAACTGATACTCTGCGACATAGCTTACCAAACTGTTGGGAGTCAAGCCGCTGCCTAACTGTAAAAGAACATCAGATAGGGAATGCTCATCTGCAAAGATATGCCAGTCTTCGATTAATGCCTTCGACAAGGGTTTCCCTGCTTCCGATTGCTCATATAATGACAAGACTGCCAGAAGAAAATCCTCCACAGTCTGTTTCTCATCCTCACTGTTATCCTCCAAAAGACTGACTATTTCTGTATCTGCGAAAAAGTCTTTATTCAAATCCAACATCCTCAGTCCTCCTTTTCGTGCAATATGCGGCTCATTAACTCAAGATGATTCTTAATGCTGAATTTCTTAATAGCGCCAAGGCCAGGATAACCTTGATTGGTTATCTGATCCACGGCAATGGTCCTGGGCTTGTCGAGATAAAAAGGAGATATCTTTTCATTAGCCTCGCGAAATTCATTACGGATATCGTTTGAGCCATTGCGTGAGTCTGAAAGAAAATGGTGAACATAAATCGCCTTATCAGATTTCTTGTAAGTCATATGAATTGCGACAACTTGAGGAAGGACTCCACCCTCACGGAAGTTCCGCGACAATACTGTAAAATCTGAAAAACCATAAATATCGAACAATGAGTCATAGTAGCTGAAAGTGTCGGAAAAGAACTCATCAAGATTATCCCTATATGCATTATTTGTCGATTTTTCAGGGAAACAATCTTCAATAGTTATTATCTTCTTGCCAGTAGCCTTCAAACCATTGATGACTGGCGGACGTTGAGCCAGATTCAATACCGCAATATATTTTACATTATCGTTATTGATAAGCCGTACAATGTCAGGATCATCAAGATCAACATTCGTAAAGAATACGAGCATTACATTATCAAAGTTATACTGACTTATCGATTCTTGTATGGAATCAATATTGGCATTACTATTGACCTCGTATGCCTGTACCCAATTTACATCAGTCAAGTTTGCAGTATCCAAGAATGCCTGAATATCAAATGTCGCTCTTTGGAAATCTCCCGTTCTTGAGTTCATTACAACAGCGAAAGGCATTCCAACATCGCCCATTACCTGAACGCAAGATACCAATGGACGAATATCCTTCTTCACAGGCTCTATTATGGGCATGATTTGACGTCCATAATCCTTGCCATAGATCTCCTCCACGAACTCTTTAATGGCCTTCAATTCATAGAGTTTTCCTCTTAAGAATGGTATATACATAATCAGATAATGTTATTGTTCAAGCTCTTTGTTATCAAGTCCAGTTGTTTTACGGAAAGATGCATACTCAGACAGATCTGACATAGTTCACGAGGAGTCTTTGCGAGCACATCAAAATTACTTTTCCTCTTCTCAATCGTCTCCAAAAAAGCTCTATGGAGATCTCGTTCCCTCAAAGTTCTTAATATGCTTCTACATTCTTCAAAGTGCAAATATTTACTCTCCGATAAACTGGCTCCCGCATAATGCTCTGCTAAATATTCATACTCTTCAGCACGCAGACAAGTCATAAGCACATCAACATCTATTTGATTATCAGCTTGTGCCGGTCTTAGTTCCTGAAGTTCAATCTTTCCTCGAGGACTATGACAAAAAGCAATGATACCCACATCTTTGTCGTAATCGAGCCAGTTATCAACTTCGTCCTGTTCCACAACAAGATAGCACTTGTCAAAGACATGCTTGTAATCGTTCATCTGTCCAGCCAACCGGCGAGGAGAATCATAGCCAGTCTTTATTTCGTATGCACGGCTTTCACCATTAAAAAAAGCCAAATCTACTATGGAATTGCCTACCCGAAATTCATTAACGGCAAGCGATCGCCTATGCGCATAATGTTTTCGGAGTTCTGCGATGATTTCGTTTTTAAAGACGTACTCACATCTGTAATTCACTTTCATCGAAGCATAGAACCTATGCAAACAGTCCATATAAGTCTCATCTGACTTATGCTTATGCGTGCGACAAAGCATCGTTAGCATTTCTGAGTCGCCCCATCGCAAAATGTCAGCATATACACCTCGGCAAAATGCCTTGGCATATTGCCTGGAAGGATGTATTTGAACTGTTTTTCTCATAATAACGTGCCGACTCTCTTTCATGTCAATTTCTTTCGCTTTTATATCCCAGACGCTCAGCGCATCTGCAACGGCAAAGCTATATATTGTTTTCCGTTCTTCCTACGATCAGTGGACTATTTTACCGACGATACATTCACTTTTTTATGAATTTTAAATTTCTGAGAAAAATTTAATTGCAGTTCAGTTGAATTTTATCATTTATATCAATTCTCGTCTTCGCAGCAAACGTTGAATCTGCTCAAGGTCTTCCTTGTAAGTAACTTTCATGTTCGTCACGTCTCCTTGTACCACATAAACCGACTCCTCGGGAAGATATCGCAGTACTACCCCGCAATCATCTGTGGTCTTGAATCTCGGATCCGCCAAAGCTACGTTGTATGCCTTTGCTATAATGCTGCGGCGAAAGCACTGCGGCGTCTGGCCATTGCGAAGGAATGTCCTGTCAGGTATAGCGCAGATGCAATTGCCAGAATCGACCTGAATGATCGTATCTGTAGTATTGAATGCAACATCTACAGCATTGTACTTTTCCATTGCTGCAAGGCAATCATCTATTATGCGCTTACTCACAAGCGGACGGACAGCATCGTGAAACAGCAGGATGTCATCATCCTCATAAACACCAATCGCAGCAAGCGATGAATGATATCTTTCCTTTCCTCCCGGCAAAATTTTCTCAACCTTCTGGAATCCCCTCCTGGAGACTATATTACGGACTTTTTCAATATAATCACTTCTGGAAATTATAGCTATGGCATCAATATCCGGATGACTCTCAAAAGCTTCCACTGAATACTCAAGAATAGTTCTTCCTTCGATTTCTAAAAACTGTTTGGGCACATCAACTCCCATTCTTGAACCGCTGCCGCCAGCGAGTATTATTGCAATATTTCTTCCCATTGTTGTTCATCCAATCTTTGAAATCATGTCAAAGATTCTTAAAGACAGCGATATATATTCGGGAACCAGCGCATCAAGATATACCTTGCCTGTTCCTTTCTGGCTAAAAAAGCAAGAGCTTCAGACAGAACTGTTTCTCTTAACAATTTCTGCAAAGGTCGCCATTCTGACTTAGGTACTTCGGAATCTACCATCGCATTTCTCAAATACCACATAAGCGAAGCTATTTTTCTTTGCTCAACATAACCTGCCAATTCCGGCCAATCGCTCCTGCAATAGTCAAGTATCTCATTCAGGTTCGCTATCCTATGAGGGATGAGAGGGTTCCGTTTATCCGTACAAATGCTATTGGGCCTTACCCTATAATGATTTGTCTGATATTCGATATCAACTATTCGATAATCTTTGAATCTAATCGCTTTAGCCAACTCAAATGTGAACAAAGTATCTTCATCATTCCTTCCGTCACGAAACATTGTCAAGTTGAAAACATCCCTTTTGAAAAGTTTGCTCCACACATAATGGCTACTGCTTTCTGATAACAAGGCTTTACCCCAGTCTGCCGCCTCAATAATCCTCGGTTCTTCCCGCTTCCAAGTCCCCGGCCGCATTAGACCACTTGCTCCACTCAATTCATCATGCTGAACAATCATTCCATTTGTCAACAGGACATTCGATGAAACTGAAAACCCATTATAGAGGTTTTCAATGGCATTTGGTTCAAGCCAATCGTCAGAGTCAACAAATCCGACATAATCTCCAGTTGAGTTCATAATGCCTTTGTTCCTCGCAGAACTAAGTCCTCCATTTGGCTGCGAAACAACAATAATACGGCTATCCTTTTTTGCAAAGTCCTCAATTATATCAGCAGATGAATCGGAAGAGCCGTCATTGACAATGATAATCTCAAGGTTTTGCCAAGTCTGATGGATGACTGAATCAAGACATTGCGCCAGATATCGCTCAACATTATATACAGGAATTATAACGGAAACTTTCGGTTTATTCACGATTACTTATTCTTCAACTTTTCTTCGTATTCGTATATTCTCGTCAAAATGCGCACGCAAAACTATGATACGACGGATGGATGCTCTTTTTATATCCTACCTCCGGCGATTTTTGCCGAAAAGGCGGGACCAGAAGCCGGGGCGGGGCTGGGGGGCGAGTGGGTGGCCGGTAGCGGAGAGGTATTCTTCGTAAGTCCAGCGGTTCACTACAATGTCGTAGATGACGCCCCAGTCGGGAAGGCCTCCGAGATTGCGGTCGTCGATATAGAGGTCAGCCTTGATCTTGCGGGATTTCTTCAACGGTTCATCCTCATAGTCCTCAGGATGATTCGAATTGACAGCATAGAATTCCAGGCCCCTCTCACGGCAGAAATCTATAGCGTCCTGAAGCAGCCTTCCCTCACGTGCTGTCCACAGAATCAATATGTTGCGCTCCGCCTGAAGCCGTTTCAGAGTATCGATGGCGAAAGGAATCTCCCTGCCAATCTCCGGGTAACGGTGCTCCACAATCGTTCCGTCAAAATCAACTGCGATTATCATAATTCATTCTCATTTCTGTCAGGCAGGACCTGTATCAGGTCCGGATGTATAGATGCGACAGCCACGGCTATCACTCCCTCTATCTGAATCACCAGCCTGCGGTCACGCGCACCTTTAACCCTGACGAATACGCCTTCACGACCTTCCATCGGGCCTCCCTTGACACGGACCCTCGTGCCTTTGGAAAGATTGAGTTCTTCGGGCTTGAAAAAGAGGAGCGACTCGTCATACTCAGCTGTGACTGCGATGAACTGCCTCATCTGCTCTTCCGGGACAATGATTTTCTGCCCGGACCGCTTGTCCACCATATACTGGAGGAATGTTATGCCGGTCCCTGTCTTGAAATTCTGGATTACCGAAGGCTTCGCATATACAAAGATAAGATTGCGGATAGCGGGAACGAGGACTTTTTTGCGATTTTTCCGGTCAATTATCCACCTTTTGGGAATATAGTTTTCAATGCCCTCATCATCGAGGAGTTTCTTGGCAAGAAATTCCCTTTTATACGTGACACGCATCGCAAACCATACACTGTCTTCCTCTTTCATATCCGCATTCTAAGGGTAAGATACACAACCTCGGGGCTTGAAATCCACGATAAAACCCTGAATTTCAATAACTTGCAGACTTCCGTCCTTGCATTGCAAATATTTTCAGGCATACAGGAGAAATGAATCTTTATACAGGTCAAAAGCACCTATCTACCTCATTTTCATATAACAACAGACAAATCTACAACTATTTTTAATATATTCAAAAATAATTTCGGTTCATTTTAGTTACATTTTATATATTCAGGGCTCAATTAAGCACCCCCCCCCATTAAAATATTGACAATCAATAAATTGAAAACTACTACGTGAAACCGGCACCAAAAACCGGATTGATGAAAGTATTTTGCAGGGGATAATTTACACAAAAGAATAAGAATTGTGACAAAAACGGCCATATTTTGGTGAAAATCGATTTATTGTGGCAATTTTATGACATTATTTAAGATTTGAATGCGTATTGAATGGGTAGAATAATCTGTTTTATGATTGAATTTTGAGATGAATAAGTTACATTTGCAGTGTTAAACTGTTTCCTATGAGCATTGGAGAGTGCGACATACCTCTGTTCAGCCTTGCGGCGTGTTACAGTCTTATCATCACAAGTGTGGTGTGCGGCTGCATCAGATGGTTCCATATGTGCCGTCCATTCGGAGACGACGGAATCTACTTCTATCCGGCAAGAAAAATTGTAGCTTCCTACTTCTTTTCATCTTTACTGCTTATCCCTTACCTTGTCCACTGGGACAGTCCTGACACCTGGCTGTTTGCAAAGAGCTACTACCTGATTCTCTTCCCGTCCCTGTTCGCCATAGGGTTCAGGAGCTATTTCTTCGGCCTGACAAAAGACTGGGTGACTAAATATATTCTGATATCCGCAATTCCGGCAGCTGTAATCTGCGCTCTTTTCGCATTGGCCTGCATTGGAGGGGACTTCACTGAAAGATGGCATAAAACTGCTGTACTCCTGATTGTCGCATCGTTCATAACTCTCACAGTGACAATGTCTTTGGTAATCAGGAATCTCGTAGTGAAAATCAACCGTCACCAGCAGGAAGAGTATTCGAGCGAGGAGGATTTCCCGATTCATTTCGCAAAAGGCCTTTTGGCCCTGCCCGGATCTTTATGCATCATCTACCTGATAGTGTTCATCAGCGACAGCAGGACCGCATTCGGTGTATTCAACATATTCATATCTATCTTTGAACTGGTTTTCCTGCTTGTCATCCTGCATCCGCACAAGAAATACAGCAGTGACAGGAAAGAGACTGGTGAATATCAGGAGCTGAGGGATGAAACGCCTGACAGGCAGAGCGATACAATCCCGGAATATATGAAGGACCGGCTGGAGGAACAGATCCGCAAGGCTGTCGAGGACGGGCTGCTGTTTTTGGATTCAAAACTCAACAAGAGCGTGCTGGCGAAGAGTTTGGGAACTAACCGGACCTATCTGTCGATTGTTTTCAGGGACAGGTTCGTCTCTTTCTATTCATACGTGAACACACTCCGCATTGAATATGCGATGAAATACCAGGCTGAACATCCGGACGCAAACAAGAATGAAATAGCTTCGTCGAGCGGTTTCGGCTCGACGAAGACATATCAAAGAATCAAGTCGCTGTACGAATCCGGAGAACTGAAATAGTGCCTCCGTGCGCAGCTATTTGGTCAAAATCTTGACAATCAATGCGGAAGTTGGCTTTACAGTGAATCTGAGGCCGTTGTCCCCGACCTTGTTCCAAGTGCCGCTCCAAGGCTCTGAAGAATTGATGGAAGCCCCGCCCAATGTCGCAGTGAGTGAAAGAGGGTCGTTGTCCGGAGCGGAAAGTTCCAGAGTCTCAACCCCGGCGATGCCTTTGTCAATATTCACTGAAACAGTCGCTTCTGTAGCATTCTCACCATACTCCTTGTTAATCAGCGTTACATACACGGATTCATCGTTCCTGACAGCATAAGCGGTGACATTGAGCCCGCTTGCATTCTTCATCCTGACCGGCTGTACATATCCGTCAGAGCCCAGCTTGAATGCCGTATAGCCGTAGCCGACCGGATTGACAATGATGTCGCCCGTTTTTTTGTCCATGCCAATCGGCGCATTGAGCACCCACTGCTTGTTGTGGAAATTCACTCCGGCGCATTTATGCTCCGACCACCAGTGCATATAGTCAAGAGAGAACAGGGCCGTGATGAAACTGTTGCTGCCGCCCTCGCACCCGCTGCTGAAACTGTTCGACTCCGCAAGCCTATAAGGGAATCCGTCATTCATCACTGGCACTGCAATAGCCTCATACAGAGCAGGATACTCCTTCTCCGGCCAGGATGCAGAAAGCACCCGCTCTACCATCTGCTCCGGATTGAGCTTCAGGGCAACGACATCCTGTCCGACATAGTTGTGGGTATATATAGCCTTGAGCAGGCCGGAATCCTTCAGGTCATCTGCGAAATTGACAGTCCAGGTCTTGCCTTCCCAGCCGGTGTCCTTTGCTCCTGTCACAGGGTAGTTGGAACCGGTGTTAGGGCCGGCGAACACAGCCTGCGGGACAGCGGCCTTGATCTCTTTGGCGAATTTCAGCCATTTGTCCCTGTAGGTCGGATAGTCCACAATCTCCGGGTCTTCCTTGTGGTAGGAATTCCAGTCCGGCTCGTTGCCGACCGAGAAACAGTCCAGAAGGTCGCTGTAATTGTCCCAGATATACCTGGCAATCTCGATGTTATGGGCGTTGTCGCCGTTGAGAAGCTTGAATGAATACACTATTTTCACGCCAGCCTTTTTGGCGAAGGCGAAAAGATGGTCTATGTCATTGAATGTCGGCTCGGTCTGGTTCATGTCCACGGAACCGCCACCGACTCTCAGATGCCTGATTCCAAGGGTCTCGAAGACCTGGAGCGTCTGGGGATTGTCATCGCTGAAGAAATGTCCGCTGTATTTGCGGAATCCCCCGTTCCCTACCCTCAGGGAGCCGGTCTCGACGCTGAGGCCGATAAAGTCTGACGGAATCAGGTCTCCGGTCTCGTCAGTATTGATTGTCAGGCTGATATCCGCACCGTTGCACCCCGAGAGTACGCAGGCGGCAAGTGCGGTGTGAATTAATGATTTGATGCTGAATCTCATAATAATGCAAAATTCTAATTATTTTTCGATAATCACAACTGCCCCCTGCGGGCCGATTGTCACCTTATCCGAGAACGGCACAGGGTCCGGATTGTCCGGAGTCACCATCATAAGATGATCCGGGGAGGCATTTTCCAGTCTTATGACAGCCTCGTTCGTACGGGAGGTATCGGAATTGAGCACAACTATGGTCCTCTTGCCGTCCGACTTGTGTGTGAGCACCGAGTAAAGGATACCCTCACCTGTGACGTCCGCACCTGTTGTGCTGTTGAACACCACGTTCCAGAGCTGGTCCTTGTATCTTGTGCGCAACGCATCAATTTTGGCCCCGTACGCCATCATTTCCGGGATCTCGGAGAGCCGGCCTTTGAATCCCCTCGGCTCATAGCTGATGATGTACCTGTTCATCATACACATATTGATCCTGTTGAAATCCCGGTGGTCAGTGACAGTGCATACAATCGGAAGGTCCGAATCGATGTAACGCATAAGCGGAACGTGGTCCACCGTAGCCCTTGTATATGTCGCATAGTATTGACCTTCAATATCATAGCATCCTTCTCCTGTCATTATGAACTCAGGGCTGTATTTGCGGGTCATCTCATAGAACTCCTTTCCGAGCATCGGATCGCCCTTATAGATATAGCTGGCGGTCTTGTGATGGTGGTCAGGATTGTAGCAGAGCTGGGTACCCGAATGATGCTGGTTCTCGTCGAAAACCATACCGGCGGCGCCCAAGTCCAGACATTTCTTGAACTCTTTGCAGAGCATCTCCCGGCACTCGTCCTCAAGGAAACAGAGGATGCCGAAACGCCTGTTGTTGAAGCTGGACAGCTGGGTGTAGGTATTGTACCTGTACCCGCCGTGCATACGTTTCTCGCCATCTATGTCCGTCACAACGAATTTCTCATAATCCTTATACCACGGAGCGCTGTATTCAGCCCATACGAACTTGGTGAACAGCAAGATGTTGACGCCCATCGCCTGGCATTCGGCAATGGCTTTCCTGAATTCCTCCGTGGTGCCGAGACGGGGGTCGAGGTCGCATACAGGTACTCCCCTGTCCTGCCCGCCCCAGTTCCATCCGGTGAGCTGGATGGCGTCAACGCCGTACTTTTTGCAGTCCTTCGCATAGCTTACCAGGTCCTTGACTTTGAAGTTGATTCTGGACTCGGAGCTGTTTATCTGCAGTTGCTGCCAGGCGTTCACATCCTCCACCCACGCCGGGCGGTGAGGAGATTTGAACCAGGTCGCACGCCATTTTTTGTAAATGTCCGCAGCCGCCTGCCAGTCTCCGCTGTATGGAACGACTGCCACATCAGCCAATGCGTAATTCTTGCCGGGATGAGCGAAAATGTGGCGCACCGACTTGACCCGGTAATTCAACGAACGGCGGTCCGCATAGTCTTTTGAGGAATCCGCAAGTCCAAGTCCCTCATTGAATTCCTTTGTAGGAGACAGGTCGTATTCGACCCTGACATATTCATTCATTTCAGGATCCTGGCAGCAGATGTACAGGCCTCCCCTGTCCGTTCCCACTGTTGCGAAGGCGTGCTCCGGAAGATTGCAGCCTCCGGTATAGCCTCCTTCCAGGACAGGATAGAGACGGGTGGTCTTCATTGCCGTGTAAGTAAGGTATCTGAACAGAAGCTCATCATCAGATGAAGGAAGCTGCAGATTGTCTATCAAGGGCCAGGTCAGGGTCTCGACAACGAGATTTCCATCGTTCTTCACATTTCCATTGAAAATGAGGCCGGAACGCTCGTCCCGGCTGATAATGCCGGTGAAGGATACATCAGAATTGGAGCCGTCGTTCAGCTTGAGGCCATCCCAGGTCATAACAATGATGCTGTCGGAGACTTCGCATTTCGGTGCATCCTGTCTGCCGCCATTAATCCCCACTGTGGAGCCGTCCGGACGGCGGAGAGTCATCTCGAATGACATACCGTCTTTTTCCGGGTCGAAATTCCATCCGGAATCCGCATAATCATCTTCGAACGCCACTGCAAATGAAAGCGGCGGGATTGAGATGGAGCCGGACACATTCACAGGATCCGGACTCCCAGGCGAAGCCACTGATATGCCTCGGTGCTCCGTTCCGTTGAAAGAGACTGAGACTCGGATATCGTCCTGCCTGCTGTCATTCACAAGCACGACAGCCCTGCGTCCGTCTTTTCTGCTTTTATAGACCGCATAAGACTGACAGCCAGATACTTCAACATTGTCATAAGAGACCATATCAGCATCCCACAGGAGGTCGCAGAACTTGTCCCTGAAAGCCTCGACGGATTTGAGGTATTTCACTACATTCGGATAGGAGGACAGGCTGCCGGTCCTGAAAAGCGGGGCGTAGCAGACCGTGTACTGGTTTTTGACACAGATATTTATGTCCCTGCGGGCCTCTCGCACATCTATCTGCGCCACAACAGGCATTCCCGGATTCTGGTACCGGAGTTCCTCCCGGTTGTCGGCATTTGGAAGGACAATATAGTCGAAATATCCGCTCTGCGCATCAAACTGATATGTTCCTCCGGCTTTGAATTCAGGATTGAATGATTTCGCACGGGCTACAAAGTCCCTGTCAATATTAACCATGGCTGAATCGGTGTACTGATGGGGCTGATGTCCGTGCCCAGGGTCGTGGCAGAACATTGTCTTCACCCTGAACTGGATGTCATTGCAGGAGACCCCGTCTGCGCCCAACTCGCTGAAAGTCTTGTCAAATGACTCTTTCACAAGCTGTTGCGTCCTCACGGAAAGAGGACACATAATACGGTTGTTGTAACGGTAGCCGTACGGGTCGGCGACAGTGAGGGTCCTGAGCTCGGACCTGTAGAGCGGAGAATAATAGTCCGCCCGCATAAATTCCGTGTCGAGAACGACCCTGATGCCCATCTCGCGGCATTTTGCCACTGCCTCCGCATAGCCTTCACGGCAAACTGCAAGATTATCAGAGCCTCCTTTGTACCAACCAGATACAAGCAGGACATCCACTCCGTTCTGCTTGGACTCGCGGGCATAAGAGACAAGGTCGTCCGGATTGGCGGCGTTGACCTTGCGCCAGACCAGATTGTCACCGGTCCAGCTTGCGTCAGTCCTGTTTTCAGAACGTACAAGGTCAATTCCATTGTGCCAGGAACCGGTGTAGAATGAGAATGACAACGGTTCCAGCTCGGAAACGCTGCCTTTCGGGGCGTAAAGCACTCTGTTGGATTTGAAAATCACCCTTACATCCTGACCGTCAATAGTGTCGGTATCCGGATGGCGGTAAGCCACTCCATATCCTGGACAGAGCTCAAGGGAACCTATCATAAACTGGCTGACCTCCTGAGGGGCGCTGATTACCAGGCCCTGCCGGTCATTGCGGAGCATAATGTACGAGTCACCCGGCAGATAAGCCATAGTGGTGTGGTATTCCACTCCCCAATATCCGTGCTCGCTCGGGAACTGCGGATAAAGGTTCTTGATGTAATTCCTGGTGTCAAGCCAGAAGTCACCATTCTTGTCAGGCAGGGCCAGTTCGCCGAAATACGGCCAGGCCACATATTCCACGACAAAGTCGCTGTTGTTCTCTACCTTTCTGTAAATAGTACCGCAAAATTCCACCACCAAAATAATTGAAAAAGGGACCATA
>JBJEBM010000039.1:0-177372 GCA_051870055.1 Candidatus Cryptobacteroides sp.
GGATGCCTCCAATATCCTCAAACCGGCTCTTGCAAGAGGAGAACTGAGGACTGTAGGCTCCACCACACTTGACGAGTACCAGAAATATTTCGAGGCCGACAAGGCTCTTGAGAGACGTTTCCAGATGGTCACTGTGGACGAACCGGCCCCGGCGGAGTCTATTGCCATCCTCAGGGGACTCAAGGAAAAATACGAGAATCACCACAAGGTGCGTATCGAGGATGATGCTCTGATAGCGGCAGTGAATCTTTCGCACAGGTACATCACCAACAGGTTCTTGCCTGACAAGGCCATTGACCTTGTTGACGAGGCCGCTTCCAAGCTGCGCCTTGAGATGAACTCTGTCCCGGAGCCTATCGCTGAACTGAACAGCCAGATCAGGCAGCTTGAGATTGAAAAAGAGGCCATCAAACGCGAGGGAGTGTCCCTCAAACTTGAAAAAATTGAGACCCATCTCAAGGAACTCAATGCTGAAAAAGAGGTCCTGATAAAGAAATGGAATGATGAAAAATCCATTCTTACAGGCATCCAGAACGCCAGGCAGGAGATAGAGGATTATAAAATCCAGGCCCAGGCCGCCGAACGTTCAGGAGATTACGGCAGAGTGGCTGAACTCCGCTACGGACGAATGGCGGAAGCCCAGAAACGTATTGATTCTCTGCTCGAAAAGCAGGCTCAGATTAAAGATCCAATCATCACCGAGGCTGTCACTCCGGAGGATATAGCGGATGTCGTATCAAGGTGGACAGGCATACCTGTCAGCAAGATGCTTGAGAGCGAGAAGGAGAAACTCTTGAGGATGGAGGACGAACTTCATCACAGGGTGATTGGCCAGGACGAGGCAATCAGGGCGGTGGCCGATGCCGTCCGCAGAAGCCGTGCCGGACTCTCCAACGAGAAACGGCCTATCGGATCTTTCCTCTTTATGGGAACTACCGGAGTGGGCAAGACAGAACTTGCCAAAGCGCTGGCGGAATTCCTGTTCAATGACGAGAATATGATAACTCGAATTGATATGAGCGAGTATCAGGAACGTCATACAGTGAGCCGTCTCATAGGTGCGCCTCCGGGATATGTTGGCTATGATGAGGGAGGACAGCTTACAGAGGCTGTACGGCGCAAACCGTATTCAGTGGTGCTGCTGGACGAGATTGAGAAAGCCCATCCTGACGTGTTCAACATTCTGCTTCAGGTACTTGACGACGGCCGTCTGACCGACAACAAGGGACGAACAGTGGATTTCAAGAACACTATCATCATAATGACATCAAATGTTGGTTCGGACATTATCCAGAGTTATATGGAGAAACTGCCGGATGTCGGTGCCAGGGGAATGTCCCCGGTCGATGATGCGGCTGCCATTGCCACCAGGCACCAGATGCTTGAGGAATGCAGGAGGAAAATCCTTGAGGTCCTGAAGCAGACAATACGTCCGGAATTTCTGAACAGGATAGACGAGATAATAATGTTCGACCCCCTGACCAAGGCGGATATCAGGGATATTCTCCATATCCAGATGGACGCCCTCCGGGCAAAGCTCGCCGAGGACAATGTGGAGATATCGTTCACTCCTGAGTTCGAGGACTTTATGGTTGAAAAAGGATATGACCCGGCTTTTGGAGCCAGGCCAGTGAAAAGAGTAATGCAGAGGGAGCTTGTAAATCAACTCGCCAAAGCTGTACTTGACGGGACGGTCCGGAAAGATTCAGCGGTTGAGGCTGATGTCTCAGGAGGTGAGATAGTTCTCAGGAACCGTCCCTCCACGGTCAGTGCAGAACGTGTACTTTGACGGTTTCCCCGTGTGATTCAGCAACGGCTTTCTTCCAGTAATCGGTATATCCAGGCTGGGTCAGGCCGTCAGGAACGTGCGCAGAATCTTCGGTGTGCTTGAATGAGCCATCAGGGTTCTGCGCTTTTATATTTCCGTCAATGAACTTCACAAGCAAAGTCTCCTCAAGATTCTGCCACTGAGAGAAAATATCCTGTGCTGTATTGACGGAATATTTTGTAAGATAGCTTTTTACAGAAGCGAAAGCCTCTCCGGTATCAATGTTTGGATCGTAAGAAGGATTCTTCTTTGTATTTTTCTTGACAGCCTTTTTCTCAGCCGCCCTATACAGTTCGAGAGCCTTGAGGTCAGTCTCCTGTACGCTCTTCAGCTGGGCGTTCTCGAAATTGTCAATCCTCTCTCTTACGAAAGGTGCCATATAGTTGTACATCTTGTAGCAGGCGTTGGAGATGCGGTTGTTAATCCAGAACGATGAAGTGGAGGTGTAGTGGAGCAGGTCACCGTTGCCCTGCCTGAAACACTCCGGAACTTCTTCAGTATTGGTATAAACAGGTGTCACATACGAGGTTGCGGCATCGTCAGTGCCGAACCAGATAATGCCTCCTATTACATCCGGAAGACTTCCTCTTGACTGCCCGACAAACCAGAATCCGGTCTGCTGGGTGGCAATTGCCCTTTCGTTGGTGTAGTTCTCTCCGTTGTACTCGAATCCCATAGGTCTCCACCTGTAAGGCAGCGCATTTCCGCCGGCTCCGATATCCTGTGTCATATCCATAGGGGTTCCTTCGTAATGGTCTCTCATAACGTCGGCTATATCCTTGACAGACACTTTCTTTGCCGGTTTGATGAAAAGAGGCATATTGTTTTCGGGGTTGTGCCCCATTGCATAGTCCACATAGTCGTATGAATTCTTGACAATCTCCTTTCCTGAGCAGTCTGTCCACGCGAACTTGCCGCCTCCGAGAATGTTGAACGCGCTCCAGACTCTGGCCTCGCAGCCTCTCAGTCCGCTGAAATCCAGAGGGCAGTATGCGTCTCTGAAACTGAATTCGCTGTCTTTCCCGCTGAACCATCCACGGCTTCTTGCGAATGTGATGACATCCTTGGAATACAGGCAGTTAGCAGGGTCGTTCAATGGGAAACGGGTGATTCTGGACTGGTTGGCGTGGCTGCTGATATATCCGTCAGGCACTCTTACTGCCACCCATACTGAGCCTTTTTCTCCTCCGGATTTTTCTCCGCCTTTTCCCACCATCTCCATTATCCAGACCTCATCTTTGTCGGCGATTGAGAAAGATTCACCTTCGGAATAATACCCGTATTTCTGTGTCAGGGCGTCCATTATGCTGATGGCCTCACGGGCTGTGCGGGCGCGCTGGAGAGTGATGTATATCAATGAACCATAATCCATTACCGCATCAGGGTCATCAAGGCCGTGGCGTCCTCCGAACGTCGTCTCCGCAATAATCAGCTGATGCTCGTTCATATTGCCGACTGTCTTGTAGGTATGGGGAACCTGGTCAATTTCTCCGAGATATTTGCCGGAGTCCCAGTCGTGCACAGTCAGTCTTGCCCCGTCTTTCCAGGAAGCGGCCGGCTTGAAGTAGAGTTCGCCGTACAGCCAGTGTGAGTCTGCCGCATAAGATACCATACAGGATCCGTCAGCGCTCGCTCCTTTGGTGACCAGAATGTTGGTGCAGGCGTCCGAGCCCGTGCCGTGCAGTATCATTCCCGCTGCGAATGCGGAGAACAGTAATGTTCTGATTTTCATTTTGCAGTTCTGTTTTAATTTGTTTAAATTTGTCAATTAAGATTTACAAATCTATGAAATTTTTTGCTATCAATTCCACGATTTTGACAGTATTGTCGATTTTGTTTATGTCGCAGGCCAATGCGTCTGCCCAGGAACAGGATGAACAGAAGATTCCGACAACGGAAGAAATGGCTGCCAAGGAGGCGGACAGGCTGGCTGAACTTCTCAAACTCGACCCGGGCCAGGTGTTTTATGTGGATTCCACCCTCCAGCACGACTATGCCGCCTGGAAAGAGGAATCAGAGAAGCTCCAGCGTTCCAGAGTTGACAATTACGATATGTACAATAATGTCCGCGACAAGTGGATGGAACAGATTGACAAGACTTACAGGCGGATTTTCACTGACGAGCAGTGGGCGGCCTATCTGAAAAGCGGAGCGGCCAAGAGCCAGAAGGCCCGGGAGAAACGCAAGGCCAAGATTGAGAAGGCGAGCGGACACACTTCCGGCAAGTGAGATTGACATTATTGCAGGAAAATGTTAAATTTGCAGACTGCAAAATAAAAATTTATTTAGATGAAAGAGGAAATTGAGCGGTTGCTTGCCGAGGTCAGGGACCTTAAATGCAAGACAGACAAAGATATAGAGGATGCGAGAGTGCGTCTTCTCGGTAAGAAAGGCGAGATTACGAAGCTTTTCGAGGAGTTCCGCACTGTGGCACCTGAACTGAAGAGGGAGTTCGGACAGAAACTCAATGTGCTCAAGAAGGAAGCCACGGCCAAAATCGAGGAGTTGAAAGCCGCTGCGGTGTCTTCCGGAGCCGCTTCGGCCGACTCGTTCGATGCCACTATGCCCGGAGACATTATGGAATTGGGTTCGAGACATCCGGTGTCGATAGCCAGACAGCAGATAGTCAATATTTTCCGCAAGTTCGGCTATGATGTGGCCGAGGGCCCGGAGATTGAGGACGACTATCACGTTTTCGAGGCTCTCAATTTTCCTCCGAATCATCCGGCAAGGGATATGCAGGACACTTTCTTCGTATCCGCCGGCCATCCTAATCCGCTGCTTCTCCGTACGCATACTTCCAGTGTGCAGGTGAGGGCTATGGAGAAAATGAAACTGCCTATCAGGGTCATCTGCCCGGGACGTGTCTTCAGAAACGAGGCCATCTCGGCCAGGGCGCACTGCATTTTCCATCAGGTGGAGGGTCTCTATATTGACGAGAATGTCACATTCGCAGATCTCAAACAGGCCATCCTTCTGTTTGCCCGCGAGATGTTCGGTCCTGATACACAGATACGTATGAGACCTTCATACTTCCCGTTCACCGAGCCGTCAGCTGAAGTTGACGTCAGCTGCAACATCTGCCACGGAAAAGGCTGCAACATCTGCAAAGGCACCGGCTGGCTTGAGATTCTCGGATGCGGAATGGTTGACCCGAATGTCCTTGAGGCTTCAGGAATCGACAGTAAAAAGTATTCAGGCTTCGCTTTCGGAATGGGTATAGAGCGTATCGCCATGCTCAAATGGCAGGTCAATGACCTCCGCCACTATTTCGAGAACGATATGCGTTTCCTGAAAGAATTCTCTTCCTGCGTCGAGGTTTAACCTTTTCGCAGGATATTCCTTGCGAGAGTGTTTGAACAGAGAAATTCCACAAGCTGGGGACAGTCCGTGGACATTATCGAATGGCGGTCGCCCTGCCAGATGATTTCGCCCTGGTAAAGGAATCCGATGTTGTCTCCTATCTCCATTATGGAATTCATATCGTGAGTGTTCAGTATCGTCGTGATGCTGAACTCTTTTGTTATTGAACTTATGAGATGGTCGATTACAATGGATGTCTCCGGATCAAGTCCGGAGTTAGGCTCGTCGCAGAACAGGTATTCCGGATTCAGGGCGATTGCGCGGGCTATTCCGACCCTTTTCTGCATTCCTCCTGACAGCTCGTCAGGATATTTGTCTTCAGCATCCTTGACATTCACCTTGTCAAGCAGATACCTGGCCCTTTCCTTTTTCTCCGCAAGACTCCAGTCTGTCAGAAAGTCCATAGGGAACATCACATTGCCGAGAACAGTCCGGAAGTCGAACAAGGCGCTGCCCTGGAACAGCATACCTATCTTCTGGTGGATCAGTTTTTTCTCCTCCTTGCCCATCTTCGTAAAGTCCTTGTCATCATAAAGCACTTTTCCGGAATCCGGTGCGACAAGGCCGGACACGATGTTCATCAGGACCGTCTTGCCTGAGCCGCTCGCTCCGATGAGCATATTGCATTTCCCCGGTTCGAAATTTATATTGATGTCTTTCAGGACTGTCTTGTCACCGAAACTTTTCCGTATGTCTTTTACCTGAATCATAAACCTCTTGAAATTAATAACTTTGAATTCGGATTGCGATACTGTGATGCAGGAAAAGCCTGTCAATAAAGCATAAGCTGTGTCATAATCAGGTCGGACATCAGTATTAGTATGCTGGATGTGACTATGGCTTTCGTGCTGGATTTTCCTACTCCGAGAGAACCGTCTTTAGCATAATACCCGTGGTACGCCGACACAGTGGAGATGATGAAGCAGAATACTGATGTCTTGATGCAGCTATATACAATGTAAAATCCTGTGAATGCGTATCTTATGCCAGTCATGTATTTTGCCATCGGAATGATTCCGGTCGCCCACGTGGTGAGTCCTCCGCCCACAAGTCCGAGCACAAAACTGAACAGGCAGAGCAGCGGGCTCGTCACAGTCGCGGCAAGAATCTTCGGCCTGGCCACAAATGACGCACTGTTGATGCCCATCATGTCAATTGCGTCCAGCTGCTGGGTTATCCTCATGCTTCCGATCTCCGATGCGATGCTTGAACCCATTTTCCCGGCGAGGATCAGGGCCACCATTGTGGAACTGAATTCTAGAATCATACTTTCCCTGACCATATAGCCGATGAGCATCTTGTCGAGTATCGGATTTGACATATTGGATGCTGTCTGGATGACAAGTACACCTCCCATAAACAGGGAAATGATGCCTACAATCAATATGGATGATATAATCAGCCTGTCAGCTTCTATGATGAACTGTTTCCTTATCATTTTTCTGCTTTCAGGCTTGCGGAAAACCTGTCTCAGGAAAATGCAGTATTTCCCTATTGACGTGAAAATATTGGCAGCCATATCAATCTGTTTAATTTCTCCACATATATTTCATTTATGCCACATTTATATGTTTTTTAAATGACTTTTTTATGAATTTTAAGTCTCTGCGGGCATATAAGGCATAAATTTATGAAAAAACTCATAAGTATGCTAATAAACATTTATTGTGCCAAATGCACGGGAATCCAGGCTGAGCCTGTGACGGTGGAGGTGGACATCAGCAACGGCATAGGAATACATCTGGTGGGACTTGCGGATGTGGCTGTGAAAGAGAGCCTTCTGAGAATAATGACGGCCCTACAGGCTTTGGGCTACAGAATTCCGGGCAGAAAAATTGTCATAAATCTCGCTCCGGCTGATGTCAGGAAAAACGGCAGCGGCTACGACCTGCCTATCGCAGTCGGCATCATAGCGGCTTCGGAACAGCGCGAGGTTCCCCGTCTTGAGAGATTCATAATAATGGGAGAACTCGGGCTTGACGGCTCTGTAAGACCTGTCCCCGGAGCTATTTCCATTGCGGAATACGCAGGCAAGGCCGGTTATGACGGCTGTATCCTGCCTTTTGAGTCCGCTATGGAGGCGTCTGAACTTCCGGATGTCAATATTTACGGAGTGAGGACCCTGCCCGACGTCCTGAAGATATTGGAAGACGGGCCGGAAGCTGAATCTTTCCTGATTGGCGGAAAAGGTATTCCAGACAAAGACGTTCCTTTCCAGAAGTCTGATTATATGGATTTTGCGGATATTGTGGGTCAGGAACAGGCCAAGAGGGGACTGGAGATTGCGGCATCTGGAGGACACAATGTCATTATGGTAGGTCCTCCCGGCTCCGGAAAAACGTCGCTGGCCAGGGCGCTGGTCGGGATAATGCCACCGATGCAGAAGGAAGAGGCCATTTTGACGAGCAAGATTTATTCTGTGGCCGGGCTTGGCGGAAAGGGTGCCGGCCTGATCCGCCAGAGGCCTTTCAGGTCTCCTCATTACAGCGCGTCCATGGCCGCTGTCATCGGAGGCGGGAACGGTGAGAACATCATTCCCGGGGAGGTGTCACTGGCGGAAAACGGAGTGCTCTTCATTGACGAATTTGCATTGATGCCAAAAAGCATAACAGAAGCCCTCAGGGGACCGATTGAGGACAGGAAGGTGGTGATTTCCAGGTTGCGGTCCAAAGTGGAATTTCCGGCCTCGTTTATGCTGGTGGCGGCCGCCAATCCGTGTCCGTGCGGGTATTACGGGGTGGGGGACAGATGTATCTGCTCCCCGGCGCAGAGACAGTCGTATCTGGCCAAACTGTCCGGGCCGATAATGGACAGAATAGATATCCAGCTGTATATGAACCAGATAACTCCCGGAGAGCTTGTTCATAGAAGAAAAGCGGAGTCAAGTGCGGACGTGGCTTCAAGGGTGATTGCGGCAAGGGAAGTGCAGAAAGAGAGGTTCGCCGGTACAGGTATCTTTGTCAATGCGGAAATGAACCAGGAGATGATAGAGGAGCACTGCCATCTGGATTCCCGATGCCGTGATTTCATGGAAAAACTGTCAAATACATTGGGCCTTTCAGCCAGGGCGTTCTCCCGTATTCTCAAGATATCGAGGACAATAGCTGATATCGGATACTCATCCGCCCCGTCCGGGCAGACAGGAAAGATAACTCCCGAAATACTATCCGAGGCGGCAAGCTACAGATTTCTCGACAAGTTCATCCGCTGAACAACGGCCCTCATCTACTTCAGCCACAGCTCCGGGTTCTGTGGCTTTGTCCCCTGCCATATCTGGAAATGCAGCTGGGTCATATTGTCAATAGTGTCCACGGTCCCGATGATGTCCCCGGTCTTTATCTTGTCTCCTGCCTTGACGGAGACGGAGCCGAGTTTGCAGTAGAACGAGAAATAGTTTCCGTGCTGCACGAGTACGCATTTGTTGTAACCTGGCATCACAACTATCTGTTTGACAGTGCCGTTGAAGATTGCCTTGACTGAGCTTCCTTTCTCCAGGGCGATATTCACTCCGTTGTTGAAAGGCAGTTTTAGAGATTTGAACACAGGGTGGTAATGCTGCCCGAAATGGTCCACGACAGGACCGGAAGCAGGCCACGGCAGTTTGCCTTTGTTGCGGGCGAACTCGGCGTCCAGCTTGGTGTCAACCACGGTCTTGTCCTTCCCGGAGGAACCGGACTTGCCACCCACAGCGGCTGCTATGATTCTCTCGATTTCACGGTTCAATGCGTCAACCTGCCTCTTCTTGTAGGCAAGTTCTTTCTGGTATTTTGTCCTGTTTCTCTGAAGCTGGCTGACAAGTTTGGCGCACTCGGCCTCCTCGGACTGCAAGGCGGAGACCTCAGCCGCCCTGCAGTTTCTGAGAGATTGTGCCCTGGAACGGATTACTGCCAATGAGTCGGTCTCTCTCTGGAGCTCAGAACGGGTCTCTTTTATCTTCTCTCCCTGGGCGTTGAGGTTGGAAGACAGATTCCGGATGTAAGCCATACGGCGGAATGCCTGGCCGATGTTCTCGCTCGCGAGAATATACATATACCAGATTTTCGTGTCCCGGTTCTTGTATGCGCTTGTGATGAGTTTCGAATAATAGGCTGACAATGTGTCCAGCCTGTTCTGGATGCGGTCAATCTCTTTCTGCCTGGCATTTATCTCACGGGATATTTCCGATATTTCCCTGTCGCTCTCAGCCACAAGCTCCTTCCTTCCGGCAATCTTGCTGCGAAGCAGAGTCAATGTCCCCATAGCGTTGCTGCTCTTGGTTGCATTTTCTTTCAACTGCTTGTCAATTAATGCAATCTCCTTCTCAAGCCTGGCCTTTTTCTCCTCCTGTGCCCTGGTGTTCTGGGCTTTGACGGGATAAGGCACCGCAAGAGCGAGCGTCAATGCTGTCAGGCAGATTGATATGAAACGCAGTCTCATTCTTTACCCTCCTGCTCTTTGTTTTTGGCCTGCTGGCGGTACACTTTGGCGAGGTCGTTTTCTCCCAGGGCTTCGAGCACCTCGGCATAATGGGAAAGCACGGTGGCGCTTTCCTTTCCACCGTACATCATAGCGTGCTTGAAATAAGGTTTGGCCTCCGCGCTTTTGCCCTGCAGATGGAGAATCCATCCGTAGGTGTCAAGATATGTAGCGTTGTCAGGCTCTGCCTCCACCGTTTTCTTGCTCATCGCTGCTGCTTTCTTCAGCTTTTTGCCCTCCATTGAAAGGAAATAAGCGTAATTATTCAGCACCGGTGAATAATCAGGATTGATTTTCAATGCATTGTCGTAAGCCTTGTACGCTTTGGGCAGGTCGTTCAGCTGGTGCTGCATATCTCCTATTGTACTCCAGGCGGACAATGTTACAGCGCTGTCACGGGGAGCGGCTGCCAGCATCCTGCTGCAATTGTCTATCACTCCCTGGTAGTTCTTTCGGTTGTATTCTCCTGCATTGGCGAAATCCAGGAATCCGGGCTCGTCCGGGAACTTAGAGAAGGCCGAGTTGCTTTCTTCCACGACTTTGTCCCAGTCTGAACTGTATATCAGCATCTGTATGTATCCGGCTGCGGCCGAAGGACTGTCCGGATTGATTTCCATTACTTTGCGGAAACTCTCCGCTGCCTTTTCCTTGCGCCCGGTCACATAATAATACAGACCGGCGGTTTCAAGAATGGAGGAATCGGATGCGTGCATTCTCGTGGTGATGTCCATCGTTGTGTCGAACTGCTCCCTGAACGAGTTGATGAACTGTCTGTCAGCCTGTCGGACCAGGGCCTGAAGATAGTCCGCCTTGGCGCCTGCCGGAACATCCCCGTCAGCCATAAGCCCGTTCAGGGTTTTGAAATACTGGGGGTATTTGCGGATTATGCGGTAGGTCTCGGCCTTTCCGAGCACAGCCGGTGCATATCCGCTGTCAATCTCAAGCGCCGCGTCGTATCTCGCAATGGCGGTGGAGTCGTCATACATTCCCATCGCATAGTCGCCAAGCATTGTAAGCACTTGAGGGGAAGCATATTCCTTGTTATACTCCTCAAGTATTCTGAAAGCCTCCTCCTGACGGTTCTGCTGCCTGAGAATATTGAATTTGGTCATTACCGTCCCGTCGCTTTTCCCGAACTGAGTCTCGATGTCGTCAATAGTCTTGACCGCTTCGTCGAAATTTGACTGCTCAATGTAAAGCCTTGCGAGACTGTAGTACAAATCAGTTTTCTTGGGATTGTCCCTCATCATCGACTTGTACATATCAATGGTCAGGTCAATCCGGTCGGTCATGGCGTACAGCCCTGCGAGCATATATCTGTACCAATAGTTTGTGGTGTCGAGACTTACCGCTTTTTTCAGGCTGGACTCCGCTTCTGCCGGGTCATTCATACGCATTCTGGCCATTCCCCTGTAGTACCAGGCTGCGTCAATGTCAGGAGAACTTTTGCAGATTGCGGACAGCAGCGCCTCCGCCTCGGCTGTTTTCCCGTTCTCGTAAAGCTGAACGGCGTCCACAAGCCTGTTCTCATCGTACAGTCTCTTGACGTCCTGCGCTGCCGCTGTATATGTAAAAGCAACAGACGAGACCATTGCCGCCATTGCCATAATCATTATATTCTTCAAACAAGTCATAATTTTAAGCGATATCTTCCAATCAGATTACAAAAATAGTACAAAAATCATTACAAATTCTTATTTTTGGTGCATTGCCTGTCCGGGAGTTTTTCCGGCCGGTGCAACATTTCACCGCAAAACTGCATCTTATTACTTGGACAACTAAACCGAAAGCCCCGGAGCGAATGGACAATCCAGAGTACAGGAGTCTGATAGAAGGCTGCATTAAAGGTGACAGGGCAGCACAGTGCAAACTGTATAACTCTCTGGCACCCAAAATGTTCGCACTATGTATCCGTTATCTGGGCGACAAGGAGGCTGCGGAAGACATCCTCCAGGAAGGCTTCATTATGTTGTTCGAGAAACTCGGATCGTTTTCCGAAACAGGCTCTTTTGAGGGCTGGGCGAGAAAGATCTTTGTCAATACTGCTCTTATGTCCTTGAGAAAAAATGACGCTCTCAAGATGTCCGATAATATAGAATCCGCCAGAAATGTGGAATCAGGGCAGCCGTCCGTCATCCAATCCCTCGGATATAAGGAATTAATGCATCTGGTGATGTCTTTGCCGGCCGGTTACAGGACAGTTTTCAATATGTTTGTGATAGAGGGATTTTCCCATAATGATATAGCGGCTGCGCTCGGCATCAGCCCGGCGACTTCCAGGTCACAGCTTAACAGGGCCCGCCAGATGCTGCAGGAAATGATTAAAAATGAGCAAGATGCAAGAGAATTATAAAGAGTTTGACAGCAGGTTCAAAGCTTTGCTCGAAAATGCTGAGGAAGAAGTTCCCCAGTACATTTCGGACAATGTCTTTGCGAGACTAGACGCGGCGGCGGACAACCGGAGCGGCCATAAGGTGATACCTGTATGGCTGCGCTGGACAGGTGCTGCAGCTTCAGTGGCGGCGGCTGTCCTGCTCGCATTGCTTCTGTGGCCGGAGGATTCTGTGAAGAAGGTCGATGCCGGGACTGTGACCGCAATGGCAGTGCCGGTGGAACATCCGGCGGATGCGGCCGTAACCGGGTCTGCTCCTGTTGAGGAGGTGCTCCCTGTGAAACCGGCCAACAGTCCAAAGGCGTCTGATTCAAGGCCGGTTGTCAATGATAGAGAATCAGTTGTTGTCTTTGAGACCGGAGAAGAGCCGGATTGTGAGCAGGAAACGAAGGGAATGCCTGTAAAGGAAATTTCGGATATAGATAATATTGCAGGGGAAGAATCTATAAATCAAGAGACATCCGGAGAATCCGGAGTTGCCGCAGGAAATGATGTGAAAGAAGCGGAAGAGCGTTGGGACGGGCCGGATTATCAGGACAATGAATCAGGCTGGGAAGAAGATAATGACAGAGTCTCACTAGTGCTCGGAAGCAATCTTTCCAGCAATGGAAATGCCAAGGGCATAGGCCGTTTCGGGGGCTTCAGGGCCCCGGCAATGGGAACCAGGAATGATACTTGGATTGAGCAGACTGGTACGGAGTCTTCATACGCCATTCCTGTCACGTTCGGACTTGGTGCCAAGATTCCTCTCGCAAAACGGTGGGCGATTGGAACGGGCCTGAATTATACTATGCTCCAGCGCACATTCTCA
The DNA here is from genome assembly GCA_051870055.1 of Candidatus Cryptobacteroides sp. Classification (GTDB taxonomy): domain Bacteria; phylum Bacteroidota; class Bacteroidia; order Bacteroidales; family UBA932; genus Cryptobacteroides. The sequence continues at coordinate 12,850 of JBJEBM010000039.1, forward strand.
GGCGTTTACACCAAAGTTGAGGATGGTGTGACTGTGACCAAAATCAGTTCTGATGTCAGAAACAATCTGCATTATATAGGTATTCCTGTAAATGTATATTTCGACATAATCGACAGTCATAGATTCAGGCTGTATGCTTTCGGAGGTGGAACGGTGGAGAAAGGCGTCCTTAATTCTTTCAGGGTGAAGAACAACCCGAAAGACATCATTCTCAAGGAGAAAGTGAAAGGTGTGCAACTTTCAGCGGGAGCTGGATTCGGAGTTGAATTTATGATTGTTGACCGTCTGGGTGTTTATATCGATCCTGGCTTCCGTTATTATTTCGATTGTGGACAGCCAATTTCAATCCGCACACAGCAGCAGTTTATGATGGATTTCCAGTTCGGATTCAGGGTGGATATATAGATATTTTGAAAAATTAAGCTGCAATTCTAAACTAAAAAATCATAAATTTGTGGTGTAAAGTCCTGATGCTTGGTGAAAGTTTTCGGGGCTTTATCTTTTATTGCGTTATTGCGGAAAAATTTTTTGTGATATGGGAAAGAAGCATTCCGCAATTTTACCGGTGGCGGCGCTGGTGGCGCTGCTGGCCGTTCCGGCCTGTGGCTGGCTTGACAGAGATGAAGGGTTTTCAAGGAACAGAGGGGAGACGGGCCCGCTTCCCGGTGACCGTCAGCCGGGATTGCCAGTGGAAGGGCAGAAAAATGACACGGTCGTATATGTGACCGCGGTAGCTTATCCGGATGGATACGACTGGCAGAACGATTCTTCCGGAGAGTCCGCAGAATGTATGATCCAACTCTACGCCAACGGGGTGAAGGTGGTTGAGATTCCAGGAGGGGCGGGACATGATGCAAGCCAGGAGGCGGATATGCACCGATGTGCGTCCGGGCATCTTTATACGGATTACTCCACTGATACAGAAACGATTATAGGATGTGACGGAAAGGAACTGTTTCGCTATCCTGGCAGGGAGATGATTTGCGGCTTCATTGTGTCGGAGGGCTCCGTTTTCACTCTTGGCCAGAACCGTTCCGGCAGCGGGGTGACCTATCGGAAAAACGGGGAGATTCTCTTCTCCAGTTCATCCGGACAAGTTATAGGCGGAATTCTGGATTCAGTGTCCCCTACAGGCGCCCTGTATGAGGACAATGGGGGCAAGGTGTTCTGCTATCGCCGGAGCGTTGACCCGCAGTCGGGCTCATATTCTTCGTATTACATAGTCAGGGACGGTGTCCAGGAGCAGCTTGTGATGGACAGCAACATCACTGAAGTGCACGACATCAGAATTATAGACGGGGTGACATATATAGCGGCCAACTTGCCCGGCTCATACAGGTCGCCGATGCTTTTTGCTGGGGATGATGTTATCTCAATGACGATTCCGGGATATGGATTCCACCTGTTCAACTGCAGGCTTGTCTGGAGCGGGAACAAAATAGCGATAAAAACTGATGTGACTTATGACAACTGGCAGTCATTCAATTCGGTGCTTATCTTCAGCAGCTCTGACCAATATCGTCCCGGGACAATGTGCCAGGCAGTTGACTTCTATATGGACGGGGACGAATTTGCCTGCGTTTATACGAGGGAAAGCAGCATTGTGACAGGTATTACATATACTTCAGGCGGGCAGTTCAACGGATGTGCCTCTCCTGGTGGCCCGTATGTGATGCTCAATGGGGACTGCGGAAAGTTCACGGGAGGTGTGATGTATGCCGGACTGTCTCCCGCAACTCCCGGGGAATGTCCCGTCATTGTCCGGAACAATCAAATTGACCGGCTGAAAATCAACGGGTTCATTACTTCGTTGAGGATATCGGCTCCGGAGAGGTGATTCTAATCCTCCCAGGAAACGGTGCGTGAATTGTCGCGGGGATTGACCTGAATGCTGACTTTGAGTGTCTCTTCCGGAAGAATCTCCTCGATATTCTCGGGCCATTCTATCAGGCAGAGGCTTCCGCTGTCGATATAGTCGAAAAAACCGATGTCGTATGCTTCTGCCGTTTTGTTTATCCGGTAGAAGTCGAAGTGGAATATTGATTCGCCTCCAGCGGTCCGGTACTCGTTGACAATGGAGAAAGTAGGCGAACTCACGGCATCGTCACGCACACCGAGTCTTCTGCATATTGCGGATGTGAAAGTGGTCTTGCCGGCTCCCATCGGGGCATAAAAAGCGATTATCCGGCTGTTCTCCGTCTCCTGAAGGAAACGCCCTGCAGCCGCGTCAATGTCCTCCAGTCCTGCAATGATAATCTCGTGTCTCATCGTTATGATATACTTTAACGGCTGGCAATCCGTTGGGAATCAGCCTACAACCCAGACGAGAACGTGTCTTTCGAAAGTGGTGTATTCGAGGTCGAACTCTTCCTCGTAACCGTCTTTGTTGATGAATGTGGCCTCAAGCTCGCCTTCTCCTCTCGGGTGGAAACGCTCAACCTCAATCTGCTCCGCGAAATCCACATTGTACAGGGAAAGTCTCTTGAAGATGGCCTCCTTGGCGCACCAGTAGATGGCCAGCTGCTCATTGCGCCTGTCATCGTCCAGGTCGTCAATCTCGTCCTCGGACAGCGCCTTGAGTTCCACAGCCTTGAAGTCTCTGTCGAGGGATTCGATGTCGATGCCGACATCCTCTGTCTCGTGGAGGATTATAGCCACGAACTTGTCGGTGTGGGTGATGCTTATATTTGTCACCATATTCTCGAGAAACGGCTTGCCGTTGTCGTGGTGGCTGAGATATACCTTCTCGTCAAAGAGCTGGTCGAGAAGGGCTCTTACCGCAAGTCTCTGCTTGCGGAGTGATTCACTTTTGATCCACGAGATTTCCTCCATCTCGTCATTTGGGACCGAACACATCGATTTCAATTCCTCTTCGGTCTCGGTAATCTGCCAGACTGCTATTTCAGCCTTGTTGTCAAGTGTCTTTTTAAGATATAGTGCCATATTATTCAGTGTCTTACGATTCTATTGAACCGCCTCTTCCGATATATGACAGTCCGGTGCGCGGGGAATACTCGCACACGACATACTCGCCGTCCTGATCTTCTTCAGGGCAGCGGGTTACTATCAGATATGTGTCGCTGTTTATACAATCCGACAATGGGTCGTCAGCAGGTTTGCCTGCCGGCATCGTCTGATCATTATTTACAGAACTGGGAGGTTCCATACAACAGTAAGGCGTTTTGTTAACTCTGCAAATATAATGTATTTTTTTCAATGAAGAAAATAATTACATACAGACCGCCGTCACGGCATATTCACAGCTTTGTCGAGCCGTCCCGCCAGTTCGATGAAAGCCAGGCCGTCAGGCCGTGAAGACAGGGCTGCCGGCTCTCCGCAGTCACCGTCCTCCCGTATGCTCTGCACAAGCGGAATCTGCCCGAGCAGCGGAATGCCGTATTTCTCCGCCATCTTCACGCCGCCATCTTTTCCGAATATGAAATATTTGCTTTCAGGCAGTTCTGCCGGAGTGAACCAGGCCATATTCTCCACGAGCCCGAAAATCCTGCGGTTGACATTCTTGTTGCGGAACATATCGACGCCTTTCTCCACATCGGCTATGGCCACATTCTGAGGCGTTGTCACTATTACGGCACCTTCCATCGGGATGTCCTGCACAAGGCTGATGTGGATGTCGCCTGTTCCTGGAGGCATATCAACCAGAAGGTAGTCCAATGCTCCCCAACGCACTTGCAGAATCATCTGTTTCAATGCGTTGCAGGCCATAGGCCCGCGCCATATCAATGCTTGTCCAGGCTGGGAGAAATACCCGATGGACATCCATTTCACTCCGTATTTCTCAATCGGGATAATGAGGTCTTTCCCGTCCTCCTTGAGCGCTTCCGGAAGGGCACCTTCAGTTGCGGTCATCGTCGGTACGGACGGCCCGTAAACGTCGGCGTCTGCCAGTCCGACTCTGAATCCCAGGCGTGCCAGCGCCACCGCAAGGTTCACTGCCACAGTGGATTTGCCCACGCCGCCCTTGCCTGACGCGATTCCGATAATATGCCTGACATTATTCACTTCGTCAAGTGAGAGATTCAGGCCGGTCTGTTTCTTCGGCGCGCTGTCCTCTTTCACGATGGCCTTGACATCCACCTGTCCGGCCTCCGGCCAGTGCCTGTATATGGCGGCCTTGGCGCTGCTGATGATATATTCCGCCAGCGGGTCGCGATGCTTCGGAAATGCAAGTGTCACAGTCACATTGTTTTCCTCAATCTCCACATTGTCCACAAGTCCGAGCTCAACGATGTTCTTGTCCCCCTTCGCAGGATGCAATACATCGAGGAGCATCTTTATTATCTCGTTCTGTTTCATTTTCCTGTCAGAGTTGTGTTATTTCTCAATTTTCATTTCATCAAGAAGGTATCCTGCCCCGCCGAGTTTGTCCATCAGGAAGAGAACGTACCTGATATCCACGCAGATACATCTCTGAAGGTCCGGCTCGAACATCACGTCGCTGGACATAGACTCCCAGTTTCCGTCGAATGCGAGGCCGATCAGGCGGCCTTCGGCATCCAGTACCGGCGAGCCGGAATTGCCTCCGGTGATGTCATTGGTGGTCAAGAAGCAGGTCGGAACTTTTCCGTCAGTACCGGCGTACTGTCCGTAATCTTTGGCCTCATACAGCTCCTTGAGTTTAGCCGGCACCTTGAACTCGTAGTTGGAAGGATCCTCTTTCTCCATCACCCCGTCGATCGTGGTGTAATATCTGTAAAGGATTCCGTCAGCCGGGGAGTATGCTTTCACTGAACCGTAAGTGAGACGCATTGTAAAGTTGGCGTCAGGATAAGAAGGCTGGCCTTTCTCCCATTCGAGAAGTCCGGCGGCGAAAGCCTTGCTGCCTTCCGCAAGAGCAGGAGCCAATGAGGCGTTCCTCTTCGCGAACTTGAGATAAACATTTATCACTGCATTGTAGAGCAGGCTTGCCGGGTCTGATGTCACTATGTCGGCAGTCAGGTTTTCCACACTGAGGAGTTTCTCTTCGGATGAGAAAATACTGTTTTCAAACAGGCTGTCAACGTATGCCCTTATATCCATCTTTGCGAAATTGTGCCCCGGAATATCAAGGTAATCAGCTTCTTCGGCATTGTTACGGTAGAATTCCAGCAGGCCTTCTGCAAGTTTCCTCTCCAATGGTTCGTTGAAATCCTTGAAGGCAGCGCAGGCGGCGTCGGTGCCGGCCTTGACCGCTGCGGCTGTGTCTGAAGGGTTTTCCTTGATGCTGTTGGTGTAAGCCATCAGCCATCTCATCGAATTCTGCGAGATGCCGACGTTGTAAGGTGCTTCGAGAAGCAATGTGGAGGCCATTACTGTAGGGGCCATATTGTCCACGGCTTCTTTTATCTGTCCTAAGGCTGAACCGTATGCTTCTTTGCGTTTTTTGTTGGAATTCACCCATTTAGTGAAGTCGGCCTCTTTCTGTTCCTCTCTTCCGATGATGTTCAATTTGGCGAATGACTGTTTCTGGCCAATCCATTTCTTCCATCCGTTCGACGAGCTGGCATATTTGTTTGCGTACTGCAGGCGCACTGTCGGGTCGGCCTCCATTCCTTCTTTCATTATGTTCTGCCTCAATGTCCTGGCGGCGATGCTGATGTCCTGGCGGGCAAGCATCTGCTCCAGCTGGGCAGCAGTCTGGAATCGCTGTGTGCGTCCCGGATAGCCCATAATCATCGAGTAGTCTCCTTCCTTGATTCCCTTCAGGGATATCTTCAAAGACTGCTTAGGGGCATAAGGGACATTCTCTTCAGAATAATCCGCAGGCTCATTGTCCTTTCCCGCATATACCCTGAACATTGAGAAGTCACCGGTGTGGCGGGGCCACATCCAGTTGTCAGTCTCGCCTCCGAATTTGCCTACTGAAGCAGGAGGTGCGCCGACGAAGCGAACGTCACTATATATCTTATAAACAATGAGATAGAAAACATTGTTGTTGTAGAATCCGGTCACCTGCGCTTTGCAGTTGGCATTGTCGGCTTCAGCAGCTTTCACGAGACTCTCCTTCGCGGCGCTCACTGCCCTGTCGGCGAGAGTCTCAATGTTTGTGCTGTCCTTATACTGTTTCAATGCTGCCTCTCTCGCCTTGTTTATAAGAGGAGTAACGTCTGTCATCCTCTGCAGGAATGTGACAGTCAGCCCTTTGACTGGAAGTTCTTCTTTGTTGGACATGGCCCAGAATCCGTCCTCAAGATAGTTGTGCTCCGGGGTGCTGAGCTTCTGGATGCTGCTGTAGCCGCAGTGGTGATTGGTCACGAGCAGGCCTTTGTCCGAGATCAACTCTCCGGTGCAGCCGCCCCCGAACTGCACGATGGCGTCTTTCAGGGAAGAATTGTTGATGCTGTAAATCTGCTCAGGGGTCAGCCTGCAACCGAGGTCCGCCATTGCCTTGCTGTTCATTTTCTGAAGCAGGGGCAGCAGCCACATTCCTTCATCGGCTGATGATGAGGCCGAAACAATAATGAAGGCGCATATCGCGCAAAGAATCTTTTTCATATTTTCAGTTATTTTTAATCAAAACATTACGGGGCTTCTGCTTTTGTCTCCGCCGCATAACCCGGCATCTTGCAAAGATAATGAATTCCTTTCAAAGTTCTTGTCCGAACAGAGTGGGCTCAAGTTCCCTGGGATGAAAACTCATCCTGTGGTATGGAGTGTAACCATATTTTTTAATAGCTGATATATGTTCAGGTGTCGGATAACCCATATTCCGTTCCCAACCGTATTGAGGATACTCCAGAGCAATTTTTCTCATATATTCATCTCTCCAGGTCTTTGCCAGAACGGAGGCGGCTGCGATTGGCGCGTATGTGGCATCTCCTTTTACAACTGTCTGGTAATCAGAAGAACTGTATTTATCGAACGGCTTGAATTTGTTCCCGTCTATGAGAAGGAAGTCAGGTGAAGGCTCCAGCCTGAGCACGGCCCGCTGCATTCCTGTGACAGATGCCCACAGGATGTTCAGTTCGTCAATCTCTTCCGGGGAAACCGCCTCGACCGCCCAGGAAACCGCCTCTTTTTCTATTACTTCTCTGACTTCATCGCGGTGCGCGGCAGTCATTTTCTTGGAATCGTTGAGGAGAGGGTGGTGGAAATCCTCCGGCAGTATGACCGCTGCTGCGAAGACAGGCCCGGCGAGGGGACCTCTTCCTGCCTCGTCGCATCCTGCTTCAAGAAGATTCTTATGGAGATGATTTTTCAGTGACGGCTTCATATTTTCCGGATTGTTCTCCAAAATTATGAATAAATCCGGAATTGTGGTTCATTTTTCCGGTTTCCTTTTGAGAAGGGCTATGATTTCGTTCTTGTCCTCGATGGTGCTGCGCAGATCCCGGATCTCGTTGTCTTTAGCTTTCAACTCTTCTTTCAATTGTGCGATGATTCCTTCGTAAGTATCTGTCAGACTGCGACATCTGTTTTCGTATGAGGCCTGCAACTCTTCTAGTTCCTCTGAGCCGTCCATCGGCTTATATCCAAGGACAAGTTCTTCGGGAGATGTCCCGAGCGCTTCCGCTATGCTGTCCAGATGCTCGCTTAGGAGTCTTACGGAACCTTTTTCAATCTTGCGGTAAGTGTTTCTGACAACGCCGATTTTCCGAGCCATCTCCTCCTGGGAAAGCCCTTCTTCGTTCCGCTTCTTGCAGATGTTCTCTTTTATACTGGCATTGTCCATAGTCACAATCTGTTGTCGCAACAGCAAAAATATTGGTAATCCGCATAACAATGTGACCTCTTTATGTGGTCAATGAACTTAAAAAGTGTTCAAAAATTTAAAAAAAAGCATTGAAATCATTTAAAAAACATAAAAATCTGACCATTTAGTGTATAAAAATCCACTCGTATTTCATCTTGCAGGATAAATATGCGAGATTTGCGATGAACATAAAAAGGAGTCACATATGGATGGATATGCAGAATATGAACTGTTTTCAAAATTGATGCTTGAAGACAGGCTTTATCTGGACAGGAAATGCTCGTTCAGATGGATATGCAAGCGCTTCGGGATGGACCGGAAGAGCCTGAACAGCTTGATAATAAAAGAACTCGGCCTTACCGGGGAGGGCATTATTAAAGCATACCGCCGGGCGGAGGAGGAGAGAATCCGGAAGAAGTACACGGTAAAAGGTTTTAAATTATAGCGCATATCCTATTGCTATTACATTAATAATTTATTAGATTTGCAAAGATGTGCCATCGTAGCACGACGGTTTGAAAGTATTAATAACACAATAAAAGTTATGAAGTCCTACTCTACAAAGGATATCCGGAATGTGGTCTTGCTTGGCAGCACCAAGTCAGGCAAGACCACATTGGCGGAGGCGATGCTTTACGAGGGTAAAGTAATCGACAGACGTGGTACCGTCGAATCCAAAAACACTGTATCAGACAACACTGAAATCGAACAGATGAACCAGCGCTCCATTTTCTCCACACCTCTGTATGCGGAGTTTATGGACACAAAGTTCAACATAATCGACACTCCTGGCGCCGATGACTTCGTCGGTGGCGCTGTGTCCGCTTTCAAGGTTTGTGAAAACGGAATTTTAGTTATCAACGCCCAGCAGGGCGTGGAAGTGGGGACTGAGATTTTCGCCCGTTATGCGGAGCAGTACAAAGTGCCTGTCATCATTGCTGTGAACCAGCTTGACAGCGAGAAGGCTGACTGGGACACTGTACAGGCCAGCCTTAAAGAGGCTTTCGGCAGCAAACCTATCGTCGTCCAGTTCCCGGTCAACCCTGGAACTTCATTCGACGGCTTTGTCGATGTCCTCAAGATGAAGTATTATCATTTCAAGGATGACAACGGAACCCGCGAGGATCTGGAAATTCCGGCAAATCTGCAGGATGAGGCCGAACTTCTCCGCCAGGCCCTCATTGAGAAGGCTGCGGAATATGATGATACTCTTATGGAGAAGTTCTTCGAGTCAGGCGCCCTTACCGAGGATGAAATCAGAAAAGGTCTCGGCATCGGTATCCGCCAGGGCGAAGTACTCCCTGTATTCTGTCTTTCCGCAAAGAAAGATATTGGTGTGAAACGACTTATGGAGTTCACTATCCGCACTTCCGCATCTCCTGAAATCACAAAGTCCCTGACTAAGGATGGAGCCGAGGTTGAGTGCAAGCAGAATGCTCCTACTTCATTGTTCATATATAAGACTGACGTCGAGCCTCATCTTGGAGAGGTTTCCTATTTCAAGGTGATGAGCGGTGAGCTTGATGAGGGAATGGATCTTGAGGATGCCGAGACCGGCAACCGTGAGAGGATTTCCACCATCTATGCGGTGGCAGGTTCGAAAAAAGAGAAGGTCAGCGACCTCAATGCCGGTGATATCGGATGTACTGTGAAACTCCGCGCCGGAAAGACGAATGTCACTTTGTCACAGCCTGGTACAGGAATATCTTATGAGAACATCAAGTTCCCTGCTTCCAAGTACCGCACGGCCATCAAAGCCAAGGTGCAGGCTGATGAGACAAAGCTTGGCGAGGCTCTTGCCAAAATCTCCGCACAGGACCCGACTATTGTGGTTGACTACTCTAAAGAGTTGAAACAGACCATTCTCAGCGGTCAGGGAGAGCAGCATATCAATGTTGTGAAATGGAGACTCCAGAATGAATTCAAGGTGGAGATCGAGCTCTTCCCTCCAAAGATTCCTTATCGTGAGACCATCACCAAGACCGCCAATGCTGAATACCGTCACAAGAAACAGTCCGGCGGAGCAGGCCAGTTCGGAGAGGTTCATCTTCTCGTATGCCCTATCGTCGAGGGTGTTCCGTTCACCAACAAGTTCAAGATTGACGGCAAGGATATGGTTCTCAATGTGAAGAGCCAGGAGTCCTACAATTTGGACTGGGGCGGGAAACTCGAGTTCTACAACTGTATTGTGGGCGGTGCGATTGACGCCAGGTTTATGCCTGCCATCCTGAAAGGTGTGATGGACAAGATGACCGAAGGCCCTCTTACCGGTTCTTATGCCCGTGATATCAGAGTATTTGTATATGACGGAAAGATGCACCCGGTGGATTCCAATGAAATCTCGTTCGTGCTTGCGGCACGCAATGCCTTCAAGGAGGCCTTCCGCAATGCAGGACCGAAGATTATGGAGCCGATTTACAACCTCGAAGTCCTGACGCCGAGCGAGTATATGGGTTCTTGTATGTCTGATCTTCAGAACAGGCGAGCGATTATCGAGGGAATGGGCAGTGACAAGGGATTCGAGATTATCAAGGCCCGCGTTCCGCTCGCTGAACTTTACAGATATTCAACCGCTTTGAGCTCGTTGACATCCGGCAGCGCCACATTCACTATGACCTTCGCTGACTACCAGCCTGTTCCTGGTGATGTGCAGACCAAACTGCTGGCTGACTACGCAGCCCAGGAGGCCGATGAATAGTTTCCTTGTAGAAATAAGTTTTTGCAAAGGAGAGGGTGACAATTTAAAAGTCACTCTCTCCTTTGCTTATATATTTATGAGTGTTTCTTTTCATAAAAACGTTTAAGCGAAAAATTGACACTAATTTTCTCTGTGAGATAAACAAAAGGCCATATTATTTTATATAACTTTATGACCTAAAAACAGCGATATAAGCGCTGTGCGTGGGATTTTGCTGATTATCAATTTATTATATTGAACTAAAATTTTTATGAAAAAAACCTTTATTGTCTTGACCTTAGTCGCGACTATGGCAGGATGTTCTGACCTCAAGGACAGGTTGGACAAAGTAGAAGACGGAGTTTCCCAACTCGAAAACAAAGTGTCGGATATAGAAGGAAGACTCAACAATATTGAGTCTGGAGTCTATATCACATCAGTGTCAGAGATCAAGGACGAAAACGGCAATGTGACCGGGATGACATTTACCTTGAGCGAAGGTGAGCCTATAGTCATTCTCTTCAGTGACGGAATCAAGGTTGAGCCTTCTGATACAGAAGTGAAGTTCATACTTACCGATGGCAGCGCCGTTGTTATTCCGATAGCGCCCCAGACAGAGAAATTCTCATTTAAAATCAATACGGAAGGCAATATCGCAGTATTGCACGGACAAAGCGTGACGGTGAATTATTCCGTATCAGGCACGGAAGAGGAAATAGAACTCTATTTTGCTCCTGACGCCGGATGGAGCGCAGAAAAGTATGGAGATAGCGCAATCAAGGTGACTGCGCCAGAAAGCGGCTCGCTGGATGGCAGGGTAACAGTCTTTGCGGGCAACAGCAACAATGCGGCAATTGCCGTTATCAGTTTTGAGGAAGGACGGGCCGAGATCAATGACAACACGTTTGAAGTCGGCAGGGAAGCCAGCCAGCTGAATGTCCCGGTCAGCACAAATGTGACCTATGAAGTTTCGATTCCTCAGGATTGCGAATGGCTCAGTTATGTTGGTACAAAAGCACTGCGCAGCGAAACTCTGGTTTTCAATGTCGCCGCGAACCCCGGATATAAACGGAGCACCGAAGTCGTCCTCAAGTCAGGCGACAAGGAGCTGTGCTCGTTCAAAGTCAACCAGGACGGTGAGACCCCGGCCATATCTGCAAGCTCGCTCGTCGGCAGCTGGACAGTCAATTACACGAATCAGGCAAATACTCCCCTGTCCTTCACCATGCCGATTGTGGAAAGCGACAATCCTGACAGGGGTAATATCATACTTAAAAGATGGTTCAACTACAGCAAGAGGGACAAGGAAGAGACAATTTATGCCACATTCTCGCCTTCTGATATGACGCTCAGCATCGCAACGACGGAAACTGTCAAGAATGAATATGGAGATCAGTGTGCGGCGCGGTTGAAAGACGGTTCAGTAATGTCTCCTATAGTGTTCACTGTTTCATCCGACTGCAGGACAATATCAATAGACCCGTCCGTGTCAATCGGCACGTATGATCCTATTTATGGTGCCGGGTTCACAAATTACGGCAGCGGTTACTCTTTGACAAAGGAATAAAATACCCGATAAAATGAAAAAGTTTTTCAACTATAGGACTGCCGGCAGCCTCCTTCCGGTCATTATGATGCTTGCATCATTTCAGGCTTGCAGTGATGATAACGGACCGGAAGATAATAAAGGCGGCGAATCGGAGAATTCCGTCGAACTGGATAATTTCACTTTCAGGATTGATAACCTGAAGGCCGGTTATGTTTATGTGGATTTCATCCCGAAGGACAATTCGATGACGTATTATTTCAATCTTGTCGTAAAGGATGATGCACGGGACAAAATGGATGACGAACTTTTCTCATCAGACATTTCGAATATTGAATACATAGCTGAACAGCAAGGTGTTACGGTGCCAGCTCTTCTGTCGGAAGAGTTGAAGAAAGGTGAGGTCAGATGGAGATTCGCAGGCCTGATGCAGTCTTCTGAATATACCATATATGCTTATGGTCTTGATGCTGACGGCACGAGGAAGACAAGCATAGACAGAATGGATATCAGCACCCCTGCTGTGGAGAAAGTGGACTGCGATTTTGAGATAAGCGTCTCAAATATCCAGACTACATCCTTTTCCGTTACAATCGCTCCGTCAGATGACGAGTGCGCATACTTTTTTGATATATTTCCTGCCTCGTATTATGAAGACTTGTGCGGAAGCCAGCCTGAGGGTATTGTTGATTTCCTCCCGAGCTATATAACAGAACTTGCGGCGCAATATCAGGTTGATGTTCCATATACAGTGTCAATGGTATCCTCTTTCGGCCCTGTAGTGGAAGATTTCACATCGTCCAACGGGCTCACGCCGGCTACCAGCTACTTTGTTTTCGCTGTCGGTATCGGTCCTGACGGGACGGCCACAACTGACCCGGTTGTAAAGCAGGTCACGACAGCGGCGCCGCCGGAGAACACGTTCACTGTGGTCAAGGGACTGATAGGCCATTCCGATGCTTCTTATTCAATCGTGCCGGCGCATTCAGAGTCTTTCGCCGCTGTTTTCGAGCGTAGTTGCTATTTGAAGGATAATTCGGGCAACTATTTGCCGGACAATGAGATAATCAATGCAGTCCTGGAATCGAGAGGAGGTACCTTGTCGTCAAATGTCTATAGTGGCAACACTACAGTTTATGAGTGTCCGCTGGTTCCGGATGAGGATTACTGTCTTTTGGTATTCGGTTATTTTGCGGGAGAGGTGACTACCGGCCTTGCCAGGGAGGAGTTCCATACTTCTGCAGCATCTCCGGACAGCCAGCAGAGTTTTACCATTATGAGTTCGGCCCTGGAGACAGAATCGTTCGAAGTGTCATACAGCCCTTATTACGAGAACAGGCCTTTCATAGCCAACTATATGCCGATGTCTGAATTTGTTGCACTTGGTGGAAATCTTGATGACAAGGCAAGCGTAAACTCAGCGGTCCGCCGCTACAACGACAAGGTTCTTGACGACTTGTATAATGACTGGTCCCTGAAAGAATACGCAGACAAGAAAGAGTATCTACACAGAAGGCTGAACACTGCGTATGTGTCATACAAAATTGAAGAACTGAAGCCGGGCACAGAGTATTTGTGCTATGCAATAGGAATGACCGCCGACGGAACGTACACAACTGATGCCAGTGTCTTGAAAGTCACAACGAAAAATGTATATGACACTCCTCAGCTTTCGGAAATCCTGCCATCATATACAGGCACCTGGCTCTCCCTGTGGTTCTACATTGACCCGGATGCGCCTGCAAAACTGTATGGTTGCAGTGCGAAGCTCAATGACAGGAGCTTGTACGATAAATCTGATGAAGAGATTAAAGCCTATTTCTATGATGGATATGACTGGGAAACCGGGAAACAGTCTCCAAAGATGCTTTGGTCGGCAAGCGAATATTTCCAGATCAGTGTCGGGAATGTCTCCCCGGGCGACGTCGTATATAGCGCGGGAGTGCTGGTAGGAGACGATAAAGACTCTTATACTGTATTCAGAAACATATATGAGGTCAAGTGATGAATAAATGTCTATTTATGTTGATGGCTACGATGCTGATTGTGGCGTCAGCTTGTTCAGGCTCGTCGGATCCGGACGATCCGGGAAATGAAGACAATCCCGGAACAAATATCAAAGTGGGCGACTATTACAGCCAGGGCCTGGTGAAAGGCATCGTGTTCAATGTAGATGAGACCGGAGAGCACGGAATGGTCGTTTCTCTGGACGAGAAAGATCTGAAGTGGTCAACACTTGGAACCAGTGTCATTTCCGGGGCGGTATATGTCAGTATGGATTATGGGAAAGACAATGTCTCAGGCATCAAATCGCTGTTTGACGACTGGGCCGAGTCTTTCCCGGCAGTGGCCTGGTGTTCCTCGAAGAATCCCGGCAGCCTCAATACCTGGTATCTACCGGCGGCCAATGAACTCAGGACTCTGCTGGATGAGTATGCCGGAAATCCGGGGCTTGCGCTCACTATGGAACAGCATTCCGGAACTCCGGTTAATCCGGGCATCAGTTACTGGTCATCAACAGATGCCGGCGGTCAGATAGCGTATTCCTACAGGTACAGGGAGAATATGTCCCCGGATGAGGAACTGTATGCTTTGTTGCCCAAAGGCGAGTCCCATCCTTGCCGCTGCATCTGCCGCTTTTGATGCATTTGCCCGCATAAGGCGACAATCCCTCTGAAAAATAATAATTCGCAACTTGCGAAACTTAAGTTAAAGTATTGGTAGAATCACGTATGGCTAATAAATATCTGTGTTATATTTTGTCGGCGATGATGCCGGTTGTGTCATCTTCCTGCTCGGAGCAGGAGGACAGTTCCAAGGAGGCGATTCCTGTCATTCAGATGCAGGGAAGAATAGTCACAGTTGAGCCTGAAGGCGGTGTTTATGACATCGGCTATACTCTGTCCGACTATGTGAGCGGGGAAGCTGTTGACCCGGATCTGAATCTGTTTTCGTTTTCCTGCGATGCTGACTGGTGTGGAGACTTCAATGTGGACGATTTTTCCGGCAGGGTTGAATTCTCTGTTAAACCGAATGTCGCGGAAAAGTCAAGACTTGCATCAGTGACTGTGAAATATGCCGACTCGGAGGCGGTATTTTCCATATCCCAGGCCGGAATAGGGGAAAATCCTGATATTATCTCCAAGATGAAATTCGATATAGAATATGACATTGACGGGCCTCACGTCAAAATGACGGTGACGCCAGAATACGATGATGTCCGTTATTACATTGCTTATTCCAGAAAGAGTGAGGTAGATGAATATGGCGACAGGATACAGTCAGTCATCAAAGCCAATGTGGAGAAATTCCTGTCCGGTGAAATCAATGTCCTTGTCAATTATGGAGGCTATACTTTTGAACAGGCACTGGACCAGTATGTCGGCAAGGGCGTCAGGACCGTATCGATGTCCTTGAACGGAGAATCGGATTTTGTGGGATGGTGCTGTGCTGTCAACAGCCAGGCAAAAGTGATATCTGATGTCGTGCTGAAAGAGTTCAGGACCGGGACAATACCTCCGTCTGACAACAAGCTTGCGTTCGAATTGTCAGAAGTGAATTGCGACAGGGTAAAATACTCTGTAAAAACAAGCAACAATGACCAGTGGGCAAGCCTTGTGGTTCCGGCTGAAGAAGTTGAGGGAAAGGATGCGGAGCAGATCAGGCAGATGTTCAATTCCTCAGAAGATGTGACAGCTTATCTTCATTTCGGGGACTGGTCAGGCTCTGTCGGTAATCTTGAGGAGGGCAAAAAGTATTGCATCCTGACATTCGGCTATAGCTGGGGTGCCATTACAACGGATATAATCAAGGAATTCATTACCACTCCGTTACTTGAGTCAGGAATGTCGGAGTTTACATTGACTGTTGGCAAGGTGACGCATTACAGGGCGGTATGCGGCATCAAGCCTACTCTCAAGACGAAACTTTATTATGCCGACATCCTTTATCCAGGGGAGACTCTGGACTCCGCTGTCAAGGATATTGAGTCCCAGATTGACTGGATGTCCCGGAATGGATATGGGGATAAAGTGTCTATTCTCCGCAGAATGGGTTACAGGGGAGAGGAGTCAATAGAAAAAAACGGACTGGAGGATGGAACGGCCTATCGTTTCTTCGTCCTTCCGGTGGATGAGACCACAGGCGATTTCCAGATAACGAAAGATCCGGATGGGAATATTGCCGGCTCATCCATATTCACCTCGGAGGAATTCACTACTTCTTATGCCCGGCAGTCCCAGGCTTATATAAGTTTTGAACATTCTAAATGGTTCTCCGGAAATGATTATGCAGTGGCCTTCCCGGAAGACGGGGCCGGTGCGGAAGGGTACGCGATGATGCCTGTGACAGTACAGAAGCACGGCAATGTCGCTGACTACTGGTATTGCGTTTATGGAGCGGATCTCACAGATGCGGACAAATACACGGACAATGACCTGATTAGGTATCTGACCGGCTTCACATATACAGATGGGAACGGGAATGAGCAGGAATATGAAGCTGACGGCATCAAGAACGAGCCATATAAAGTTCTTGCCTGTGATTATGGCAAAACCCTGACTCTTGTCAGCGTAGCCTATGATGATGAAGACAACTGGGGACCGGTTATCAGGGAGAAACTGTACTTTACCCACGAGGGGGATTCTCCGATTTCAGAATTCAAAAGTCAATCGTCCGCCATCTTTCACATTATTCCGGAGGCAAAATGGAAATGAAGTGTTCTGCCGCATATATTGCCGCCCTGCTTTCTCTTTCGGGTGTAATTCTGTTGTTGCCGTCTTGTGAAAAGTCCATTTTCACAGATGAAGAAACGGAACCGCATAATAATTTGCCAATGGCCCTTTCGGAGAAGATTGCAGGTGATGCTGATGGCGATTTTGCGGATGGCGAGCTGCTCCTGATGCTTACGGAGGATGCGTATAGTCATTGGGAGAACGGAGACAGTACGGCTGTTGCGGATATGGTGAGGGGCGATATGCAGCTGGCTTCTTTTCGGCCGGCTCTTGCGTCCAAGCCTAAAAATGAGAAACTTGCGAAACAGCTTGGCTTGGACAGGTGGTTTGTTGCCAGTTTTGATTCCGACTCTGATGTTGTGGAATCCGGGGCTATGCTGGCATCATCGCAATATGTTGAGGCTGTCCAGTTTAACCGGATTGCCCCGATAGGCCCTTCAGGCTCTGTCGAGAAGTATGCCGGGAATACTAAAAGCGAACCGTATTTCATCAGTGATCCCCTTTTCAGTTCTCAATGGAATCTGTATAATGATGGAAGTATTGACTCGAATTTCAAAAGCGGAGCCGACGTGGGCGCGGTATATGCCTGGAATCTTTGTGGAGGCGACCCGGGAGTAGTGGTCGCTATTATTGATGGGCCTGTCAAATATGACCACGAGGATCTGGCGGAGAATATGTGGGTGAATGAAAGGGAACTGCACGGAACAGAAGGGGTGGATGATGACGGCAACGGATATGTGGACGACATCTACGGTTACAATTTCGCGTTGGGGACCGGCCGGATAGACTGGTCCGCTCCGGGAGAAATCGGACACGGCACGCACGTCGCAGGTATAGTCGGTGCCGTGAATGAGAACGGGAAAGGCATAGCGTCAGTTGCCGGAGGCGTGTCCGGCAAAGGCGACGGAATCAGGATGATGTCCTGCCAGATATTCTATGGGGACTCCCGGAGCGCCTCTGATCTTCAGGTCGGGAATGCCTTCATATATGCCGCGGACAATGGGGCCTGCATAGCCCAATGTTCCTATGGATACAACGGAGGCACATACAAAAATGACAACGCATACATCAACAAATGGCCTTTTGAATACCGGGGACTGAAATATTTCACTGACCCGTCCAATTCAAATTGCGACGCTGTGGAGTCAAACGTGGCGGTTTTTGCTGCCGGCAATGAGTCCGTATCGTATTCCTCATACCCCGGGGCTCTGCCGCAGTGCATAAGTGTGACGGCATTAGGCCCGGACGGACTTCCTGCGGCATATACCAATTATGGACTTGGCTGCAATATAGCGGCTCCTGGAGGTGACGACAATTTTGGCCAGTCTTCCAAAATATTATCCACCGGCATTCCGGAAATCAATGGGGAATATGCCTGGATGGCCGGCTCGTCTATGGCCTGCCCGCACGTTTCTTCAGTCATTGCCCTCGGAATGTCTTATGCGCTTCAGCTTGGCAGGCATTTCTCTTCAGATGAATTCCTTGCTATGGTATATGCCTCTGTCAATGATGTCAACTCCAGTTTGTCTGGAGGTGTCAAGCAATGTCCTGACGGCCAGTCCATCAATCTGAAATCTTACTACAGGAGAATGGGCACAGGTTCGATTGATGCCTGGCAGATGCTGATGCAGGTTGAAGGCGTACCTTCAATAATAGTTGAGAGCGGAAAAGAATGCCGGGTCAGCCTTGAAGATTATTTTGGAGGCGGCAGTGAAACATTGACATTCACCGGCGCAGATGTGGACCCGGTATATGAATCAGCTCTTGGGGTTGTATCTATGTCCGTGGACGGCGGATATCTGACGATACGGTGCGAAAGGAGGGGTAGCGGAAAAATCCGTGTCAAGGCTATCGCCGGAGGAACATTTGCCGGAGGGCCGAGCGGTACGGGCGGAACAGAGATAGAAAGGGAGATATCCATATTGTCCAGAGGTGTCTGCGGTTGGAATAACGGATGGCTTTAGTGAAATTCTGCATATGTTTTGTTTGAGAAAAATACTATTTGTACTTTCCGTGGCGGCAGCGGGAATGTTATCCTCAGTGTCCTGCTCGAAAGAATCGGATCTGCGTTCTGATATAATTGGCGAGTGGCATTTCTCGGATATGGAGACGGATGTATTCATAGAGTTCAGGGAGGACGGGGATTATGAAATGTTCCAGAAGATAGGGGCCGGACGTTATCGCGGATATGCCGGAAAATGGAAGCTGGAGAAGAACATATTGTCCGGAACTTATGCCGAAGGTGATGACTGGGGCAGCTCTTATAGAGTGGACATCAAATCTTTTGACACGCTTGTCCTGTCGGCCATGAACGGCTCCGGGGAGAAAAACATATACAAAAGGGAAGATATCCCGGCAGATGTGCGCGAGTCGGCCCTCATAGTGAAATATTGACGCCATTTCTTGAAATTCTCCATTGTTTTATTAAATTTGTAGCTGCCTAATGGCTTAATGCTGACATTGTTAACTAATGCTTTTGTAGCCTTTGGGTGTGATGTGCTTACGGATTGTAAGTAAAATCACTGGCAAACTTATTTAATAAAGAATCAAAACGGCGAATAGCGAAAAACCTTTACACAATGGCGGAGGCAAAAAGAGAGCATTTTGGTGGCAGGCTTGCCATCATTATGGCAATGGCGGGGTCGGCAATCGGCCTGGGGAACATCTGGAGATTTCCGTATCTGGCGGGAGAACACGGCGGCGCTGCGTTCATTTTTGTATATATTATCGCGTCATTGTTCCTGTCACTGCCTATTTTCCTGGCTGAATCCATTATCGGACGGCGTTCACACGCCAATACTTACGGGGCAATGGAGAAACTTGCTCCGGGGACCAAGTGGAAGTGGATGTCCATCCTGACCATAATTGCGCCTCTCATCATAGTCTCATATTACAGCGTGGTCGGTGGCTGGTCTATTGAATATCTGCTCAAGTCATTGACTTTCAGTTTCAATAATGTGTCGAATGCGGAGATTTCGTCAATGTTTTCTTCGTTTATTGCGTCACCGTGGATTCCGATAGCCTGCCATACCGTTTTTCTCGGGACCTGTGCGGTGATACTCACAGCGGGAGTGAAGAGCGGCATTGAGAAATTCAGCAACTGGTCAGTTCCGATATTGTTCATATTGATTCTGGTCATACTGCTCTATTCGCTGACGCTTCCGGGAGCGATGGACGGCGTCGAGTATATGATCAAGCCGGATTTCTCCAAGATTGACTCCAAGGTCATTCTCGCGGCGATGGGACAGTCATTCTACTCGCTGTCTCTCGGCGTGGGCACCATTTTGGTTTATTCCTCTTATGTGAGCAAGAAAGAGAATCTGCTGGTTTCCGGAGTCGGGACGGCTGTTTTTGATCTGCTTTTTGCGATAATGGCCGGTTTCGCAGTGATGACGGCGGTGTTCTCTGCCGGAGTCAAACCGGGCGCGGGTCCGGGACTTATTTTCGAGAGCCTCCCTTACGTCTTTTCCACAATGGCCGGGTCAGCTCCGATAATCAGCGGAATCATCGCCATCGTTTTCTTCGTGACAATCCTGGTGTCCGCCCTGACGAGCGGCGTGTCCCTTATGGAGGTCGGTGTGGCCTATCTGGTGGAGGAGAAGAAGATGCGCAGGGGAGTGGCAACATTGTCGGTATTCATCGGAACCTGGATTCTCGGCTGCCTGTGCTCCCTGTCTTTCGGTCCGATGAGCGGGCTCAAGATATTCGGGGAGAACCTGTTCGGTTTCTGCGACTGGATTTCTTCCAATTTCCTGATGGCCCTCGGCGCCCTGCTTTTCTCGCTGTTTGTCGGCTGGAAAATGAAGAAGTCCGATGTGTATGACGAGTTTACCAACGGCGGCACGCTGCGCTTCAATGTGAGGTGCTTCAAGGCGGTCTATTTCCTCATCCGCTACATCGCCCCTTTAGTCATCGCCATAATATTCATCTCCGGACTCCTGCTGTAGGGCCGGACAGGCCGTAGACATATCCGCACATTTCTTAAGGAATAATCATCAGGCAATCTTCCAGTCATCAATCCGGCGTTCTTTTGTGGAGAAGTTGATGCCTATCTTGAAGAGTTTGCGCGAATCTGAGGCGAAAGGTCCTCCATAGTCCTTTTCCTCAATTTGTTTCAATGCCTCGTCCGCTGACTTGTCAATCTTGAGCTCGATGATATAAATGTAGTCCTTGGTCTGTAGAAGCAGGTCGATTCGTCCGTTGCTCGTGTGCCGCTCTGCCTCCACGAATTCTCCTACAAGCTCGGTGATGACGTAAATTGCCTGCTGGAAACTCTTCTCGGAATTGATTTCAATCTCATATGTGGCCCCGGAGAATATTGTCTGGAGGATTCCCAGGAAATCTTCCGGCCTGCCGGCTCGGAGTGCACGTGCAAGACGTGATGCCGTAGTGTTTCCTTCCGCCGGGTTTATAGGGACATAGTTCGAGTAGATGAATCGCAAAAACCCGGTCTTCACCTCATTGTTCGGGAATCCGAGACGATACTCCTGATATTCCCTGTCATAGTCCTTGATCGTCAGGTATCCGGTCTGGAAGAACAGAGGAATCGGCCTGCCCGTGATGTCCTGCATGCCGCTGAGGTCGTCAATCCCGACAATCACATTGTCGGTCAATGATGTGATGTCGAACGATGTCTGTTTCATGACGTTTACGAGCAGAGAAGGAGTGCCCGTCTCGAACCAATATTCCCGGAAATCCCTGTCAGTAAATGCGTTGAGAAGACTGAAAGGATTATATACTCCCACAGCTTTGCCGGCGAAATGATAACCGTCATAGGTCTTCTTCAATTTATGGTAACATTCTTCCTTGGTCAGGCTGTTGGATTCTGCCACTTCAACAACACTGTCATCGAAATACTTTCGCAGTTCATCCTCGGATATGCCGCAGATGGCAGAGAACTCATTAGTCAAAGATATGTCCTTCAGGTTGTTCAGTGCGCTGAAAACACTCAGCTTGCCAATCTTCGATACACCGGTGAGGAATCCGAAGCGGATCTTCCCGTCCTTTGCCTTGAGCACACCATAGAATCCCTGAAGCGTCTTCATATATCTCTCGACAAGTTCTGCGTCTCCAAGATTGTCCACGATAGGCTTGTCGTACTCATCAACCAGAATCACCACCTTCTTGCCTGTCTGCTCATAGGCATTGTCAATCACTGCCTTGAAACGTGTATCTATGTCTTTCCCCGCAAAACCACCGTATTTTTTCTCCCATTGCACAAGATGATAATCGAGATTATCTTCCACTGATCCGGGGCTGTCGTAAGCTTTTCCTCCCAGGTCCAGATGAAGCACAGGATACTCCTCCCAGTCTTTTTCCATATTCTCTATCGCCAATCCCTTGAACAGTTCCTTGCGACCTCGGAAATAAGCTTCCATAGTGGAAATGAGCAGGCTTTTGCCGAACCTGCGCGGGCGGCTCAGGAAATAATATTTTCCGTATGTGGCCAAGTTGTAGATTGAAGCAGTCTTGTCCACATAGATATATCCGCCTTCGCGGAGACTCTCAAAATTTTGTATGCCAATCGGGTATAACATATTTCAAAGCGTTTGTGACTCCTCAATCTCCAAATTTACATATTATTTCCCGTAAACCAAGAACTTCCGCCTGCCTCTCCATCAGAGTGATCTCAATGGTTGCAGCAGCTTGAGTTCGGCTTCCGGACTGTTTTGAAATAGTTTGTTAATATCGGGGCTGGCCCGGATGCGTTTCAAGTTTTGTATGACGGCATCCGCACCAGCCCTTTTCATTCCGCCAAGGCTATTACTTTGGCTTTCGGTTGATGATGTCCGCTCGCATAGAACCTGCTCCACATATCCATATACTTGCACATGTTTTTTGCAGCAAGATATTTTAAGGTTTACAATTCCAATGAATTGTCCTTCAGCAGAAAATCATAAATGCTTATGGTCGCAGAGAAATGATTTCGTCCAGATATTTTTTTCGTTCAATACTTTTCATTACTAATCGAATTTTACGTCACCGGGTGACGGAGTTCTCGATTACAAAAGTAGTTGTTTTTCCTTGGGCAGCCAAAAGCTAATCGAAAAAAGTGTCATTAGGTGACGCAGTTTTCGATTATTCCAGTTTGTTAAGATTTTGCGACTGACCTGTTTTACTCCCATTTCTCCCTTCGCCGGAGCTGCCCTCCATTTTCGTCGGCGAATGTAGGACGAAGCGCATAATCGCCAAACCACATTGCCATTCGGATAACGAAAACAGACTTTAAATCATTTGTTTTTAATGAAAATCCAGTATCTTTATAAGATAAAACAGATAATATCCGCATTGATTTTTTTGAGCAAATCTATAACAATCAGATTATTATGAGTGGTTGCAACCGATTGGTTATCGTGGTTTTATTATTGGCCGGCGTGATGTCCATCCCGGCTGCATGTGGTATATCGGGACACCTGAAGCAGGATATAAGTGCAGCCACAGCAAAAATATGAACGGAGCAAATTGAAAACAATGGAAAAGCTGATTATAATCGACTCCTGCATGAGAGAGGAGTCAAGAACAAGGGTGATTCTGGAGGCCGCAAAGGAGGTTCTCGTTTCGAGGTATGATATCGAGACAATAGATGTCAATTCGACGGCCCTGCCGCCGTTGACTCCGGAGGCATTGAAAGAAAGGACCGCCGGCCGGATTCTGGAGAAGGCTGTGGAAATTGCGGAAAAGATTGCCTCTGCGGACAGGCTGGTCATCGCCGCGCCTTTCTGGGATATGAGTTTCCCTGCGGTGCTCAAGGCGTTCTTCGAGAATCTGTCTCTTTACGGCATAACATTCACCGATGACGGCACCACTTGTACAGGACTGTGCAGATGCGGCAAGGTCCTCTACGTCACCACCAGAGGTATGGACATCCCGACCGGGGATTCCCGTGACCAGGGAAGTTCGTACTTGAAGGCGCTATCGTCACTCTGGGGGCTCGGGGAGGTCATCACTGTGGCCGCGTGGAATCTCGACTATATGTCCGCCGAGCAGGCCGCCCTCAAAGTCCGGGAGACTGCCAGTTTCGTCAGGACAATCGCGGAGGACTTTTAGGGGTCCGCAGCTGTCTGCTATTGGCGGAGGCCCGTTTGCAATTCCGGATGCCGTTGGCTAAATTTGCAGATTGCAATAGTCTTGTAGTACAACGCATTGAAATAGTACATTATGCAGAAGATATGGAAACCGGTCCTGAAATATGCAGGCGTAATATTGTTGTTTTTAGCGGTAGCTTACGGGTTCGTGCCGCAGGTCTTAGGCGGTAAAATAGTGAATCAGAGCGACATATCCGGCTATGTCGGAATGGCGCATGAGGCCAACGAATGGAACAGCGCGCATCCGGACGACCGCACTGCCTGGACCAATTCGATGTTCGGAGGAATGCCTACGACAATGCTCACGGGCAATCCGGAAGGAGACTGGACGCAGAAGATATACGATGCGTTTCTGTTCGGCAGACGACCGGCGAGCTACCTGTTCATCTCTCTGCTCGGAGCCTTCCTCCTGATGCTGTCGCTTGGAATCAACTGGCTTGTGGCCGTTGCGGGAGCTGTTGCAGTGACGTTCTGCTCGTACAATTTCCAGATTATCCAGGTCGGACACAATACCAAAATGATGGCGATAGCCTGGCTGCCGTGGGTGCTGGCTGCATTGATATTCACGTATAGAAGCGCATTGAACCTGTACCGTTCGGAGAAATGCGAGACGCCGGGCTGGAGAGTATGGCTGCCTTTGACGGCACTCGGGGCTGCCCTCTTCGGGATGGCGGTCAATTTCCAGATAAAGGCCAACCATATCCAGATTTCGTATTATCTGGCAATAATTATATTCTGCTATGTTGCCGGACTTTTCATCTGGCTGATGCTCGACAAGTCCCGCAGGAGCGCAACCGGACGTTTCTTCGCAGCCTCGTTCCTGCTGCTTTTCCTCGGATTGGCCGGAATCGGAACCAATGCCAACAAACTGATTCCTACGTATCTGTATTCACAGCACACTATGCGCGGCGGTTCGGAACTGGCGGCCGGAGACCAGGAGAACGGCCGTAAAAAGTCCAAGGGACTTGATCTGGATTATGCCACGGCCTGGTCTTATGGCTGGGAGGAACTGCCAAATATGATGATCCCCGATTTCAACGGAGGTTCGTCATCAGGGGCTGTGAATCCTTCCAAGTCGCACACAATCAAGCTTTTGAAACAATATGGCCAGGGCGGCCTCAATGAGTTGGCCAAATCGCTTCCGATGTATTGGGGACCCCAGCCGTTCACAGCGGGCCCGATGTATATGGGTGCCATCACGATTTTCCTGTTCCTGCTGGGACTCTTTATGTGCAAAGGCCGGGACAAATGGTGGATTCTGACAGCGACAATCATAGCCGTTTTCCTCGGGGTCGGCAGGCATTTTATGCCGTTCACGGAGTTCTGGTACAATCATATGCCGTTCTACAGCAAGTTCAGGACTGTTTCCATGGCATTGACAATCCTGCAGTTCACCCTGCCGATGCTGGGATTCTTCGCTCTTGACAAAGTCCTGAAAGGAGAATATTCTGCTGAACAGTTCAGGAAACCGGCTTTCGTGGCCCTTGCGCTGACTGCCGGATTCTGCCTGCTGTGCTCGCTTCTTCCCGGTATTGCAGGCTCTTTCGAGGAGGCTTCTGACTCCGGAATGCATCCGGAGATTGCCTCCGCGCTGCAGGAAGACAGGCGGATGCTGCTTTCGAATGACGCCCTCGTGTCCGCATTTATGGTGATGGGAACATTCCTGATTATATTCTGGGCTTATGCAAAGCCGAAGGAAGTCTCCGGGAATGAAGCGTTTGTAGGAAGCAGAAGAATGTATGCCGCCGGCGGAATATGCATCCTTGTGCTTCTGAATATGTGGTCTGTAGGAAAGAGATATCTCAACTCGGACCATTTCGTAAAGCCCCGTGAGTTCAACGGGCAGTTCACCCAGCGTCCGGCCGACAAGGCGATTCTTGAGGACGGGGAACTGGGCTACAGGACTCTTGACCTGACTGTCAATGTGTTCAATGATTCTCATCCGAGCTACTGGCACAGGAATATCGGAGGCTACAGCCCGGTGAAAATGCAGCGTTACCAGGACCTCATTGACCGGCATCTCAATGCTGAAATCAATACTATGATAGGGGCGGTGAACAAGGCCGGAACAATGTCCGCATTGATGGAGTCATTCCCGTATCTGCCTGTGCTGTCGATGCTTAATGACAAATATGTGATTCTGGACGGCAATAGCGCTCCGGCAATGAATCCTTATGCTATGGGCAATGCCTGGTTCGTCGGAACGTCCAGCGTGGCCGAAAGCGCGGAAGAGGAAATCAGCCTTCTCGGCAATGTCGATCTCCACAATGTGGCCGTGCTCGGCCCTGATTTCAGGCAGGCCGCCGATCTGTTCCCGGCCATTGACGATGCTGCGGACGGGCTTGCTGCAAGGGACACGATTTATATGACTGCTTATGCTCCCAATGAACTGAGGTATCATTACAGCCTGTCATCTGAAAAAGTGGCTGTGTTCAGCGAAATCTATTATCCGTCCGGGTGGAAGGCCTGGCTGGATTCCGGAGACGCCGGATCTGGCAAGGAATCTTATGCCAAGCAGGAAATCGGTATCTTCAGGGCTGACTGGACATTGCGGGCCGCGGTGCTTCCGGCCGGAGAGCACGACCTCGTTATGCGCTTCGAGCCTGAATCCTACGTTATCAGCGCCAATATCTCAAGAGGCTCCTCCGTACTCCTCCTGCTTTTAGTCCTGCTCTCCGCAGCGGCCGTTTTTGTCTGGTCCCGGTTGCAGCCGGCCCGCTGAAGAAGATTACTTTTGAGCCAGTGAGTCCAGCAGGGAGGCCATACGGCCGGCGAGGTTGCGCCGCGAGAAACGTGAAATTGCATCGGGCACAGTCTCTGGCAGCTGGACTTCCGGAGAGATGAACTGGCGCCAGCAAAGATTGATATAAGCGGCGACGGAAGTCTTGTCATCCCAGCCGAACACCACTCCGGCATTGGTCTCGTTGATAATGCGGGCCATCGCCCCGTCAGTCTGGCCGATACCGAGCACCGGTCTCAAGGAAGCCAGATACTCAAACAGTTTCCCGGGCAGCGTCGCCCTGTATTCCGGCTCTTTCCGCAGCGGCAGAATAAGCAGGGAAGCATTCTTCTGCTCCCTGACTGCCACTGAATGGTCTTGATATCCCAAATCTACTAAATTGCTTCCTAAACCTGCCGACTTGATGGATGCGGTAATCTGCGGGTCTGTCTTGCCTACCAACCTGATTCTTAGCATTTTCCTGAATTCTTCATCCTGAGCGCATTTATCGGCGAGGGCCTGCCATAAGAGCTCCGGATTGCCATCGGCGGCGAACAGCCCGGTATGGGTGACATTGAAATATCCGTCCGGCTCCACCACCTGGGTGAAGTCCTCTTCATCGTATCCGTTTGTGACAAGTTCCACCGGAGTGGAGGTCATTGAAATGAACTCGTCCTGCACGAGAGGAGAAACCGCTACAACCGTGTCAGCACTGTCAAGAACTTCCCGCTCTAAACGATGATGTTTCCTTTCTGCCCATTTGGACAGGCACAAGTGCTTGAAATAGAACATTTTCGTCCAAGGGTCACGGAAATCGGCCAGCCACGGAATGCCCGTCCTGCGCGCTACTTTCATAGCTATCAGGTGCATGGAATGAGGCGGACCCGTGCTCACAATCACATCCACCGGATGCTCTTTCAGGTACTTGCAGAGAAATTTCACAGAAGGGCGCACCCATGTGACCCTCGGGTCCGGAATGAACACATTGCCCCTCAACATCAGCATAAGTCTCTGCTTGAGAGTCTTTTTCTGGCTGTTTATCGGATTGACCTCCTTCACGGTGATGTCCTTCCTGCCCATAAGCTTCCTGTACACCGAATAGAATTCAGTGATATGGCGTTTCACCACCACGGCCTCTTCCGGGATGTCGTTCTCCAGACTGTGGTCCACAGCTGTCATCTCCGGGTTCTCCGGCGTGTAGATGACCGGCTGCCAGCCGTATAGGGGCAGGTATTTTGAAAATTTCACCCACCTCTGTACACCTGAACCGCCTGCTGGAGGCCAGTAATATGTGATTACAAGTACTTTTTTCATATCCGGCCTCAAAAGTAGCAATTTTTTATGTAAACCCTTGCTTCTCGTGCGCTTTATTAAAGAGTGAGACTAAAAAATGAATTGAAATGGATGAGCAGACGATATTCAGGGCCATTATGGGCCAGATTCAGGAAGAAGATGTGAAGAACCTGATGGATGAATGTGAGGCGGAACCGGAAAAAGCAGCCGGATTGTTCGGTGACGTGCATACGATAATTGACGTTGCGGAATTGGAGGAAATCGGAAGGAAAATGGAAGATTGCCGCAGAAATTCGTTGTTGCGTCGCTGTGCGGCAATATTTATTAAGGCTGCCGGTGTGGCTGCGACAATCCTCCTTGCCGTATGGATTACAAGGGAAGCTACAGTCAACTCGTTCTCCGGAATGACCGCGACGGTTGAGGCGCCGAGAGGGGAGATTGTCCATTTCATCCTGCCGGACAGCACGGTGGTTTATCTTAACTCCGGAGCCCGTCTCCAGTATCCGGCGGTCTTCAGAAAAGATTGCCGTAATGTAAAGCTTTCAGGAGAAGCTATGTTCGATGTCTCCCACAATGACAAATGCCCGTTCACGGTGACAACGTTTGCCTCTGAAATCAAAGTTCTCGGAACCAGGTTCAATGTCCGGGCTGAAGAGGATAAGGGGGATTTCGCGGCGACATTGATAGAAGGCAGGATTATGCTTACGAATCTTCTTGACGAAAGGAAGACCCAGGTGGACATGCGGCCCAACGACATTGTCCGCATCAACGGAGGGCGTCTGGAACTCAGCATTTTGGAGAATCCGGACATCTGCTGGACCAGAGGCCTGGTCGAAATCGGAGGGCGCAGTTTCATTGAACAGATGCGCGACTTCGAGAAAGCATTCGATGTAACCATCACCATCAGCCGCGAAGAACTGCCGGATATCAGCGGTGTCAGCGGCAAGGTACGTATCAACGACGGAATCGACAACGCCCTCAAGATTCTGCAGCAGACAACTTCTTTCGAATTCAGCAGGAACCCTGGTGCCAATGTGGTCGTGATTCATTGATACCATATTGAAAACGACAGTATTACCACAATTAATAATATAAAAAATGATCAAATCAAAGCTCAAGTTGCGAAGATTGTACGCAATCTTCTGCTCCATTGTCCTGAGTGCCGGGCTGATGTCCGCCCAGGATGCGGGAAACGGCTTGACCCTGAAGATGACGGATGTCACCATAGGGCAGGTCACCCGCGAGATTGAACATCAGTCTCGTTATCTGTTTATCAACAAAGGAGGGATAGATACCGGTCGCAAGGTTTCCATCAACGTGGAAAATGCTCCGATATCCGAAGTTATGTCGGCATTGCTGAAAGGCACGGACATCCGTTATGACATTGACGGTACCTATATTTTCCTTTCCAGGAAAGAGGCTTCCGCCTCTGCCGTCAGGGTCATAAGCGGAACTGTCACAGACAATGCCGGAGTCCCTGTGCCCGGAGCCGCAGTGATGATTCCCGGTGGGGCCAAAGGTGTGATTACCGACCTTGACGGACGATATTCCATCGAGGTGGATGAAAGTGTCCACCAACTCGTTGTGACATTGCTCGGTTATGAAGACAGAACCGTCACTCTCGGCAAGGCGTCCAAAATAGACATCGTGCTCGAAGAGGCTGCAACAGTCCTTGACGATGTGGTTGTCACGGCTCTCGGCATCAGGCGTGAGGAAAAAGCCCTCAGCTACAATGTCCAGAAGGTTGACGGTGCGCTGGTCAACGCCGTGAAGGACGCCAACTTTGTCAATTCCCTTTCCGGAAAAGTCGCCGGCCTCCAGATTAACCAGAGTTCATCCGGCGCTGGCGGTTCGGCACGTGTTATAATGCGTGGCGTTAAGTCCATCAGCGGCAACAACAACGCTCTTTATGTCATCGACGGTATTCCAATGCCGGACCTCCGCTCCTCGCAGACACAAGGATTCTACGAGACTCCTGACGGGGGTGATTTCGAGGGAATCGCGAATCTCAACCCTGAAGATTTCGAATCTATGTCCGTCCTCACCGGTGCGACTGCTGCCGCCCTCTACGGTTCCCAGGGCGCAAACGGCGTGATACTCATCACTACCAAGAAAGGCTCGGAAGGCCGTGTCCGCGTGAATTTCTCGAACAACACTACATTCTCATCTCCGTTCGTGACCCCGGATTTCCAGAATACATACGGTACTGATCCGACCTCTCCTTCAATGAGCTGGGGCACGAAACTCGAGACTCCTTCAAGCTACGACCCATTGGATTTCTTCCAGACCGGATACAATGTGTCGAATTCCATTTCGGTGATGGCCGGTACTGAAAGGAGCCAGACCTACGCTTCCGCCGCCGCCCTGAATTCGCGGGGCATAATCGGTAACAACAATTACAACAGGTACAATTTCAATATCCGCAATACAACCCAACTGGTCAAGGACAAGCTCGTATTGGATTTCAGCGCGAGCTATATGAAGCAGTACAAGCGAAATCCTACAGTACAGGGAATGTACCACAACCCTCTTATTGCTGTATATCTTTTCCCTCGCGGAGATGACATTTCCAAATATAAGATATATGAGAGATACGATACCGGAGCCGGATATATGAAGCAGTTCTGGCCTTTAGAGTTCGTCAACGGAGTGGAGAACCCGTACTGGGAAATCAACCGGGAGCTCTTCGAGAACACTTCCCACCGCTACACCCTCACCGGTACCCTGAAATGGAATATCACAGACTGGATATACGTGACGGGACGTGCAAGACTTGACAACACCTCAATGAACTACACGAGGAAAATATATGCTTCCTCCAACACCCTGTTCGCATCAGAATACGGTAACTATCAGGACAACAATATCAGTCACAACAATTTCTACGGGGATGTACTCCTCACATTGGACAAGAAAGTTGCGGCTGACAGGCTGTCCATATTGTTCAATATCGGAGCCAGCATCACCGATGACGTGAACAAGGCGTCCGGTTTCGAAGGCAATCTGGCGACTGTCCCGAACAAGTTCTCTGTTTACAACATCAGCATGACCCACAGCCAGACCGGACCGCTTGCTGACAGATACCACGACCAGACACAGTCATTGTATGCCACATTGCAGCTCGGCTGGAAAGGTATGCTCTATCTGGACCTCACAGCCAGAAACGAATGGCCGTCCATGCTTGCGTTCACGGACAGCAAGAATATTTTCTACCCGTCAGCAGGCCTTTCTGCCGTGATTTCTTCAATGACAGACCTCACGCGTGCGGGCATATCATTCCTCAAGCTGCGCGCTTCCTATGCGGAGGTCGGCAATGCTCCTCAGCGTTTCATTACGGGAGTAAACACGCCGCTGTCCACTGGAGGCATAATCTCCTCAAACACATATGCTCCGGCATCCAACCTGACTCCTGAAAGGACCAAGTCTGTCGAGGCCGGACTCAACGTGAAATTCCTTGAGGATATGTTCTCCGTGGACGTTACATACTACAACACGAACACTTACAACCAGCTTTTCCAGTATAACGCCTCTCCGAGCACGGGCTACAAGCTCGCCTACATCAATGCCGGCCGCGTTAACAACTGGGGAATCGAGGCTTCGCTCGGATTCCGCAATACCTGGAAGGATTTCACCTGGGCTTCTACAGCCACATTCTCAATGAACCGCAACAAGATCAAGGAACTTGTTCCTGAAGGCACACGTGACGTGTCCGGCAATCTTGTGACTGTCGATGAGGTGAATATGGATTATGGCGGGTACAGGATGAAGGTCGCGAAGGGAGGCTCCATAGGGGATTTCTACGTGACCGGCCTCAAGACCGACGATCACGGGCAGATTTACGTAGATCCGAATTCCAATACCGTCTCCCTCGACCCGAACACCTGGATATATGCCGGCAACACCGAGGCAAAGGCCCGTATCGGCTGGAATAATACTTTTTCTTACAAGGGAGTGTCGCTGAGCTTCCTCTTCGATGCTCGGATAGGAGGCAAGGGAGTGTCAGCCACACAGGCACTCATGGACCGCTTCGGCGCATCCCAGGCTTCGGCCGACGCGAGGGATGAAGGCGGAGTGTGGATTTCCGAAACCCAGCAGCTGCCTGATGCCAAGACCTTCTACGCAAACAACGGCCTCGGCACATCGATGCTCTCGCATTATGTGTACAGCATGACCAATGTCCGTCTCCGGGAACTCACTATTGGATATGACCTTCCGCGGACCTGGTTCAGGGACAAGCTCGGGATGACCGTGTCCCTCGTCGGACGCAATCTCTGGATGATTTACAACAAGGCTCCATTCGACCCTGAACTCACAGCATCGACCGGAACATATTACCAGGGACTGGATTATTTTATGCAGCCAAGTACCAGAAACATCGGCTTCAGTGTGAGGCTCCAATTCTAAAAACCGAATGAGATGAAATACATCAATACAACAATCCTCTTCGCCGGTGCTGCACTAATGTCAGGCATAGTACTGTCCTGCACCAAAGGCTATGAAGGTTTCAATACAAATCCGGACGCAATCCAGGAAATTGACAGCAAGTCCCATATCACCACGATGATAATGGATGCGGTCATCCCTTGCAGCGACGTAGGGGCCAATGAGTTCCAGCGTGCCTGCAACCTGATGGGAGATGCGTTCTGCGGCTATCTTTCCCCGACCCAGGCTTTCAACGGAGGTTCATATACCTGCACCTATGACCTGGACGGGACGGACTACAACAATTACCCTTTCTCCGTGGCATTCACCAATGTGATGCCTGCCTGGCTGAATCTGAAATACGCCCACGAGAACGGCCTCGTCGGTGACGAGATATTCGCCGTCGCAGAAGTCATAAAGGTAATGGCCCTGCAGAGGACTTCCGATATATACGGACCGTTGCCGGTCTCCGGATTCGGTGAGGACCAGAACCCGTATGAGAGCCAGGAAACAGTGTACAAGAATCTTTTCCGTGACCTTGATGCCGCAATCGATGTGCTCTCGAACTACGTCTCATCTTCAGGAACCACCGCTCTCACTACAGTGGACCCTGTCTTCAACGGGGACTATTCCAAATGGTTTAAGCTGGCAAATTCCGAGAAACTCAGGATGGCCCTGAGAATCCGTTACGTGGAGCCTGCACTTGCCCAAAGCTATGCCGAGGAAGCAGTGGCTTCCGGTGTGATGACAGCGTCTTCTGACGGAGCCTGGCTCAAGAGCAGTGCCACGATACAGGTGTTCAACCCTCTTGAGGAGGTCTGGAACGCATACAGGGACACCCGTATGGGCGCCACTATGGACTGCTATCTGAACGGGTACAACGATCCTCGTCTCCCTTTGTATTTCTCCGAGAGCACTGTCGAGGGCGGCGGATACCACGGAGTCAGAAGCGGAATCAGGACTATGACTCAGGACAATTACACCCCTCTCTCGACACCGAACGTATCTAAGAGCACTCCTATAGTCTGGATGCTCGCATCCGAGGTGGCATTTTTGCGTGCAGAGGGTGCGCTGATCGGATGGAATATGGGCGGAGATGCGTCAACACTATATGAGGACGGAATTGCCCTGTCTTTCGAGGAACGCGGACTTTCAGCCCCTGACGCAGCGTCTTATGCTTCCAGCAAAGCAACTCCTGCGGCTTTCGAAGACAAGAATCTGGGCTCCGCAAAAAATTCATATCAGGCACCTTCCGATATTACACCGGCCTGGGACGATTCGGATTCTGATGAGAGGAAGCTTGAGAGAATCATCACCCAGAAATGGATTGCAATGTATCCGAACGGTCAGGAGGCCTGGTCTGAATTCAGACGTACCGGCTATCCGAAGGTCATTCCGGTGAAGGACAATCTCAGTGATGGCAAGATAGATACCGGCATACAGGTGCGCAGGATGACATTCCCTCGTTCCGAATACGCCAACAATTCTGCTGAACTCCGGAATGCAATCAGTCTCATCGGCGGATCCGACAACGGAGGCGTCCGTCTGTGGTGGGACAGGAAATAAGGACTGGAACAACGATAAAGATTGAAACATATGAGAAAATACAATATTGTCGCAGGCTTTGCCGCCGCTATTCTTCTGGTGGCATCCTGCTCGGACTGGGTGACTCCTGACAGGGAGATTGTCCAGAACCCGTACAAGCAGTCTTCCGTTCTGAGGGACAATGCCTACTACGCCGCCCTGAGAGAATACAAGAAGACAAATCACAAGATAGCATTCGGATGGTATGGCTCCTGGACTGCCGCAGGACCTTCGTTCCAGACCAAACTCGAGAGCGCCCCGGACTCGATGGACATCATATCCATCTGGAGCGGATGGAACAATCTCACACCTGAGCAGATTGCCGACAAGGAATTCGTGCAGAAGGTGAAAGGAACAAAGGTGACGTTTACCATTTTCCTCGATGACCTGCCTGAACAATTCAAGGAAGACGGAGAAATTACCGATGCTGCCATTGAGAATTTCGCCCGTTCATATGCCGATTCGATTGCAAAATACAATTATGACGGTCTGGATATAGACTACGAGCCGGGTTACGGAGCTTCCGGACCGCTTGTGGGCCACGACAATGAACTGTTCAGGAAGACAATCATAGCCCTCGGAAAATATCTCGGTCCCAAATCGGGTACAGGGAGACTCCTGATGATTGACGGCGTCCCTTATGCTGTGCACGAGGATGTAGTGGAATATTTCGACTACGGTATTGTCCAGGCCTACAGTTCATCGGGCTGGACTGACTTGCAGAACCGGTTCAATTACGCCTATGCCAAAGGATGGAAACCGGAGCAGTACATATTTGCCGAGAACTTCGAGTCATACTGGCAGAACGGCGGCGTCAGCCATGTCAGCAGGGACGGAGAGACTGTAAATTCACTTCTCGGAATGGCCAGGTTCAATCCGGAACAGGGCTTCGGGGCCGGCTTCGGTGCGTACCATATGGAGTACGAATACGGACATAGTGATATGCCTTACAAGTATATGCGCAGGGCCATACAGGATGCCAACCCTGCCGGAGGAGCAGTGACGGTGAACCTGACATCAGAAGATGCCTCCTATGTTGTCATGCTTGGTGAAGAGGATGCAACAGAGGTGATTTCAGATGAAATTTCCCTTACGTTCTCCCGCCCTCTTCCTGAATCAGATATGTTCAAGGTCGTTTATGATCCATCACTCATCCAGGTACGAAACGAGGCTGAAGGCAAATCCTGGTCTGCATTGGACGAATCCCTCTTCAGTATCGGCGACATCAACGTGACTGCCGGAAACTTTATCACTGAGCCATACTCCATCAGCGTGGATGTCCGGAACATAACGAAGGGAAACTATATGATTCCGCTTAGGATAATCCTTCCGGAAGACGGAATCTACACATCGAAGTCGGACCTCGTCCACTATATAACCATCACAGCCGCTCCAGTCAATGTGGACTTCACGGCTACGGAGCTGACGGGAACCAAGATAGAACCGGACGCAAGCTGGAGGCTCAAGTGTTATAACGGCTACAATACCGAAGGATGGACAGGAGTTTGGAACAATGATACGGACGCACAGCAGGCTGCTATGTTCGACGGCAGTACAAGCGGTACATACTGGTATACTTTCTCAAGCTATTTCAACCCTGGCAATTTCATTGTCGAACTCGAGAAACCTTACGAATTCTCCGGTTTCCGCTGGCATTGTCATTTCGGTCCGTCCCGCGACAAGTTCACTATTGCCGATGTCCAGATCAGCAATGACAGGGAGAATTGGGAATCCCTCTCCCTCGGCATCGAATTCGCGCCTGTCTTCCCGGATGACAACTGGATACCTGTACAGCTCAAGAACCCGGTGACGGCTAAATATTTCAGGCTCATCATAAAGACCTCATATTATATGTCAATGGACGAGGCCGAGCTCTGGGCTCCGGCTGCGCAATAGCCCCGGATGCATTCCGAATGTGCAATAAATTTAATGTTCTGAACAATGAAACCATTGAAAATCAAATATTTCCCTTGCCTGCTCGCTCTCGTTGCGGGGATGGCGGGATGTAATAATGTCGATGAACCGTATGATGCAATCTATATGACAGATGCGCAGAATACGTCATACAAGACAATCACGGTGGATGAGACTCCTCAAGGTGTGGAGTTTACAGTGTCATCGTCAGTAAAGGCCACGTCAGATGTGGCCATTGAACTGGAAATCCGCCCGGACCTGCTTGAGGAATACAACAGGGCCAATGGAAAGAATTACGTTATGGCTCCAGAGTCGAGTTTCTCACTGAGTACGGCAAAGACAGAGATAAATGCCGGCTACAGCCGGTCCCAGCCGGTGGAACTTGTTGTCAATTCCACTGAAGAGTTCGCTGAAGGTACGATATATTGCATACCGGTGAGCATCAAGTCGGTGTCGGCGATGAAGGTGTTGGAGCCGAGCCGTACGCTGTACATTGTGCTGAAAGCACCGGTGGTAAGCAAGGCCATCTATCTTGGTTCCAGCAATATTTACAAGGTTCCTTCATTCCAGGAGGATGCCTCCCTGTCCGCTCTGAAACAGTTGACGCTCGAGACGAGAGTATATATGAACTCATTCCAGACCAGAGATCCGTACATCAGTTCAATAATGGGTATCGAGGGAGTCTGCTGCGTCAGGTTCGGAGATGTGAAGATTGACAACAATGTACTCCAGATCTGCCATGACTCATACCAGCCGGCAGCCGTTGACAGGCCTTTCGAGACCGGTCGGTGGTATCACGTCGCAGCCGTATGGAGCGGCGCTTCCTGGGATATCTACATTGACGGACAATATGCGACAGGCATACCGGTTGCAGGTGAGACAATTGACCTTACCAGCGGCAATTCCGGAGGATTCTATCTCGGCGCAAGCTATGGTGGAGGCCGTACTCTTGACGGATACATTGCTGAGACGCGAGTTTGGACAAAAGCATTGAGCCAGAGCGAGATAGCTAATAATATGAATTACGTGGACCCGGCTTCGGACGGCCTTCTCGCTTATTGGAGAATGAACGCCTGGGAATCGGGAGAAACGAGCGGTAACGTTGTCAGGGATCTTACCGGTCACGGATATGATGCCAAAGGCGGCTCGTCCAATCCGAAAATGATGGATACCAAGTGGCTTTAGTATTGCGGCAGAAATGACGGACAAGGAATTCAGCAGACTGTACGGACTGACCCGCTCGAATTATGAGCGGATAGCCTTCTCTTATGTCTGCGACAAGGAGGATGCCCGTGATATTGTCACTGACTGCTTCCTCTATCTCTGGGAGCACAGGGATGAGGTGAAAGATGACAATGTCAAAGGTTACATATACCTTGCGGTCAGGAATCGTTGTCTGTCATATCTGCGCAGCCGTAACAATCTTCAGAAGACCAAGGAGGGGCTCTCGGACCTGATGCGTCTCAGACGGGAGATGGCCCTTGCAGCCCTCCTGGGGTCAAATCCTCTTTACGAGGAAGAAATCATCACCCTCTTCCGCAAGGCCCTCGGCAATATGCCGGAGATGACCAGGAAGATATTCTCTTCAAACCGTGACGGGGACCTTACCTACCAGCAGATTGCATTGAAATATAATATTTCCGTCCGCAAGGTAACTTCCGAGATCCAGCTTGCCCTGAAGATTCTTCGTCTGGCACTGAAAGACTACCTGTCACATGGGGAATACTGATTCTTTTCAGAGTTCCGACTGGCTCATCAGCTTCAGCTTGAACTGCTCCGGGAATTCAGAGCGGGACTCCACGGCGTCCTCGCCATCTTTACCATTTTGAACCGTGAGCAATCCTCTGTTTATCTTTTGTCAATGCTGATGTAGTCCCTCTCCTCCGTCACGCACCGGTAGGCAGGGCGGATAATCCGTTGTCCCTCGAAGTTCAGCTCCTCATTGCGGTGGGCGCACCATCCTACGATTCGGCTCATTGCGAACAGAGGCGTGTAGATATCCTGGGGAATACCGATCATGTCATAGACGAAGCCGGAATAGAAATCGACATTGGCACACATTGACTTGCCATGGCCCTTGATGCGGTAAATTGTCTGGATTGCAATTCTCTCAATCCTCTGCATGAATTCATATTCATTTACTCTGTGCTTTTCCTCCGCCAGTTCTCCGGCCAGCCTTTTGAGCAGGACGGCGCGCGGGTCGGACAATGTGTAAACGGCATGGCCGATTCCATATATGAGTCCCTCACCGTCAT
This sequence comes from Candidatus Cryptobacteroides sp., assembly GCA_051870055.1. GTDB lineage: Bacteria > Bacteroidota > Bacteroidia > Bacteroidales > UBA932 > Cryptobacteroides. Next base: position 50,771 of record JBJEBM010000039.1, read on the forward strand.
ACTCTTTCCTGGTAAGTATGCCTTCGAGATGTTTTCCGATTTCATTGTCATCCGTCCAGTCGCTGACGGCATTCTTCAGATAAGCAAGCATTTCCGTAACCTTGAGGTTGGCACCGCCGTGCTTCGGCCCCTTGAGCGAGCCGATTCCTGCCGCAATGGACGAATAGGTGTCCGTGCCCGAGGAAGATGTCACACGGACGGTGAACGTGGAGTTGTTACCTCCTCCGTGCTCGGAATGCAGAATGAGCATCAGGTCCAATGTCCTGGCTTCCAGCTCAGTATAGCCTCTTCCCTTCAGCATGAACAGGAAGTTCTCGGCGAATGAGAGGTCCTTTTGCGGGTGACGGATGTGGAGGGAGCGGCCCTGTTCCCCGTGACGCAGCATGTTGTAGGCGTATGCTATGATGGTTGGGAACTTGCTCATAAGTTCAATGCTCTGGCGCATCAGGTTCTCCCTGGAAGTATCGTCAGGATTTGGGTCGAAGGTGTAGAACTCCAGGACGCTCCTGGACAGGACGTTCATAATGTTCCAGCCCTCCAGCTCAATAATGTGCAGCAGGGTATTCTTCTCCAGGGGCATGTTCTTTACAATGAGGTTGTGGAATTCTGCAATTTCCTCATTGTCAGGAAGGTTACCGGAAAGGAGAAGGTAGGCAATCTCCTCGAAGCCGAAACGCTTTTCCTCCAGAATGGCATTGACCATATCCGAGATTTCGTATCCGCGGAAATACAATTTGCCCTCAATCGGGACCAGGGTGCCGTCCGGCAGGCGGTCGTAGCCGACGACATTGCCGATATTGGTGAGCCCCACAAGCACACCTGTTCCGTCCTCATTGCGGAGGCCGCGCTTCACGTCCATTTTCCTGAAGAGTTCCGCATCAATCTTGGTGCATCTCTTCATCATATCGGACAACTTATATATAAGATAATCGCTATTTTCCATTCAACAGTGCTACTATGTGTTCCGTAAATTCCCTGGTTCCCAATGACTTGCCATTCTCCATCAGGCGTGCGAGGTCTGATGTTGCATAACCCTCTTCAAAGGATTTCTCCAAGGCCGCCTCAATCAGTTTTCCTGCCTCATTCCAGCCGATGTGTTCCAGCATCATCACGCCTGAGAGGATGTTGCTGCAAGGGTTGGCGATATTCTTCCCGGCAATGTCGGGAGCGGTGCCGTGGGTGGCCTCGAATATCGCATCGCCAGTGGAATAGTTGATGTTTCCTCCCGGAGCAATGCCGATACCGCCGACCTGGGCTGCAAGCATATCGCTGATATAGTCCCCATTGAGGTTCAGGGTGGCGATGACGCTGTAGTCCTCAGGGTGGAGGAGGGCATTCTGGAGGAAGGCGTCGCAGATGCAGTCCTTCATCACCAGCCTGCCGGAAGAAATGTATTCCCCGAATTCCCGTTCAGCCAGTTCGTAGCCCCATTTCTTGAATCCGCCCTCGGTGAATTTCATTATGTTGCCCTTGTGGACCAATGTCACGGAAGGAAGGTTATGCTCGACGGCATATCTGCAGGCGGCCCTGACCAGCCTTTCGGTACCCTCTTTTGACACGGGCTTGACCCCGAATCCTGAAGTCTCGGGGAAACGGACCTTGGTGACCTCCATCTCATTGTGGAGGAAATCATAGAATTTGCGCGCAGCAGGCGAGCCTGCCTCCCATTCGATTCCGGCATAGATGTCTTCCGTATTCTCGCGGAAAATCACCATGTTGACTTTCTGCGGCTCCTTGACAGGGGAGACAATACCTTTGAACCAGCGTACCGGACGCTGGCATACATACAGGTCAAGTCCTTGGCGCAGAGCGACATTGAGCGAGCGTATCCCGCCTCCGACAGGTGTCATCAGAGGGCCCTTTATGCCAATGTGGTATTCCTTGAACGCCTCCACCGTCTCATCAGGAAGATAGGTCCCGAGAGCCTCGAAAGCCTTTCCTCCGGCCAGCACTTCCTTCCATGCAATCTTCCTGTCGCCGGAGTATGCCTTTTCCACTGCCGCATCGATTATGCGCATCATTGCCCCGGTCACTTCAGGGCCGACACCGTCACCCCTGACTATTGGTATTGTCCTTGTCTCCATCATTATTCCAGATTGTGTGCGTTTGCGTTCAATGCAGAGCCGGCCTTGAACCAGGCAATCTGCTGGTTGTTGTAGGTATGGACAGCCAGAATGCTTTCAGTGCCGCCGTCCTCGTGGTGCAGGACCACCTCCACCGGTTCTCCCGGCTGGATTGACGCGCATTTCACGTCAAAGGTGTCTCCTTCCTTGATTTTCTCATAGTCAGATGGTTCCGCAAAACAAAGCGCCAATATTCCCTGTTTCTTCAGGTTAGTCTCGTGAATGCGGGCGAAACTCTTGGCGATTACTGCCTTGACACCGAGGTAGCGTGGCTCCATTGCCGCATGTTCGCGGCTGCTACCCTCTCCATAATTTTCTTTGGCAATGACAATGCTGCCGTAACCCTCATCCCTGTATTTGCGTGCCGCCGCGGAAACAGCCATCTCCACGCCTTCGCACAGGACGGCATTGGTCTTTCCGTTGAAGGCATTCACCGCACCCATCAGCAGGTTTTCAGAGATGTTCTCCAGATGGCCGCGGTAACGGAGCCAGGTACCGGCCATTGAAATATGGTCCGTGGTGCATTTCCCCGATGTCTTGATAAGGAGCCGGGCCCCGGTGAAATCCTTTCCGTCCCAGGCCGGGAATGGTTCAAGTTTCTGGAGCCTTTCGCTTCCGGCACGGATGACAACCTCTCCGGAATTCTCCTCCGGAGCAATGTATCCTATGCTGCATTCCGCGAAGCCTTTGGACGGCAATTCATCTCCCTTTGGCGCAGGAATATCCCGGGTATCAAAGTGCAGGAGCCCCACAAATGCCAATGCCACAGCGGTTTCCGGCGAGGTGATGAATGCGTGTGTGTTCGGATTGCCGTCCGCCCTCTTGGCAAAGTTCCTGTTGAACGAGGTCACGATACTGTTCCTCGCGGAAGGGTCACTTGTCTTGCGCTGCCATTGACCAATGCAGGGGCCGCAGGCGTTTGTCATTATGATTGCTCCGGCCTGCTTCAGTATGTCGAGGATGCCGTCCCTTTTGGCCGTGGCGAATATTCTCTCGCTGCCGGGATTGACAATGAGCTGTGCCTTCGGGGCCAACCCTTTGTCAATGAAGTATTTGGCGACTGATGCGGCCCTTGAGAGGTCCTGGTACGAGGAGTTCGTGCAGGAACCGATCAGGCTTGCCTGGACTTCTTCCGGATAGCCCATTCCCCTGACTCTCTCAGCCATTGCGCTTATTGGACAGGCCGCATCGGGGGTGAAAGGACCATTGACGTAAGGCTCAAGCTCGTCCAGATTTATTTCAATTATTCTGTCGTAGTATGCCTCAGGGGCAGCCTTGACTTCCTCGTCCGCACGAAGTTCCCCGGCGCATCCGTCCGCAAGTTCCGCGACTTCTCCACGGCCGGTGGCCCTCAGATATTCTGACATTTTCTTGTCATAGGGGAATACTGAGCAGGTTGCTCCCACCTCGGCTCCCATATTGCAGATGGTGGCCTTGCCGGTGCAGGAAATGCTCTCCGTGCCCTCTCCGAAATATTCTATGATGGCATTGGTTCCTCCCTTGACTGTCAGGATTCCGGCCAGCTTCAATATTACATCCTTCGCTGAAGCCCAGCCCCGGAGTCTGCCTGTGAGGCGCACGCCAATGATTCTGGGCATCTTGAGTTCCCATTCCATTCCTGACATCACATCCACGGCATCAGCCCCGCCGACTCCGATGGCCAGCATTCCCAGGCCGCCCGCATTAGGCGTGTGGGAATCCGTACCGACCATCATTCCTCCCGGGAATGCATAGTTCTCAAGCACGACCTGGTGGATTATTCCCGCCCCGGGCTTCCAGAATCCGATTCCGTACCGTGCTGATGCGGACCGCAGGAATTCATAGACTTCCTCATTGGCCTTCAATGCATTGGGAAGATCAACTTCCACTCCGTCCCTGGCGCATATCAGATGGTCACAATGCACGGTGCTTGGCACGGCGACCCTGTCCTTGCCCGCATTCATAAACTGAAGAACAGCCATCTGGGCCGTGGCATCCTGCATTGCCACCCTGTCCGGGCGGAAGAATGCGTATGACTCGCCGCGCCTGGGCGGGGCATCAAAGGAGCTGGAGTACAGATGGGTGTAAAGTATTTTCTCGGCCAATGTCAACGGCCTGCCTAACTTTTTCCGGGCTGCCGCTACTTTGGCATTGCAGTTAGAGTAATGTGTACGGATTAGTCCGATGTCGAAAGCCATAAAGCACAAGTATTAAGTTCGTTTCAATGAGGCGGGACGGCGCCCCGGTACCCTCGGAAACAAATATACAACAAAAAGCGACAAATTGTATTTTTCGCCGCTTTTTTCATTGGGACCACGCAATTCGTGGCCATCCTCTTTCTTTGCATTCCGGGATACTCTACAATGTCAGGACATTGAATTCAATATCACGGTAATCCTCCATTGCCATTCCGACGGGAGCACCGATATAGGTCGGGTCACAAATCGTGAAACGTCTTCCGTTATGGAGGAAGGAGAACAGTATTGACCGGTCCTCGCAGTCATTGGCTGAATAGATGAAATTCTCCTCCAGGAAGAAAGGCTTCTCGAATCCGAACTGGTCATCCTCGCCTCCTTTTTCTCCTGCTTTGTGTAGTCGCTCTGGGCTGATGCTGTTGAGACATTGAGAATGGCGGCGAGCGCCATTGTCAAAAGTACATTGATGGTTTTCTCCTTCCGGAAGCGTATATTTTACGACTGTGTCGTTCTTTTCTGCACAAAGGACAATACCCACAGGAGGATTGTCCCCCGGATTCATCATTTCCCGCGTATAGTAATTGACATACATCTGCATTTGTCCCAAGTCCTGATGTGTCAGTTCATCAATCTTGAGGTCGATCAGAACGTAGCATCGTGCGGGGATGTTATAGAAAACCAGGTCGATATAGAAGTGCTTATCACCAAAGGATATTCGTTTTTGCCGGGTTACTTCATTCTGAACTCTTAACAAGGCTCTCCAATGGGTCCACGTTAATTGGCTACTCAGTGAGTAGCCTTTTGGATAATAAAGGTAGAATTGCCGCATTTACTTGATGTTAGGCACAGAGAATCCACCCCATACTCCAGCGTAAGCCGTTTTGAGAGATTAGATATCACACCTTTCCCATATTCAGCCCTACCTTTTCCTTGTTGCTCGTACTCCACGATATATTTACCCACTTGCCAATATGCTTTGACAATGGTAGTGTTGACGGAACGTGCCACTTGCCTGCGTGCTTCGTCAAGCACATTCTTTATTTGCTCAAAGAGTGAGTTGTCTCTCTTTGTCTTTTTCCCTGTTTTTTGTAAATTTGCTTGATTGCGGAGAAATCTTCCGCAGGGACTGATATAACATATTCGTTATGGCGAAGAAACAAGCGGAGGATACCCCTCTACTGAAACAATATTTTTCCGTGAAAGCCCAGCATCCTGAGGCGATATTGCTGTACAGGGTGGGAGATTTCTATGAGACATATTCAGATGACGCCGTGCTTGCGAGCAAGGTGCTCGGCATTGTGCAGACCAAGCGCTCCAATGGAGACAAGGGTGCCATTCCGATGGCCGGGTTTCCTCATCACGCCATTGAGCCGTACCTCACCAAACTGATAAGGGCCGGATACAAAGTCGCGGTGTGCGACCAGTTGGAGGACCCGAAACTCACCAGGACGCTGGTTAAAAGGGGAGTCACCGAGCTCGTGACCCCGGGATTGGCTTTCGGCGAGCAGATGCTGGACCAGAAAGAGCACAACTATCTCGCCGGTCTCACATTTTCCAAAAACGAATGCGGAGCTGCTTTTCTGGACGCGTCCACGGGCACATTCGAGGTTACGCAGGGAACCGTTGAATATATCGGAACACTGATTTCCTCGCTCGGCCCGAAAGAAATTGTGGTGGAAAGAGGGAACGAGAAGAAGGTGCGCGAATTGTTCGGGGACCGGCTGTACATCTCCACAATAGAAGAATGGGCCTTTGTCCATGACTCCGCTGTGGAACGGCTGAAAAAGCAGCTCCGCGTGGATTCCCTGAAGGGCTATGCGATTGATACATACCCGCTTGGAATCTGTTCTGCCGGCGCCTTGGTAGTCTATCTGGAGCAGACCCAGCACGCAGGGCTTTCCAATATCTGCTCCATTTCCAGAATAGACGGGGACCGCTTCGTCTGGATGGACCGCTTCACCGCGCGCAATCTTGAACTTTTCACTGCCTCCGCCGGAGGAGAGGGAGTCTCCCTGATCAGCGTCATTGACAAATGCTCTTCACCGATGGGCTCAAGACTGCTCAGGAACTGGCTGGCGATGCCGTCCATGGACATTGACATCCTCAATGCGAGATACGACATAGTCGGCCATTTCGCGTCACGCAAAGAATTGCTGGACAAGGTGCAGGAGCATATCGGCAATATAGGTGACCTGGACAGGATCCTTTCCAGGGCGGCCACGGGCAAGATTGTCCCGAGAGAAGTCCTGCAGCTTGGAAGGGGGCTTGCTCAGCTTGACCCGATCAAGAGCCTGTGTTCAGACCCTGGAGAGACCTGCGGTGCTCTTGTGGCCCTCGTGTCAGGAATTGATGGCTGTGCGGACTTGCTGGATGACATCCGCAGGACTGTTTCGCCGGATGCGGCGGCAGCGATCGGAAAAGGTGACGTGATAGCGTCCGGAGTGGATGCGGAGCTGGACCGCCTGAGGGAAATTTCCAGAGGAGGAAAGGATTATCTCCTCCAGATGCAGCAGAGGGAAATCGAGCGCACCGGCATCACTTCGCTGAAAATCAGTTTCAACAATGTCTTCGGCTATTATATCGAAGTCCGCAATTCCCAGAAGGACAAGGTGCCGGAGGACTGGATCCGCAAGCAGACCCTGGTCAATGCGGAAAGATATATTACCCAGGAACTTAAAGAATACGAAGAGCAGATTCTGTCTGCGGAGGACAAGATTTACGCGCTGGAATCGTCCATATATGGCGCATTGATTTCCAGAATCCAGTCCGCGGTCAGGCTGATACAGAGGAATTCAGCGGCCGTGGCCGAACTGGACGTCCTTGCCGGATTTGCGGAGAACGCATTGGAGCGCAACTACTGCAGGCCTGTTGTCGGTAAAGGAAATTCGCTGACCATCAGGGCCGGACGTCATCCGGTGATAGAGACATTGATGCGGCCCGGGGAGGAATATGTGCCGAATGACATTCACCTTGACCGTGACAGCCAGCAGATTATCATTCTCACCGGCCCGAACATGTCCGGAAAATCCGCCCTGCTCCGCCAGACCGCCCTCATTGTCCTGATGGGCCAGATAGGTTCTTTTGTGCCTGCGGAGTCGGCTGAATTCGGATATTTCGACAAAATATTCACCCGTGTCGGGGCTTCGGACAATATTTCCCGCGGAGAGTCCACTTTTATGGTGGAAATGCTTGAGACGTCGATGATTCTGCACAATCTTTCCGAACGCTCGCTGGTCCTGCTTGACGAGATAGGAAGGGGCACGTCCACCTATGACGGAATGTCCATAGCCAGGGCGATTGTAGAGTACATCCATATATACGGGAAAGGGGCCAAGACCCTGTTTGCGACTCATTATCACGAGCTTAATGACCTTGAGGCCATCTATCCGAGAGTCAGGAACTTCCACGTTGCCGTCAAAGAAGTGGGCAAAGAGGTGATATTCCTGCGCAAACTCAGGGAAGGTGGTACGGCCCACAGTTTCGGTATTCACGTGGCCAGGATGGCCGGGATGCCGAAAGAGGTGCTCGAATCAGCCGAGAAGACCCTGGCCGCCCTCGAATCCGGCAATCCGGGACCGGCGGCAAAGACAGAACCTTCGGGCACGGTGCAGGGAGACGGTTCTATCCAGCTGTCGCTGTTCCAGCTGGACGACCCCACTTTGTCCTCAATCAGAAACCGCCTCGATTCTGTTGACCTTAACAATATGACACCGATGCAGGCTTTTGACCTGCTGAGAGATATGAAAAAAGAACTGGGAATATGAAACTGAAACTGATGACTTGTCTGGCGGCTCTTGCCGTCCTGTCCTGCGGCAATCCTGAGCCTTCATTCAGGGAACCTGCTGACATTCAGGCTCTTCTGCCTGCTGAAGACGCCTTGTGGAACAATGTTGAACCCGGGCTTAATGCCGGATGGGTCTCTGCTGACTTCCGGTATTCACGCGCCGAAGTGCCTATGGCTGTGTTCCGGGACACGTTGAAGTTTGTCGCCTGGAGAGGCGAGCGCCTGTCAGGGCAGCTGCTGCTATGGACTTCTGGCGGAAAGAAACGGGTCAGATGTGTTCCGGGCGACTTCGCTTCATCTGATGCCGTGATATCTTCAGGCAATGCTTCCTGCAGGTTTGTACGCTACACGTTGGCGGATACTCCCGAGCCGGCCTGCAGGTGCAGCAAGAAGGAGGACCATCCGTATATGATTGTGCCTGATATGATTGACGATATTCCGCAGATGGATATTGACGCACGGACAACCCGCCCTGTCTGGTTCTCCCTCGATGTCCCATCAGATGCTGAACCGGGAGTTTACAATGGAGAGGTCTTGGTGAAATCCGGCAGCAGGACTGTGAAGAGGCTTCCGGTTTCAGTCAATGTCAAGGACAGGACTCTTCCGGCCGTGGAGGACTGGTCTTATCATCTTGACCTGTGGCAGCATCCTTCCGCCGTGGCCAGGACATCCGGGACGGAAATGTGGAGCGACGGGCATTTCGAGGCCCTTCGCAGGGAAATGCGGCAGCTCGCTCTTGCCGGGCAGAAAGTCATCACCTGCACACTGAACCGGGATCCCTGGAACCACCAGTGCTATGACGGATATGAGAATATGATACAGTGGACACTTGGAAGCGACGGCACCTGGAGATATGACTATACCGTCTTCGACAGATGGGTTGAGCTGATGATGTCGTTGGGAATCAACAAGTTCATAAACTGCTATTCGATTGTGCCGTGGAACTGCCTTTTGGATTATTATGACGAGGCGTCCTCGGAGGTGAAGACTGTGGAGGCGCGTCCGGGAACGGAAATGTTCGAACAGTTCTGGAAACCGTTCCTTATTGATTTCAAGAGTCATCTCGCCGGAAAAGGCTGGCTTGAGATAACCAATATCGCAATGGACGAGCGCAGTCCGGAGGAGATGGATGCCGCGGCCAGGCTGCTTGCCGAATGCGCCCCTGAGATGGGCTTCGCAATAGCGGACAACCATCAGTCCTACAGGAAGTACACGATGATGCGCGATGTCTGCGTGGACATCAGCAATCCTATGGACCAGAACGATATAGTATCAAGACGTGCAGGCGGCTCCATATCCACTTTCTACGCCTGCTGCAGCACGATGTTCCCGAATACCTACACATTCTCCGCTCCGTATGAGGCTGAAATGCTGGTGCTTTACGGCGAGGCGATGAACTATGACGGAATGCTCCGCTGGGCCTATAATTCCTGGCCGGAAGACCCTTGCTATGATTCACGCTTCGGGCATTTCGGTTCCGGAGACACCTATTTCGTATATCCTGGAGGCCGCTCTTCAATGAGGTTTGAGCGCCTGAGGGACGGCATTGAGATGGCGGAGAAGGTCCGTGCACTCAGGAAAGAAGCCTGCTGTGACGGGAATCTCGCCGGGAAGATTGACGAGGCTCTCCGTCCGCTTCTTGAGCACAATATCGGAGATGCCGGCTATCCGTGGCAGGAGGTCCTGGCCCGGGTGACAGAGAAAATCAACAGCCTTTGATGAAATTAACCAATAAATTATTAATTATATGACACTGAAGACTTTGTGCACAGCATTCATTTTGTCGGCTTCTGCATCCGCATTGGCAGCAGCAGCTGACGGGTCATATCAGGTGGTATCTCCTGACGGCTCATTGCGGGCCAGCGTTGTTGTGGGGGACGGAATTTCCTACACTGTCCAGAAAGGTGAGGGCGAGATTATCGCACCTTCTTCAATATCAATGACTTTCGATGCCGGAATTGTATTCGGGCAGAACGACAAAGTCCGCAAGGTGCTCAGGCGCTCCGTCGATGAGACCATTCCGACAGATGTTTATAAAAATGCCGAGGTGAGGGACAATTATAATGAGATGGAGCTCGTCTTCAAGGAGTTCTCCCTTATCTTCAGGGCTTATGACGAGGGTGTTGCCTACCGTTTCCGCAGCCAGTTGAAGACTGGCGGGAAAGTGTTGTCAGAGCAGGCCGAGTTCGCTTTCTCAAAAGACTGGGAGGCTTACATCCCTTATGTCGCCCAGCACACACAGACTCTTGAGTCCCAGTATTTCAATTCTTTCGAGAATACCTACACGGTGCAGCCGCTCTCGTCCTGGGACAAGAAGAGACTGGCTTTCCTGCCGCTCGCCGTTTCGGCTGACAACGGCCTGAAAGTGCTTGTCACTGAGGCGGATCTGTTGAGCTATCCGGGAATGTTTCTTTACAATGCGGACGGCTCCACCAAGCTTGAAGGCCGTTATGCCCCATATCCTAAAGATGTCGAGCAGGGCGGTCACAATATGCTTCAGGGCATTGTCAAGACACGTGAGGACTATATCGCCACTGCTGAAGCCGGAGCATCATTCCCCTGGAGAGTGATTATGGTGGTGGAAAACGACGTTGACCTGGCTGTCAACAATCTTGTGTGGAAACTTGCGACACCGGCTTCACCGGATGAGGACTACAGCTGGGTGCGTCCAGGCAAAGTGGCCTGGGACTGGTGGAATGACTGGAACATCTACGGTGTGGATTTCCGTGCCGGAATCAACAATGACACATACAAATACTATATTGATTTCGCCGCCGCGCACGGCATCGGATATGTCATTCTGGACGAGGGCTGGGCAGTGAACCTGAAAGCAGACCTGTTGCAGGTGATTCCGGAAATCGACCTCCCGATGCTGACCCAATATGCTTCCGAGAGAGGTGTGGGACTTATCTTATGGGCTGGCTACAAGGCATTTGACCGGGATATGGAGAATGTCTGCCGCCATTATTCCGAGATGGGAATCAAAGGATTCAAAGTGGACTTCATGGACAGGGATGACCAGCAGATGGTGGATTTCTATGTCCGCTCCGCGAAGATGGGAGCCAAGTATCATATGATGATGGATTTCCACGGGGCGTACAAGCCTACCGGTCTCAACCGCACATACCCTAATGTCATCAACTTCGAGGGCGTTCACGGTCTTGAGCAGATGAAATGGAGCAAGGACGCCGACCAGGTGACCTATGATGTGACTGTACCTTATATCCGTATGGCGGCCGGTCCGATGGACTATACCCAGGGAGCGATGAGGAACAGCATCAAGTCTAATTACAGGCCTGTGAACTCCGAGCCGATGAGCCAGGGAACACGCTGCCACCAGCTAGCGGAGTACGTTATCTTCGATTCTCCTCTCAATATGCTCTGCGACTCTCCGTCCAATTATATGGCTGAGCCTGAATGCACCAAGTATATCGCTGAGTGTCCGGTCGTATGGGATGAGACCATAGGCATCAACGGCGAGATGGGCAAATATATCTCGATGGCCCGCCGCAGCGGAAACGTCTGGTACGCAGGCTCTCTCAACGGCTGGGACTCAAGAGACCTGACTTTTGACCTCGGCTTCCTCGGAGAAGGCCGCTGGACAATGGAGATTTTCCGTGACGGTCCAAATGCTGACAGGGCCGCAAGGGATTTCAGGCATGAGGTGGTTTCAGTCCCTGCTGACCGCAAGGTTACAGTGCATCTCGCTCCGGGCGGTGGCTGGACAGCCCGCATCACAAGAAACTGATAATATGAAATTCATAAACCTGATTATATGCGTGGCCGTCTTGTTCACTCCGGCGGCCGCGCTTTCTGCAAATATTCAGCAAAATGCTGTAAAACAGATACATATAGGAGGATATATCGGTGACCGTATTGACCTTTGCATAGAGAAACGAGTGATGGCCGAGGATGAGGACGCCCTTGTCGAGCCTTTCCGCCACCTGACGGAGGGACGCAAATGGCAGTCGGAGTTTTTAGGCAAATGGATGCTCGGAGCGGTTGCTTCTTACAATTACAGCCACAATCCTGAACTGCTTGCGAAAATCCGCAAGGCGGCCGGGGCGTTTATGGAGACCCAGGGTGAGGACGGCTACATCGGCAATTACAAACCGGAGGACCGCCTGACCAATTGGGATATCTGGGGCAGGAAGTACAGCGCCCTGGCATTGCTCTCCTATTGGAAACTCACCGGCGACAACCGGGCTCTCGATTCGGTCTGCAGGCTGATTGACCATCTCATCGGCGAGCTTGCCGGCAGGGGAGTGGACATAGCCGAGACCGGAAACTATTTCGGAATGGCAAGCTGTTCGGTGCTGGAACCTGTTGTGTATCTGTACAATGCGACAGGGGAGAAACATTATCTCGACTTCGCCCTTGACATTGTCCGGAGCATAGAAAAAGAGGGACATTCCCAGTTGGTGGCCAAAGCACTGGCCGGTATTCCGGTGTCCCGCAGGTCGCCTTATCCTGAGAAATGGTGGAGCTATGACAACGGAATGAAGGCCTATGAGATGATGTCCTGCTACGAGGGGATGGTGGAACTTGGCAAGGTCACTGGCGATGACGTGCTTATCAAGGCCGCGAGGATGGCTTCGGAATCCATAATATCGGATGAAATCAATGTTGCCGGCTCTGGCGCGGCGTTTGAGTGCTGGTATGAAGGCCGCAAGAATCAGACACTTCCGGCATATCATACAATGGAGACCTGTGTGACATTCACCTGGATGCAGTTCTGCGCCCGGCTTCTCGGGCTGACAGGGGACACGGTCTATGCCGATGCTTTCGAGCGGACAATGTACAATGCGCTGATGGCGTCGATGAAGGGTGACGGCTCGCAGATTTCCAAATACAGCCCTCTCGAAGGCCGCCGCACGGAAGGCGAGCACCAGTGCGGGATGGACATAAATTGCTGCAATGCCAATGGACCGAGGGCTTTCGCCCTGATCCCGTCAGTAGCCTGCCAGGTCAACGCCGATGCTGTCAATGTGAATTTGTATCTGGACTTCGATGCTGATATTTCATTGAATGGTAATGATATAGCCTTGTCGATGAAATCGGGGTGCCCGGTGGACGGCAATGTAGTCCTGAATGTCGGGCCGAAGAAGCCATCAAGATTCTCCCTGAATCTCCGCATCCCTCAATGGGCAGGAGCGCACTGTTCTGTTAAGGTCAATGATGAAGATATTCCTGTGCTTCACCGGAGCGGTTATCTGACCGTTGACAGAATCTGGAAGAAAGGCGATGTGGTTACAATGGACCTGGACATACAGACCCGTGTGGAGTCGTCGGGTTTCTGCGAGGCTGTGGTCAGGGGGCCTGTGGTTTTCGCACGGGACAGCCGTTTCAATGACGGTGACATTGACGAGTGCGGAGTAATCCAGAAAGAGGCTGACGGGACGGTTAAGGCTTCATTGACATATACTTACGACTGCTCTCCAATGTGGCTGACAATGGAAGTCCCGATGGTTCTCGGCACCGATCTGGAGGACAGTGCGAATAGCAGCGTGAAAATGGTCCGTTTCTGTGATTTCGCCTCCTCCGGCAATGACTGGGCTCCCTCCGGCCGTTACCGTGTCTGGATTCCGCGCACCCTCAACATGATGCGTGAACCGTATCACAAATATTGATAATCAGACAGTTGCTGTATGTCTGATTCCGGAATAACCAGGATATTTCTTGGCTTGTCATTATTAATACTGGCAAGCCAGATTGTTTCTGCCAAAAAGCCGGATTCAGCATTCGACAGAGCTGTCTGGGATGAGGAAAAGGCCTTGCTTTCAAAGATCGGGGAGTCTGAAGGCCGTAATGCTGCAACGCTGTATCTGGAACTTGCCCGCCTGTTCAAGGACAATGAAAGGGAACTTGCATATCTTGACCAGGCCGAGAAGTATGCGGCCGGTGATGAAGACATTACTGCGGAAATCAAGCTCTCAAGGCTTGCTCATTTTGCCGTTTACGAGCCGGATGAGACTTTCCGGAAAGAGGCCCTTTCCGTATCTGACTATCTGCAACTGCATAAAGACAGAAGGCTGGCGAATGCCCGTTACATTGTCATCAAGAGGCATATAGATGAAGGCAGGACCCAGACTGCCCTTGCCATCGCCAAAAGAATGCTCAATGAGGCAAATGACGGTTATGACTCATACTCCCAGGCTTATGCATATCTGTCCATTGGCCTGATTTATACCTCGTTGGATCAGCATTTCGAGGCGGTGGATGCTTTCGAGAACAGTATTGAGCAGATGGACATTGAGGGAAAAACTTTTCCTGTCATTGACAGAATAAAGGCCGGCCTTGAGTTGCTTGAAGTCCAGTACTCCATAGGCCGTCATCTTGAGTCGATGGAGACCTGCCGCAGGACAGAGGCCCTGATTGAGAAATATATAGAGGACAACGCACAGGACAACGAGATAAGTATCAACAGCCGCAGTATGTTGCTGTTCATTCAATGTATTTTCGTGCGTAACTATCTGTCGCTGAAAGAATTTGACAATGCGAAAAAGCATCTGGATTTAGCTGCCCGGCATTTGTATCCGTCCATCGGTCTTGATGTTGAGGTTTATAATGAGACCTGTGCGGACTATTACAGGGTGACCGGTGATTACGCCAGGGCTCTCGAGTATGCCGAACATTCCATAAATGCTTACAGGGACAATGGCCTGCTTCCGTATTATCTCGATGCTCTTGCGCTCAAGACGAAGATTCTGGCGGACAAGGGTGACTGGCGCGAAGCCTATATTGTTCTTGATTATATAGGAAAGTCAAGAGATTCACTGGATGCATCCCGTTTTGCGGCCCGGATGAGCGAACTGCATACTCTTTATGAGGTAGACAAATTCGAGTTTATGAGAAAGCGCCAGCAGACGTTGATTGCTTTCTCATTGATGTGCTGTATATTGCTTTTGGCCGTGGTGGCGGTCTATGTCATATATTCGCACCGCCTGAAACAGAAAAACAGAGTTCTTTACGACCAGATTTCCGCCAACGCAAGAAGGGCCAGCAACTCGTCCCAAGTTCTCCGCCTCGCTCCGGAAGACAGCCTGTCAAAGGAAATGAGGCTTTTCCGCAAAATAGCCATTCTTATGGAGCAGGAGCATTCGTTTACAGATCCTGCATTTTCCCGGACTTCGCTTGTCAGGCTCACCTGCTCGAATGACAAATATGTGGCGGATGCGATACGCGAAGGGACCGGGCTCACCGTTGCCGCATATATTTCTGAATTGAGACTTGATTATTCTCTTGAACTGCTTGCTGACGATGAATTCCAATCGTTGGACGAGGTGGCCTCGGACTCCGGCTTCGGCTCATATTCGTCCTTTTTCAGGGCATTTCAGAAAAAATTCAGTATGACGCCATCGGAATATAGGGATTATGCCAGAAAAAGGGATGGTGTAATATCTTAAATATTAAGTGTTTAGATATATGACAATACGTTTTTTGAAATTTGCAAATTGACCTGAGCCCAGGATGTCTAAATTTGGTCAGCAAAATCAAACTTATATGAAACGTAACCTTTCCCTTCTGGCCGGACTGGCCCTGTCTTTTGTAATTCCAGCCTGTTCTACGGATGATGGTCCTGATACTCCCGGGCATAGAACGGTCCGTGTTTCCGAAGTTACAAATCTCACTCCTGAGTTTCTCGCGTCAGTAGATGGCGTGGAGGAGGGCGAAGAACTTGTACCTGGCGATACGCTGACTATCACTTTCAGCCCTGGCACAGTGCTTTCTTCCGGATTCTCTGATGTCCATCCGGAGCATATTCATCTGCACGTTGCTGATACTGTATATATGCCGGTGTTCCCTGAGACTGACCAGCAATATGTCCAGTCTCTTTCAATAGATGTCATAGTGCCGGACGAGGATTTCGGAATAGTAGCCGCTTATGCAGTGCAGCAGAAACTCAAGGTGGACGGATTCACGATGACTCTGGATTCCGCTGATGACGGAGTGGGGCTGTATGGCGTTTCCCCGGATTGCAAATACCGGTATTTCGACTGTTATCTTCGTGTGCCTGATGCATATACCGTGGCTACGGTGGAGTTCAAGGTGGCTGACGGGGACTGGCAGGATATCAATTCGGTCAGCGGATGCGGCTGCGCGAGGTCGGAAGTGCTTGATTACGTTTATGACGTGAAGGTCCGTCCTGATCTCAAAGACGTTGAGGGCGAAGTGGCCCTGAGGGTCACAGGAAGCCAGCATGCGAGATATCAGATAGCCTGGAGCAATACGGACTTTATAAGTGACGTGGTGCCGGATGGCGGACAGCCGAATTATCTCCCGACAGAATCCATTGACGGAGAAGAAGTTGTGGCCTGGTTTCGCACGAAGGACGGTTACTATCTCGCCGGTGCGGAGTCTGATGTGGAAGGCCTCGTTCCTGAATGCGCCTCTTATGCGTATGTCCGCTTCACAATGCCGGCGTCGGATATTTCTATTAAGCTGCTGTTCAAGGAGATGGCTACATTGAAATATCTTTCGAGCCTGAATGTGCCATCTGCAATGATATATGACTGCCCTGACATTTATTATGGCGTTCCTGTTGACAAGGGAATACCGGGAGAGGATGTTTATCTCTTTGCCAATTGCGATAACGGATTCAAGCCGTCCAAGGCTGTCACGGAAGGCGGAGTCAGGTCGGATTTCCGTATATACGGCGCCGGCGCCGACCGATATGCCTGGTATGCGCCTGTCCATATTCCTGAAGATGCTTCAGCCCTTACAGTGTCGATAGAAACTGTCAAGGCATATAATGTCACTGGAGAACCAGGCATAATATTTTTCAAGGAAGGCAATGTATGGGCTGAAGGCGAGAAAGTTCCGTTCCAGGTCTATATCCCTCAGGGAAAGACACTTGCCGGAGTCAAAGCGGAACAGCCTGACGGTACTGGAATAACCTGTATGATGGACAATACTGACGGATATTTCATCATGCCTGCTTCGGATGTATATGTCAGTGCTTCATTCAGCGGGACGAACCCGGGCGCTACGGCTCATATCTCGGCTTTGTATGATGCGGATCAGTACAGGGTGTTCAGCCAGACAAATCCTTATTATCAGAGGATTGATGCGGATGGATTTGACGTGCCTGCCGGAACGGCGCTGTACATCAGTATTGTTGATGATTATGGTGAGCCTTTCTGGGTAGGAATCAAGATTGGTGACAGTGTTTCTTATTACAAGGCCGATATTGACCCTGAATGGGGAGATGCCTCATTCGGAAAAACGTTCACGATTACTGAAGACACTGTCATCAAAGTAGGCGCTACGGAATCCTCAGTCAAATTCGAGGAGAACTCGCAGGTGAATGTGATTGCTTATTACAGCAAGGACGACTTCATTGTAAAAAGCTATACGGATTTCACCTGGGACTTCACGACTGGCTTCAAGGTGGACAGGGGCACCAGTTTCAGCCTTAATGTCCAGAATATGTACGGAGAGCCTTTCTGGGTGGGAATCAAGATTGGCGACTCGTTCAACGCGTACGAGGCTCCACAGGATGAGGATACAGGTGAGTATGTATTCAACAGCTCCGTTGTTGCATCCGGAGATGTCGTAATCCGGGCCGCTTCCACAAAGGACGGAGTGCAGATTCAATAACTTCTCCTTCCTGGTGGACAAAACACCCCTGCCGGCTGCTTCAGTTCACCAGGCGGCCGGTGGCGCGGAGATAGTCAGTTGTGCAGATGCGGGTCTGCGTGATGGCCTCGATAAGATTGCTGCGGGACTGCTGCCATTGGGACTGGGCGTCCAGCAGGTCGGAAAGCGGAACCATCGAGACACTGTACCTGTTCTTCATAACCCGCAGATTCTCATCCGCCTCCGACATCGCAGCCTCTGCCGTCTCAAGAAGCATATAGCTGTCAGTCAGATTCATAGAAGCCTGCTGCGCTTCAAGAGTGAGCAGCCTCTCGTTTTTCTGGAGGTCCAGCAGCGCATTGTCCACATCCAGTTTGGCCTTGCGGACCTTATTGTAATTCTGGCCCCATTTGAAGATTGGAACAGAGAGCGACAGCATAGCGGTGCCAAGACCCTGGCCAATCTTCTGCTCATAAGGCATATAGGTGCCGTCCCCGACATCCACCATAGTCTTCATCTTGATATTGCCGAAATTGATATAGCCTCCGACAATGGCGAGAGACGGAAGCCAGTCGCCCCTAGTCATACGGACCTGCTGTTTCGCTGCATCAACTTGGGCCTGAAGAAGTTTCATCTCGGGGCGTCCGGCTATGTCCACTTCCGGATTAATCTGTGAGAAGTCTTCTGACATCGGATCGGCCACTTCAATCCGGGTGTCAAACGGCACGCCCACTATCCTGCACAGAGCCATACGGCACAGCCGTGCGCCGCTTTCCACTTTCTGCTTCTGATAGAGCACTTCGCTGCGTTTCGCCTTGACAGTCAGCAAGTCGCTCTCTACGGCCATACCTGCGTCAATCGACGCTCCCACCTGTGAGAACAGAGTGTCCATCTGTGCTGAGAGCGCGTCCATCATTTTCTGTTTCTCAATGACCGAGACATAGGTCCAGTAAGCATTGTCAGCATCATATATGACCTCGGTCCTGGTCTTGCGGCATTGCTCTTCCGCCGCTTCCTCGCCGATTTTCGCAAGCCGGTGTCCCGCTACAATCTTTCCGCCGGCATAGAGCGGCTGTGTAAGAGTGATGCCGGCCAGATATGTTCCCCTCATTATCAATTCCATACCGCTCATTTCCGTGTCAGGGGCAACGAAAACCGCGCTTGCGGATGCGTCGAATGCCGGAAGGAATCCGGAGAATGCAATCTTGCGGTCCAGTTCTGCCTGTGCAGCTGAATTCTCACTTTTCTGCAAGTCCTCGCTTGCCGCCAATGCCATATCCCTGCATTTCTGCTGGTCGAGGTAAAGAATGCCTTCCGGTCCGGCTGCAATCATTCTCATAACAGACGAAGCCGATATCGCAATGAGAGTCAATAATTTGATATTCAATATTTTCATTATTTCCTATTTTAATGTTTCGTTAGGTCTGCGAATATGGAAGAATGCTGCATAGAAAACCGGGAGCAGCACGAGGGTGATGATTGTTCCCATTGTCAGTCCGCCCATAATGGTCACTGCCATCGAACAGTACATCGGATCTCCCAACAGCGGGAGCATACCAACCACAGTGGTGAGCGAAGCCATCAGGACAGGCCTTACGCGTGACACGGTTGCCTCAATTACGGCGTCATACGGAGAATATCCCTCCTCTTTACGCAACCTGCCAATCTCGTCCACCAGCACAATCGAATTCTTCACCATCATACCTATCAGTCCAATCAAACCTATCATAGCCATAAAGGTGAACGGCTGACCGGTCACTAACAGAAGCGGAATTACTCCGCAAAGCACGAACGGGAAGCAGATGATGATGAGAATGACTTTCTTCCAGCTGCCGAACAGGAAAAGCAAGATGAACAATATCAGGAACATAGTTAGAGGCTGATTCTTGAGCACATTGGTCATCGCCTCATTCTGGATGTCCATATCTCCCACCCAGCGCACAGTATATCCGTCCGGCAATTCGATGCTTTCGATTGCGTCCCGGATGTCCGAGACCACTTTCGCCGGAGTGGCGTCAGGATTGTCACCGTCGGGATCGCATTCTGCCTCGATGGCCCTCCGTCCGTTGAGCCTTGCCAGATAATTCACCTGCGGAGACATTGGGATGCTGTCCACTACATTGGAAAGCGGCACTGCCCGGAATATCCTGTCCTGAATTTCGGACATGGCTTTGTTGGAGAACATCGCCGACTTCATCTCCTCCCCGGGGATGTGCATATTCATTGTGCTCCATACCGGGATGTCCTCCAGGTCAGATATTCTTGAACCATCGTCATTGCGTACCTGCATATTGATAATCACCATCTTGTCCTGGTCATTCAGCACTCCTGCCGGCAAACCCTCTCCGGCTGCCATCACGGCGTTGCCCACATCTCCCCGGCTGATTCCGCTGCGGAGGGCATCTCGAAGATTGAACTCCGCGGTGAATGACTTCGCCACCGGCCGCCAGTTGTTCTGCACCGAATACGGGTCAACATATTTGCTTGACTTCATAATCTCCTCAGCCTCGGCGCTGAGTCTCCTCAATACTGCCGGGTCCGGTCCGGAGAACTCGACTTCTACAGTATGTGAAGTCCCGACTGAGAAATTGTATTTCCTGATGCGGATATAGGCGTCAGGGAAATTCTCCCGCAGCCTCTTCCTGACCCCCGGGATATTGTCCAGGACTTTCTGGTAGGAGTCACAGTCCACAATCAGCTCGCCATAGCACTCTCCGCCAGAAGTCATCGGACGCACCAGGCAATAGTGTGCCGGAGCGCTGCCCTGGCTGGCGAAAACTCGGTCAATCCCCGGATTGGTCTCCAGCATCTCTGTCATTTTCAGAAGGTTGTCACGAACTTCATTCCCCGAAGTCTGGGACGGGAAGAAGCATTCCACCACAAACTGTTTGTAATCGAAATCGGGGAAAAACAGATTGCGCACCTTGGTAATGCCGGCTATGCACACTATCAGCACAGCCGCGGCGGCGGTGACCACAATCCTGCGGTATCTGATCAGGAATGCGACGATTCTGCGTACGGCATTGTGAAGCGGTGAATTCATGACCGAATTGTCCTTGCCGCCATTGTCTTTGTAATGTCTTGGAAGCCAGGCCTTGGCGCATACAGGGACCTGTACAAGTGCAAGCACCCAGCTTGCTAAAAGGCTGACGCAAAGCACGAGGAACAGGTCTCCCGCATATTCGCCCGCGGTGTCCGGCGAGAGATAGACCCCGATGAAAGTGGATGCGGCGATGACGGTCGCTCCGAGAAGCGGCACGGCTGTATTCCGGCCAATCCTGAACAGAAATGTCTTCGGTCCGAGTCCTTTTTTCTTGTCAACCAGGATGCCGTCCATAATCACCACCGAATTGTCCACCAGCATACCCATAGCGATGATGAACGCTCCGAGAGAAATGCGGTGCAGGGTGGTGCCGATGGAAAGCAATATGGGGAATGATACGGCCACGGTCAGCACAAGTCCGAATCCTATGATGAGGCCGCTCCGGAATCCCATCGTGAAGACCAGCAGAAGAATCACAATCAACACTGATTCAAGCAGATTCACCATAAATGAACGAATGGTGCCATTGACCTTGTCCGGCTGGAAGAAAACCTTTTCCACCTTCATTCCGGCAGGCAGCGAATTCTCTATCTCCGCCATTTTTTCATCTACGAGTTTGCCCACGTCCGGGACAATCACATCGTCTTCCATTGCGGCGCAGATGGCTATGGCCGGTTTTCCGCTGACGAAAAAGCCATTTGCCTGCGGTTCAGCGTACGTCCTTTCCACTCTTGCGATGTCTCCCAAGCGCACTGCTTTTCCGTCAAAAGTGGATATCACAAGGTCTCTTATCTGGCTCTCATCCCCGATGGCATCGCTGACCACTACCGGGATTCGCTCTCCGGACATCCGGAAAGTTCCTGCGTCCACAGTCTTGCCCGCATTCTGGAGGGCCATCATTATCTGCATAGGAATCACTCCGTTGCGGGTGAGCTGCTCTTTAGTGAGCACAATGTTTATCACCTCGTCACGGGAGCCTGCGATATTTACCCGCTTGACACCCTTCACATCCATGAGCGAGCGCCTGATATAGCTGGCGTATTTATTCAGGACCTTGTAATCATATCCGTCTCCGCTCAGGGCATAGAAAATGCCGTAAACATCTGTCATGTCGTCAATTACCATTGGAGTCCGGCAGTCCTGCGGTAGGTATGCGGATATGTCCTGGACCTTGTGGCGGAGCATCGCGAAATGTTCTTGCAGTTTCTCGTTCAGCACTGTCATCTTGAACTCCACGGTAATCATGGCGAAGCCGTCCTGGCAGGTTGTGGCAATCTTGTGGACATCCGGCAGGGAGCGCAGAGCATCCTCCATCAGGATGGCCGCCTTGAGTTCCACATCGTGGGCTGAAGCGCCGGGATAGGAAACCACTACCATCGCCTGCTTGGCCGAGATAGGAGGGTCCTCCAGTTTCGGCATCATTACAAATGACAGCACGCCGGCCACGATGATTCCGGCCACGACCGACCAGAACACCAGCGGATGCTTTATGAAATAGTATGTGATTCTGTTCATAACAGGCCTCCGACATTAGATTCCGACGGACGCTCAATCACCTTGACCTTCTCGCCATCGGTGACAGCATAAGCTCCCGCGCTCACAACCACTTCATTTTCAGTCAATCCGGTGACCTCCACCACTCCTTCTGTGCATCTGCCGACTGAAACAGGCTTTTTCGATACAGACGAGTCTGCGCCTACAATGAACACGTAAGCGGATGTCCCCTCGTAAACAATTGCGGAAACCGGAAGTGTCAGGATATCGTCTGAAGCGGGCTCTCCGTCTTTGACAATGCTCACCTCCACATTCGAACCGGGTATGAAATCCCGGGCAATGTCATTGAACAGCAATGTCATACGGTACAATTGATTGCCATCGGCCTTGGGGACAATCCCGGCGACTTTCATTTTGGCAGGAGCCGCGTCCGGTGCGATGCATCTGATATCCCGGAACGACTGGCGGGCATTGTACTCCTTTGCAGGAATGTCCACAGATACCTGTTTGTGGGACAGATCCATTATTGTGAACACCGGCGTGCCGGCGTCCACCAGTTCGGAAACCGAGAAATTGACGCTCTGTATATAGCCCGAGACCGGGGAATACAATTTGGTGTAACCCAGTTTGTTCTTGTTCACCTGAAGCTGGACTCCGAGCTGGGCGAGACCTGCCGCTGCCTTTTCGTAATCATTGGCCGAAACACTTTTCTTCTCATACAGTTCTTTAAGCCTGGCCACCTCGCCGCTGACCTGGTCATATTGAATCTGGAGAGCCTCGACCCCGAGCCTGTAGTCTTCGTCGTCAAGCCGCGCAATCAATTGTCCCTCTTTTACATAGTCCCCCTCATGCACTGATATGGAGGCAATCTGTCCGGCAGTCTTGAACCCGGAGCTGAGTGTATGGGCCTCCTGGACAATCCCCGAATATACATTTACCACTGAAGATGCCGGACGGCCCGGCAAAGTGGTGAACACGCTGTGCACAGGCTCTTCCGCTTTGCTGGAGGAGCCCGCTGCCCCTCCGCAGCCTGCCAGTACGGATGCCAATGCGGCAAGTTCAGCAAGCAAATAGACAAATCTGTTCGTTCTCATAATTCATTTCATCTTTTTCACTTGGCAAATATCCGTATTCCGGCATTGAAATCGGTATTCTTTCAATTGTTCATATTGTTCAAATTTTCGTTTTTGTGAGGAAGAAAGTGTGATTTTAGCAAAAAATTGTATTCATTTGTACTGATGGAACAAAATGATGGAGCCTTATGAGAAGTGTCAGGAACATACATACGGAGTTCAATATTGTCGAACTCGACCTCAAAGATCTGCCGAATCTGAACAATCTGTATGAGGAAGAATGCGGCTTCCTTATTATCGATATGGACGAACTTGCCCCGATCCCCGAATTCTATAAAGAGCAGTTCATAAATGACAGCCACACTGTCCTGAAATTGAATTTCGCCGGAGGTATGATCTGCAAAAAGGGCAGCATAACGATGAAAGTCAATTTCAAGGAGACAACAATCCGGGAGAACGAAGTGCTTGCCTGCCGTTCCGGAATGTATGTCGAACTGCTTGACGTCTCCGATGACTTGAATGTCACTGTGCTGCTGTATGCCGATGATTCTTTTTTCAACGAGATGGACAGCAAGCAGTTCGTGCTTTTCAACTCGTACCTCCACACCTGCGGCACAATGAAACTGTCGGCAGATGATATGGTGAGATTCATCCAGGTGGTCAACACGTTGAAACTGTTCATCCGTACCCCGGATTTTATCGGCAAGCGGGAAGTGATCAAATGCTTCTCAAGAATATTGATACAAGGCGGGTACAACTTGTTGATAAAGAGTAATTTTGAGGATACTCGCACGGGCGGCAGCAGAAAAGGGATAATCTGCCAGAATTTTCTGAAGCTGCTGGAAAAACACTATGCAGAAAGCCGCAAGGTCAGTTTCTATGCTGACAAACTGTGCATTTCCCCGAAGCATCTGGCCAAAATGGTTCTCGATGGTACCGGGAAACATATCACGGAATGGATTGACGGGTATGTGATGCTTGAGGCCCAGTCGCTTCTGAGGAGCCGCAAATACAATATCCAGGAGATAAGCGACAAGCTGAATTTCGCGAACCAGTCGTTCTTCGGGACGTGGTTCAGGAAGGCGACAGGAATGAGCCCGTCCGAATTCCTCAGCAAAGAATAGGGACGGGCTCGTAAATATTTATCTGACTGTTAGATAGAAAGAACGCCAAGCACGTTGATGAGCTCGCGGTCTATCGGTTTGTCTTTCTTGACGGCGCGGTTGATAGGGACATAGACTATCTCGTCGTTGTGGATGCCCACCATCACGTTGCGCTGGCCTTCCTTGAGGGCCTCGATGCTGGCGTAGCCGAGGCGGCTGGCGAGGATGCGGTCAAACGCGGTAGGTGTGCCGCCCCTCTGAAGGTGGCCGAGAATCGTCACGCGGACGTCGTACTGCGGGTATTCCTTGCGCACACGGTCAGCATAATACATCGCCCCGCCATCCTTCTGGCTCTCCGACACAATCACGATGCTGCTGTTCTTGCTCTTGCGGAATCCGCGGCTTATGAACTGCTCCAGCTGGTCGACATCTGTCTGGTCCTCAGGTATTATGGCTGCCTCCGCACCTGCAGCGATAGCGCTGTTCTGGGCGAGGAATCCGGCGTCTCTTCCCATCACCTCGACGAAGAAAATGCGGTCGTGGGACGTGGCGGTGTCACGTATCTTGTCAACGCAGTCCATAATGGTGTTGAGCGCCGTGTCGTAACCTATGGTGGAGTCGGTGCCGTAGAGGTCGTTGTCAATCGTGCCCGGAAGTCCTATCACCGGATAGTCGTATTCTGCAGCAAGCTTCTGGGCTCCTGTGAGCGAGCCGTTTCCGCCAATGACAATGAGGGCGTCAATGCCGAAAGCCACAAGATTGTCGTAGGCTTTCTTCATACCTTCATCTGTCATGAAGTCCTTGCTCCTTGCTGTCTTGAGGATTGTTCCGCCGCGCTGGATTGTGTTGCTGACGCTTTCGGAAGTGAACTCCTTGATTTCTCCGTTGATGAGCCCTTCATAACCTCTGTAGATACCCATCACTTTAATGCCGTTGTATATCGCCGACCTGGTGACGGCGCGGATGCAGGCATTCATTCCGGGAGCGTCGCCGCCGGACGTGAGCACTCCCACTGTTTTGATTTGTTTTCCCATTATAATAATTGTTTTCCTTTTTCCGGATTTCAGTTTTCTTTTTCCAAAATCCGGAATATGCCACAAAATTCAAGCCTAATTTGTAAATTCGCAGAATGAAAATCGGAAATGTAAATTTAGGAGAGCAGCCAGTACTTCTGGCGCCTATGGAAGATGTCACTGACGCATCTTTCCGTGTCGTATGCAAACGTTTCGGCGCGGATATGGTTTATACTGAATTCATTCCGTCGGAAGGGCTCATCCGTGACGCCTCCAAGGCCATCGCCAAGATGAAAACTTCGGAGGATGAGGCCCCGGTCGTGATTCAGATTTACGGAAACAATCCGGAAGCGATGGTGGAGGCTGCAAAAATGGCAGACAATGCGGACAAAATCGCCGGAGGGCACGGTTGTGACATAATTGACATTAATTTCGGATGTCCGGTCAGCAAGATAGCGGGCCGCGGCGCAGGTTCCGGGATGATGCGCGAACCCGACAAGATGGTTATGATCACCAAAATGGTGGTGGATGCCGTCAGCAAGCCTGTCACGGTCAAGACCAGGCTCGGCTGGGACGAGAACTCGAAAATCATCCCCGAGCTTGCAGAAAGGCTTCAGGATGCCGGAATCCGGGCGCTGACCATTCACGGACGGACAAGATGCCAGATGTACAAGGGCGAGGCCGACTGGACTCTGATCGGGGAAGTGAAGAATAATCCGAGAATGCATATACCGATTATCGGAAACGGGGACATCAATTCGCCGCAGAAAGCAAAAGACGCATTTGACCGTTACGGAGTTGACGGCATAATGGTGGGGCGCGCCTCTTTCGGGCATCCATGGATTTTCAGGGAGATAAAGCACTATCTACGGACAGGGGAGATTCTTCCGCAGATGAGCGTGAACGACAGGGTGGACCTGGCGAAATGGCATCTGTCCCTGTCCACAGGACTAAAAGGCCCGGTGACAGGAATACTTGAGATGCGGCGCCACCTTTCCTGCTATTTCAAGGGGCTTCCGGATTTCAAGGAAACCAGGATGAGGCTGGTGACAGCGCCGTCAGAAGAGGAAGTTTTGAACATTCTTGACGAGATTTCAGCTAAATGGGGAGGCTGTCCGTTAAATGAAAGTGCAAGTGTTTACGGACTTTAGAAAAATATTGCTATCTTTGCACGCTATGCTGGAACGGATATTATTGGCACCATATTATCTGACCTTGAAAATCAGGCACGCGCTGTATGACAACGGCGTGAAAAAGGTGTATACCTGCGAGGTCCCGACCATCTGCGTGGGTAATATCGCAGCCGGGGGAACCGGCAAGACTCCGCATACCGAAATGATTCTCAGGACGCTTCTTGAGAGCGATGAATGGAAAGACAAAAATATAGCCGTCCTGTCCCGCGGACATAAACGCAACAGCAGCGGATTCCAGCAGATTCTTGAGAACGACACCGCCAAGTTCGCCGGTGACGAGCCGCTGCAGATAAAGAACAGATTTCCGGAAGTGACTGTGGCTGTGGACAGGACCCGGGTCGAGGGATGCGATTTCCTGCTCCATCCGGAAAAACTTCTTACATCCCGCAAAGCGAGAAAATGCGCCCATAAAGAGATAAGCCGTTCCGACCTGATAGTGCTTGACGACGCTTTCCAGTACAGGTCCCTGAAAGCGTTCTGCAATATTGTTTTGGTGGATTACAACAGGCCGCCTTACAAGGACAGGCTGCTGCCGTTCGGGAGGCTCAGGGATCTCCCCGAGAGGCTTTACCACGCCAATGTCATCATAGTCACGAAATGTCCGGCATATATGGAGGACTGGGAAAGGGTGAAATGGTCCAAGAAGTTGGGTATCAAGGATTTCAATCCTGATACTTGCCAGGGAATAGACCCTCTCGGCAAGCCGATGCACGTATTTTTCACCACGATTGAATACTGTCCTCTTGAGCCTGTTTTCAAATCCGTTCATGACAACAGGTATATCTATTCAAAGAAGCTTATCCTGGTGTCAGGCATAGCCTCCGACACTCCGCTCAAACGCTTCCTCAGCGATTCCTACAGCATTGTGAAGCATTTCAAGTTCTCCGACCATCACAATTATTCCGGTATGGACATCAAGCGGATAGCGGTAGCGGCGAAAAACTGCCCGACGGCTGTGGTGGGCACGACCGAGAAAGACAGCCAGAGGCTCAGGGGATGCAAAAAGGTACCTGAAAACCTTCAGAGAAGGATGTTCCAGATACCTATCAAAGTGGACTTCCTGTCTGACCACGAGCGGTCCGTTTTCAATGAGACTCTTCTCGGAGCCCTGAGGGAATTCCAGGTCTGACCGCGCTTATTCTTTTGACAGAATTTTGTTCTGCTCCTGCACGGATTCATCGTGTATTGCAGTGAATACCTTTGCGATAAATTCTTCAGAAAGGCCGTATGCCTTTGCCTTTGCCTGCATTCCTGACAGGACTTCGTCCCAGCGCGAGGTCTGGAGGATGGCAATATTGTGCTCTTTCTTGTAGTTTCCGATACTCCGGCTGACATTCATACGGGTGTTGAGGATATACAGGATATTCTCGTCGATAATGTCAATTTGGGCGCGAAGCTGGTCAATATTCTCCTTGTATTCAGGGCTGTCCGAATCCTGTTCGCGAACTACGAGGCCGGACAGAAGTTTCCCGAAATCTTCCGGAGTGAGCTGCTGCTTGGCGTCGCTGAGTGCGCAGGTAGGGTCGCAGTGTGACTCAATCATAAGTCCGTCAAGGCCAAGGTCAAGGGCCCGCTGGGAGATTTCCTGCAGATATTTGCGGTTGCCTCCGAGGTGGCTCGGGTCGGCAAAGAAAGGCATCTGTGGGAATCGTGTCCTGAGCTCGACAGCTATCTGCCAGCCCGGAGCGTTGCGGTAAGCCATTTTCTCGGATGTGGAGAATCCCCTGTGTATTACTCCGAGTTTCCTGATTCCTGCCTGGTTCAGTCTCTCAAGAGCGCCAATCCACAGGTCGAGGTCCGGGTTCACCGGGTTCTTCACCAGCACCGGAACATCTGTATCTCTCAATGCGTCAGCTATTTCCTGGACGAGGAAAGGGTTTGCCGTGGTGCGTGCCCCAATCCAAACCATATCGACCCCGAATTTGAGGCAGTCGAATATGTGCTTCTCGCTTGCCACTTCTGTGGCGACCCTCATCCCAAGCTCGTTTTTCACTCTCTGGAGCCATTTCAGGCCGGGTGTACCGATGCCCTCGAAGTTGTTCGGGTGGGTGCGCGGCTTCCAGATTCCGGCTCTGAACACATTGACACCGAGCGATTTGAGCCCACGGGCTGTCTGCATTACCTGGACTTCTGATTCAGCGCTGCAAGGTCCTGCGATGAGCAGGGGGCGCTGGCCTTCCGGGAAAATTCCCCATTCGGAAACAGGGACAAGATCAAGTTTCGTTTCCATATTGATGATGTTTATCTTAATATCTTTTTGATTCTGTTGGCTTCACCGATGAGACTGCGGATTTTGTCCTCGTCATAGTCCGCTATCGCCTCACGGAATTCCTTCATTTTATCTATATATGTATCAATCACCTGGAGTACATTGTCACGGTTCTGGGCGAGAATCGGGACCCACATGTCGGCGTTGCTTTTGGCCAGACGGACAGTGGAGGAGAATCCGCCGGACGCCAGGTCGAAGATGTGTTTTTCGTCTTTCTCCTTGTCCAGGACTGTGAGGGCGAGGGCGAATGAAGTGACGTGGGAGATGTGCGAGACGTAGGCGGTGTGCACATCGTGATTGTCCGCATTCATATATATCGGTCTCATATTCAGGACGTCATAGAGCTCCTCTATGGTTTTGACGGCCTTCGGGTCAGACTCCTCACTGTTGGCGAAGATGCAGGCCCTGCCGTCGAAAAGATTCGGCATTGCGGCCCACGGACCCGAATACTCCGTGCCTGCCATCGGGTGGGTTGCGACGTATCTGCCGCGGAACGGATGATAGTGCACGCTCCTGACTATCTGGCTTTTGGTGGAACAGGTGTCAATCACAATCTTGTCTTTGGCACCTATTTCCCGGAATATGTCGAGGATGGCCGGCAACATCTTCACCGCAGCGCCCACCGGTACGGCTACAATGATGATATCTCCCTGGTTCACAGCTTCTTCAAATGTCACCACTTTGTCAATGAGGCCGATTTTTTCGGCGGCGGAAGCATTGACCGGCTCGTTTTCCACGCCGAGCACCCTGTCTGCGAATCCTCTGCGTTTGAGGTCAATGGCCATCGAGCCTCCGATCAGGCCAAGTCCTATTACTGATATTGTCATAATCTGTTGGTTTCCAATAATTTCATATTATCCCGGCAATTTTTCTTCCGGCATCTGCCAGGACTTCAGGCTTCGCGCAAAGCGAGATTCTGATATAGTCTCTTCCGTTCTTTCCGAAAATAAATCCCGGAGTGATGAAGACACCTGCTTCGTAAAGTATTATGTCTGAAATCATTTCACCAAGACTGCGCTCATCGCCTTCCTGGAGGGCCCCGTCCAGAAGCTTATTGTCGGAGCTGACTTTGCCCCAGAGGAAAAGGCCGCTGGAATTCTTGTCATATCCTGCTCCGATCAGGTCAAAAATCCGGCCGGCAGCCTCCCTGCGCACTTTGTACTCCGCATTCAGGGTCTTGAACCATTCCGGACCCTGCTCAAGGGCCTTGACGGCTGCCATCTGCATCGGCCTGAACATTCCGGAATCCATCTGGCTCTTGACCTTGAGCACCTCGGCGATGATCTCCCTGGCACCGGCGACCATTCCGACCCTCCAGCCTGACATGTTGTGTGCTTTGCTGAGTGAATTGAGCTCCAGGCAGCATTCCTTAGCACCCTTGGCGGCGAGAATTGAAAGCGGATTGTCATTCAATATGAAACTGTACGGATTATCATTGACAATCAATATGTTATGTTTCAATCCGAAATCCACGATCCTCTGGTACAGCTCTTTTGTGGCGCGTCCTCCGGTCGGCATATTCGGGTAATTCGTCCACATTATCTTTACTCCGTCCAGGTCCATTTTCTCAAGGACGTCGAAGTCCGGCTGCCATCCGTTCTCTTCTTTAAGGTCGTAGGTCACAATCTCCGCCCCGACCAGTTTGGAAGCCGATGTATAGGTAGGGTAGCCCGGATCCGGAACCAGCACCTTGTCGCCTTCGTTTATGAAAGCGAGGCTGATGAGCAGGATGCCCTCTTTAGAGCCGAAGAGCGGCTGAATCTCTCCGTCCGGGGATAGGGTCACGCCGTAATATCTTGAATACCAGGATGCGAAAGCTTTCCTCAGCTCCGGAGTGCCGATGTAGCTCTGATATGCGTGGTTGCCTGGCATCGAGGCACATTCGATGAGACTCCCGATTGCCTCTGCAGGGGGCATCCCGTCCGGGGAACCGATTCCCAGATTGATTATCCGCGGAAGACCCTCCGCCACACGGGCGGCGTTCATCCTGTCAATCTCTTTGAGTTTTTTGGAGAAGTAATACTCCTGGACAGATTCTGTCCTTTTGGCCGGTTTGATTATCATACTCTGACCTCCGATTCATATTCACCCATAATATCGAGTCCCTCAACGAGCGGTCTTACAGCCGCAAGTGCTTGGGTATAACGTTCATAGCTCTCGAAAGTAATATCCACATAGAAGAAATACTGCCATTTTCTGCCGGGAATCGGCAGGGATTGTATTCTTGAGAGGTTCATATCGTAGAACGAAAGGATGGTGAGGATGTGGGCGAGAGAGCCCGGCGTGTGCGGCAGCGTGAAGCAGATTGAGGATTTGTTTATCTTCTCCTCCGGCACTTTCACCGAATCGTCAATCACGAGAAATCTGGTGTAGTTCTGGCTGTATGTCTCTATGTTGGGCTGAAGTATCTCAAGCCCGAAACGCTCTGCTGCCAATGAAGATGCCACTGCTCCGACTCCCATCAGGTGCCCGTCGGCAACGTCGGCTGCGCTTTTGGCCGTGTCTTCCGACTCAACCATCTGAATCCAGGGACATTGAGTCTCGAAGAACTGGCGGGTCTGGTTGATGGCCATATAGTGGGTGCGAACTTCCTTTATATCTTCCAGTTTCTGGCCTGGGAGTGCCATAAGATTCTGATGTATATGAAGATAGATCTCTCCCTTTACATTTGCCCTGTATCTTCTCAGTAGATCAAAATTCGGAAGAAGACCTCCTGAAGTCGTGTTCTCCACTGCGATTATGGCGGCATCGGCCCTGTTGTCAGCCAGCGATGTGAACAGGCCCTCGAATGTGGCGCATTCGATGATGTCCGGTTCTGGTTCTCCTAAATTTTGATAGAATCCGCAGGCAGCCTGTTCGTGGAAGCTGCCGTGGAAACCCTGTATTGCCACTCGTTTGTTCATATTGATAGTTTTTATGTCTGTCTTTCGTCCCGAAGTATCAAAAAAGGCTGTCCGCTTGTCCGGGCAGCCTTTATAATTCGCTGATTATAAGTAACTTGTCATACACAACTCCCGGGCTTTCATCTTGAAGGATAAAAGTAATAATAAAACCCGAAGCTAAAAAATCGTGTACTGTTGTTTCTCATAACGCTGGCAAATATAGTAATATTTTCGAATAATTATTAAATATCCCTAAAAAATTTCACTTACAGGGCAAGGTCCGAACCGCGGTAGAAATCAAGCAGTTTGACCTGGAAGAGATTCTCGTAGCGGGCCTGGACCAGATCTGACTGCGCCTTCATCAGGCTGTTCCTCGATTCGGAGAACTCGGTGGCTGTGGCTTTTCCGCTTTCATATTTGGCGGAGACGAGTTCGAAAGACTTTTCCGCGCTCGTCAATGCGTCCCGGCAGCTGGACAGTTTGCTCTCTGCGGCCACCGCATTGTACCACGCCTGCTGGATTTCCTTGTAGAGGCCCTTCTTTGCGGATTCAAGCTGGACCAGCTGCATCGAGCGGGACAGTCTTGCGCCGCGTACAGAATTCCTTGTTGAGAGTTTTGCGAAAATCGGGATATTGAGCGAGAGACCCACATACTGGCTGAAATTGTTCTTGAACTGGTCCCAGAATTTTGCGGCGTCATATCCTGATGATTTATAAGCATTTGACCCGATGCCTCCATTCAGGGTCAGGGTAGGGTAGTATGCACTTTTGGCGATATCGATATTCATATCGGCTGCATCGAGGCGTAGCTGTTCGGCCTTTACTCCGGGTCTGCGGCCCACGGCTTCTGCGTATATTTCTTCAGGTCCGCACGCCGGCATCGGCAGTGTTATGTCCACTTCCGGAGTCACTATCCCGAAGTCCTGCGGTGACGGCAGCTCGAGAAGTTGGGACAGGTCCAGCAACGACAATGCAAGAGTGTTGCGGGCCTGGGTGAGAGTCAGCCGGCTCTGGCCGAGCGATGCCTCCTGCTGCGCCACCTCCGCGGCGCTGGCCTTTCCGTTTTCCAGCATAGCCCTGAGCCGTGCAACCTGCACTGAATCTATGGACACCTGGCGCTCCGCGACCTTCACAATCTCCTGGTTGTAAAGTATCTGCACATATTGCTGGGCTACCTGTACACGGATATCGTCTTTTGCCTTTTCGAGGTCTGCGGTTGCGGCCTCAAGGTTGAGGGCGTTGAGCTTGATGGTCTTGTTGACCCTCATCCCGCTGAAAATATTGACGGAGGAGCCGAGAGAAAATGAAGTGCTGGATGTGTTGGTGTTTACGTAAGTATTTGATTCACTGAGGCCTCGTCCGAATGAGAAATTCTGTCCCGCACCTGCTGACAAATCCGGGAGACGGCTGGCTTTTGCCGTGTTCAAATCGAGCTCGTTCTGCTCCCGGCTGAGTTCCCTGCCTTTCACTGTGAGATTGTTCTCGACGGCGTGGTCAATGCACCTGCGCAGATCCCAGGGCCCGTTATCCTGTCCCCGCATTGCCAGCGGAAAGGCCAGGGCCGCGAGAATTGCCGATATATGTAATTTGATGTCAATCATATCCTTGAATTACTTTTTACTATAGATTCTGTTGCCGCGCAGGCGGTCTTCAGCCGTAATGCCGTCTTTGACCTCGATATTGACTCCGTCGCTGAGTCCGGTGACCACCGGCGTCCGGGCATACAGGCTGTCGCTGCCCATTACATAAACGAATATGGAGTCGCCTGAGAATTCGAGGGTGCTCTCCGGAATTGCGAGCACGCTGTCAGCCTCTTCAAGCACAATCCTGGCATTGGCGCTGTAGCCTGAACGGATTCTCGCATTGCCAGGGACGTTGACGGCTGCCTTTATCTGGAACTCGTTGGTTCCGTTGTTCTCCACGGCTTTCGGCGCAATGTATTCAAGCACTGCCTCGAAAGAGAGGTCCTGGAGAGCTCCGATGGTGATCTGCATCCCCATTCCCTCGTTCAATCTTCCGACTTCCGTCTCGTCTATCTTTCCGTCGAAAATGAGGTCGTTCATATCGGCCACTACAGCTATCGTGGTGCCATCGTTGAATGTATTGCTCTGAATCACAGAGTTTCCAACCTTTACCGGAACGTCCAGGACAAGTCCGGAGATAGTGGAGCGGATGAGGGTGGAACTGGATTTGGCATTGCTTCTCGAAACGCCGTCACGGACCACTTCCAGTGCATCCACCGCAGCGTCGTACTCCTCTTTGGCCTGGTCGCGGGTCTGCCTGACCTTGTCGTATTCCTCCTGGCTGACAAGCTGTCTGTCATACAGCGACTGTTCTCTTCCGAGTTCCACTTCAGCCTGTTTCAGGTTGATTTCTGCCAGACGGACACGGCTCTGGGCGGAGCTGAGCGAGCCCATTTCCGGAATCACTTTCACTTTTGCTATAACCTCGCCCTCTTTGACGGACTCGCCGGCCTCTTTGTAAAGTTCTGTGATGATGCCGCTTATCTGCGGTTTTATGTTGATCTCGTCACGAGGCACAATCTTGCCGGTGACGACGGTCGTCTTCTGGAGCGTTTTCAATGCCGGACGGACCTGCTCGTAGCGTATTTCCTCCGGACGGGATTTCCTGTAAAGGAATACGAAGATTCCGACGAGAATGATGGCGAACAGCGCCAGCATCAGGATTTTACCATATTTTTTCATATTTTCTAAAAATTTAAAAATCATAAAAAGTCACTTATTCGTCACGCATGGCGTCGACCGGTTTTATGGCCATTGCCCTGGTTGCCGGGGCGAGTCCTGCGATGAGCCCCAATGCTGCAAGCACTGACGCTGCGAGAACAGCCGTGCCGAAACTTACCTGGAAACTGTATTCGAGTCCGGCCGAGGAAGCCCCGATGTCCACCAGCGAAAGAAGCAGTACGGAGAACATTATACCGATTGTTCCGGCCCCGAGGGTCAATATTACGCTTTCGGACATAATCTGTCCCAGGATCATCCTTGGAGTGGCTCCTATCGCCCTGCGTATTCCTATCTCTGTCGTGCGCTCCTTGACAGTGACCATCATAATGTTGGACACTCCGATGGCTCCGGCGAGCAGGGTGCCCAGGCCGACCAGCCAGATAAGCACATTCAGGCCTTTGAACAGGTTGTCAACCATCGAATACATTTTCTCTGCGTTTACGATAATCAGGGCCGACTTGTCCTGCGGGTCAATGTAATGCCTTCTGTATAGGGCCTGCCGTATGACTTCTTGTATTTCGGACGACTCGGCCTCCGGAATGACTGTCATAGCCATAAGTTCCACTCTGTCGCCTCTGTTATAAGCTGACTGCAGGACATTTATAGGTATCACAATGCTCTCGTCCGAGCCTCCGTTGATATTCATATTCGTTTTCGAGACATTCAGGCCGACCACTTCGTAATACGCTCCGTCCACTTTTATGAACTCGCCGCATGGGTCTCCGCCTTCAGGGAACAGATTCTCATAGACCCTCTTGCCTATTACGCAGACTTTGCGTTTCTGGAGGATGTCCATTCTGCTCAGATACCTGCCGTACTTCATCATCGGCGTCTCGATGAGGGCGTAGTCCGGGCTGAGACCTTTGAGAATTGACCTGTAGCTGTTGCTGCCACGAACTGCTGTCTTGCCCCAGAACGACTCCATCGGGGTGACTACCTCCAGTTCCGGTATGACATTCTTCAGGTAATCCACATCGGACATCCGCAAGTCCCACCAGCGGCCGCGCTTGAATCCTTTGTAAGGTCTCGTTGTGGAGTTCGGACCGGCTATTACCGAGTTGGTGGCGAATCCTTCGAAATTGTCACTGAGTATGTTTTTCAGGCCCTTGCCGCCTCCGTTCATCGCAAGGAGCATGAAGATGCCCCAGAAAATGCCGAAGCCAGTGAGGAATGTACGGCTCTTGTTTCTGGTCAATGTCTCCAGAATCTCTTTCAGCCCGTCTATGTCAAACAGTTTCATAATATCTTCAGCATTAATCTTTTCTAAGTGCTTCCACAGGGCGGATGCGGGCCGCTTTGACAGCCGGGGCGAGACCGGCTATGGTCCCTGCCACTATGATGAGCAGCGTGGCCTCGAATGCGATGGACATATCCACCCCTGGGTTTTTGAACATATAAATCTGGGTAAAGCCGATGTCTATCGGATTGTGGCCTATTGTTATATCCATCAGATAGTTGGCTCCAAGTCCCAAAGCCATTCCAAGTACTCCGAAGAAGGCGGTTATCAGGACGCTCTCCACCACAATCAGTTTCATTATGTCCAATGGAGCTGCGCCGAGGGCTTTCCTGACTCCGAATTCCTGGATGCGTTCCTTGACTGTGATGAGCATAATGTTGGATACTCCGACAATCCCGCTCAGGAGGGTGAATATTCCGAGGACCCAGAGTGCAATGCGCATTATCCCCACGGCTTTTTTCATCTGCATATTGCCGGTCATCGAGTTGTGTACGTAGAATGTGGTCTTGTCTTCCGGTGCTGCCCTGTGCCTGGCATTCATTGCTCTTTTGTATGCCGCCTCGAATGCTTCATTGTCCTCATCGGAGTTCAGCCCGTGGAAGGAGAAGGCGATGCTGCTGAACCAGGAGCCTTCTGTGCGGATGGTGCTCATTGTGCTGATTGGAATATATACTTCGGAGCTGCCTCCCATTGTCTCGATTTCTTCAATAATGCCTACCACCTGGTACATCAGGCCTGAGACTTTGACGTATTGTCCGAGCAGTTTCACATAGTCCGGGTCGTCCCCAAGCAGACTGGAAGCCGTGTCGGAAAAAAGCACCATAGTCCGGCGTTTCTCCTTGATGTCCAGCTCGTTGAGCAGCCTGCCTGCCAAGAGCCTGTCTCCCTGGATTTTGAATGTGAGAGGGGCGACTCCTGCCATTGTCACGGCAAAGGATTCCTTCCCGAACGAGACGGTGTCAGAATAAACTATGCGGGCTGTCACGTCATCTACCACATCGCTGAATCTCGGGCCGGATGTATATTCAACATCGCTCATATCCATACGGATTCTGGAGAAAGCTTTCATCCCGTCATAAGGGATGCTGCGGCTGCCGGGCCAGATGTTTATGACATTGGTCAGCACATCGTCGGAGTTGTTTATCATTGCGTTCAGCAGTCCGTTCCCGGCTCCGAGGAGGGCGATTATCATAAACAGCCCCCAGCTGACGGCGAAACCGGTCAGAACTGTCCGCAATTTATTGCGTCTGAGCGAACTCCATATTTCATTGAGGATTTCCATAGGCTATTTCATAATGGTGTTCCCGCCGAACGGTGACAGGTCGTGATGTTCATTTACGGTGATGGAGCCTATAAGGCCGTCCTTGATATGGATTATCTTGTTGGTGGAATTGGCGACGCCGCTCTCGTGTGTGACTACGATTATCGTGACGCCGGAATCCCGGTTCAGCCCTCCGAGAAGTTCCATCACTTCCAGGCTGGTCCTGGAGTCGAGTGCTCCGGTAGGCTCGTCCGCCAGGATGATTCGCGGGCTGGTGATGAGCGCCCGTGCTATGGCCACGCGCTGTTTCTGTCCGCCTGACAGCTCGTTCGGATAATGCTCAGCCCAGGCCGAGAGGCCGAGTCTGTCAAGATACTCCATCGCTTTCCGGTGGCGTTCCCTGCGGGAGACTCCCTGATAGAATAGTGGCAGTTCGACGTTCTCTACCGCCGTCTTGAACTGTATCAGGTTGAATGACTGGAAGATGAACCCGATTGTCTTGTTGCGGTAATGCGCGGCTTCGGTCTCTGAAAGGTCTTTTATGAGTTTCCCGTCAAGGTAATATTCACCTGTGTCGTAATTGTCCAGGATTCCGAGAATGTTCAGCAGTGTGGACTTCCCGGATCCGGATGCGCCCATTATGGATACGTATTCGCCTTCTTCGACTTTCAGGTCAATGCCTTTGAGTACGTGAAGCGGCTGTCCATTGTTGTATGTCTTATTGACATTGTGGAGTTCTATTAGGCTCATATTCAATAGTTTTCATTCGCAGCAAACTTCCTGTTCCCCTGCGTGGAAGATAATGTTTCTGTGTATTAGTTTATTAATACACAGCAAAGATATAGCTATTTTCTTAAAATGCAATAGGTATGCCTGAAAAAAAATTGAAAAATGTCAATCTGCATCGGAGATTTTGGCCGAATGCCGGAATGAAATTTGGTCGAATGCCGGAATGAAAAATCGGATGTTGCAGGAAATGGACAATAATGATACGGCCGCACTGCAGAGGATTAAAGTGAGCCGTTTCCTCTCTTCCGGAGCTTTTCGTAGTAGTCGTGGCGGGCAGGATTCTCGGGGAACCAGC
The DNA here is from genome assembly GCA_051870055.1 of Candidatus Cryptobacteroides sp. Taxonomy (GTDB): domain Bacteria; phylum Bacteroidota; class Bacteroidia; order Bacteroidales; family UBA932; genus Cryptobacteroides. The sequence continues at coordinate 88,827 of JBJEBM010000039.1, forward strand.
CTTTGAGGACCCGCTTTTCCTGGGAGAAAATCTCGCCGATGCCCCAGAAAAACGAGAATGCCCCGGCTCCGGCTATGGTTGACAAAGTGCTGTCTTCAAGCGCCAGTGAAAGGACTGCCAGAGCTATGCCGATGATGAGGAAGCCCCACCAGCTTTTCCTGCCGATATAATACTCCGCCTTTATCACCAGAGGGTGGCAGATTCCGATAATGAGAAAAGTGGCGGCACCTACAATTATCCCGTTGAAGTTCATAATAATCTCCTACTTGTTCTCCTCTTTCAATGTGTGGAAAGAACTGCCGTCGAAGCAGTGTGTGCAGATCCGGCATTTCGGCAGGCCGATAGCGGACACTATTGATTCTATCTTGCTGAATTTCAATGAGTCAAGATTGAGCCTCCTGGCTATCTCGGACACCATCCGGTTGTATTCCGGAGAGTCAGTGGTGGCGTAGGCCTCGATATTGCCAGGGTTCTCACCCTCGAACTCCTTGATAATGCGCCTGGTGATAAGCTCAAGCTCGCTTTTGCTGGCGGAGAAGTTCACGAACGGGCAGGCGTGGATGAGTGGCGGGCAGGCGATTCTCATATGCACCTCCCTGGCTCCGAGCTCGTGAAGGAGTTTCGTGCTGTCCTTTAGCTGGGTGCCCCTGACAATGCTGTCGTCGCAGAACAGCACCCGTTTGTCCTTCAGGATGGCAGAGTTCGGGATAAGCTTCATTTTGGCCACGAGGTTGCGCATCTCCTGGTTCACAGGCATGAACGACCTCGGCCACGTCGGAGTGTATTTGCATATTCCTCTTTTATAAGGGACCTTGTGCCCTTCCGCATACCCGATAGCCATACCGATGCCGCTGTCCGGGATGCCGCTTGCATAATCAACTTCGGTCTTGTCCTCCTCGCCCATAATGCGTCCCGTCTCATATCTCATATCCTCGACATTGCGGCCCTCGTAGAAGCTGGTCGGGAATCCATAATATATCCAGAGGAATGAGCATACCTGCATTCCTTTATTCGCTTCCCTGAGAATCTCGTAGCCGTCTGCCTTGATTTTCACAATCTCTCCAGGACCGATATAATGCTCTATCTGGAAATCCAGATTGGCGAATGAGGTGGTTTCCCCTGCCACGGCATAGGCCCCGTCTTTCTTTCCGATTATCAGCGGAGTGCGTCCCCAGCTGTCCCTTGCGGCAATGATGCCGTCCTCTGTGAGAAGAAGGAGTGAGCAGGAACCTTTGACTGTCCGGAACACGTTCTCGATGCCGCTGACAATGTCCCCGCCCTGGATAATCAGGAGGGAAATCAGCTCGGTCTGGTTAATCCGCCCGCTGCTGAATTCGCTCAACGGCATATTTTTCTCCAGCAGCATAGAACAGATCTCATCGAGATTGTTGACTTTGGCCACTGTCACAATCGCGAACCTGCCGAGATGGGATTTCATCAGCAGCGGCTGGGCGTCAGTGTCGCTGATGACACCGATTCCGGACGAACCCTTGAATTTAGGAAGCTCTGCCTCGAATTTGGTCCTGAAGTAGGATGACTCAAGACTGTGGATGCTTCTGAAAAAGCCTTCTGTTGTGCTGTAGGTCGCCATTCCGGCGCGGCGGGTGCCAAGATGAGAATGGTAGTCGGTTCCGTAGAACAGGTCACGGGCGCATTCTTTTTCCTTGGCGATGGTCCCAAATAATCCTCCCATTTGATAAATGATTTTTTCGGCCGCAAATGTATTATTTTTATTGTAGTTTCGCAAGTCCGGTCAGCAATCCACAAGTTTTTCATTATATTTGTCCGGTTTGAACCGGATTTATGAAGCGTGATGCAGAACATAAACTTTTGTTGAATCCTCCCGGAAAGAGGATTCTGCTGCACGCTTGCTGTGCGCCCTGCTCCTCCGCAATCGTCGAATGTCTTGTCAATCAAGGCTTCCGTCCCGTGATATTCTATAGCAATTCCAATATTTATCCTGAATCGGAGTATCTGAAAAGGAAGAATGAATGCATCAGGTATGCTGCTGAAACCGGGTTGGAGATAGTTGAGGACAATTATGACCATAATGGCTGGCGCCACATCTCCAAGGGACTCGAAAATGAGCCGGAACGGGGTTGCAGATGTGCAGAATGTTTCCGGTACAGGCTTGAGCGGGCGGCGGCTTATGCCTCGGAAAACGGATTCGATGTGCTGACCACCACACTTGCCTCGTCAAGATGGAAGAGCCTGGAACAGGTGAATGCCGCGGGAGAATACGCCTGCGGACTTTTTCCGGGAGTGACCTGGTGGAATATGAACTGGCGGAAAGGAGGGCTCCAGGAGCGCCGGAACCAGATTATCCGCGAGCGGAATTTCTATAACCAACTATATTGCGGCTGTGAATTCAGCCTGGCCGGAAGTCCGGCCGACACTAAAACACTGGAAAAAAGAAACATGCCAATTGAACGGGAAGAATCTTGACGGGACACAAACAGAACTTTCATCGGGATACTATACAATAGTGTTCCGATGAACAGTTTCAATGTTTCCGGCAGATGATTGGCGGCTTGGTATAGAATTACTTAAGCCACTCGGCGAGTTTGTCCTTGGCCAGCAGGTAGTACACTGCGAGGCCGATCCAGCTGGTAAGCACGAGAAGGACGATTACGACAAGTTTCTTGACGGAATCGACATTCAGTTTCCAGATTTCCATAGCGGCCTTGATAGTGAGGACGACGCCGATAATCCAAATGATAAATGTAATCATAATTAATAATGATTTAAGTTTTACGTCAGATGCCCCAGGGAACCGCAGAATAGGATTTCCCGTCAAATCCGCCTGAGAATCATCCGCTGCAAAAATAGTAAAATTGTGCTTAATTATAGCAAATTTCGTAATTTTGTGAAAATAACATCTGAAACTATGAAGCGCTCCTTTTTGACATTTTGTGCGGCGGCGGTTTCCGCGTCACTTCTTTTTACCCGGTGCTGTGACAGTATTTCTCGGGAAACTGGCTATGAACCAGTCGATTATGTGAGTACGCTCGTCGGTACGGAATCCACTTACGAGCTTTCCGCAGGCAATACCTATCCGGCTGTGGCGATGCCTTGGGGAATGAATTTCTGGACACCCCAGACAGGACGCAACGGAGACGGCTGGACATATAAATACACGGCTACAAAGATCCGCGGACTCAAGCAGACCCATCAGCCGAGCCCGTGGATTAATGATTACGGCGCCTTCTCGATAATGCCTGTCACCACCGGACCGGTGTTTGATGAGGATGCCAGGGAAAGCTGGTTCTCCCACAAGTCAGAGATTGCCACTCCGTATTATTACAGAGTGTATCTCGCTGATCACGATGTCGTTGCGGAGGTCGCTCCGTCAGAAAGGGCGGCTGCTTTCAGGCTTACATATCCGGAAAACGGGCAGTCGTATCTTGTGGTTGATGCCTACAAGGGCGGCTCGTCTGTCAGGGTCATTCCGGAGAAGAATATGATAGTTGGCTATGCTTCCAACAATCACGGCGGTGTACCGGCCAATTTCAGAAACTGGTTCGTCATAGTTTCCGACACGCCGTTCACATCGGTGGAGACCGTGGAGGGCGGAAAGGTGACCGGCCTGGCTGAGGCTGAAGGTGACCACGCTCTTGCTTTGGTGGGATTCAGGACCCGGAGAGGCCAGGAAGTCAACCTGAAAGTTGCATCCTCATTCATCAGCGCTGAACAGGCTGAACTGAATCTGAAGGAAATAGACGGGATGTCATTTGACGATGTGAAGACAGCCTGCCGCAGCAGATGGAATGAGACATTGGGCCGTATTATGGTCAAAGACAATAACATAGACCATCTCCGCACATTCTATTCCTGCCTTTACAGGACTCTTCTTTTCCCCCGTGACCTGTCAGAAGTCAACTCTGCGGGCGAGAGAGTCCACTACAGCCCTTACAATGGGGAAGTCCGTCCGGGCTATATGACCACCGACACCGGATTCTGGGACACATTCCGCAGCCTTTTCCCGCTTATGAACCTCGTTTATCCCGAGCAGAGCCTGAAGGTGCAGGAAGGTCTTGTAAACGCATATCTTGAAAGCGGATATCTTCCGGAATGGGCGAGCCCGGGACACCGCGGATGTATGGTAGGCAACAACTCGGCCTCCGTGGTGGCTGACGCCTATATCAACGGAATTCGTGGATATGACGCCGAAACTCTCTGGAAGGCAGTTACTTCCGATGCCCATTCTGTTCATCCTCAAGTAAAGTCCACAGGCCGTCTCGGCTGGGAGTATTATGACCGTCTCGGCTATGTGCCTTGCAATGTCGGCATCAATGAAAATGCGGCCCGCACCCTTGAGTATGCTTATGACGACTGGTGCATCTACAAGTTCGGCCGGGCTCTCGGCAAGCCGGAGCAAGAAATTGAACCATACAGGAAAGCCGCTCTCAACTACAGGAACCTGTTCAATCCGGAATACCGCCTGATGGCCGGCAGGAACGAGGACGGCTCTTTCCCGGAGAAATTCAGCCCGCTCAAATGGGGAGGCGATTTTACGGAAGGCAACAGTCTGCATTACACCTGGTCCGTGTTCCACGACCCGGCCGGCCTGATCGAACTGATGGGCGGTGATGAGAAATTCGGGGAAATGATGGACTCCGTTTTCAATATTCCGCCTCATTTCGACGACAGTTATTACGGCTTCCCTATTCACGAGATAAGGGAGATGCAGGTGATGAATATGGGGAATTATGCGCACGGCAACCAGCCGATTCAGCATTTCATTTATCTTTACGACTGGTGCGGCCAGCCGTGGAAAGCCCAGGCGAGAGTCAGGGAGGTGATGGAGAAGTTCTATACGCCTGCTCCTGATGGCTACTGCGGGGACGAGGATAACGGACAGACCTCGGCCTGGTATGTTTTCTCTGCCCTCGGTTTTTATCCTGTATGCCCGGCTTCCGGCCAGTTCGCCGTCGGCACTCCTCTTTTCCGGGAGGTCTCCGTGAAGATGCCTGGCGGCAGGACTCTCAGAATCTCGGCTCCTGAAAATTCGGACAAGAACTTCTATATCAAGTCAATGAAGTTGGACGGAAGGGAAGTGTCACGCAGCTGGCTCACTTATGACGAGCTGGTTTCCGGCCCCGAGATTGTATTCAATATGACAGACACTCCGGCTATGTCCCGTGGAGTGGATATCCCAGACAGGCCATATTCCTTCTCGTTAGAGTGACAATATTGTTGGAAATTTTACTATTTTTGTCTTCCGTATGACCAGAGTAGTGGTCGAAATCTCTTGATTTCTCTTCCGCTTCTCGTTTTATGGGAATTATTATGAATATTCTTCAGACATATTCGATAGCGAAACAGTATCATCTGTTCGAAAAAGGGCGCTATCGGCTGTTCAGCAAGCCGTGGGCGGCTGGAGGTCTCCTTCTTGTCTGTGTGATTCTCGCGATGCTTCTTGCCAATCTTCCGTTCACGAGAGATTATTACAACGCATTTCTCCATACGAGTCTGGCGATGTCTATCCAGAGTCCGGCCGATGCGGGAGGATTCCGCACGATTGACTGGGTCTTCCCGAGAGACCTGACTGTGGAGAAGTTCATCAATGACATCCTTATGGTTGTCTTCTTCTTCACTGTCGGACTGGAAATCAAGAGGGAAGTGCGTTTCGGCCAGTTGTCTTCAGTAAAGAAGGCCTTGCTTCCTGTCATTGCTGCGGCCGGCGGAATGGCTATGCCTGCATTGATTTACATTCTCATCAACGGAGGTACAGCAGCGGCTACAGGATGGGGTATTCCTACTGCCACTGACATAGCGTTCGCGATGGGAATAATGTCGATAATGGGAAACCGTGTCCCTCTGTCCCTGAAGGTCTTCCTGACGGCCCTGGCCATAGCGGATGACCTCGGGGCGATACTTGTCGTGGCGTTTTTCTACGGAGGGGATGTAAATTGGCATCTGCTGATGATTGCCGCCGCAGTTGTGGCTGTAGTAATACTGCTCAATAAGAGAGGGGAGAAACGCATTGTCTTCTATATCATCCCTACAATTGTGGTCTGGTTCCTGTTCTATTATGCTGGCATCCACGCCACAATGTCCGGTGTCGTGATGGCGTTGATAATACCGATGGAGCCGAGGTTCTCCCATTCGTATTTCAACAAGAAATGCGATACGTACCAGAAGCTTATGCACAAGTACGAGAATGAGGAGAAATTCCCGAATATGAACCAGCGTACCTGTCTCCGCAATATCAGCCATATTGCAGAGGGCACTGTGGGTATGAGCTACCGTATGGAGCATGCGCTCAGCCCGTGGGTCAATTTCGTCATTATGCCGATTTTCGCCCTTGCCAATGCGGGAGTGGAAATTCTGGATCCGAGCTATTTCAATATATTCCTGTATTCCGAGGCGCTCGGCTCTGTCGGGTTTGGCATTTTCTTTGGCCTTTTGATAGGCAAGCCGTTGGGAATCACACTTGCCAGCTGGCTTGCAATCAAGCTCCACATAGGCGAGATGCCTTCCGGAGCGACCTGGAAGATGCTTTTCGCCGTTGCCTGCCTTGGCGGTATAGGGTTCACGATGTCGATATTTGTGGACACTCTGTCGTTCGCTGACCTCACTCCGGAAATTACAGAACATCTCCGTTCTCTCGGAAAGATTTCGGTACTGGCCGGCTCCCTCTCCGCAGGTTTGCTCGGCAGTTTCCTCATCTCCGTCTTCAGCCGCCACAGCGGCAAATAGATGCCCGGCGGGGAATTCTTTCATCCGGGCCAGGACATCAGGCGTCCTTTTCCAAAATGTGGAGGTACTCTGTGGTGCAAGCCGCCTTGTGATGGCGGTTGCATTCTTTATCAGCCCTGAAACGATGATAATCACGGGATATCAGATCATATCTGCCATACCGTGACATAATCTGCCGTATTTCATCCACGGACATCAGCCCTTCATTATTGTAGGACAGAAAAATGTATTTGAACTGTGCGTCCCTGATCAGCGATTCAAAAGAGCTTGCGACTGTATGCTTCCCGCAATATGAGGAGCGTGCGTATTCGCGCAGGCCTGTTTTTCCTTTAGGGACGAATGGCTTATATTCTGCGATTGTATTCAGCAAATGATAATTGGCACCGAACTGCCTTGCGTTGTAAGGAGGATCCATATACAGAATATCTCCCGATATTCTCTTTATAAGGACGTTGGCATCATCGCAATAGACCTCGTTTCCGCTATCAGTGAGCTCATATCGAGCCGGCTCCAGAACCAATGGCTTTTGTGCGGAGGCTTTAAGATGTTTCAGGAATGCTCCATAAACGGAGGCCGTATTCGCAAGTTTATCAGCACTTTCCAAAAGGCTGCAAATCAGGAAATAATACAGGTCTTCTGATATTTCTCCTTGCGAACGCCACATCTCTATCGTTTTCCTTATGGCATCAATTTTTTTTCCGTTATCATCCGAGAAATATTGGCGTCCGCTTCCGCTGCCGGCACAATAATTTGAATATATGAAGCCGTCAGAAATCCCGGCCAGCGCATTCAGCCGGGCAATGTACTCTTCCTTTCCACATATTTCCCGGTGATTGCCGATATAATTTCTGTTCAGGACGTAACTATAATACTCCCAGTCATTTGAGATGACTTTTTTTACTTTTGTCTTGAACGCACGGCCGACTACCCCCGTTCCGGCAAAGATGTCGCAGAAAACCTTTTCGGCCAGACTTCCACCGACAGTGGAATTGACAGCCTCGGTCAGGAACGGCAGCAATGAATATTTAGAACCGATGTAATTCATCTTCAATATGGTACGTTTGAAAAGGTAATCGTCTGATTGCCAATAGAGTATTCTACATATCCCAATGGCAGGCATCTCCCCTTGTTCCTGGTGTTGAACGAATGGAACAATGTCCTTATATCAGATGTCAGACCTCCTGCTTTGCAGATTAAGACAGGCTGTATTGTGCTCATCCTGTTAGGAATATAATACTGTTCAATCCAGTCGATATATCTTTCAATCTGGCGGATATTGTCGGAGTATGCAGGAACTGATTTCAGTTCAATCGGGACAATTGTCCTATGCATGTCATCAATTTTCATTGATAACATAATGTCTATCCGCTGCATTCCCACACCGCAGGAAACTTCGTTGCCAATCCACTCCAGCGAACTTCCCGCTATGCCTGCTGCCTGGTCTAGACTCGGATTGGTATTCCGTCCGATATTCTGAACAATATACATCTGAAGGTGTGATTCGTAAGCAAGTCCGTCAGTATCCTTCTTTATCATTCGGGGCAAGATGTCAAATGGCACCGTAGCCCCAGTATAAGTATAATTTGTACTGGAAGATATAATCTCTGCCGAATCCGGGTCGTAATCATAATGCTGTGACGGAGGAAGAGGCGTATTGCCGTTCTCGCGCCTGATGAGATCGACCAGCCTCTCTGTTTCGTATATAGTTATCATCGTGTTACCCCGATTCCCTTTCAATTTGCGATATATAAGGCTCCATAGCATCTGGCAGGGGCTTTGAATATTGCGGATCTCATCTAATGCTTTCCATTCTGTGACGCCTTTCGCATACACCTCGTAAGGTTTTATTCTAATTCGGAATGTCAGATTTTTCCCAAGCTGACTCGCCAGAAATTGAGTATTGGTTGCCCTGTCAAGAAAAGGCTCCCCATCAGCCTGGAACACTCCATAAAATCTGCCTTCCTGCGCAGAAGAGGCCTGAAGGTAAAATATGATATAATCCCCACTCCTTATCCTGGAACAGTCCGCCATCATCGATACAAGCCCGGCCTCGGCGGCGTGCTTGCGGGACGGGTATAAAGCCGATGTGGGATTGCCGTTGAAATCAACATCCTTTTCTTTTGCACCAGTTCCGGCAAACAAATATTGAAGATGCAGAGGGAATGTTGTTTTATCTACAATGAATACAAGGGTTGTCATTTCATCCGATTTTCTTGAAAACAAAAATATACTCGTGCTTGAACAAGAAGTAGTCGCTTTGAAGCGCCCGGTATTTCCAGATGTCTTCCGCACCGAGTTTCCCTCTGTTCCCTTCAATATTCTTTATTATGATTCCTTTCAATTTGACATCAAAATTCTGCTTCACGGCATTCATCATATAGAAGGCCAAAGGCACAACCTCGCTTTGTTTGTAAACATCTCCTGCCACAACAGCGAAGTATCCTCCTGATTTAAGGAATTTCATGCCGTTTTTCATTGCCTGAACAAACTTATCCAGAAAAGGCTCCAGCCTGGATATATGTGACAAGTCTCTTTCGTCCTGTGTGAACTTCACAATGTCCATATAAGGAGGATGGGCTATTATGAAATCAACATTTGAGATGCCCCTCTTTGCGCAGATATCATTCATTATGCCCGAAAAAGACACCTCGTCTGTTACATCACATTCACAGAGATCAAATCTAATACTTGTGCAATCCTGCATTTTCTCTCTCACAAATTGCAGAATCTTCGTATTTATGTCAAATCCGATGTAATCTCTTCCCAGGTTCTCGCATTCAAACAAAGTGGTGCCGCTGCCTGAGAAAAGCTCAAGCACAGTGTCATCCTTGCTTGTGTAACGCCGGATCAACTGATTAGGTATCTGGGGAATAAAATTGCCGTGATACACATTCGCGTGCTTGCCGCTCTTGTCTCTTTCATTAATAACCCATAGACTGTCAACATTCAAGTCCACTTCCCGCCAATTCTCTTTTGTGATTTTGTCCATCTTCTATGAGATTAAATGCCAATATAACTATTATCCCCAAAGTTAAACAATAATTTGGCATCCTCAAGAAATTATTTCACGCTGAACTTCACGGAGGACCTGATATCGTCGGAGGCGGCTCCGATGTATGCGGTGAAGACGCCTTTCTCAAGAGTCCATTCGCCGTTTTCTGCGCTGTAGTATTTCAACATATCGGCATTGACATCGAAACTGACTTTCACAGTCTCGCCAGGCTTGATGCTGACCTTGCGGAATGACTTGAGTTCCATTACAGGACGCTCGACGGAAGCCTCGTCGTCCCCGATGTAGAGCTGGACAACTTCCTTGCCTTCGCGGTCTCCGGTGTTGGTGACATTTACGCTTATTGTGACAGTGCCGTCTGCGGTCATATTGGTCTTGCTTGCGCTTGCCTCAGAATATCCGAATGTCGTATAGCTGAGTCCGTGTCCGAATGCGAAGAGCGGGCGGATATCCTGTTTCTGCGCCCATCGGTATCCGACGAAGATTCCCTCGCTGTAATTTGCAGTGCGGGACTCCGGATTGTATGCCCCGAGATAGTGGGCTCCATTGTCCTCAAGCTTGACAGGGAAGGTCATCGGAAGCTTTCCTGAAGGGTTGACGTCTCCGAAAATGATGTCGGCGAGAGCTATGCCTGATTGGGAGCCGCAATACCAGGCCTCCACAATCGCATTAACACTGTCAACCCAAGGCATTGCCACTGCATTTCCCGAGATGATGACTACAGCAAGATTCGGGTTGGCCTTCGCAAGCGCTTCAATGACAGCATCCTGGCCGTATGGCAGCCCGAGCCCGAGCCTGTCGGAGTCCTCGCAGTCCTGATGTCTTGATTTGTTCAGTCCGCCTATGAAAATGACAGCGTCAGCCTCTGCTGCCTTCCTGCAGGCATCATTGATCAGTTCCTCTGCGGAACGGCTTTCCGAGAGATCCTGGCCTGTCACGACCCCGTTGTACGAGCCGCTTACGTCACCGACGTAACCTCTTTCGTAATCAACCGTGACTCCTTCTCCGGCTGCTGCCCTGATTCCGTCGAGAGGCAGAATCTCCCTCTGCACTTTCAATGAGGAAGAGCCTCCGCCGACAGTCATCATTTTCAAGGCGTTTTCCCCGACGACGAGTATCCGGCTTCCTGCTTTCCTGCTGAGAGGCAGGATGTTGCCTTCATTCTTGAGAAGTACTATTCCTTCATCCGCAATCCTTCTCGCCGCATCGTAATGCTCCGGAGAACACAGCGAACCGGCAGGCTTGTCCTTGCGCATCGCTGTCCTGAAATTAAGGCGAAGTACTCTCCTTGCCTTGTCATTGAGCACCTCTTCGGATGCTCTCCCGTCCCGGAGTCTCTCAAGATAGGAATCAGCCAAATGATAGGCGTTGTAGCCATTTGTGGCTCCCATTGTGAGGCCGTCAGTCCAGGTGCCGAATTCGAGGTCGAGCCCGTTGGTGATGGCCTCGTCAGTATCGTGACATCCGCCCCAGTCTGAAATAACAGCTCCGTCGAATCCCCATTCTTTCTTGAGGATGTCATTCAGGATATACTGGTTGTGGCAGAGGTGCTGCCCTTTGTACAGGTTATATGCTCCCATAATGGACCAGGCTCCGCCTTCCTGCACGGCGGCCTTGAATGCCGGTAGGTAAATCTCGTTCAATGTCCTGTCGTCAATGACGGCGTCATACTCGTGTCTCAATGACTCCTGGTTGTTGAGCGCGAAATGCTTCACGCATACAGCCACACCGTTCTTCTGCACCTCCCGGATATACGGCACGACCATTTTTGATGCCAGATATGGGTCTTCGCCCATATACTCGAAATTGCGTCCGTTGAGCGGAGTCCTGTAAATGTTGACTCCCGGTCCGAGGAGCACGTCCTTTTCCCTGTACCGGGCCTCTTCTCCGATGCTCTTGCCGTACAATGCGGACATTTCCTCGCTCCATGTGGCTGCAAGACAGGTCAATGCCGGAAAGGCCACGCAGGAATCATTTGTCCATCCGGCCTGGTTCCATTCGTCCCACAGGACTTCGGGACGTATTCCGTGAGGGCCGTCAGTTGTCCAGAGATCCGGGATTCCGAGACGGGGAACTCCGGCAGATGAAAATTTGCTCTGGGCGTGAAGAATCTTTACCTTCTCCTCCAATGTCATTCTTGAGAGCGCATCTTCCACTCTCTCTTCAACAGGCCGGCTTTCATCAAGATAGACCGGTGTTTCCGCCTTCCTTGCTGCCTGTCCGCAGGACAGAACTGAAAGGATTGTTGCCGCAATAGCGCAAATCGCTGTTATCCTTTTCATTATGAGATTATATTAAGTGTTTTCAAATTGCGGGACCCGTTGATCCCTTTATTCAATGTTTCTCACGGCCTCCTCGAACGTGTCGCGTGATCCGCGCGCTTTGTTCTTGGTCTTGGCCCTGTAATTGTATATTGTGTTGGCCGAATAATGGAGAAGAGAGGCTATTCTGCTTGAATCAGTTATCCCGAGTTTTATCAATGCGAAAATCCTCAGTTCCGGAGTCAGGATGTCATCGCCTTTCGGCATTATTTCCGCCCCGTCCGCTAACAGCCCGTTGAACTTCTCCACGAAATCCGGGTAGATGCTGATGAATGCCTGGTCGAACATCTTGTAGAACTCAATGATGTCATTGTCAATAGGTTCCTGCTGCTCAATCTCATCAGTGATAACCTTGGTCTTGCCCTGGCGGATATATTTCAGTACCCTGCTCTTGTATCTTCTGGTTGTGCTGATATTGTCTGAAACCATTCCGAGGAACAGGCCGATGTACTCCTGCTTCACTTTGTCCGACTCCTGAATCCTTGAGTTGAGCTTCACGAGCCGGCTGTTTATCTCCTCAAGTTCGCGGTTCCTGTTGTCAATCTCCATATATGAGTCCTGCAACTTTCCCTTCACGGCCTCAATCATACGCTGTCTCCTGATGAGAAAGCCTACCAAAACAAGCAATACCGCGAAGAGTACGGCCATGCAGATGAGCAATGTCAACGTCACCCTGTTCAGCCTCGTATGCTTTTCCTGATATGCGTATTCAAGTTCCGGGAAGAACTTGGATATCTGCCATGGGCGGAGTTTCCCGTTGAAATACAATGCGTCAACCATACAATGGTCAGCTGCATAGCGGAAGGCCCTGTCAATATCGCCTTTGTTGAACATCAGCCCTGACAGGTCGTTGAGGGATGAATAGTCCCTGGTGGCGCACATAATGTCGGCTATGGCTGAACGTACAAGCCAGTTTTCACGATCCTCCGGATTGTCGAATGTGTAGGCATAGTAATATGCGGCTTCGGCATACTCCCTTGAGTTCCCGACACTTGCGTCCAGCATTCCCTTCGAGTGAAGGCGGGTGCCCTCTTTGTCATCGACCTCGTGGAAAGCCTCCCGCATAAGATAATGCCACTGCCAGGTGCCTTTTTCAATCTCTTCGAGCAGCTTGTTCCTGAAAGTGTCGCGCTTCCTCAATTTGTCATCATAAGATTCCTTTGATGAGGTGTATGCCATTGTCTCGCCCCAATAGGTATGCTCGGCCTCATAATAGCATTTCAATGCGCTTTCCGGTATTTCCGAGTTCCTGTATATGTTGAGGATGTCGTTTGCTTCCACGGCATAGCCGGACTTGACGTATGTGATGGCGCTCCTGAAGTCCGCTGTGGCTGCAAGGTCTTTTCTTCCGGCCTCATCAGCGGCAAGCCTCGCTTTCCTCAGATAGACGAGCACAGTGTCCTTGCTGTTGGCCCTGTAGGCGTCTGCTATCCTCATATCGAGGTTGAAAATCTGTTCCGGGTCGGTCTGCTCGTCGAGAACCTCTTTCAGCACGTTCACCCTGTCATTGAAGTAGCCTTCATACAAAGGCTTGTTCTCCAATGTTTTATCCAATATTTCAAGAAGCTGCCGGTCCTCCTCCCTCGAACAGGAGAGGACCAGCAGCAACATAAATATCAAAGATATTCGTGGGAAAGACATATCAATTGTGTTTCTTTCCTGCAAATATAGGAATCTTATTCCATACTCTGTCAGATTTTTCTGAAGTCAATGGTGACGTCGAACTTGCCTCCGTTCAGGGCGGAGCAGTTGGTGACGGTCATTCTGTATTTCGCACCGACTTCGAGAGGCTTGAATACCTTGTCATCGCCGTCCTTGTGGTCCAGGATGAGTTCGACGTTGCCTGGAGCTTCGAGATATTTCTTGGCCTCATCGGTGAGGGTCACTGTACCCCATTCGTCACCCCAGCCTGCCTGGCCGAAGAACTTGAATGAGATGTCGGTAGCCCTCCAGCAGTTGCCTACAGGTGTCGTGTCTCCGTCTTCGCAGGCTGTTCCGGTGAACTGGTAAACTCCGTCCTCTATCTGTGCAAGCGTTATCAGGAGGCCTCCATCCCAGGCGAGTTGCTGAGCCATAGCCGGGTAGCCTACGCCCCATCCCATAAAGGTGATAGCCTTCTCATTGGCATATGTGGCTGCCTTTCCGTCTTCCTTTACATGCCTTACAATGACATATTTGTTCTCGATGTTGAGCTCGAATGAGTAGAAACCGGTGATGGCCTTGAATTTCAGGCCTTCCATTGTCAGCTCGAAATGGTCGCTGTCAATAATCCATTCGAGAGGATTGTCAATGCCGGAGAACGAGATGATGCTGTTCTTCTCGACTTTGACGGCAGGCACCTTGTAAACGGTTGAGGACATCTTGAGGGCCTTCTCTCCGTTGACCGTGATGTTCAGACCGCTGCTGGCCACCTCAACTTCCTCGCAGCTGAGTTTTGCCGCACTGACACCTTCTGTGAGGTCGAGAGTGAACTTGTAGCCCTTGCCGGCAGTGAGATTCGCAGCCTTTATGTTTCCGGAAGACGCATCCATAGTGAACGCCGGTCCGATATTGACACTCTTGTAATCGGATGTGGCGAACTCACCGCCCCAGCCCTTCTGGTGGAAGAATTTGAACTCAGAGCCTGAGATTGCGAGCTGGCCCGGTGTTGCGAGAGTGAACTCATAGACTTTGTCCTGAATCCTGGCAAGAGGGTATGCTCCGTCCTCGGTGTTCCAGCTTGGCCCGATGGCAGGCTTGCCCAATCCTGAGCCAATTGCCCATACGGCTCCTGTTCCGTCGGCTGAAAGTGTCAGGGGACTTCCGTTCTCGTCAACAGGCTCCACCTTGATGAACATCTCCTTGGTGTCGTATGCCATCTTGTAGATGCCGTCCACTGCGCGGAATGTCACTGATTTCTTGTCATCGGAAATTGAGAAGAAATCCGGGTCGAGATTCCAGTTCTCGATGCTGACGACGTTGCCGAACTCCATTGTCTGGCCCTGTCTGTACTGCGCAACAGAGACCACGGCTGCGCTTCCGGTAGGGGAGACTGTGAGTTTCATAAGGTCTATCTTGATAGTGTAATAGCCCGGGATGCTCGCTCCGAACGGAATCAGTTCCTCTGACGAGGAGGTCAGGCCGGAGCCGTCCCAGCCGAGCACAATTGTCTCTCCTCCATTGAATTCCGGAGACACTGCGTTGGCGTTGACGTATGCCGGGAAGTTCTCGGTGCACTCGTAAGTGTAATCTCCGGTCTTCGTCATCTTGTAACTCTTCCCGTTCTCGTCCACTATGTTGAATGTGTCGAAATCCGGGCGTCTGAGAGCCACGTCCAATGTGGTCTCAGTGATTCCGAGGCCCACATTCTGCGCTTTCAGCACGAGGCTTGCCGTCCCGTCCGGTATATCTTTCAGGAGAGGAGCCTTGAGGCTGATGTCATACTGGCCCTCTGTCTTGGTCCTGACGGTCGTGGAGGCCACTTCTGTCTCGCCGTAATAGAGATAGGCCTTTATCGTTGAGAGCGCGAAGTCCTTGTCCGTGAGTTTCACGGAAACATTGACACCTGCACCCATATAGGTGGATTCGGTCTGGGAGAGGATTGCCATATCCGGTCCCTTTTCCGCACGTACGAACGTAGGGTCATCCTCGCAGGCAGCCGCCATTGCAATAGCTGCGCAAAGATATGCTATATTTTTGATTTTCATATTGTTCGAGTTATTTGTTTTTCCATATTGCCGAAGCGATGCTCTTTGCCGGAATCTTGAGATTGACAGTGTAGTTCATCGCACCGTAAACCAGAGTCTGTTCGGATGCCGACTTGTTGCAGATCAATGTTCCGATGGTGTTGTCAGGATTCTTGAACACGAGGACCTCGACTCCTGAAGGGGCTTCGAATCCTGTTATTTTCATTTTCTTCGCCCCTGGCTTCACCACTGAAGATGCGTGTGCAACATTATACCAGTGTGAGTTCTTCACAATGGTCTTGTAGTCCGATGAACTGATGGTGACACCTCCATAGCAGGTCTTGCAGGAACCGTCGTGAGGGCTGTAAGGCCCTTTGTTGTCATCGAGCATCAGGTTCCAGAGAGTGACTCCCTTGCCTCTTCTGGACAAAGTCCCGAGGAAGATGGACGAGAAGTCATTCAGCAGGCAGTTGTCGAAACTGTAGTTCCATTCCCCGATAGATGCCTCCGTGAAGTAGATGTCCTTCTCCGGATTGGCCGCGGCTATGTTGTCCAGCTCGGAGACATTCCCGCCGTAGTTGTGCCAGGCGGAACCTGCTGCCCATTTATAGGCCTCTTTGTCGGCGTAGATATTGAGCGGGTAATTCACCTGGTCGAGTTTGTCGTCATAATTGTAATTGTGGTCGAACAGAAGAATCTTTACATTCCCGAGGCCGGCTTTCTCCATCGCAGGACCTAATACCTTGATGAATCGCAGCTGGTCCTTCCACGGCATATACATCGACATTGAGTTGCCGTGGTTGAGAGGCTCGTTCTGCATAGTGATGGCGTGGATGCGGAAGCCCTCGGCCTGCATCGCCTTTATCCATCTGACGAAATATTCAGCGTAATCGTCATAGCAGGAGGGCTTGAGACGGCCGCTCGTCCACTGCGGATAACTCTTCTCAAGTGTGGCCTCGTCATAACCGTCGTATCCCCAGGAACCTCCGCCTTTCATCCATTTCGGACACGACCACGGAGATCCGATGATCTTGACATCCGGATTGATGGCGTAGATTTCCTTCAGCACAGGGAAGAGGTAGGTCTTGTCCTCCTCAGGTGCAGCGAAGTTTTCAATGCCCTCGGTGTCGCACCAGGTGTATTCGTCCCTGAGGCAGAAGTCCGATGCCCCTATGCTGACCCTGATGAGGCTGGATCCTGCCCCTTTCTCGACGGAGAATAGCTCGGTGAGAAAAGCGGTGCGGTCTTCCTTGCTCATTTTCAGAAGATTGTATGCCGTGGCGGTGGTGATGGCGAGCCCGAATCCCTCCACTGTCGGGGCATCCTGGTCGTCAGCGAACTTGATCTGGTTTGGGCTCATGCTGCCCGGTTTCGCGAAATCCAGCCTGCTCTCTGACCAGAGCGATGTCCTGTTGGCAGAGGTGACGCGCAGGCTTATGTCCTTGGCTGTGACTTGAGGCTCATCCGGGACGGACGGCGTTTCTGTGCCGTTGCCATTGTTCTCGCCGGAACTGCAGGCCACTGCAAGGAGTGCTGGCATCAATAAATATAATACCTTCATTCTCATATTCTAATATCCTTTGTTAGGGACGAGGCTCGGGTTGTTGTCAAGAGCGGTCTGAGGAATTGGCATAAGCACTGTCTCCTCGGTGAGAGGGAGTCTTGGCTGCCAGTAGCTGTCCTTCTGCGGCATTGCATCGTGGATAGTCTTCGCCCTGTCGAATCCGTGGCGGATAAGGTCGAAGAAACGGAATCCCTCGAATGCGAGTTCGAGCCTGCGCTCATTGAGAATGACATCAATGGCGGCATCCTGTGAGGAAGGCACGGCTACGGCCTTGAGCCCTGCCCTTTCCCGGATTTTGTTTACGTAAGATGTGGCTCCGCTGAGGTCTCTGGTCATTGCAAGCGCTTCTGCGTGAAGAAGATAGATTTCTCCAAGGCGCATAAGGATAATGCTGGAGGCATTGGTCGGCATCTTGTGCATGAATTTGTACTTGTTGCCCGGGTAGTAGTTGGACCAGATGGCCTCGTCTTCGCAGATGCACGCATTCATTCTCTCGGTGTCGCCCTCTTTCTCGTATGCGGAGATAAGGTCGCGGGAAGGGGTGATCCACTTGATCCAGCTGAAGCTGTCGTTAGGGTTGTATGCGTTGCGGTGGAACATCATCCATACCCAGTTGCCGCTGCTCCTGGTGAATGTGACTTCGAAGATTGATTCGGTGGTATTGCGCACTGCGTCATTCTCATCGTAAGCCCACATCTGGCCATAGTCGTCAACGAGCTTGAATCCCATTCCCTCCACTGCGGCGCAATGTTCGGCTACCTTGCTCCAGTCACGGCAGGTCTCCTCGGCGTAAATCCTGGCGAGCATACCGTGAGCGAAGGCCCTGGTGAAGATGTTCTTGTTGGAAGGATCCACTGCCGGGCCGTTCTCGGCGGCGAAAGTGAGTTCCTCAATCATCTTCTCATAGACTTCCTTGCGGGCTGTCCTTGCAGGATAATACTCATAATAGACCTCCTCGATGTTTTCCGCCGTGATTGCCGGAGGAATGGAGTTCACAAGAGGAATGTCTCCCCAGAGCTGGGACATCTGGAACAGGTTCCAGGCTCTCCAGCAATAGGCCTCGGATTTCCACTCCTTCCATTCCTTGTCAGTCATTGAAGGGTCGGACTCCTTGATACGGTCAATGTTGAAAATGATGTTGTTGCATTTGCTGACCTGGCCGAGATACCAGTCCCAGTCACGCTGGACGTTCTTGTTCTCGCCGTCCTGGCGGTTGGCCTCGATTGCCATAAGTTCGCCGGTGCTCGGGTTTCCGCCGTAGGCGTTGTCCGCGCGGCATTCGCCATAGACCAGCCAGTCGAGATATCCTTTCTCCTGGATATCCTTGGTCCAGGACTCGTAGATTGAGTTTCTGAGACCTTCCATATCGGTCCTTGTCGTGTACTGTGACTCGGAACCGCTACCTGTCTCAACTTTCACGTTGCCTTCGTTGTAGCTTGTCTCCGGATAGAGGTCCAGATCACAGGAAACGGCGGCCATCATTGAAATTGATGCAAGCAATATATATTTACTGTTCATAGTTTCCAGATTCATTAGAATTCAACATTTACACCGAAGAGGACGGTCTTGACGCAAGGATATGTTCCCCAGTCGATTCCGGTGTTGGTGGCGGATGTGTACTGGCTCATCTCAGGGTCGTATCCGGAGTAGCCGGTGATTGTCACCATATTGTCAAGAGTGATGTAAGGCTGTATTCTTGAGATGTTGGCCTTCTTGAGTTTCGGGCAGGTGATGTCGTAAGAGAGGGTTATGTTCTTGACTTTCAAGTATGAACCGTCTTCCACCCATCTTGTGGAAGCTCTCAGGTTGTCTAGCTCTCCTGCTTTCGGTATGTCCGTGATCTGTCCCGGCACTCTCCATCTTCTGACAGCGTCCTTGATCTGGTTGGCACCTGTGTACATTCCAATCATCTCGATCTTGGAAGCATTGTAGATGTCGTTGCCGACTGAAGCGGTGAGGAGGAAGCTGAGGCTCAGGCCTTTCCAGCTGATGGTGTTGGTCATTCCGGCCGTGAACCAAGGGTTGGCGTCACCGATGTAATGCTTGTCCGAAACATTGATCTTGCCGTCTCCGTTGATATCCTTGTAGATGATCATACCGGTCTCAGGGTCAACGCCTTGTGCTGTGTATCCCCAGAATTTGGAGAGAGGCTGGCCAGGAGTCATACGCACTACGTACTCGCTGAGGGCCTCTGAAGTCTGGGTGTAGTAGTAAACCTGCTGGAGAGTGAGTTTCTCAAGTTTGTTGCGGTTTGTGGAAATGTTGAAATCCGTGGTCCATTTCCAGTCTTTCTTGTCAATGTTGACTGAACTGATGGCGAGTTCGAGACCCCAGTTTGACATTTCTCCCTCGTTCCTGTAGATTGACGGATTAGGAGCAGGAAGCGGCACACTCATCAGAAGGTCTTTCGTGTATTTGTAATATCCGTCGAGAGTGACGTTGAGCCTGCCTCTGAACATTGACCAGTCGATTCCCACATTGGCCTGTGATGTGGTCTCCCAGGTGAGATCCTTGTTTCCGATATTGGTCTTGGTTCCGAGAGTAGGGGTCGAGTCTGCATTTCCGGCCTTGGTCCAGTCAGTGTAGTTCATTCCGTACATCTGCACCCAGGCATAGTCGTCAAGTCCTGACTGGTTTCCCTGCTGGCCCCAACCCGCGCGGAGTTTGAGGTCGTCTATCCAGGTGACGTCATTCATAAAATCCTCTCCTGAGATACGCCAGGCGGCTGATACTGAAGGGAAGAAACCCCATCTGTGACCCGGTGCGAGCTTGGATGAACCGTCAGCCCTGAAGTTGGCGGTGATGTAGTACTTGCTGTCGAAGTTGTATGAAATACGGGCGAGGTATGACATAATGGCCCATTTTGAGAGACCCTGGGACTGGCCGCGGAGGCCGCCCTTGTTGCCTCCGTTGATTCCGAAGATGACATTGTCGTAATCAGGGGAGAAGTGGCTTCTTGAACCGCTGAGGTTTTCCCATCTGGAGGTTGTGGCTGAGGTTCCGGCCATCGCCTCGAAATTGTGGACATTGTTCCAGCAGTTGTTGTATGTGAAGATGTTATCATACACCATCCTCATATCGTCGCTCCTTGTGGAGGATGCCTCGCCGTGCTGCGTGCGGCCGTAGGAGGTCTTGATCGGGTCGAGGAAGTAGTAGTCGTGAGTCCATCTGCGGTCCATAGTTACCGTGGACTTGAAGTTGAGGTTCTTGTGGAACCTGATTGTGGCGTATCCGGTGAGGAGAAGCCTGTCGGTCTGGGAGTAATTGTTCTCAGTGCGTGCGAGGTTCTCTGCCGGGGTGGTGAGGTTTGCTCCGTAGAACTCTGTCCAGTACCAGTCCGGATTGGTCTCGCTCCATTTCTTGGCGTAAGTCGGGGTGTTTATCACGGAGAGCACGACTCCCGCGCGGTTGGAACCGGTTCCTGATATGATGCCGTTGTTCTTGTAATGTGAGAATGCGAGGTTGGCGCCGACATTTATCCATTTGAACAGGTCGGAGTCGAAGCTTGCCTTAACGTTGAATCTCTTGTTGTAGGCTACAGGCAGAACGCCCTGCTCGTCAGTATATCCTCCTGAGACGTAGTATCTCATATTGTCGTTGGCGTTGGATACCGAAATCTGGTAGTTCTGGTTGATGCCGGTCTTGTATGTCTCCTTGAACCAGTCGGTCTCGTCCTTGAGCCCGTCCGGGAGGGTGACAGCTCCGAGTTCGTCCATAAGCTCACGGTATTCGGCCACGTTGAGTACATCGTATGTCCTGACCACGTTAGAGAGGCCTACTGATGCATTGAGGCTTATCTGCGGGCCTCTGCTCTTCTTGCCCTGCTTGGTGGTGATGAGGACCACTCCGTTGGCAGCGCGGGAGCCGTAGATTGCAGCAGATGAAGCATCCTTGAGAATCTGCATTGACTCAATGTCCTGAGGGGAAAGATATGCGATTGCGTAATTTCCTGTTCCCACCGGCACTCCGTCCACTACATAAAGAGGGTCGTTGGATGAAGCGATGGAGGACGCTCCACGCACGCGTACTGTCATTCCGCTGCCTGGAAGTCCGCTGGTCTGCTGTACGGTGACACCGGCAACTTTTCCCTGGATGAATCCCGAGGCCTCGTTCACCGGCCTGAGTTTCATATCCTCGTTGGATACAGTCGAAACGGCCGTGGTAAGGTCTCTTTTCCTCGCTGTACCATAACCGATGGCCACGACTGCGTCAAGGGCGATTGCGTCTTCCTCGACAGTCAGGTTGATGATGCTGCGGCCATTCACCTGCTCAATGACTTTCTTGTAGCCAAGGGCATCGAATTCCACGGTAGCCTGCGGTGAAGCCAAGTTGATTAAGTAGTTTCCGTCGGCATCAGTGACAGCCCCGTTGGTCGTGCCCTGTTCCATAACAGTAAGACCCGGAACCGGGTAACCCTGAGAGTCAATCACTGTACCTTTCAATGAGTGCTGCTGCGCTGATGCGCTGATACCGGCAGCCAGCAGCAGAACCATAGTCAGATATTTTCTCATACGGTTGATTATTAGTTAATACATTGTATTTGCATTGAGAGGTGCCCGGTACTGCCCGGGGTCTTCAGTATGCAGTACAAAATTATAAATAATAATCAGCCGTTTTCTCCGATGTGGCTCCCAAAGTGGAACAATAGAGAGCTATTTCGTTTGTATATTATTGATTATCAATAAAATCTAATGTTCAGACCTTCTTTTGAAAGTGGATTGGATTATTTCTTGAGAATGCGGAGTTCGTAAGGGGTGACAGGCATACGTCCGCCCGTCCGGCCCTTCTTTCCGGTGACAAGATTGGTGAAAGGCACATTGCGCCAGGAGGCCGGAATCGGGACGGCGAGAGTGGAGTCTTTAACGTTCAGTACGAGAAGGTAGCGGTCCTCTCCAGAAATCTTTTCGAGAATGTACGCCTCGTTGTCGGAGTATGAACTCATCGAAGATGAATGAAGCCCCGGTTCAGCTGCATTGATGCGGAGAAGACGGCGCAATGCAGGATTGTTCTCCTGTCCCTGGCGGACTATCATCCCTCCCCTTGTCGCAATGACGGCTGCGGATGCGGCAAGAGCTGCTCCGGCTCCTATATTCATCACAGAATCAGGTACATATCTCAAGGATGCCTTTCCGGATGGCACGCCGGCATACTCCTCGTCATCCGCAATGACCATCTTCAGGGCAGAACTGTCCCTGCAGAATACCGCGGTGAGACTGTCGGTGAATTCAGCGCTGACATTGGCGTCGAATCCTGCGGAGAACAATTCCTGCGATGTGGCATCGGCTATCATCAGAAGCTTTGACGGAGTTGCCGAGCGGGCATCCGATACTGCTGAGCCGAGCTCGTCGATAGACAGGGAATCACTCATCCCGCAGACGAATCCGTCAAGACCTGCCTGTGCACTTCCGAGCATTGCGGAAACCACGTCCGCGTCAGCGCTTCCGAACAGGGCGATGCCTCTTTTGTGCAGCTCGCTGATTGCACGTTTCAGTTCATCACCATCTGCGATGTATCGGGAGTCTATGCTCACCGCGTTGATTCCAAGAGCCTTGAGAGTGTCTGCGGAAGCTGCGGCCCCGCTTACGGCCATATTGTCAGTGCGGTAGAGAACCAGATCTCCGGCCGACGGCAGGACAAAAACAGTATCATTTTCCTTGCACCCGGCAAGCATCATTACAGCCATCGCTGCCAGCAACATTGTCTTTTTCATATTGTAAACCTTTTATTATCAGAATAATCCATAAAGTTCAGAGTCGATCTTGTCGGTGATGTGGGCGAAATCCTCCGGCCTGTTCTGGAAATCCAGCCCGTCCGCATCAATAACCAGCACCCTGCCGGGATATTCGGCAATCCATTTCTCATATCTTTCATTGAGACCTTCAAGATATTCAATCTCAATGCTTTTCTCATATTCCCTGCCTCGCTTCTGGATCTGCGACACCAGATGCGGCACGGAACTGCGCAGATATATCAGCAGGTCCGGAGCCTTGACCAGTGACATCATCAATTTGAACAGGGCCATATACGTCTCGTAATCCCTGTCGGAGAGATTGCCCATAGCCTTGTTGTTGGCCACGAAAATATAAACGCCCTCGAAAATCGTGCGGTCCTGTATTATGACATCATTGGAACTGGCTATTTCCAGGACATCCTGGAAACGCTGCTGGAGAAAATACACCTCGAGATTGAAAGACCAGCGTTTGATATCTTTGTAATAATCTTCGAGATAAGGGTTGTATGTGACGGATTCGTATTTCGGAATCCATCCATAATGCTCCGAAAGCATACGTGTCAGAGTGGTTTTGCCACTGCCGATATTTCCGGCTATACCAATGTGCATAATCAAGAATTTACACAAAAATACTACTTCTTTTTGTAAATTCGCAGAGTAAACTTTATTATGATGATCAGAATATACACTTTCCAGTTCAATCCTTTTCAGGAATGCTGCTCCCTTGTGTGGGACAAAAGCGGCGAGGCGGTGATTATTGACCCGGGTTTCTACAATGCCGCCGAGGCGGAGACATTGTACCGCAAGATAGCATCGGAGAACCTTGTCCCGAAGATGATTCTGCTTACCCACGGGCATTTCGACCATATCTTCGGAGTCAAGGAGTGCGCTGTGAAATACAGCATTCCGGTAATGATGAACCGTGCGGACAATATTATTCTTGAGAACGACGGGGCCATTGCGGCCGCCTTCGGCCTGAGGGCTCCTGATGTGGACTTCGTCACCCTGCCGCTTGAGGACGGACAGTCTGTTGCGTTCGGTGAGACTGTGTTCAAAGTCATCGCGACGCCTGGCCATACACCGGGCGGGGTTTGCTTTTATGACGAGGCTGACAAGGTGCTGTTCTCAGGTGATACCCTGTTCGCCGGCAGCATCGGCCGCACCGACAACGCTTGGGGTGACTACGACAGCCTGATAAAATGCATTATGGAGAAACTGATGGGCCTTGACGGGGACGTGAGCATCATCCCGGGGCACGGTCCACAGACCAATATCGGACGCGAGCGCACCCACAATCCGTTCCTCCAGCCGTTCAACGAGCCGGAGCCGGACGAACTCGACTGGGACGCGGACGGAATCGAACTGAAAGGCGGAGAACTGTGACCGGGCCTGGATTGATTTCCCTGAAATAGGAAAAGACGGGCTGCTGGAGTATATTACAGCAGCCCGTCTTTCGATTGAACATAGGCTTCAAGAGCCTCGCTTCCCGGAATCAATTATAATCATCGCCCGGAGCCATAGGGTAGAACGCTGACGTGTTCAATGTGAACGTGTTGCAGGTGTACACCTTCCCGTGGCGGTCAGTCGCCCTGATTTCCACATTTTTGCAGTCCGGGTTCACAAGAGTGTATTTGAACAGATGGGTGACACTCTTGCTGTCATAGCTTGAAGTGGATCTTCCGACCACACCGACGTGATATCCGACTGCCCAGGCGTCCCTTGCGTCCGTCGTGTTGTAGTGGCGGGTCATATCCCCGGTCTTCACTCCGTCCTCGTACACTTCCACTTTCCAGCCGGAGTCCCAGTTCCAGATATTCGCCCAGATGTCCCCTGCAGCTGTGCTTGCGAAGTGATACTGGGTCTCTTTCCCGTCCATATAAGGAAGCTTTCCGTAGTACATCCTTATCTGCTCGTCCTCCTCCTTGTCAACGGCCTTGTATTTCCAGCCGGAAATATGGTTGCCTTCCACCTTGTAGATTCCATAGCCGTTAGGGGTACCGTCTGTATTGACAGTTGACCACCACCAGGCGCCGCAGAGAGCTCCGTGGGTGTGCTCGTAAATGTCAACCGATGACGCGGCTTTCGGCATATTGATATTGCGGTGTGTATGACCGGACATCACGTGGCATTCTGCGAACTCGTTGCAAAGCTTGAGTACCTCAAGCACATTGAGTTTGCCTGTGTTGGAGTTCAGCGGTATGTGAACGCAGAGAATCAGAATCTTGTCCTTCGGCACGTTTGCCAGGTCCTGTTTCAGCCATTCCAACTGGTCATTCCTGAAACCGCAGCTATATACCGATTCAGGGTCAGTGGCCATAATGTCATCCATAGCCACAATGTGGGCGTTGCCCCTGTTGAACGAGTAGTTGACAGGCCCGAAAGCGGCTGCGAAAGCCTCTTCCATCCTGATGTCTCCCTCCTCGTTGTAGGTTGTGTTGCTTGAGATTACAGAATTGTCATGGTTTCCCATCACCTGGAATACCGGCATACCAATCTTGCTTTCGGCCATACCGGACTTCATCACCGCGAAAATATTGTTGCTCTTGTTGTAGTCTATGGTCTTGGTATTGTATCCGATGTCTCCGAGAGTGATTCCATATACCGGAAGCCCAGTCCTGCACTTGTCCGCATTGAGCTTGATGTCTTTCACCGACTCGTTCACGAAACGTTTCGTATGGCGGGTCGTGTTCTGGCACTGCGGGTCTGCGAGGCAGAACAGGTAGAAATCCGTTTCCGGAGCGTCAAGTGGCGTGAGGACGAAGTCGTAACGTATCTTGCCGCTGACAATGTCCTGCCAGAAATACGGAAGCCCGTCTTTAATCGGTACTTTGTATTCGGCCGGCAGTGAGATGTTGATCCTGGCCGCATAGCCAGAACCTTTCTTCAGCTGGTAAACTCCGTTCTCATCAGTCACGGTACAGGCATAACCGTCACTGACGGTAACCCCTTTTACAGGGTTGCCGTCAATGTCGGATACGAGGCCGCACCAGTCTTTTCCGTCCTCCAGCTTTATTTCCACCTGCGAAGGCTTGTCGTCAGGTTTGTCTCCGCCGCCTGTGTTGTCAGGCCCGTCGTCTTTGCCGCAGGATGAGATTGTGACTGCTGCTGCAATGCAACAGAAAAATGTCCAAAACTTTTTCATTGCCTGAGTCAATCTTCCCAAAGTGCATTCTGTCCCAGGTCAGGGTTCACAACCAGGGCGCTTCTCGGGATAGGTCTTACATATTTTTTCTCCTCCCAGGTCCTGTCCTTGACCTTGTACTGGATGAGTCCGTTGGCAGCCCTCTCGTAGCTGTCTCCGATTTTCTGATATACCACGCCCTGCTCGCTTCCTGCCTTGTCGGTGTAGAAGCAGATGTCATTGACGCCATCGTTGTTCAGGTCGAACGGAACGTTGAGGGCAGGCACATAGATGCCGTACCAGTCTCTTGTGAGAAGGTCGGCCTGATGCCAGCGGTAGAGGTCATCCACGCGGAGGTCCTCAAGATAGAGCTCGATAGCCCTTTCCCTCCTTATTTCCAGGGCGTCAACATCTGTGATTCCATAGTATGAGACGAGGAACGGGTCAGCTTCTGCAGGCCTGTCTCCGATCACGCCTGCGCGCTCGCGGATAGGCCTTATGGTCTTGTTCCATACAGCGTCAGAGAAATCCCCTTTCTCCCACATCGCCTCGGCATAGTTGAGGAGCACTTCCGCATAACGGAGGATAGGCATTGAGTTGGTGGCTGAAGCGGATGCTTCGTAAGCTGTGTCATCAAGAGTGAATTTGCAGACGTGGTAGCCAGTCCTGGAAACAGCCATATTCGGGGCAGTCTTCACATTGGCAACGCCGCCCTTTGTCTTGGTGTAATCAGGGCCCATGAAAATCTGGGTGAGCCTCCAGTCGCGGCCGGTCATCTCTGTGACAAAATCCTCCACTTCCTCTGTGTGGCGGCTGCCGTCAAGATTGAGGAACATCCTTACGAAATCGTGTGAGCCTGAATAACTTCCACCGTAACCACCGGCGGCGAATCTCCAAGTAACTTCGTGTCCGATGTTGAGGGCGGAGCTGTACTCGCGCGCCCAGATCACCTCAGTCCTGTTCACGGCCTCTTTGGTGAAGAGCTCGCGGTACTGGGTCTTAACATTTCCGCTGGTGGCAATGCTGAAGACGCCGGATGCCATAAGTTCCTCGCAGGCTTTGATGCACTCGTTGATGAATGTGCCCTGAAGGCTCCGGTCATTCCAGGCCTGCTGTGTGGAAGGATTCACGGAATGGTATTTCCTGAAAGTTCCCTCATAGAGGCATACCCTTGATTTGAAAGCGAGAGCGATGTATTTGTTTATCTGAGCCCCGCCGAGCCATTCGGATGACGCCGAGAGGTTCTCGCAGGCGAAATTGAGATCCTCGAGAACGTTCGTCATCACGAGGTCGCGGTCGTCCCTGCCTTTGTAGAGAGCTTCAGTGTCCTCTGAGTCAATTGGCTCGTCATACCAGGGCACATTGCCGAAAGTCTTCACCTTTGCGTAGTAGAAATATGCTCTCCAGAATCTTGCGGTTCCCTCATAATGCCGGAGTGTCTCCTCGCTGACATTCGGGGTTTCGCGGAAATGCGCCAGGAACCAGTTTACGTTATAGAGCATATTCCAGTCGCTGCTGCTCCATCCGCTCTGCTTGTCAGCATCCCAGTAGTCAGTAAGGTAAGCTGTGGAGCTCGGAGTTACGCAGATGTCAGAATATGCATCGCCGGTGCATATATCGAGGGCGCTCGGGGTGTACTTCTGTACAAAGCCGTTGATGTAGTTCTTCAGCGATGTCTCGTTCTTGAAGTACTCCTCGGAAGAGAAAGCGGCTTCCGGAGTCCTGGTCAGGAAGTCAGAACAGGATGCAAGAAGAACAGTGCCGGCCAGCAATAATATTGTTTTTTTCATCATTTTCATTTTTAGAATGTAATGCTCAAACCGATAGTGTAAGTTCTCATCACAGGATAGCCCTCGCCGTCACCCGAGCCGTCGCCTCCGGCCGTGTTCAGGAAGTCACCGTCACCAGCGTAGATGTTCTCAGGGTCATAGTTGACAGCGTGTTTCTTGAGAGGAGTCCAGGTGAGAAGGTTCTCGCCGGATACATATACCTTGAGCGACTGGAGTCTCATTGCCTCCACGATTCTCTTAGGGAATGTGTAGTCGATTGACAGGTTCTTCAGACGCAAGTATGCGGCGCTCTGGAGATATCTGGTGTTAGGCTGCGAGAGGATACCGTTGGAGTTGGAAGCGTTGTAGCCTACAAGACGAGGCCAGTAAGCGTCCGGATTGTCCTCGCTCCATCTCTCGTAAGCGTGCTGAGGAAGGTCAACACTGTAAGGACGGCCGTATTTTCCCCAAAAGAGGTTGGACTCCTTGGCCGGATACCAGTCGCGCTTGCCCACTCCCTGGAGCATGGCACTGAGGCCGATGCCGTTCCAGTTCACTCCGAGATTTACGCTGTAGAGGAAGCGCGGGCTTGTGTTTCCGATAACCTTCAGGTCGCCGTGATTGTCAATGGTACCGTCTCCGTTGTCAACTTTGCCGTCACCGTTAATGTCCTCATAGATAGGGTCTCCAAGGTTCGGTGACCATTTCTCGGACTTGAATTTCGAATAATCAGGCGCTTCTGCGAGCTGCTCGGCTGTCTGGTAGAGTCCGTTACAGGTGTATCCCCAAAGCTCGCCGAGTTCCATACCTTCATAATAATATGTTGTATAGTTGGTAGGAAGCTTGCCTGTCTTGGAGGTGTATTTGGTGATGTAGCTGCGGCTGTCCCACAGGGCTGCCTTGATATTGTAGCTGAGATTGCGTCCGCCGACATTGTAGCTGTCGCGCCAGCCTACGCTGATTTCCCATCCGTTTGTCTTCATATCCGCGTAATTGCCTTTAGGCGCGCTGTTTCCATATACGGCTGGAAGCTCGTCACCGGACACGTACATATCGGTGGTCATCTTGCGGTAAACATCAGCGGTGAAGTTGAGCCTTCCGTTCAATGCCTCGAAGTCGAGACCGATGTCGTATGTGGAAGCTTTCTCCCAGGTGAGTCCGTCAGGAATCGGAGTAGGGGCCGATGTGTATTTGAAAATGCTGCCGTTGTCCACGACGCTGCTCTTGCTGAGGGTCATAGTGGACATATAGGCGTATGCGCTGCTTATCAGGCCGTTGCCTGCTGTACCGGCTGAGAGGCGGATTTTCAGGTTGTCAAGCCAGCTTACGTTCTTCATGAACGGCTCTTCAGAGATGCGCCAACCGAGGGAGCCTGAAGGGAAGTATCCCCATTTCTGGCCAGCCGGGAAGCGGGAGTTTCCGTCACCGCGTCCGCTGAACTCGGCTATATAACGTCCTTTATAATTATAAGATACTCTGTAGAATACGCCCACAAGGCCTGAGTTGTAGGAACCGTTGTCCTTCATCTCGAAGTTCTCGCCGTCAACCAGTGTGAAGTTCGGCTTGCTTGAGTCAATCATTCCCTGGCGGGAGTAGTAATTCGACTTGTATTTCAGGTCCTCGATGTTCCATCCTGCCAGAACTGACAGATGATGGTCAGGCCCGAGATTCGGGGTGTAGGTGAGGGTGGCATCGCCGGTAACCCTCTCCTGGGTGTTCTCGGTCTGGGTGTACATAGAGTCCGTAGGCCTCTGGCTGAAGATCCCGGGAGCTGTAGAGTATGTGTGCTGTGCGATTGAACGTCTGATTTCGCTCTGCCTGTGGTAGAATGCGAAACTTGCTTTCGCCGTGAGGACATCCTTGATGATGTCAATTGTGGCGGTCGTCTTGTTAGTGACCGTGAATTTGCTGTCCTTTCTCCAGGAGTCACCCTCGACGAATCCGGCATATCCGGTATACACAGCAGCATTTGTCCAGGTGCCGTCCGGATTGTAAGGGACCGTCATAGGATAGGCCTGGTGGGCGAACATACGGTAAGGGTTGTAGTTGTTGATGCTGACTCCCGTATGGTTTGTAGGCTGATGGGACTTGAAATATGTCATCTCAGTCTTGTTCTCCACCCTGAACCAAGGCTTTATGTTGACACTGCCTTTGGCCGAAAGATTATAGGTGCGGTATTTGTCGTCGCCTACTTTGTAGATGCCTCCCTGGTCGAAGATTCGTCCTGACACATAATAAGATGCAACATCGTTTCCTCCTGAGACATTGATATTGTGCTGGTGGCTGAAAGTCCAGTCCTCATAGAAGAGATCGTACCAGTTGGTGTTTCCGAAATATTCGTAGTTGCCCTGGCTGTTGATTCTGACCACATCGAGAGTAGGGTCATTGTACCTGCGCTCAAGCTCCTGGTGCCATTCGCGGCTGTAGGGGAATGCGTTGTTGATGGATGTAGGGTCCACGAGACGGCAGTTGTTGTAGGCCTCAATGAAGTCGTTTGTCCACTGGAGACCGTTCCATACGAATTCCGGCTTGACTGTTCTCTGGGAGAAATTGACTGTCCCGTTGTAGGTGATTTTTGCCTGTCCCTTTTCAGGATTCTTGGTGGTGAGGAGGATCACTCCGAATGTTCCTCTGGCTCCGTAAACCGCTGTGGATGATGCGTCCTTGAGCACTGTGATGGATTCGATGTCCTCTGGGTTGACGGAGTTCATATCACCTTCCACGCCATCGATGAGAACGAGGGCTGAGCCGCCTGAGCCGATAGAGGTAACGTTTCCCCTGATGCGCACTGTGGCGCCGCGGCTTGGTTTTCCGTCAGTGAATGTGAGAGTGAGGCCGGGAACATTTCCCTGGAGGGCGCGGGACATATTCATCGCCGAACCGGTCCTTTCCTGGATTTCCTCGGTCTTGACCACTTCGACAGCGCCTACGATGTCGCGGCGTTTCTGCACGCCATATCCGACCACGACTGACTCTTCGAGAGTGGTGTTGTCCTGTTCAAGAGCGATGTTGATTATGCTCTGGGGTGGGGTACCGATTTTTACGGTCTGGGACTTGAAGCCCATAAAGGTAATCTCAAGCTCCTGTCCGGCTGCGGCCTTTATGGCATAGCTGCCGTCCGCTTGGTCATCGTTCCCGTCTGGGTGCCGACAACCCTTACGAATGCACCTGCGACAGGTTCTCCGTTCTTGTCGGAAATCTTACCTGTGACCTGGCCGGCGCCGCTCTGGGCGTAAGCCTGTGGCATAAGAACTGCAAGCATAAGAGCCGCCGCAAAGAGCCTGAACCACATCGAGACCGATCTGGCGCAAGTCCTCAAATTTGCAAAGGTGTTCTTCATTTCATTCCATTCCATTAGTTGTTATTTCGATTGTGGACCGCCGGATGGCGGGTTTTGCGAACCATCCACTGCGAAATATTGCCGGGGATACCGGTCTTGTCTTTGATTATTTGTTTTTCGTTTTTATGCTATTCTTATTACGGTTTTTCTATATCGTTTCAATGAAAACGTTTCATTTCGAAAACAATATTCATTGCAAATATATGTAATTCTCTTTCACTTACCAAATTTAATTTCATTTATTTTTGAAATTTACGATTTTGTTTCAATTTAATTGCATTTATGTTTCATTTACGGTATCCTGATGTAGAAAGAATTTTTCGAAAATATTGCATAATTGAAAATGACTTCATATTTTTGCAATGCGAATCATTCAAGACGGTATTGCGGTGGTACGGCAGGACAGGTCAGTCCGGCTGGGTTTTGTCATAGTTAATATTAACTGTACAAAAATACCAACGTATGAATTTCAAGACCGGAAGTATTGTATCGTTGTGTCTTCTGTCTTTGTTCGCGTTGACTTCCTGCGAGAACGAGGAGGTTAACCCGAATCTCAGGCGTGATACCGATACAATCAATATTGGATACAACGAAGGGGCTACAGCTACGGTGACTGTCCGTTATGACGGGCAGTGGTATGCAGTCTCCGACGTGGACTGGCTCTCAGTCAGCCCTGACAGCTCTGATCCGACCGTGGGCAACGGAAAGGATTTCCAGACTCTTACAATCACAGCGTCCCGGAATGCGGGCAATTCCAGAAAAGGCACAATCCGAATTCTTTCCTCCAATGGCGTTTACAACGCATCAGTGGAAGTCACCCAGGCTGACGGAAATCTCAGTATTTCCGCTCCGGAAGTGGCCGGCGAACTCTACAAAGATGAGGCTGCCGCTGCCTCTATCGTCCTGAAATACAGCAAGGCGAAAGGAGGAGAGAAGGTGAAGATTTCCGCATCGATAGACGGAGACGCATCGCTTTCCATCGCCCCTGAGACAGAGCAGACGATTGATGCCGAAGGAGATGGCTCCATCAGTGTCAGTATCAAGGGAACTCCGTCTATTTTCGGCGATATACGCATTCCTGTCACTGTAACAATTGACGGAAGCACTGTATATGAGGGTACTCTCACGGCGAGTGTGCTTTCCCCGGACATCATTTATATACAGACATTTGACAAGATGATTTTCGGAGGAGATTATCCGAATAATCAAGTAGGTATCGGAGTCAACGGCGCCCAGACTTATTACTGGAACGCTCCGGAGGAACTTTGGGCACCGATGGCGAAGCTTGACCAGGACGGAACATACGACGTGTTCGGAGACTCCAATACCTCGTGGGCTCAGTATGACATCAAAGCCTACAGAAAGGACCGTGGAATCGACGGCTGGGAAGGTGTCCGCGTATATGAGCACCCGGGTTATATCAAGGTAGGTACCGGTTCCAATTACGGAATGTTCAAGCTCCCTGCTCTCTCCAAACTCAATGGTACGTCCACTGTCACTCTGACAATGAAGCTTCTCCGCTTTGACAACACCACCGGAGACATTGTCATTTCTACCGAAGAAGGCGGCACAGTGCTTGGCGGAACTCTCACTTCAGACAATTTCCCTGCGCAGACAAGCGCAGACTCCAGAAAATGGACAGTGAAGAGCTTCATTATTGAGGATGCCAACCCGAAGACCAGGATCAAAGTTTCCGCTGAGACTTCGGCTGACCTCGCCAAGACAAGGTTCAATGTTGACAGCATCGTGGTTTCCACATCTGTGAAGAAACTCACCGAGCAGCTTGCGGCTGTCGATCCGGCTCAAATGGAAGTTGTCGCTTCATCCAACGGCTTCGATATCACCTGGCCTGCAGTCGAGAACGCCGACGCTTACCAGCTTGTGCTCTACCTGGATTCAAACAAGAACTTCAAATATTCGGTGGAGACTGAGGCTAATAAGTTCAGTTTCAAGAATATACCTGAGGGCGCATATACATTGGAGATTACGGCCATAAGCTATGCCCAGCCGGAGTTCAATTCCGAGATGACAAGCAAGAAGATTGTCACCGAGGGAGGCGAGCAGGCCGAGATAAGTGTGGATGTGGCGTTTGTTACCGAGTCACAGTATGGAATTCGGTGGAGTGTTTCTGATTTCAAGGATTTCGATACTGACTTCGCAACCAACTACAGGCTTGAGACCTGGAAGGACGCCGCCTGCACTCAGTTGCATTCGGCTCACGTGTTCTCTGCCAACAATTCCATTTTCTCAAGTCAATGGAACATTCCTTATCAGGTTTCTCCTCAGTTTATGGTTTCCGGCCTCGAAAGCGGAAGGGACTACTGGGTGAAGGTCATTGCTCCAGAGTATGCGCTGGAGAAAGTGGTTAAAGTGACTCTGCCTGCTTCCAAGGTTGTCACAGTGCCTGCGACTACTGCCGCTGCCGGAGATGTGATTCTCTATGAAGACTTCAGCGAGTGGCCGTTTGGAGGCGGGTGTGTTCAGGGATATCCTGGATGGTCTTTGGTCAGCACTGGTACCAAGACAGACCTTTATGCCGCTCTTGGAGAGGATCCTATCGGGACAAGTGGCGGTGTCCTGAATTATTACGCTTCGGATAAGCACTCGGGCCTGTTCAATACATTCAAATGGCACATCCCGGATACAAGGCTTGCAACTTGGGGAGCATATCCGGAAAACAATAAGGAAGGTGCACTCTGCATGGCCGGAGGTCAGGTGAAGATTGGTGCCAGCAATGCTGCCGGCCAGATTGTCACCCCTGCAATCACCTGCCTGTCAGGTCCTGCCGAGGTTGAGGTTTCGTTTGACGCATCTCCATATATGGATCCAACAAAGGGAAATTTGTTTGATGTTGCAACAGCTATCGTACAGGTGTTTACCAACTCTACCCGTCAGGATGAGAGTAAATACATCAACCACGAAGTCGGCACTCCTTCCGAAGAAGAGGGCAAGGTTCACCGGTTCACTCTGCCAACAGCTTCGGACAGCGACTATAAATGGGTCAGATATACTTTCACTGTGAAGGTCGCGAATGGCGATGCCATCGGATTCGGCTCCTACCGCGAGGAAGGAAGTGCGGCTGGCCAGCGCCGTATGTACCTTGACAACATCCAGCTGAAAGTTGTGAAATACCTATAAAATTTGTGATGATTGACTTTGGGGATGACTGAGCTTTCTTGGTCATCCCCTTTTTCTGTCCTCCCGATTAAAACAGCTTCTAAAACATCAGGCCGATGCGGAAGGCAATGAATGCCATCAGCCAGGCGATGAGCATTGTATAGACACAACAGGCGATGGCCCAGCGCCATTTGCCCGTCTCATTCTTGATGGCCACAAACGTGGCTATGCACGGGAAGTAAAGCAGGATGAACACCATATAGGAGAACGCAGCGGCCGGACTCAAATCCCTGGCAAGTGCGCTCTGGAGTTGCGTGTCCTTGCTCAGATCCTCTCCTCCGGACACTTTTGACCCTTCCGAATACATCACGCCTAATGTGCTCACCACAAGCTCCTTGGCAGCTATTCCGGTAATCAGCCCCACGTCCATCTTCCAGTTGAAACCGAGCGGTTCAAGTGCAGGAGAGACAAACCGGCCGAACTCTCCGATGAAAGAATGGGCCTGCTGGTATTCGTACAGTGAATCGATGGCCGACGACAGGGCAACCCGCTCGATCTCAAGTTCTTCTGCAGCATTGTGGTCAAGCAGGTGCGCGCTCAGCCCCTCATTCCGTTCCATCGCTCCCACTGCCTCAATATGTGCGTTCACCTCTGCCATACGGGCCTGCGCATTGACGAGGTCGTTGTTCCGCGGGAAGTATCCGAGGAACCATATCACAGTCGAGCAGACGAGAATCGTCGTGGCCATCTTCTGGAGGTACTGCCGCCCCTTCTCCCAGGTATGCCTCCAGATTGCCTTGGCTGTAGGCACGCGGTATGGCGGCAGCTCCATAACGAACGGAAGATCATCATCTTTCACAAACCGGCTCAGCACAATGGCGGACAGAATCGCCATCAGGATTCCGAGCAGGTAGATTCCCAACAGCGCCAGTGCAGCACGTCCCGGGAAAAATGCCCCGGCAAGCAGCACGAAAATCGGCAGCCTGCCGGAACAGGACATAAACGGTATTATGGCTATAGTTATCAGCCGGCTTTTCCGGCTTTCGATTGCCCTTGTGGCCATTATCGCAGGCACATTGCACCCGAATCCCATTACCATAGGGATGAACGATTTGCCGTGAAGGCCTATCTTGTGCATCAGCCTGTCCACGATGAAAGCGGCCCGCGACATATATCCCGAATCCTCCATCAGGGAAATGAAGAAGTAGAGTATCAATATGTTAGGCAGGAAAACCAATACACTTCCGACACCTGAGATAATGCCGTCCACCACCAGGTCTTTCACCCACCCGTCCTTCAGGAACATCGCGATGAAATCCCCAATCCTTGCCACAATCCAGTCAATCCAGTTCATCGGATAGCTGCCAAGCGAGAATGTAGCCTGGAAAGTGATGTACAGCATAGCTATGAAAATCGGGAAGGCCAGCCACCTGTTGGTCACCACCGCGTCAATCCGGTCGGTTATTGTCCTGGACGGGCTCACACTCCTGCTCTGCTCGTATGTCTCCGCCAGGGCCCCCTGGATGAATGCGTACTTCGCATCCACTATCGCGGACTCTGTCCCGCTGTGGAGAAATGCCCGTACACGTTTTTCCTCCTCGACCCTTGCTGAAATAATCTCGTCCCTGTTCGGCAGCCCGTCAATGACCTTCTCGATATCCTTGTCATTCTCCAGATACTTGATGGCGAGATAACGTGTAGAATACCGGTCCCTGATGGATATGTTCTTCTGTATCAGGAGTTTTATCCGGTCAATACTTTTCTCCAGTTCCGCTCCGTGGTAAATATGTATGTGTCTGGACAGTTTAGGGTCGCTCTGGGTGTAAATCTTGATGACCGTGTCGAAAAGTTTGTCTATGCCGGAACCGTCGCGACTGACCGTCGGGCATACGGGCATTCCGAGCAGATATCCTAACTGTTTGATGTCCAGCTTATCTCCCTTGGCCTGCAGCTCGTCGTACATATTCAGGGCCATCACCACCCGCAGGTTCATATCGATTATCTGGGATGTGAGGTAGAGATTCCTCTCGATGTTAGAGGCGTCCACCACATTTATGACCACATCCGGCACATTGTCAATGAGATTGCGCCTGACATACAACTCCTCGGGACTGTAGGCGGACAGCGAATAGGTGCCCGGAAGGTCCACCAGGACGAATTTATATCCTTTATACTCGAATTTTCCCTCCTTCGCGTCCACTGTCACGCCGCTGTAATTGCCCACGTGCTCGTGCGAGCCTGATGCTATGTTGAAAAGAGAAGTCTTGCCGCAGTTCGGATTTCCCACCAGGGCCACCCTTATCACGTGTCCACGCTCGTTCGCCAGCTTCGTCATCATCCTGTTCAATGCCCACTCCTCGTCCGCGTCGTCCTCGAACACGGCGACCGGAGCCCTGTGCTCGGACAGCTCCACTCTCGCCTCGTCCTCAGATATGACCTCTATCTGCTCCGCCTCGCTTCTGCGCAATGACAATTTGTATCCAAGTATTTCATATTCAATAGGATCTTTCAGAGGAGCGTTCAGGACAACGGTCACTTTCTTTCCCGAGATGAATCCCATCTCAATAAGTCTTTTCCTGAAACTACCA
The DNA here is from genome assembly GCA_051870055.1 of Candidatus Cryptobacteroides sp. GTDB lineage: Bacteria > Bacteroidota > Bacteroidia > Bacteroidales > UBA932 > Cryptobacteroides. The sequence continues at coordinate 125,755 of JBJEBM010000039.1, forward strand.
TGTCCGTTGACTTTTACAATCACGCCCTGCTCCCCGGTCCTCAGCTCTGACAGTCTCATAAACTTTCCTCCTTCCTGTTTTAACAGCGCAAAGTTAATCTTTTTGATATAATAATGATATACCAATTAATGAGTATATATCAACCTGAATATTGCCTTAAACTTTCGCATCCTGTTTTTTCCTAATGCTAAAAAGCATATATTTGCGCTATAAAAACTTCAACGATGAAAGAAGAATTCGCATTCCTCAAGCAGAAGAAATTCTGGGGAGAGATTGTGGCGCTCCTGATAGCGCTGCTTGTGGGCGCTGCCGCCGTCTATTATTTTCTCATACCGAGCAATCTTATCCTCGGCTCGATTTCGGGTCTCGCAATGGTCATCTGTGCCCTGCTTGAGTCTGCCGGGATAGCGATTAAAGTTTCGACAATGGTCTTGATACTCAATGCCTTTCTTCTTATCCTCGCATACATTTTCCTGGGTCCTGAAGTCGGCCTGAAGACAGTCATCGCCTCCTTGCTTCTCGGTCCGTTCATGGATCTCTGGGCGCTGGTCTGCCCTTATTCCAGGCTGATAGAACCTGGCCTGAGCTCAATTATGGGTTCGCCGATTTTCGACCTTCTTGGCTTTGTCCTCCTGCTTGGGGCATCGCAGGCTTTCCTGTTCAGAATCAATGCGTCCACCGGAGGTCTCGACATCGTTGCGATGATAATGAAAAAATATCTGCATTGGGACATAGGTACCTCAGTCACAATTTCCGGTGTGGTTGTCTGTCTTAGCGCATTCCTCGTGCATCCGTTCAGGATGGTGGTCATTGGCCTGATTGGAACCTGGCTAAACGGCATCATCGTGGATTATTTCACATCCAGCCTCAACAAGCGCAAGCGCGTGTGCATCATAAGCTCCGACTACGAGGCGATACGCAAGTATATTATCTCGACGCTTTGCCGGGGATGCAGCCTCTATGATGTAAAGGGCGGATTCAAGGAAACTCCGAGTGTGGAGATCCAGACTATATTGACCCAGACTGAGTTCGCCAACTTGATGGAATTCATAAGGAAGAATGACATCCAGGCCTTCATAACCGCCGGAAACTGCAGTGAGGTATATGGTCTCTGGCGCCCGAGACGCAGCAAACTCCTTGCGAAAAAGGCTACAGAGTAATCCATTTTACAGACGTATCTCGCTTCCACCAGGTCAGCTGCTTCTTCGCATAGTGGCGTGTGTTCCTCTGTATCAGCCGGACAGCCTCTTCCAAAGGGATTTCACCGTCCAGATAGCGGAATATTTCAGTATATCCCACTGTCCGCAGGGCAGGCCTGTCACGGTAGGCGGTGAGCGATCTGACCTCTTCCACCAGCCCGTCGTCAATCATCTTGATTACTCTGCTGTCAATTCTGCTGTAGAGCTCCTCCCTCGGCCTGGCCAGGCAAATTTTCTCCACATCGAAACTCCTCTCCTTGGGACCCTGGAGCCGGAATGACATAAACGGCTTTCCGGTCTGGCGGAACACCTCGATGGCCCGCACCACGCGCTGTCCGTTGTTGCGGTCAATGGCCGCCCAGCTCACCGGGTCAATCCTTTTCAGCTCATCGGCAAGTGCCGTTACGCCTTCTTCTTTCAGCCTTGCCGTCAATTCCTCACGCATCACCGGGTCGGCATCCGGCAGGCAGTCCAGTCCGTTGCATACCGCGTCAATGTAAAATCCTGACCCGCCGGACATTATCAATGTGTCCCTGCCTTCGGCAAACAGCCTTTCAATCAGCGGCACAGCCTCGATTTCATAATCCCCGGCAGTGTAATTCCGTATTACCGAATGGGAATGAATGAAATAATGCTTCACGGCGGAAAGCTGTGAAGCATCAGGCACTGCTGTCCCGATTGACATTTCCCTATAAATCTGTCTTGAGTCGCAGGAAATGACAGGGGAACCGTATTTCAACGCGAGACTGATGCTGTAGTCAGTCTTTCCGACAGCTGTCGGTCCGGCTATGACAATCAGCCTGCCCCGCATACAGAACTTGTCTTTGTGCAGATTAAAGGGTCAGATCCTCTGAACCGTCATAAATCTGGTCGCTGTCCTCCTCGAAAGAAGACTTGACGTCATCCATATCGTCGTCCTCGTCCTCATCATCGCTGTCGCCTCCGAGATCGATGTCGTCCCCGTCATCGTCACTGTCTTTTCCCCAGCCTGCAGAGGTGGACTCTCCAGGAAGGTGCTTCTGCTCGTCAGGAAGGTCCTCGTAAGCCACGTAGCCATTCTCAAATGCCTCAGGGTCCGGGCCCTTCGTCTCCACGAGAGCCGGATAGGAACGCCCTGTAGTCTCCTCCACTTCACCCTCATAGGTGACAATCACGCTCTTACGGTCTGTCACATTGTAAAAATAAGTGAATGAGGCAATTCCCTTCTCCACGGTCTCAGCCACGGACACCTCGTCGGCAGCACCGTTGCCGAGATCGAACATTCCGTAGCGTGCCACAAGAGCGCCTGTCGAATCCAGCCCCTTGAACTGGATAAGCTGGTCGTGAGGAAAGCTCATATCATCCCTCATAATCTTGTGGAACTCATAAAGAGTCATAGTGGATTTTACTTCATATACGCGGGCAAAGCCCTTGAGCCCAGGTAAAGAAACCCTAAATCTGAGAATCATAATCTTTAAAGCTAGTTGTTTTCGCGGATGCAAATTTACAAAATATTTCTTTTCCATTGCATAATAACTCGCTTTTAACTAATTTTGAAGTTATGGAACACGCAGATTTCTCAAAATATCCGGATTCGTACAGGAGCATAGCCGCCCGTTCAGGCGGACTGTTCAAGGACAACGGCAGCCGATTCATTTCGTTCGCCTGTCCGGTGGAGACGGAGGATGAGGTCAGGGAGATAGTTTCCGCCCTGAAGCGCGAGTACCATGACGCCAGGCATCATTGTTATGCCTATCGTCTTGGCTATAAAGGCGATGTGTTCCGTGCGAATGATGACGGCGAGCCATCTTCGTCAGCCGGCAGGCCTATTCTCGGGCAGATAGACTCCAACGGGCTGAGTGACATATTGATAGTGGTGGTCCGCTATTTCGGGGGCATCAAATTGGGTATTCCCGGACTGATTAGGGCTTACAAGACCTCGTCGGCTGATGCGATAGCCAATGCGGAGATTGTGATGAAGACTGCCGTAAGACGTTACCGCCTTGAGTTCGGCTACCTTGAGATGAACAGTATTATGAAGATTATCAAGGATATGGGCCTTGAACAGAAGGGACAGGAATTCGGCAATGCCTGCTTGATTGACGTGGCCGTGCGCCTGTCAGCCTGCGATGATTTCCTGGACCGCGCGGCAAAAGTGCCGGGATGCAGTGTGACGGACCTCGGCGCAGGAAGCGCGCAGGGACAATAAGGAACATTTTTAACAATGCAGAATATGCCTAAAAGTCTAATTTCAATCCGGGATTTCTCCAAAGAGGAGATATTGCATATCCTGGACATCGCGAAAGAGTTCGAACAGAACAGGGAACAGAATTTTCTGGCAGGCAAGGTCATAGCCTGTCTTTTCTTCGAGCCTTCGACAAGAACCCGCCTGTCTTTCGAGGCGGCTGTCAACAGACTGGGAGCCAGGGTGATAGGTTTTCCTGACTCGCGCAATACCAGTGTCTCTAAAGGCGAGACTCTCGAAGACACCATCAAGATTGTGTCCAATTATGTGGATATGATTGTGATGCGTCATCCGGTGGAAGGAGCCGCTGCCATAGCAGCATCCGTGTCGCCTGTCCCGGTGGTCAATGCGGGAGACGGCTCGAACCAGCATCCGACCCAGACGCTTCTGGACATGTACTCTATCCGCCAGACCCAGGGCACTCTTGACGGCCTGACAATCAATATGGTGGGTGACCTCAAGTACGGCAGGACCGTGCATTCCCTCTCCGAGGCGATGTCGGATTTCGACTCCCGCTTCATTTTCACTGCCCCGGAAGAACTGAAAATGCCGCAGAAATATCTTGATCTGCTTGACCGGAAGCACGTTCCGTATGAGCAGACATCTGTGCTTGAAGACTATCTGAACGACTGCGACATATTGTATATGACCAGAGTCCAGCAGGAGAGATTCCCTTGCAAGGAGGACTATGACAGGGTCAAGGATGTCTATGAGCTCACTGCCTCGATGCTCGGCGGGGTGCGCAAGAATATGAAGATTCTCCATCCGCTTCCGAGAGTGACCGAAATTGCCACCGATGTGGATTCCACTCCTTATGCATATTATTTCGAGCAGGCCAGGAACGGAATGTATATCAGGATGGCAGTCATCTCATATCTCCTCGGCTACAGGTAGGATTCCATTATTGAAGATATTTGGCAAAAATATTTGTGTTTGTCTGAATAATCATTATCTTTACATCGATTTATTATGTTAAATGTAAATCGAAATCAGGCTTTTTGTTTAAAATTTGTAATTATTCTGATAATATTATGAGCGAAGTTCACGTTTTTAATGCCGGTCCTTGCCTGCTCCCGCAGCAGGCCATTGACAGCTCTATCGAGGCTCTCAAGAATTTCAAGGGCACAGGTATCTCAGTCCTTTCGGTTTCCCATCGTTCCAAAGAGTGGGGAGAGGTGATGGACGAGGTGCGCGCCAACTGGAAAGAGCTTCTAAATATTCCTGACACTCACGAGGTTGTGTTTCTCGGCGGAGGTGCCAGTCTTCAGTTCCTCTATGTTGCAATGAACTTTTTGGAGCACAAGGCGGCTTATCTTGATACCGGCGTGTGGGCCCACAAGGCTCTCCAGCAGGCCCAGGGAATAGGCGAGGCTTATGCGCTTGCCTGCTCGGCAGACAGGAATTATTCCTATATTCCTAAAGGATATGTGATTCCGACGGACGTGGACTATTTCCACATCACCACGAATAACACTATCTACGGAACTGAGATAAAGGAGGATATCGACTCTCCTGTGCCGCTTATCGCCGATATGTCGTCCGACATTATGAGCCGTCCGGTGGATGTTTCCAAATACGCTATGATTTACGGAGGCGCCCAGAAGAATGTCGGCCCTGCAGGAGTCGTGTTCGCAATCATCCGCAAGGACGCCCTCGGCAAGGTATCAAGGTATATCCCGACAATGCTGGATTACAGGACCCATATTGACAAGGAGTCTATGTTCAACACTCCTCCTGTATTCTCGATATTCGTTATGAATGAGACGCTCAAGTGGCTGAAAGGTATTGGCGGCGTGGAGGCTGTGAACAAACTTGACATTGAGAAAGCCGATATCCTGTACAATGAGATTGACCGCAACTCCCTCTTCACCGGCACAGCTGCCAAAGAGGACAGGTCGATAATGAATGTATGTTTCGTCATGGCTCCGGGTTATGAGTCCCTTCAGGACGAGTTCTTCGCATTTGCGAAAGGCCGCGGAATGGTGGGCATCAAGGGCCATCGTTCAGTGGGCGGTTTCCGTGCGTCAATCTACAATGCCTGCACGAAGGAGGACGTGAACGCTCTCGCCGGATGTATGCGTGAATTCGAGGCAATGAAAAAATAACCGATTGATATGAAAGTACTTATCGCTACTCAGAAACCTTTCGCCGCAGCTGCTGTAAAAGGTATAAGGGAAATATTGGAGAATGCCGGCAACGAGGTTGTCCTGCTTGAGAAATATCCTGGTGAGGACGAGCTTGTGGAGGCCGTGGCTGATGCGGAGGCTATGATTGTCCGTTCGGACAAGGTGACCGCAAGAGTCCTCGGCGCCGCTCCGAAGCTGAAGATTGTCGTGCGTGCCGGAGCCGGGTTTGACAATGTCGATCTGGCAGCCGCCACGGCAAATGGAGTTGTGGTTGAGAATACTCCTGGCCAGAATTCCAATGCCGTCGCCGAACTTGCCATTGCGATGATGATATTTATGAGCAGGAATCAGTTCACTCCTGCTACAGGCACGGAAATTCAGGGCAAAAGAATTGGTATCCAGGCATTTGGCAATGTTGGAAGACTTGTCGGCAAAAAGGCTGAGGCTCTTGGCCTCAAGGTGCTGGCGGTCGATCCGTTCATTCCTGCAGAGAAGATTGCCGAGGCCGGCGCCCAGCCTGTGGCCAGCGTGGCCGAGCTTTATGCTTCATCGGATTTCGTTTCAGTTCATATCCCGGCTACTCCCGAGACCGTCGGCTCGATTGGCTATGACCTGATTACCAGTATGCCTAAGGGCGCCGTGCTGGTCAATACAGCCCGCAAGGAAGTGATTGACGAGGCTGGTCTGGAGAAAGCATTGGAGGACAGGCCGGACATCAAGTATGTCACTGACGTGGCTCCGGACAATTATGCCGCTCTCAAGGAGAAATTCGGGCTCCGCATTTTCGCAACACCAAAGAAAATGGGCGCACAGACAGCCGAAGCCAATGTCAATGCCGGTCTTGCTGCCGCCCGCCAGATTGTCGCTTTCTTCACTGAGGGTTGCGTCCGTTTCCAGGTAAATAAATAGTTTTCAATATGGTACGCGTTAAACCATTTGCTGCGGTAAGACCGCCAAAGGAGATTGTCACAGAGGTGGCCGCTCCGCCTTATGATGTGTTGAATTCAGAGGAGGCCTTCAGGCAGGCTGGCGAAAAGTCCCTACTTCATATCACGAAGCCGGAGATTGATTTCGACCCGATTTTGGAAGACCACGACCAGCGTGTTTATGACAGGGCTGTGAAGAATTTCGCCGACTGGCAGAACCGCGGATGGCTGGTTCAGGATGAAAAGCCTTGCTATTATGTCTATGCCCAGACGATGGACGGCAGGACTCAGTATGGCCTGGTCCTCTGCGCCCATACCGATGACTATGCTGAGGGCAGGATCAAGAAACACGAGCTCACCCGCAAGGACAAGGAAGATGACAGGATGATTCACGTCCGCATCCAGAATGCCAACATTGAGCCGGTGTTCTTTGCATACAAGGACAATGCTGTTCTGAATGAGATAGTTGCAAAGGCTTCCGCCGGCGAGCCTGAATACTCGTTTATCGACGAGAACGGTTTCGGCCATTCTTTCTGGGTGATTTCCGATGATGCTATCATTGATGCCATTACCAAGGAATTCACTACTTGTGTCGAGGCATTCTATGTGGCTGACGGACATCATCGTACAGCTGCTGCCGCCCGTGTCGGAGCGGAGAAGCGGGCGCAGAATCCGAACCATACCGGCGATGAGGAATATAATTATTTTATGGCGGTATGTTTCCCGGAGAGCCAGCTGAAAATCATTGACTACAATCGAGTTGTGAAAGATTTGAATGGCCTTTCAGATGAGGAGTTCATCAATGCGCTCGGTGAGGATTTCGAGGTGAAGCCGTATGAGGGAGAAGGGCAGTACCGTCCAGACCATCTCCACAATTTCTCAATGTATCTCGGCGGCCGCTGGTATTCTCTCGAGACCCGTGCAGGAAGATATGATGATACTGACCCTATCGGAGTTCTCGATGTGACAGTGCTGTCTGCTCTTGTTCTTGACAAAATATTGGGAATCAAGGATCTGCGCACTGACAAGAGAATTGATTTCGTAGGCGGAATCCGTGGGCTCGGCGAGCTTGAGCGCCGTGTTGACAGCGGGGAGATGAAAGTTGCTTTCGCCCTGTATCCTGTTTCAATGAAGCAGCTTACCGATATAGCTGACAGCGGAAAGATTATGCCTCCGAAAACGACATGGTTCGAGCCTAAGCTCCGTTCCGGTCTTGCTATCCACAAGCTTTCATAAACAAACTGAATCATAAATGAAAAAGAGGATGTTCCAACGGAGCATCCTCTTTTTTCATCAGAACGGGAGATCGTCTCCCGGCATATCGTCTATTGTCGGGGCCGGGGCCTGGGGCCCGAATCCGGCCGGAACATTGTCCTGGCTGAAAGACGGTGCGAATCCGGCAGGGGCGCCGGCCTGTCCATAATCAGGTGTGCCGTAGCCTTGGCCTGCAGGGCTGCCATATCCTGGAGCCGCTGCCTGTGCGCCGGCAGGGGATATCCTCCACGCCCGCAGATCAGTGTACCATTTGCCGTTGAACTCGCGGCTTGAAACATTGAACGCCACTTTCAGCTGGTCGCCAATCTGATATCTCTCAAGGTCTTTCACCTTGTCTGCTCCCCATACGCTGAAGCAGGCTTTTGAAGGGAAATTACCCTCCTGAAACTCAATCACAAATTCCTGCTTCGCCCAGTCTCCCCGTGCGGATTTGCCGGACTGGACAGCCATCTTCTGTATGAGTCTTCCTTCCAGGTCCATAATCAATTATTCAGCAGCCTCTTCCTCTTTAGGAGCGACTTTGTTCACCTTGATAATGTCAAGATCGAAGATAAGGGTGCTGTTAGGCTCGATTCCACGGTTTCCGTTCTCACCGTAAGCAAGCTCGGCAGGAATGAAAAGTCTCATGGCTCCGCCTTCGCCGATAAGCTGAAGACCCTCTGTCCATCCTTTGATGACGCGGTTGAGGAGCATTCTCACGCCCTCTTCGCTCTTAGGAGACTCGTCGAATACTGTTCCGTCGAGGAGAGTTCCCTTGTAGTGAACATATACAGTGTCCTCCGGACCCGGTTTAACATCGTTTCCGGCATTGCGGATGATGTACTGAAGGCCGCTTGCTGTAGTCTCGACGCTGTCTTTCTTTGCGTTCTCGGCGAGGAACTTGATCTCTTTCTGCTTGTTTACAGCGAGAGTGTAGCTGCGTCTCTTGGCGAGGTAGCTGTTGAAGGTCTCGTTGATGGCCTCAGGATTGACTTTGAACTGCTTTGCATAGTTGCTGTCCCTGTAGTCGCCTTTTGCTTTCAGGAAGTCAGTGATTCCTTTCTTGATGAGAGCGTAGTTCAGATCCTCTCCGAAGTTGTATCCTTTGATGAAAGAACCGAAGTTTACACCGATAAGGTAGCTGACAGAGTCAATCTCGCTTCTTCTCGGAGCGAATTCCTTAGGGTTCACTGGTTTAACGGTGGCTGTGGAGTCAGCTCCACCTGCAACTGTCTTTGTGCTGCCGTTTGATGAGCAGGATGCTGCGATGATTACTGAAAGAACCGCAGCGAAAATTTTGCTGGTTTTCATTATTATTTTGTATTTAAACATTCGTCGTTCCGAATTCAGACGGCAAATATCGCAATTTTATTTCATATTTCCTTTCCGCATTTGATGAATATGCTCAAAAATTTTGAAATATTAAGAATTTTTTGTTAATTTTGATTGATTGACCCTTGTACCTATGTGCTATGGATATTGATACCACGCTAATACACTCCAAATTGCGCGAATTCTTTGGATTCGGGACATTCAAAGGAAACCAGGAAGAGATTATTCTCAATCTGCTGCACGGTCGTGATTCTTTCGTTATAATGCCGACCGGTGGAGGCAAATCCCTTTGTTATCAATTGCCTGCGCTTCTTCTGCCTGGAACGGCGATTGTGGTGTCGCCGCTCATCGCCCTTATGAAAAACCAGGTGGACGCAATCCGGGGATTCGTGGCCGGGAACGAGGGTATAGCGCATTTCCTCAATTCCTCACTGAGCAAATCCCAGATTGCGGAGGTGAGGGAGGACCTTGTCTCGGGGGTCACAAAACTTCTCTACGTGGCTCCGGAGAGCCTTACCAAGGAGGACAATGTGGCCATTCTCAAAGATGTGAAAATTTCGTTCTATGCTGTGGATGAGGCGCATTGCATCTCTGACTGGGGTCACGATTTCCGTCCGGAGTACCGGCGCATCAGACCGATTGTGGACGAGATAGGCAGGGCTCCGATTATCGCCCTCACAGCCACAGCCACTCCGAAAGTCCAGAGCGACATTGTCAAGAATCTCGGAATCCCTGACGCTACAGTATTCAAGTCCTCGTTCAACAGGCCGAATCTATATTACGAGGTCAGGGACAAAGTGGAGCCGGAGAAGGACATAATAAAGTACATAAAGCAGAATCCGGGTAAATCAGGCATAATCTACTGTCTCAGCAGGAAGAAAGTGGAAGAGTTGGCAAATATGCTGACAATCAATGGTATAAAGGCTGTCCCATATCACGCCGGGCTGGACGCGAAAGTCAGGGCGGAGAACCAGGACCGGTTCCTGATGGAGGACATAGATGTCATTGTGGCAACCATAGCTTTCGGAATGGGAATTGACAAGCCGGATGTCCGGTTCGTCATTCACTACGACATCCCGAGAAGCCTTGAAGGTTATTATCAGGAGACCGGCCGCGCCGGACGCGACGGCAAGGAAGGCGTATGCATAACATATTATAGTTATAAGGATATATGCAAGCTCGAGAAGTTCCTGCAGGGCAAGCCGGTTTCAGAGCAGGAAATCGGTCGCCAGCTCCTGATGGAGACTGTAGCTTACGCTGAATCAGGAGAATGCAGGCGGAAACTCCTCCTCGGATATTTCGGGGAAGATTATCCGCAGGACAATTGCGGAGCCTGTGACAACTGCCTCAATCCGAAACCGAAATTCGATGCGGCAGGCGATATGAAACTGGCAATTGACTTAGTGGCGTCTTTGCCGGAACATTTCAAGGTCGAGCATCTCGCAAACATTCTCGCAGGCATCAACACGGCTCTGATAAAGTCTTACAAACACGACAAGACAAAGTTCTTCGGTGCCGGTTCCCAGCATAACGCAAAGTTCTGGGAAATGATTATCCATCAGGCTATTATCCGTCATTTCCTGACGAGGAACATAGATTCTTACGGGGTGATTTCATCCACTCCGCAGGGTGCTGAATTCTCTGCGTCTCCATACACCCTTATGCTTGCCGGGGACCGCAGTTTCACTGAAGGAGTCGATGATGACGATGAAGACAATGTGCAGGCTGCTCCTGCAAGGGGCGGTTCCGGCGGTGACGCTGTCCTGCTCTCAATGTTGAAAGATTTGAGGAAGGATTTGTCCAGAAAGCTCCAGCTCCAGCCTTGGGTCATTTTCGGAGACGCATCCCTTGAGGATATGTCGATAATGTACCCGGAGACCCTCGATGAACTCAAGACCTGCCAGGGTGTGGGCGAAGGCAAAGCACGCAAGTATGGCAAGCCGTTTATGGAGCTGATATCCAAGTACGTGGAAGAGAATGAGATAGAAAGGCCTGACGATTTCCTTGTCAAGTCCATGCCGAACAAGTCTTCGGAAAAGATATACATTATCCAGAGCATTGACCGCCGTATGGACCTTGAGGACATTGCCTCCGCCAAGGGTATGGATATGGGTGAGTTTATGACCGCCGTTGAGAATATCGTGGAGTCGGGAACACGTCTTGACCTGAATTATTATATTGACCAGTATATTGATGCTGACGTAGTTGACGAGATTTACGATTATTTCAGGAATGAGGCTGAGTCCGATTCTCTCGATACTGCCCTGAATGACCTGTCGGGCGATTACGAGGAAATGGAAATCCGTCTTGTCCGTATAAAGTTCCTTTCCGAAGTTGCCAATTGACAGGGAGTTACAGCCTGCTCATCACCGGCTTCCGGTTCTCGAAATGTGCTTCATACCTGAATCCGCAGGATTTGACGAACTCTGCGGCTTTATCAAAATTGAATCCCACGTTGCGTGCGTCGTGCGAATCTGAGCCAAGGCTGATCAGCTCGCCTCCCAATTCTCTGAAACGCAGCAGGATATTCCGGTCCGGAACCGGTACTCTGCCACTGTATGACTGGTATGTTTTCGTGTTGATTTCCAATGCCTTGCCGTTCTCTGCGAGGTATTTCAGAATCGCTTCCATTATGTCCGGGAAGTCTTTGATGAAAATGCTGCATTCCGGATATGGAGCGTATCTTGCGACATAGTCGTAGTGCCCCATAATGTCGAATCCCGGTCCGAGCCAGAGCATCTCCTCATACAAGGTCTCTAGATAATGCCCGTATGCTGTTTTCCAGTCCTTCCCCTGATAATATCCTCCCCAAAACGGGTCGGTCTCGTCCAGATAGTGCACAGATGCTATCACCTGGTCAAAACTGTATTTTCCGAGATGTTCGGCTATCCGTGCCCTTTCTTCTTTCTGTACGCCGATTTCTATTCCACGAAAAATTCTGAAGCTGGGAAACTCATTGCCAATCAAGTCATTGACCCTCATTATCTCCTGGTCTCTCTGCTCCACCTCGAAAACTTCGGGAACACAGTCCTCGTACTTCGCCTTCATCGGTGGCACATAGAAGTCACAGTGGTCAGTGAAGCAGATTCCTGCCAGCCCTTTTCGCGCCGCACTCCGTGCTGTGTCCTCCACAGTCGTCCTGTGCCCGTCGAAAGAGAACTGGCAGTGATTGTGGTTGTCGTATAATCCGGGCATCAGCTAAGACCGTCTATATGTCCGTCAACTACGTCAATCCTCAGGGCTTGAGGCGATTTCGGCAGTCCCGGCATACGGATTATCTCGCCTGCGATAGCCACGATGAGCTCGGCTCCCGCATTTATGACAATGTCCTTGATGTCGAAAGTGAAACCTTCAGGTGCGCCATAACGTTTCGGGTCCTGGGAGAATGAATATTGGGTCTTCGCGATGCAGACAGGGAAGCCGGCATATTCAGTTCCCTCGATTTTAGCGAGCATCTTCCTGGCCTCCGGGCTGAATTCAACATCTGAAGCGCGGTATATCTCCTTTGCGACCTTCTCAATCTTGGTCTCGATTGTGTCAGTGTCTTGATAGATGAATTCCACTGGTTTGGAAGGAGTCTCGTCAATTGTCTTCACCACGAGGCGGGCGAGTTCCACAGCACCTTCCCCTCCTCTTGTGAATGCATCGTTGAGTGCGAACGGCACTCCAATGCTCTCGCAATGTTCTTTGACCATCTGTATCTCTTCGTCCCGGTCATCTCCGTATTTATTGAAACATACGAGCACTGTCTGTCCGAATTTCCGGAGATTGCAGATATGTCTGTCAAGGTTTGCAAATCCTTTTCTTACACCTTCTTCCGAAGCCTCGCTTATCTTGTCAGCCGGTACGTCTCCGTGCATTTTCAGGCCCCGCAATGTGGCCACAAGCACTGTCAGGGACGGGTTGAGACCGCTTTTGCGGCATTTGATGTCGAAAAATTTCTCCGCGCCGAGGTCGGCACCGAACCCGGCCTCAGTGATGGTGTAGTCTCCGTAGGTCATGGCCATCTTTGTGGCTATTATCGAGTTGCATCCGTGTGCTATGTTGGCGAAAGGGCCTCCGTGGATGAATGCCGGAGTGCCTTCCGTAGTCTGGACAAGGTTCGGGTTCATTGCATCGAGCAGCAGGGCAGTGATTGCGCCGGCCACTCCCATATCCTTGACCCTGAACGGTTTGTTGTCAAGAGTATAACCTAAAAGGATGTTCTCCACACGCCTCCTGAGGTCCTGAAGGTCTTTGGAGAGGCAGAGAATCGCCATTATCTCTGATGCCGGGGTGATGTCGAATCCGGACTCCTGAACGAGGCCGTTAGTATGAGGTCCGAGTCCTGTGACAATATGCCTTAACGACCTGTCGTTGACGTCCATAACTCTCTTCCACAGAATCTGTTTCAGGCCGAATCCCTCTGCTTGGTGCTGGTAGAGATAGTTGTCAAGCAGGGCTGAAATCATATTGTTCGCTGATGTGATGGCGTGGAAGTCTCCTGTGAAATGCAGGTTGATTTTCTCCATCGGAAGAATCTGGGCATATCCGCCTCCTGCTGCTCCTCCTTTCATCCCGAAGCACGGCCCGAGGGAAGGTTCCCTGAGCGCTGCGATAGCTTTCTTCCCTATCTTCGACAGGCCGAGCGCCAGTCCAACTGACACAGTGGTTTTGCCGATTCCGGCCTTGGTGGGAGTGATTGCCGTCACAAGAATCAGCTTGCTCTTTTTCACTTTATCTTCGTCAATGAGAGAGAGAGGCACTTTGGCCATATTCCTTCCGTAAGGCTCAAGCGCCTCCTGTGGTATGCCTGTCTTGTCAGCAATTTCAGTGATAGGGCGAAGCTTGATGCTCCTTGCGATTTCAATGTCGGACTTCATAATAGTTTTTCGTTTAATATAAGACTGCGAATTTACTAAAAAAAGACTGATTATCCGCAATCCGTACAATAATCATTTTCGCAATCCTGTCATCTCAAACGCAGTCCTGTCATCCCGAGCATAATCCTGTCATCCCGAGCATCGTCGAGAGATTTCACAACGGGCTCCGCCTGGTCTGGATGTCAGGGGTTCTTGCTGGGAAAAAACTCTACAACACCTCTACAATACCAATTTTCCACCTCTACTTATGAAAATGTATTAATATGATTAGCAGTTATTTAAAATGTAATTGTCGATATGGATAAACTCTACAGCCCAAAAGCGAGGTACTCTATTCTGTAGTTTTTGTGATATATTTGTAAAAACTATAACCGATTATGTTTGGCAGAAAGAAAACCGACCGCCTGATAGAGAATATCGACAAATATTTCGATTCACTTGACCAGTCGTTGCTTGTATATAAGGAGGGGGTCAGGAATTACCTGTACTCCAATACGAACGAATTCAATGACAATCTCCAGAGCATTTCCAGATTTGAATCCGAGTCGTCTTCCCTCCGCCGCGAGATAGAGAACGCCCTTTACACCCAGACCTCGCTCGTGCGTTCAAGGGGAGATATAATGAGAATGCTCGACAAGACGAGAAATGTGGTGGATATGCTGTATGACAGCATTTTCCAGTTCGAGATTGAGACACCCTTCATCCCTTCGGAACTGAATGCTGACTTCATCAAGCTCACAGAGTTCGCGGTGCTTTCACTTGAGGCGCTGGTCCCGGCCGCGAAGTCATATTTCAGGGATCCCCAGACCATTCCGGAGAAGATAAGCCGGGTTTATTATTATGAAAAAGAGGCCTCAAGGTATGCAATTGCCATCAAGCGGACAGTCTTCCACAAGATGGACGGACTGAAACTGAGCGAGAAGTTTCACTTGAGATATTTCGCCCTGCATATCGAGAACCTCTCCAAAGCCGCTGTCAATCTGGCTGACCAGCTTGCAGTTATGGCTATCCGCAGAACTTTGTAACCTCCATATATGACCGAGTCCCTTCTGATATTCCTTGCCTGCATCGTGTCCTTCCGGTACATTCTGAAGGAGTACCCTTCGGTGTACGGAGTTATTATACCCACGTGCGTGCTCCGGAGACGGGTTTTCAAGACTCTGGTCATTGTCTCTGCCTCATTGGCGGCGCTGCTTGCGGCATTCAGCGCATCCCGTTCCGGAGTACCGGCGTTTTCTTCATCATATGCTCCGTTTGTCTATGCTGTGGTGGCGGTATCCGCCCTGCTGTCGGTTTTCGCATTTGAATATATGGGAATTCCGTCATCCGCTGCTTTGGCTGTGTACGGAGCATTGGAAGGCGCAAGGATAATGGTGACGCCAGGCTATTCTTCATCAGCAGGTTCTCTATTGTTCTGGGTGGCTGCTCTTGCCGGCGTGACATTGCTGTCTTTCCTGACATATATATTTTTACGCTCGCTCATCAGGAATTCGGATATTCATTTCCTCCGGCTTTCGGAGTATATGAGGTATGCCGTGATTCTCGCTGTGGTTCTCCTTTCTGCGGGCATTGGATATAATTATGGAGATTTCATTGCCGGGATCATGGACGGTCTTGCGATGCCGTATGTTTCAATCCCTGCTGTAGTGGCAATATTTGCCATTCCCCAGTTGCTTTTCTGGCGCAGGGCAGAGAGCCGCAGTGATCTTGTGGCAGAGAAATGCGAAGAATGGAGCACCAGGACAATATTGTCTATAACAGTTTCTATGTCAGTAGTTTATATTGTCATTGACATATTCTTCAGTTCTGCAATGCCTCCGATTGCCCCGGTTCCGTTGGTATATGCCGGCATCGCAGGAGTGGAGATTGCGAGAAAACGCATCTTCGTAGAGATTGACAGCTCTGTCAGGGCGGTGTCCGGACTTTTTGTCGTTCCGGTGACATCGTTTCTGCTGTCGCTGATGATAATCCGGCTTACGGGCAACAGCCAGGCAGGTTATGGGCTTGCGGACTTCTCTGTTGTCCTGCTTGTGCTCGCTGTAGCGCTGTTCATCATATCCGCGAACTACGTTTCCGCCCAGCTCCGCAGGAAGAGCGAGATGGAAAGGATAATGTATGCCCAGCAGAATGAGATATTCGAGAACAACAGGGCACTTAATGAGTTGGAAGTCAAGACTGTACTTAATGAGAACCAGTTGCTCCACGACACTCTTGAGCTGAAGCGGAAAGAGGCGATGAACATCGCATTGAGCATTTGCGAGCAGAAAGAATATCTTGAAACGCTGAACGGCATAGCCGCCGGAATCCAGAAGGCCGGTTCCGAGGAGGAAAGGAACAAGTTGCTTGCCGAACTCCAGGCTTCAATAAAGCGCAGGCTTTCTTTTGACCAGGAAATAGACGCTTTCTATTTCTATGCGCAGGCGGAAGCAGCGCACAAAGATTTTGCACTCAGGCTTTCAGAACGTTTCCCGATGCTTACGGAGCAGGACAAGAGACTTGTGACCCTACTGCGTCTCGGATTCTCTTCCAAATACATTGCCGCCCTGATGAACGTTTCCACGAAAACAGTGGAAATAGGGCGATACCGTCTAAGGCAGAAACTGAAACTGTCGAAAGGAGACAATCTTGTGAATTTCATTAAATCTTTATGATAAAACCGCTTAATTCTAACATTATGAAACGATTACTTAGTGTAATGACATTGGCTCTCGCTGTGTCCTTCGCTGTAAATGCGCAGGAAAAAGAGAGCGAGGAAACTGATGTGAACCAGTATGGACAGGTTGTGAAATCCGTCCCTGTGCAGGCAAATCTGCAGGACGGCATCCTGGTTTTCCAGAACAAGAAGCAGAACTACAAGATGTGGTTCGACGTACGTATCCAGGCTGATGCGGCTGTGTATTTCGGTGCTCCTGACTTCTGTGCGAAACAGCTTGACGGAAAGGACAATACCAACCATATCGGAAACGGAATGAACATCCGCCGCGCCCGTTTCGCCGTGAAGGCCCAACTCGACAAGAACTGGTACGGTGAGATTGACACCGACTGGACCAGCGGCATTCCTGAAATCAAGGACGCCATTGTGGCATTCACAGGTGTCAAAGGCCTTGAGCTCAAGGCCGGTAACTTCAAGGAGAGCTTCTCGATTCAGAGGAACACCACCTCCCGCTACCTTATGTTTATGGAGCGCGCCATGGTGACCAGCCTCGCTCCTTCACGCCACCTCGGTTTCAATGCGACATACGCCCGCAACTGGCTGTGGGTTGCCGGCGGCGTATTCGGACCTGAGCTCAAGGGTTCCGAGGAGCAGACCGCTATGGAAGACGGCAACAAGGACTTCGGATTCAACGAGGGCCTCTCCTACACCGGAAAACTCGTGTTCCGTCCTCTTTGGAAGTCTCCTGAGTCTTCCCTCCACATCGGAGGTGCGTTCTCTTACAGAAATCCTAAGCTCACCAGCACGGACGGCTACAACTGCATCCGTTACAGCACCAGGAACTCCACCAACATCAACCGCAAGAAATACATTGACACTGACGTGATCAAGGGCTTGGATCATGAACTTGCCTGGACAGTCGAGCTCGCCGGACACTGGAAACAGCTCCGTTATGAGACGGCCTACATTGCAAGAGGCGCCGTCCTCGACAAGGCCAAGAACAATCTTGACACCCAGTGGGCAGAGGGATGGTACGCACAGGCCAGTTGGCTTCTTTTCGGCGGCAGCCAGAACTATGACTCTGACGGTGCAAAGTACACCCGTACTACTTCCGAGCGCAAATGGGGCAACCTCGAGCTCGCCCTCAGGTATGAGTACTGCGACTTCAATACCGGCAAGCTCTTCTCCAAGAATGCTGATATATACGGCGGTAGCGGCGAGGCCTGGACTGTCGGTCTCAACTACTATCCTTCCAAGAACGTGAAGATTGTCCTCAACTGGCAGTACAACAACAATGACCGTTTCGCAAACGGCAAGGGCAAGCTCTACACCGGATATGACCTCAATGGCAATCCTACCAAGGACCCGACCAAGGTCGTAGCAGCAAACGGCAAGGGCGGAGTTGACTACCAGATGCTCGCTCTCCGTCTCCAGGTGGCATTCTAATCCCGAATCTCAATGTTGAATTGTAAAATATTGAAAAACACTATGAAACATATATTCTTACCAATGGCGGCCATCGCCGCTTTCGCAGTGGTTTCCTGCGTCAAGGACGAGCGCGACCCTAATGCTCTCATTCCGGAGGAGAAGCCAGAGGCCCCGGTTACCTTGCTCATAAATGAGCTTGATCCTAACAACAAGAAACTCGAGTTCTTCAACAATGGAACCGAGGAAATCAGCCTGAAGGGCTGCTACATGATTAAGGACGGTACCGACAGATGGGAATTCCCGGATGTGAAAGTCGCTCCTAAGGGTTTCATCGTATATACAGCAGGTAGTACTGATCTTAATGAAGGACCTTCATTCGGCATGTCTCCGACAAAAGGATTCAAGATGGAATTGTTTGACAAGAACGATAAGGCTCTTGACGTAGTGGACAACTCCAAGGATAATGAAAAATTCTTTGAGTTCGAAAAAGGAATAGATCCTGTACAGACTCTTGGAAGAAAGACTGACGGAGACCCCCAGTGGGTTATTTTCTGCCCTGGCACTATCGGCGGGTCCAATGCTGGAGGAACGTTTGTACAGAATTGGGGAGAAGCTCCTAAAGCAGGCAAACTCGTTCTCAATGAACTGAATGGCAATGACAAGTACATCGAATTCCTCAATATCGGCAATGCGGATGTTGACCTTGAGGGCTGGAATATGTATAAGGACGAATCCGAGACTCCGAACTGGACAGGTCAGAAGGGTATGAAAGTCGCTCCGGGTGAGTATTATGTGCTCCAGTCTGTTGACATCAACAACCCTTCAGGCGATGCTACGTACGTTCCTGATTTTACAAAAGAGTTCAGTTCAGGTCTTTCAGCCAAGAAAGGTATCAAGATTGAGCTTAAGAATGATAAAGGAGAGCAGGTGGATATATTTGTACGCGGCGAAACAATTGGCGCCGGACTCTCACAGGAAAAGGAATTGTCTTATTCGAGAGTCCCTGACGGAACTGGTGATTTCGTGTACGCTGCACCTACAAGAGGCTCCAAGAACGGTGATAAAGTGTCAGACATACCACAGATTTAAACAACAGTATAATATTCATAACAATTATGGCAGAACTTAAAATCGGCGAGATCTCAAAACCTCGCTTCGAATTCCGCTCATTCGGACAGTGTTTCTGTGAGGCTCACAAGAGAATGGCCCGCCTGTCCGTTCCTGTCCCAGAGAAAGTATGGGAGAGAGAAAGCGACGAGATTTACATCATCTCCCGCAAGAACGACATCAACAACACCAAGATCCGCAACGGCAAGATGGACATCAAGACCTACGTCCAGACCGTTGACGGCCTTGAGCAGTGGAACCCGCTGATGAAGGGCGAATTCCCTATTTCCCGCGAGGTCCTCGAGAAGGAAGTCTTCCCGGCATTCATGGTGGATATGCCTGCCCTCGACAAGGACACCTACACATACGAGGAATTCATTGCAATGGTGAAGGCCAATCCTGACCTCGCCGCAGTGAGAGTCCACAAGCAGCGCTTCGGCTATATGGTCAACAACACAATCTGCGAGGTGGGCAACGTGCTCATCAACGGTGCAAAGGTCGTTACCATCAACTCCGAGTCCACCGAAATCGAGGACATCAAGAAGACCATCGCGGACTGCGGTCTCGAAGGAGTCGAGAATATCAATTATCTCCAGGCAATCAAGAGAGTCATCGGAATGTCCGACAAGCCTCTCGCAAACGAATAATGCATTATGGCACAGGAAATTGAAAAGAAATTCCTCGTGGCCGGCGAGTTCAAGGAATCCGCAAAGAAGGCCACACGTATCACCCAGGGCTATCTCAGCTCAGTTCCGGAGCGCACAGTTCGCGTCAGGGTGAAGGGCGAGAAGGGCTATATCACCGTCAAGGGTATCGGCAATGACAGCGGTGCCAGCCGTTTCGAGTGGGAAAAGGAAATCCCTGTAGAGGATGTCCGCGACCTCTTGAAAATCTGCGAGCCGGGTGTCATTGACAAGACCAGGTATCTGGTTGACTGTGACGGACATACCTTCGAGGTGGACGAGTTCTACGGGGACAATGAGGGCCTTGTCGTGGCTGAGGTTGAGCTCGCCGACGAGAATGAGGCGTTCACCCGTCCGGCCTGGCTCGGCGAGGAGGTCACCGGTGACAAGAAGTACTACAACTCAATGCTTATGAAAAATCCGTACAAGAACTGGAAATAGTTCTGTCGGGTCAAGGCCGGAGAGGCTGACCACTCCGGCCTTGAAAATTATCATTGACAAAACCACATATTTATGACAGACGAAACCAAAAAGCCCGAGGCATTTGACCCTCTGGATATGAATAACTACAAGGTAGAGAAACTCCCGAAGATGCAGAAATCCTCTTTTGAAAGGTGGATGGCCATCATCGGAGGCCCCCTTGCAATACTGGCGTTCATCCTTTTCAACTGGGTTCTGAAATTCGACTTTCTCAAGACTCAGGAGGAAGTGTCGATGCTGGCCATATTCATCGCGGGCCTGATTCTCTGGATGACAGAGGCCATACCGAACTACCTGACCTCGCTTGTGATTATCCTTGCCATTGTCCTGACAGGGGTGACGTCGCAGAAGGTCGCGTTCGCACAGCTCGGCCATCCTGTGATGTGGCTGAATATCCTGTCCTTCGTGCTGGCCAGTATGCTGGTCAAGACCAGGGCTGCCAAGCGGTTCGCACTGTGGTTCGTGCTGAAGTTCGGCAAAAGCGCCAACGGGGTCTTCTTCAGTTTCATCGTCATAAACATTGTCCTGTCAGCATTCATCTCGGCGACCACGGCCAAGGCAACCATCCTTCTGCCGATTTTTATGGTTGTGGCAGCCATCTACGGTGCGGCTGACGGGAAACGCAACAATTTCGGACGCAACCTCGTCCTCCAGAATCTTTTCCAGATAAATGTAGGAGCTTCCGGCTTTATGACCGGCTCCGGGGCCAATCTTTTGGCAGTTTCCCTCTTTATGGGTGCCTACGGCTCGACATTGGGCTACAGCGACTGGTTCGCAGCCTGCTTCCCGTTCGCATTGACCATCATCATCTTGGGATGGCTGATTGGCACGAAACTCATTTTTCCGATGAAGAAGGAAGAGATGCGCCCGCAGATTGAGGGAGGAATGGAAAGGCTTCGCAGCGAACTGGACGCCATGGGCAAGATGACCGTCGAAGAGTACAAGGCAATTGCCATTTTCGTCGGTGTCCTGATTCTCTGGTCAACTGACAAGCTTCACGGAATCGATGCCACGACCGTAGCCTTCATCGGAGCCGTTGTGGCCCTGATGCCTGGAATCGGGGTTGTGAAATGGAACGACGTTGACATCCCTTGGCACCTGATGCTTTTCTCGGCCGGAGCCTATACCCTCGGTGCTGGCCTCGATGCCACCAAACTCCCTGAGACTCTGGTCAATGTGGGATTCGACGGCCTCGGAATCACTGCCGACACGCCTTATTGGGTACTCTATGTAGTGCTCACGTTCCTGATGATGTTCAGTGCCCTGGTTTTCCAGTCCAAGACGATGAGGACATTGATTTTCGTCCCTATTGCCATAGGCGTGGAGCAGAAGTTCGGACTGCCGATGCTGAGCCTCGCATTCCCGGTGGCAATGCTTATCGAGCACGTCTATGTGCTTCCGTTCAACAGCAAGCCGGCCGCATTGCTATACAACACCAACCACTACAGTTGGACAGACACTTTCAAGTTCGGCATTATAATGATGGTGATATCCTGGCTCCTCATTCTCCTGTGGGGTGAGACCGTCCTCCACTGGCTGGGATATACACAGTTATTGTTCTGAAAATGATTACAATACAGGCAAAGAAACACGACAGCCTTTCTGTTGAGTTCAAGTTCGGCTTCGATGTCGGCGAGAATGATGTGGAAATCAATGACTTCGCCGTCAACGTGTGGCTTTTTGTGCCCAACAGTATGGGTATCAGCTCGGAAACCTATGGGAAAGAGCAGTTTTACCGTGATATAAAATCTAACCTGAGACTGATTACGCCTGTATTTTCAATGGAGGAGATGTCCTGCGGTACCTCTCTTCCGTATGCTTATCTGAAGGAATCCGTCAACTCGGCGTCTTCCGGAGCCGGGGGCGGGGAACTTTACGAATATCATCTCAAGATGTTTGCCGCCATTTTCAGAAGTGCACTGAAGAGGGAGGCGGCCAAATTCAGGTATGTGCGCAATCCGTTGCAGTTCAGTTCAATGGCGGCGGAACTTTGTGAAAATGTGGGCAGAACCCTGGGCCTGTACCGGTCTTTCCGTGCCCAGGCCGAGTTTATGAGCCCCGGAGAAAGACTGCGCTATTTCGCAGTGGATGAGTATCTTGGCTTCCTGGTCCAGCTTTATTTCTTCAGGATATTGAAATATGCGGACTCCCACAAGGTCAATAGTAGCAAGGAGTGCCGGGATGCCCTGATCGGGATGATAAGGGCGGAGGAGAATCATGCCGTCGATTCTGGCTATGCCTCATTTTCCTCTGACCCGGTGAACAACCGTGATGTGGTTTACAGGCACGGACTGCTGAAGAAGTATGTGGAGAGTGATCTCTACATTGGCCTGGACAAGAAGAAGGATGGCGTGGCTGTGGAGCAGTTGTACTACAGCATTGCTGCCGGTGTGGCAATGATTTTCGCGACTGCGGTGGGCTGGGCGACGCAGGTGAGGTATGGCAATATTACACTCCCGCTCTTTATTGTGCTGGTAATCAGCTATATGATGAAGGACAGAATCAAGGATTTGATGCGGTTCTACTTCGCACACCGTCTTGTCAACAAGTATTACGACAAGAAGGCCCCGATCAAAATCGGCAATGACAAATGCGGGGAGCTCAAGGAGGGTGTGGACTTCATCTCCGGCTCGAAGATTGACCAGGAGGTGATGCGGTTGAGGAGTGAGGGTGCATCGTTCAGCGAGGAGTCGGGCATTCTCGAGGAGAAAGTCCTTCTGTACCGCCAGCGTTGTGTCCTAGATGGCAGGGCAATGTCTTCGGGGAAGCAGTATCCTCTTCGCGGGGTCAATGAGATTATGCGTCTTCATCTCAGTCGCTTTATGCAGAAGATGGACAATCCGGATGTGCCAGTGGATATGGCGGACGCCGATGGCAATGTGACCACGCTCAGGGTGCAGAGACTGTATTATATCAATGTCATTCTCCAACTCAAGCATCGCTCGCAGGCCGAGTACCGGCATTTCCGCATTGCAATGAACCGCAACGGTGTCATCAAGGTTGAGGAGATTCCAGGTTGAGCCGGGAATGACGCTTTTAGTCGCCTTCCTGCCAACAACCAATGAATTTACCGCTGAATTTTGCCAGTCTCCCGGAAAATTCTCATATATTTGCGGAAAACCACATTCTTATTATTATGAAGTCTTTTCCGCTGAATAACCTGGTCTTTTTGCTGGCTCTTTCTGCCTGCTCCTCACCTGTTTCCAAGGATTGCATTCTCAGATATGACGAGCCCGCTTCACGCTTCATAGAGGCATTTGTCATGGGTAACGGCACTATGGGAGCCACAGTGTACGGTGACCCGTTCAAAGAACGCATCAGCTTGAACGATATTACTTTATGGTCAGGGGAGCCATTCGATCCTTATGCGGACACGCTGGCTGCGGACGAGGCGCTCAAGCCTGTCAGGGAGGCGCTTGCCAGTGAGGATTACCGGACCGCGGACCGTCTGGCGCACCGGCTTCAGGGCTCCAACAGTAACCGGTATATGCCGATGGGAAATGTCCGGCTGGATTTCATAATGCCATCCGGCAAGGACTCTGCGGTTGTGGATTACCGCCGTTTCCTGAATCTTGGGAACGGAGTTGCCGATATCAGCTATGTGCTTGACGGAGTGCGTTTTGATCGTGAGGCATTTGTTTCCTGTCCGGACGGGGTGCTTGTGGTCAGGCTTCAGTCCGGAAACAAGGGCTCTCTGAATTTCGATGTCAGTTTTGATTCCAGGTTGCCGTTCGCGTCAGAAAATGGGGAGGGCTGTGTGCTGTTTAATGGATATGCCCCGTATAACAAAGACTATCAATATGATGAGTCTCGGGGAATACATTTCACAGCCGCTATGGCAGTGCGTTCGTCTGACGGCAAGGTGTCTGTTTCGGATGGAAAAATCTCTCTTCGGGATGGCTCGGTTGCTGAGCTGATTGTGTCGGAGGCCACCAGTTTCAACGGCTTTGACAAAGACCCGGTCCTGGAGGGCAGGGACAATAAGAAGGAGGCTCTCGCCAAAATGTCTTCAGCTCTGTCACGCTCATATAAATCATTATTGTCCAGGCATATAGAGGATTTTACAAACTTGTCTGGCAGGGTGGAACTGACTTTGGGCAAGGATACTGAAGCTCCTGATATGCCTACGGACCAGAGGCTTCTTGCCTATTCGAAGGGTGCGGAGGACCCCGGTCTTGAGGCCCTTTATTTCCAGTTCGGCAGATACCTGATGATTTCGGCGTCCCGGACCCGTGGCGTTCCTATGAATCTCCAGGGCCTGTGGAACGAGAATTATCAGGCTCCGTGGCGTTCCAATTATACTGTCAATATCAATACGGAAGAGAATTACTGGCCGTCTGAAGTCCTGGGCCTCAGTGAGTTGCATTGGCCGCTGCTGAGTTTTCTGTCCAATCTGAAGACCAATGGCGCCGGATCTGCCCGGTCATATTGGAATGCAGGCGGCTGGATGTGCGCGCACAATTCCGACATATGGGCGATGACCAATCCGGTGGGCGAGCAGGTCGAGTCGCCCGAGTGGTCCAACTGGCAGATGGGTGGCGCCTGGCTCAGCACACATCTATGGGAGCATTATCTCTATACGGTTGACCGGGATTATCTGGCGGATTACGCCTATCCGATAATGCGTGACGCTGCCAGGTTCTGCCTCGATATTCTTGTGGATGACGGGAAAGGCAATCTCATCACGAGTCCGGCCACTTCGCCTGAGAATCATTTCATTACAGATGACGGGTTCAATGGCTGCCTGGCATACGGCACTACTGCCGACCTGGCGATAATAAGGGAATGCGCTGGGAATGCGAGGGATGCGGCCCGTGTGCTCGGGATTGACGGGGATTTCCAGGTCGAGATAGATTCGGTTCTTGCCCGCTTGTATCCGTATCAGATAGGCAGGAAGGGCAATCTTCAGGAATGGTATTATGACTGGGAGGATGCGGATCCGCATCACCGCCACCAGAGCCACCTTGTCGGCCTTTATCCGGGAAGGCATATCAATGCTGATCTTTGTCCTGACCTTGCGGAGGCCGCCCGGAGGTCGCTTGAACTGAGGGACGGATGGTCCACAGGCTGGTCAACGGGCTGGCGCATCAATCTCTGGTCCAGGCTGTATGACGGAGACAAGGCCTATCAGATTTACAGGATGCTTCTCCGTTATGTGGATGACGGAAAGCATTGGGGAGGAGGCACTTATCCTAATCTGCTGGATGCCCATCCGCCTTTCCAGATTGACGGCAATTTCGGAGGCTGCAGTGGTGTGGCGGAGATGCTTCTCCAGTCGCATATCCCGGCTGATGTCTCCAGCGATGAGGGCTCTTGCTCCTGTGGTGATGCCGGTGATGAGTTCTTTATAGACATCCTTCCGGCCTTGCCAACTGCCTGGCCTGAAGGCCGTTTCAGAGGTTTCAGGGCGAGGGGAGGTTATGAACTTGACTGCGAATGGTCATCCGGCCGCCCTGAATGCGTCTCCGTCAAGTCGATTCGTGACGGTGTCTGCACGTTGAGGTCCCGCACCCCGTTGCAGCCTGACGGAAAGGCATCATCCCGTTCCCTGCTTTCTGTTGACAATGCCGGCGGCTGGTACATTGTCCGTTTCCGCACCAGGGCCGGTTCCACAGTCCGCTTCACCGCCCTCTGATTTGTCCACGGAAATGCCGGTTTCCGTGGACAAATTAGTCAAATTGCGCATTTTGTCCACAGATCAGCGGCAAATGGTGGACAAATCACAAACCAAAATGATGAATATTGCTGAAAATGGCATCCCGAAAAACTCTTAACCTGTGGATTCAGCCGCTCATTACCCCATCCGATTTCGTGAATTGATTGTTGTCAAAAAGAGCAATACAACTGCCAAAAATTGATATTGGCCGATAATTCCTATGTCTATATTTGCGCAAGTTGAATAATAGCACAACTGATAACGTTATTTTATGAAAAAAATTCTATTGACATTGTTGTGTATTCCGTTGCTGTTCTCCTGTTTCAAGGACGACCAGAAGATGGAATATGCCAAGATTTATTTTCCGCTGGCTGCGAGAGCTGTCAACGGAGTCTTCAATGCTTCTTTCAATATGGATGCTGACACCAGCTTCATTGTCGGGGCATATTGTGCAGGAAGCATCTTCACCCCAGTGGATGTTGATGTCGAGATAGCTCTTGCGGAAGAAGAATTCGCTGCGTCGAAAGCAGGGAACGCTTCTTTGGCCGCTTATGAGCTGCTTCCGGAGGACTTATACGAGATTGAGCCTTCAAACCTGAAACTCACCATCAAGGCCGGCACCGAGAGAGCTGACCTCCGCGTCCATTTCAAAACAGGTATGTTCGAGGCCGGGAAGAAATACGTCCTGCCCCTGAAACTTGTCTCTGTCTCGAAATACGAGATTGCGGACCAGTACAATGTCCTTTATTTTGGTGTAACAGCAAACTGATAACATTATGCATAGATTATTGAAGACCTTGCTGCCGCTGGCTGCGCTTATAGTGACGGCTTTCCCGTCAGGAGCCCAGACAAAGGCCAAGTCCGATCCTTTCAGTGTGGTCGGATATGTCAAGAACGAGGCTGGAGAACCGATGCAGCATATTCTTGTGGAGTTGAAAGAATCTCTTACATTCACCACCACGGACGCTGAAGGTTTCTTCGCTATCAGGATACCGAGACCTGGTTCGGAACTGAACATTGTCGCTCAGGGCTACCTCCCTGTGAACGTTGTTGTCAAGGACAAGTCCCAGATCAATGTAACCCTGATGAAAGAGCCTTTCATAAAGGACAGAGATATCGCCGTGCTCTACGGCAAGCAGAAAAAATCACATATGACAGGAGCTGTCTCTACAGTGTACGGCACTGATATAGAGGATATTCCAGTCATTTTTCAGAATACTGCCATTTCGGGCAAACTCGTAGGAGTGCACACTATCCAGGAGTCCGGAGCTCCGGCTTCCGCCAATGCGGACCTGTATCTCCGCGGCCGCCGTTCCTGGAACAACAGGAATCCTCTCATCTATGTGGACGGCCATCTTCGTGACTTCTCCACGGTGAGTGCATTCGAACTTGAGGAAATTTCGGCTTACAAAGACGCAGCCGCATTGTCCATTTTCGGCCTCCAGGGCGGCAACGGCGCCATAATGGCCACCACGAAAAGGGGTATAGAGTCACGTCCGATACTGTCTTTCAATGCCCAGGTGGGATTCGAGAGCCCGACCGAGATGCCGGACTTCCTTGACTCTTATCATTATGCAGTCCTCTATAATGAGGCGCTTGTCAATGATGGCGGCAAGCCGAGATATACTGATGAGGACCTCGCATTGTACCAGAGCGGGGAATCTCCGCTTACACATCCGAATGTGGACTGGCTCGATGAATTCATCAAGAATTTCTCGGTGTCCCAGAAGTACAACCTGAACCTCCGCGGAGGAAACTCGGTCACTAAGTATTTCGTGAGCCTTTCCTATGTGAACAACAACGGACTCTACAAGACCGACAAGTCTGTCAATTCGTATAACACCAATGCCAATTTCCAGACTTATTCCATCCGTTCCAATGTGGACGTGAACCTCACTAAGACATTGACCCTCTCCCTCGACCTTTACGGAAGGCAGAGAATCCAGAGGAACCCTGGCTCAGGCACAGGAACTTCCTCGCTTTTCAACGTGCTCCTCTCCCTGCCGTCCAACAAGTTCCCGGTCAATTACGGACCTGACAAAGTGGCCGGTATCAATGAGTTCCGTGCCAACCCTTACGGCGTGCTGAACCACAGCGGCTATACCCAGTACATACATAGCACAATGGAGGCCTCTTTGAAGGCCAGCCAGAAACTTGATTTCATTCTCAAGGGCCTGAGCGTTTACGGCGCCCTCGCTTTCGACGCCCGTTTCGACAACACAATCGACCGCAGCAAGAGCTACCAGGTTT
This sequence comes from Candidatus Cryptobacteroides sp., assembly GCA_051870055.1. GTDB lineage: Bacteria > Bacteroidota > Bacteroidia > Bacteroidales > UBA932 > Cryptobacteroides. The sequence continues at coordinate 153,935 of JBJEBM010000039.1, forward strand.
ACCAGTATGACGGAGTGGATGAGGAAACCGGGGAAATCCTGTTCAAGACCTGGGGAGAGAATACTGCGCAGAAGAATTCCAACAGCTTCGGTTCCAGCAGGATACGTATCTTCGACGTGCAGGCCGGACTGGATTATGCTCACAATTTCGGAAGACACGGGCTCACAGGTCTCCTGTTTGTGAACAGAAATGAGTATTCTACAGATACCCAGAGACTTACCAATATCCATCAGGGATTCGGCGGCAGGTTCGCATACGACTTTGCGGAGAAGTATCTGCTCGAGACCTCGTTCTCATATATGGGAACCGAGCAGCTTCCTCCGGAGCACCGCTACGGCTTCTTCCCATCAGTCTCGGCAGGCTATGTGCTCTCCAATGAGAATTTCATCAAGGACAATATTCCAAACATTATCAACTTCCTGAAATTCAGGGCTTCATACGGACTTGTCGGAAATGATGACGGACTTCCGTATTTCTATTACCTGCCTTCATTCAAGCTCAACAATTCCAACAGGTACAACTTCGGAACCACAGGTGCCGGAGTCCCGGGCTGGGTCGAGAGCGGACTTTACAACGAGTTCGTCACCTACGAGAAATCCAAGAAATTCAATGTGGGTGTCGATATGAAGATTCTCAAGCATATCAACCTCACTGCTGATTACTTCAACGAGCGCAACTCCCAGATTCTCGTGGAGCGCTCCTCAATCTCCACGGTGCTCGGATTCGGTCCTTCAGGCAACCCTAAGAGCAACTCGGGAATCACCACCAACAGAGGATTCGAAATCGACCTTTCAGTGGACGGTGGCAAGAGGGACTTCTATTATCAGGTCGGCATCCAGTTCACCAACGTGCACAACGAGATTGTCTTCAATGACGAACAGATATTCGAGTACTCATACAGGCGCGCCCCGGGCAATTCTATCAACGACCCGACAGGTTACGTTGCGAACGGTCTCTACAGGGACGAGCAGGATATGCTCAACAGCCCGATCACCGCATTCGGAAACACTTATCCGGGAGACATCAAGTACAGGGATCTCAATGGTGACGGCGTTGTGGACAACAACGATATAAGCTATATCGGAAAGAACAATTTTCCTGAGCTTTACGGAGCCGCCTATCTCCAGATCAACTGGAAAGGTTTCGACCTCGGGGCGACATTGTCTTTCGTCGGAGAAAGAACCTATAACGCTTACAATATTTCAACTATCGCATTTTACAATGTCGCAGGCACTGGCGGACAATATGATGGAAACGTCCAGCAGTTCCATTGGGACAACCGCTATGTCCCTACCGATCCGTCAACTTGGGATACCGCTACTTATCCTAGACTCTCCCTTGCGGGACGCAATCACAATGCGCAGGCCTCCACATTCTGGCTTGAGAACGGAGCGTTTGTCCGCCTCAAGGACGTGGAGTTCGGCTATACTCTGCCGCTTCGCATTACCCAGAAATGGCATATCTCGAAGCTCAGATTCTTCTACAGCGGATTCAATCTGCTGACCTGGCACAAGATGAGGATGACGGCTCCGGAAATCGGCCCTAACGGCAACGGATATCCGGTTCAGAGGACTCACAGTTTAGGGGTTAACATTCAATTCTAAGGGAATTATGAAAAAGAAAAATACAATAATAATCGCGGGACTGGCAGCATTGACCTCCTGTTCGCTGAATGACATTCCGCTGGAGCAGATGTCCGGCCCGATGGCGTTCAAGGACAGTGTGCGTGTGGAAGCCTTTGTGAATGAGCTCTATCCATACCTCAATGCAGGACTGAGCTACAACCAGCTCGGCGGTACCGGAAGTTTCGGAGGAGCGATGTTCGACAGCGTGACCGACCTCTCCTGCTATGCTCCGACAGGTGACTGCGGAAACGTAAACCTGTTTATCCAGGGCACAATCAACTCCGCCAACACTGGCAATCCTGATTCAAGATGGGCCGAGATTTACCAGTCCATCAGGAAGGCCAATGTGTTCCTGAACAATATCAAATACGCCACCTGCTCGCAGACGCATATCGACAGGATGAAAGGAGAGGCAATTCTGATGAAGGCTCTTTCCCATCTTGAACTCTTCAAGAGGTTCGGCGGCATCCCTATTATGGATGACGTCCTTGACCTTGCCGGAGACATCAATGTCCCGAGAAACACGGTAGAGGAGACAGTGGACTATATATGCGGACTCTGCGACCAGGCAGCCGAGCTGCTTCCTACCAGATATCATGACAGTGAATACGGAAGACTCACCAAAGGCGCTGCCTATGGCACGAAAGCGATGACTCTTCTCTTCGCCGCCAGCCCTCTGTACAATGAAAATCCTATAGAGGGAGCGACACCGCTGCAGTGCTATCCGACACCTGACAGGGAGCGCTGGAAATACGCCGCCGAGGCTGCGAAGCAGGTTCTTGACCTCAAGAATTCCGACGGCACTCCGGCCCACGTACTTTATCCTGATTACAAGTCTTATTTCTTCACCCGCCAGAACAATACCGAGAGCATCATTATGAAGCAGCAGGGAATGACCTATTCGGTGGAGAGGGCCGACGGCCCTGCCGGCTACCAGGATGTCAGGGGAAATGCGGATGTCACACTTGAACTTGTGAACGCATTCGAGACCAAGAACGGACTTCTGCCTTCCGAGGACCCGGAGTATGATCCCCAGAAACCGTATGAGAACAGGGATGAGAGATTCTCCGCCAATGTGCTTTATTCCGGAGCCCAGCTCTGGGGCAGGCAGGTGGAATACTTTGTCGGCGGAAAGGATTATCCTGCTTCGAAGGGCAACAAGGGATGCTACACCGGTTTCGGTATGTACAAGCATATTGACCCGAACGCGAGACCGTTCACTCCGGTTGTCAACACATACCACGACTGGCCTGTGCTCCGCCTCGCCGAGATTTATCTCATCTACGCAGAATGTATGAATGAGTATCTCGGAAACAGCGATGACGACATCTGCAACGATGAGTCAGTGTATGATGCAGTGAACAAAGTCCGCGCCCGCGTTCATCAGAAGCAGATACCGGTCGGTTCCCTGACCAGGCTCCAGATGCGTGAACTCGTCCAGAGGGAGAGGACTGTCGAGCTTTGCTTTGAGGACAAGCGCTACTACGACCTGCGCCGCTGGAGACTTGCCGAGGTGGTTCTCAACCAGCCTGTCCACGGAGTGAAAGTTGTGAAGAACGGAGACCAGATAGAATACATCTATGAGATTGACGGAGAGCCTATTGTGATTGAGAACAGAGTATTCCCGATGAAGATGTACTATCATCCGATTCCTCAGTCCGAGTATAACAAGAACACGGCGCTCGAGAAAAATCCGGGATGGCTTTAATCAAGGAGGACACGTATATGAAAAGATATATTATTATTGCATTAATCGCTCTTCTCTCGGGCCATTTCACTTCTGCCCTGGCACAGGGCCTTGTGGTGTCCGGAAAAGTGCTTGATGAAAGCAACGCTCCGCTGCCGGGTGTGGCTGTGATGGAGCGTGGAGTAAGGAACGGAGTTGTCACTGAGGCTGACGGCACGTTCAAAATCGCTGTGGAGAACGCCAAGTCAGTGCTCGAGTTTTCCTGCCTGGGATATCTCCCGAAAGAAATCACTGTGGGGGACAGGCGCTCAGTCATTGTCACTCTTATCGAGGACGCCATCGGACTTGAGGAGGTGGTAGTAGTCGGATACGGCAACCAGAAGAAGGCCTCAGTGGTCGGCTCGATTTCCACAACAGAAGGAAAAGACATCCAGAAAATCCAGACCACCAACCTTACCCAGGCAATCGGCGGTAAAATCGCGGGTGTCGTGACCAAGTCCACCGGCGGACGTCCGGGAGACGATGACGCATCTGTTTACATCCGCGGCCGTGCCAGCTACAATTCGGCTGCAAACTCTCCTCTGGTGCTTGTCGATGGTGTCGAGAGAGACTTCTCCCAGATTGACCCTGAGGATATTGAAAGTTTCTCAGTGTTGAAGGACGCCTCCGCCACGGCAGTGTTCGGAGTCAGGGGAGCTAACGGTGTGATTCTCGTCACCACCAAACGTGGAGAGACTGCCATAAAGCCTACTGTGGATTTCAGGGCTTCAATCGCATCCAATTCACCTACAATGCTTCCCAAGAAACTTGGCGCATACGACCACGCCAGGCTGAAGAACGAGGCTCTCGCCAATGTAGGACAGGTACCGGAGTATTCGGCTGACGACCTGAACCACTATCTGCTCGGAGATTCGCCTTACACCCATCCGGACAATGACTACATTGACGATATGCTGAAGAAGAATACTCTCAAACAGCAGTACAATCTCGTGGTGCGTGGAGGTTCTCCATTCCTCTCATACTATGTATCAGTGAATTACCTTAATGAGGACGGTATCTACAAGCAGTTCGACAACGATGACTATGATACCAATGTCTCATTCAAGAGATACGGTCTCCGCTCGAACCTGGACTTCAACATCACCAAGACCACAAAACTTGGAGTGGACCTGTCCGGCCGTCTTGAGGAAAGACACAACAACGGCTATGGTGACGGCCTTTACCAGGCGCTTATCCGCACTCCTGCCGACTGTTTCAACTATGTCAATCCGGACGGAAGCCTTGGCGGAAACCTCAATATGGTGAACCCTTATGCGGCGCTGTCCCACTATGGATACGACCATTCCAAGAGGAATGTGTTCGAGGCTGCCGTGAAACTCACCCAGAAACTCGATGCCATAACCAAAGGCCTGTCAGTCAGGGCGATGTACAGCTTTGTCTCCACATTCGCATCCAGAAGGGACCTGGAGGAGAAACCTGAATTGTGGAAATACAATGCTGACGGCACTTATACTCCGATCCAGAAAGCGACCTCCATATCCATCGCAACTTCTGCCGGTCCTCACACCAGGAGGATGACCACCGAGATCGGCCTGAATTATGACAGGACTTTCAAAAACAATCACAACGTGACAGCAATGCTGGCATTCAACAATCTGGTTTACAGGTACAATGCCAACCTTGCGACAGGTTACATCAACTATGTGGGCCGTGTCACCTATGCCTACAAGCATAAGTATCTCCTTGAATTCAACGCCGGCTACAACGGTTCCCGCCAGTTCGCAGAGGGCAAGAGATACGGATTCTTCCCTGCATATTCAGCAGGATGGGTGCTTTCCGAGGAGAAATTCTGGAAGAACAAGGATATCTTCAGCTATCTCAAGATTCGCGGCTCTTACGGAGAACTCGGAAACGATGTGATTGGCTCAAGCAAATATCTTTATTACCAGGTATATCCGATGTACACCAGCGATAGGGCCTCATTCGGAGAGAACAACAATCCGGAGAACAGGATTCTCGAAGGCACAGAGGGCAACAGCGAGGTGACCTGGGAGCGCTCCCGCAAGAGCAATGTCGGATTCGACGCCAAACTCTTCAAGAAGAGACTCAGCCTCACAATGGATTTCTTCCGTGAGCACAGGGTTGACATTCTTGACTATGACCGCAGCCGTTCCCTCATCTACGGTATGCTCGACGCCGACAACGGCACGAAGGGCTTTCCTCCTGAGAACCTCGGAGAGGTTGTGAACCGCGGATTCGAGATCGAACTTGGCTGGGATCATAAAGTGGGCCCTGTAAGCTATTATGCCAAAGGTACTTTCTCGCTTGCAAGGAACAAGATTGTGAAAATAGGGGAGACTCCTGTGACATACGAATGGTCATCACAGGTAGGACGTCCGGTAGGCCAGAGATACGGCCTTATCTGCGACGGATTCTACAACAGCTATGAAGAGATAGAAGCACTTCCTTCAGGCTTCACCAGCAACCTCAAGCTCGGTGACCTCAAGTACCGTGACGTCAATGGCGACGGAGTCACAGACCAGTACGACATTGTCCCTATCGGAAAGACACAGCTGCCGGAGATTTTCTACGGCTTTACGATTGGCGCTGAGTGGAAAGGCATTGACCTTCAGGTATTCTTCCAGGGAGCCGCCGAGAGCGATATCTATGTGAACGGATACGGATTCTGGGAGTTCACCAGCCAGTCCAGTGTGATGGAGCACCATCTTGGAAGATGGACCGAGGACAACAAGGAGAATGCTACTTATCCTTCCCTGTCACCGGCCAAGTCAGACCAGAACCACAGGCTCTCGACATTCTGGCTCAAAGACGGCTCATATCTCCGCCTGAAGAATGCCCAGATCGGCTACACCCTGCCGAAGTCATTGACAATGAAAGCCAAGATGCAGGCTGTCCGTTTCTATATAGGCGGCACCAATCTTTTGACATTCTCATCATTCAAGATATACGACCCGGAGTCAAGCGACGGAGACGGTTCAAGATATCCTCTGATGAGACAGTTCAACGCCGGAGTTAACATCAAATTCTAATGAAGATTATGAAACTGAAATATATACTGTCAGCATTGCTGTTTGCCCTGATGGCGGGAGCCGTATGTTCCTGCAATGATGACTCCCTGTCGCTTGACAAAGAAGATGTCGGGGATCTGACCGAGGACGATGTTTTCGGCAATCCGATTTATGCGAAATATTTCGTGAACAATATCTATTTCAACATTCCGGACCACGGTTTCCAGGTGGCCTCCAGCTGGAACGGAGCATATCTTGACTGCGCTACCGACAATGGAGAGGCCAGGAATCTCTCTTCCAGTGCGCAGTCTTTCAACAGCGGAAACTGGAATGCACAGAACTGCCCTTTCAGGGGAGCCTGGTCCAATGACTATGCCCAGATCAGGGCCTGCAACAAGTTCCTTGCGAATTATGACCGGATTCCTGAACTTGAGGGCTATATGACCCGTCAGGACCTCGAGTCGCTGAGGGCACAGGTGATATTCCTCCGCGCGGTGTACTACGCAGACCTTCTGAAGAATTTCGGCGGCGTTCCGATTCTGGAGGATGTGCTCAAATACAATGACAATTCTTACGTTCCGGTCCGCTCAACATTCAAGGAAACAGTGGAATATGTGACTGGGGAATTCGACACGGCAGCGGCTCTTCTGAGGAATATCCCGATTGAGTCTGAATCAGCCTACTACGGCCGGGCTACCGAAGGCGCCGCTCTTGCGTTCAAGGCAAAGGTGCTGGCTTATGCGGCAAGTCCGTTGTTCAACAGGCCGGCGGACTATCCACAGTATGACTCCGCTGACGAGAATGTGGCCATCTGGCGCTATCCTGATTATGACAAGGAACGTTGGCAGGTGGCGGCTGACGCCCTCAAGGCTGTCATTGACCTGAACAAATACTCTCTCTGGACGACAGCCAAAGGCTCCAAGACAGCTTACGAGACATATTTTGTCACCCGTTACACTCCGAATGAGACGATTATGCCGAAGCTTGCCGGACCGAGCATCAATATCTATTACAACAATCTTCCGTTCGACTTCCTGCTTGTGAACGGAATGGGCACTCCGGTCTGCTACAACCTTCCTACCCACGATCTCGTGGAGGCTTACGAGATGGCCAACGGAATGTTGATTGACCAGGAGGGCTCCGGTTACAGGAAACTCCATCCTTATTATGGCCGCGACCCTCGTCTGGAGTCCACAATCTGGCACGACGAGTCCAGATTCTGCGGAATAGAATTCCAGACCTGGAGAAGAGACGTGACTTCTTCCAAAGCAGACGGAAAGGATTATATAACAGGTTATTCCAGAACAGGATACTATCTCCGCAAATATATGGATGTGGACCTGAATCCGACTACGGCGGTCACTCTTCCGAACTGCTACCCTGTAATCAGGTACGCTGACATCCTCCTGCTCTATGCAGAGGCTCTCAACGAGTTGAACGGACCGGAAGATCCGGGCGTGGCCGAGGCTGTCAATCTGGTGCGTTCCCGTGCGTCGATGCCTGATCTCCAGACAACTTTCGCCAACAGGGGATGGGAGATGACACAGGAGAATGTCCGCAATCTTATCGTAAATGAGAGGAGAATCGAATTCGCTTTTGAGGAGCAGCGCTTCTGGGATGTGCGCAGATGGATGATTGGTGACAGCACACAGAAAGAGGCGCACGAGGTTGACATCATCCTCAGCGACGACGATGTGACCAAGTCATACTCTTCAAGACTCATTGAAAAACGCGCCTGGACTGACAGGATGAATCTTATGCCTATACCGCAGGCTGAGATCAACCGCTGTCCTTCACTCGTGCAGAACTGGGGATGGTCTCCGGCTTCTCTGAAAAACAATTATTTGCGATTTGCGAAATAAAAGTTATAGAACATTGCGTTATGAATAAAATATTAAAAACAATAGTCCTCGCGGTCTCGGCATTTGCAGCTGCGGCCTGCGCAGAAGACAAAATAACGGAGAGCCCGGTCCAGGTCAGCACCAATGATTTCTCCAAGGTCTCACAGACTATGGCGGAGGGGTCCGGATATATCACTATGAACAACGGTCTTGTGTTGACCGAGGTCGGTTTCTGCTGGTCAACTGAACCGTCCCCTGAGGTTGCTGAAGGCTTGTGCGCAGTTCTTGAGGAACCTGTGGAGAGAGGTGCTTTTTCTGTGAGCATTACCGGTCTCAAGCCTGCTACACAGTATTACGGAAGATCTTATGTGAAAGCCGGCGGGCAGATTTATTATGGCAATGTCATCTCGTTCACCACCAAGGCGTTGCCAACTGACGGATGGTGTGTGATTGACGCCACAAAGGATATCAGCGTCACCACGGCCTCGGCTGTGATGCAGATCGCTGATGACGGCAACAACGAGATTCTTGAGTATGGCATCTGCTACAATACCGAAGGCGAGCCTACTCTTGATGACAATGTAGTGAAAGCTCCTGCGGGAGGCGCTGGATTTACAGCGAAACTCACTGACCTGCAGCAGGGTACCACCTACTATGTGCGTCCGTATTTCATTACCTCCAGAGGCGTTGTTTATGGCGAGTCCAGGACATTCGAGACATTGAACTTCATCCTTTCGAAAGAGATACTCCCCGGATTCCATACGGCATATATGTTCGGCGAGGTCTATATGGACATCGGCTCCCCGACCACTGAGAGGGGCTTCGTATGGGGCAAGGAGGAGAATCCTACACTTGAGAGCGAGGGCCATATTGTCTCAGGCAAATCCGGCAACCTCGTGGGCTCCTACTGGAATCTCATCGGCGGACTGGAGAAAGGCACTGTTTATCACGCCCGCTCTTATGCCGTGAACGAGTCAGGTGTATTTTATGGAACTGATATTGAGTTCACAACTCTTGCAGGCGATATCCTTCCGGGCTTCACTCTCGACCAGATGAAACTCGTCGAGGCAGGCACGTTCGAGATGGGCAACCCTGACACTGACAATGAGATAAGCCCGCTTCCGGGCAAGGAGACAGGCTGGGAGCCGGTCCACACCGTGACACTCACAAAAGATTATTACCTGTCCTGCTACCACGTCACCAACGAGCAGCTTGTGACATTCTTCAATATCTACCAGGGATATTGGGGAACTCACGGCAACAGAAGCTGGGAAAGTCCCGGAATCTATATCTGCAATACAAACGGCGGCTCCTGGTCATTCACTTACTCCGGAACCCATCCAAACATAAAGTATGTTGCCAGAAGTGGTTACGAAAGGAACGCAGCCCAGAATGTGACATGGTTCGGTGCCTACAAATTCCTTGAGTGGCTGTCAGCCGAGCTTGGCGTCACCTGCCGTCTGGCCACTGAGGCGGAGTGGGAATATGCCGCCCGCGGAGGCAAGTACACCCACGGATATAAATACGCCGGCAGTGATGATTATACAGAGGTTGCCGTGATAGCGTCAAAGAACGCTCCGGTCGGCACAAAGGCTCCGAATGAGCTCGGGCTCTATGATATGTCCGGCAACAACTTCGACTACTGTCTGGACAATTTTGACCAGAACCTCTATAAGAACAGCGTGGGAACTGTGTCTGTTGACCCGCTTGTTCCAAGGGTTGTACAGGGCCAGAAAGTCATCAGGGGTGGAAGCTACAGGCATTTGAACTACTCTGCGGTATATACCAGGGGACGGTGCAGCAACGAGCAGGATGCCGGTGCGCATTCAGGCTTCAGAATCCTGATGGAGTCCCTGCCTGACGAATCGAAATTGTGACCTGGATATGACTGTGAAACAACTTCTTTTAAGCCTTGCGTCATTGCCGCTTCTTGCGGTGATGACGCAGTGCGCATCTGAAAGCGGCCCGGATGATTCCGGAGAGACCGGCGGGCCGGAAGTGAAAAAGTACCTTTCTATCTCATTGAATTCCAAAGAGGTGGACAATGCGAGCGGAACATTTGAGCTGAATGTTACAGCCAATTGTGAATGGAAGGCGGTGACAGATGTGGCCTGGATAACACTCTCTAAAGACTCCGCCCCGAGGGGAGAGGTGATAAAAGTCAGCTATCAGGCCAATACGGAAGGCGGCCTGAGGACCGGAGTGGTCCGTTTCTCCGGGGATGGAGTCAGTTCGGTGACTCTCACCATTGTCCAGGGAGGCACTTTCAGAAATCCGGTCGGCGGTGTGCCGGACCCTTATATTGTCAAAGATGGAAATAAATACTATCTTGTGAAGGCTGCAACGGGCATCAACATTTCCCATTCCGAAAAGCTCTCGCAGCTTGTCAGTACCAAGGAGGTATGGAGGCCGGACATCAATTCGTCAACAGCCTGGAACACGTCCCATATCTGGGCCCCGGAGATGCACAAGGTTGACGGCCGCTGGTACATTTACTACACGGCTGGACGCCCGTCAAGCGAGTCTGGAGGCTCGTACAAACTCCAGCGCAGTGGTGTCCTCCGCGCGAAGACCGATGACCCCGAGGGAGAATGGGAGGATATGGGAATGTTGTACACGGGTGACGCCTATGCCGAGGGCATAACAGCCGTGGCGGCCAATACGAAATATGCTATTGACTTGACAGTGTTTGAGTTGCGGGGGCAGCTCTATGCCGTCTGGTCAGGAGCCGCCGGAGTGAATGACTCGAACCAGAGCATTTATATAGCGACTATGTCGAATCCGTATACGATTTCGTCATCGAGAGTACTCCTTTCGAGTGCTGACCAGGACTGGGAACTCCAGTCGAGCAGGATCCAGGAAGGTCCAGCCATCCTGAGGCGCAACGGAAAGATTTTCATCATATATTCGTGCAACGGCTCATGGACCAAACATTACCGGCTTGGATATCTGGTGATGGACGAGAACTCGGACCCGATGAAGAAAGAGAACTGGACCAAGTCACCGGGGCAGGTCTTCTACCGTTGTGACGACACCTCAGACAAGGATGGAGTGAACGGAGTGGGCCACTGCTCGTTTACCGTGTCGCCGGACGGCACAGAGGACTGGATAGTCTATCACGCCAAGAACCGTAACGACAACACCTACACGACCGGCCGCTCGACTTACCTGAAGAGGTTTACGTGGAAGGCAGACGGCACGCCGGATTTCGGCACTCCTTGCGGATATGGCGAAGTGTCAGTAGTCCCTTCCGGGGAATGATATGAACATAATTTGGGAGAACTGAAATGAGGAAAAGACTGATTGCATCAATTTTACTGATCTGCTCGGCTGCCTTTGCAAGTGCGGCCCCGGCATCTGATTTCACTGTGTCTGACAGCCGTATCTGCATAGACAACAATGACTTCGAAGTCGTGAGAGTTGTTGCCGGCCTCTTCTCTGATGATGTGAAGGCTGTCTGCGGACGAGACATTCCGGTTATGGACTGGAAATCCTGCCGTGGAGGGACAGCGCTCATCTTCGGAACTGTCGGACAGTCTGAAGTCATTGACAGGATGGTGGCTTCCGGCAAAATTGACGTTTCCGGAATCCGTGGCAGATGGGAGTGCTACCAGATTGAGATAGTCAAGAATCCGCTTCCCGGTATCGGGAAGGCCCTGGTGGTGGCCGGAAGCGACAGGAGAGGTACGGCATATGGCATTTTCTCGCTTTCAAAAAAGATGGGGGTCTCGCCCTGGTATTGGTGGGCAGATGTCCCTGTGAGACGCACGTCTAAGATAATTCTCTCATTTCCAACTAAATATGTTTCCAAGGAGCCTTCCGTGAAATACCGCGGTCTCTTCATCAATGACGAGGACTGGGGGCTCCATCCGTGGGCCGGAAAGACATTCGATCCGGAATACGGAGACATAGGCCCGAAAACTTATGCGAAAATCTGCGAGCTCCTGCTGAGATTGAATGCCAATTATCTCAGCCCGGCGATGCACGGATGCACAAAGGCTTTCAATTACTATCCTGAAAACAAGGTGGTTGCCGACAGATACGGTATTGTGATGGGCTCCACCCATTGCGAGCCGCTGCTGTTCAACAATGCCTCGGAGTGGGACAGGAAGACAATGGGCGACTGGAATTATCTCACCAACAAGGATGGAATCAATGCCCAGCTCGACAAAAGGGTAGCTGAGAACGGATGTTACGAGAATGTATATACTCTGGCAATGAGGGGAATACACGATGCTGTAATGGCCGGAAACCTGCCGCTGGGCGAGCAGCCGAGAGTCCTTGAACGCGCATTTGATGACCAGCGGGCGATATTGGGAAAGCATATAGGAAAGCCGGCATCCGAAATCCCCCAGGTGTTCTTTCCTTACAAAGAAGTACTCGATATTTACGAGGAGGGAATGGACCTTCCGGACGATGTCACCATCATCTGGTCCGATGATGATTTCGGATATATCAAAAGGCTGAGCAACAAAGAGGAACAGAAGCGTTCCGGCCGGAGCGGAGTGTATTATCATCTCTCTTACTGGGGGCCTCCGAGAAATTATCTCTGGATAAACACCACCCCGCCGGCCCTTATGTATTCTGAACTCAGCAGGGCTTACAGAGCCACCGCTGACAGGCTTTGGGTGGCCAATATCGGTGATATCAAGCCTGCTGAATATGCGCTTGACCTTTTCCTGGCAATGGCATATGACATAGAAGCTTTCAGCTTTGACAATATTCTTGATCATGGAGTCGATTTCCTCTGCGGAATCTTCGGAGAGCAGTTCAGGAACGATTTTGCATTCATAACGAGGGAGTATTACAACCTTGCTTTCAGCTTCAAACCGGAATATATGGACCGCCACGCCGACACCCCGTATTCCGTGCTGAATTACCGCGAGGCTGAAATCCGGCAGGAGCGCTATCTTGAACTCGCAAAGATTGAAGAGAGGATAATGAGGGAGCTCCCGGAGGAATACATACCGGCATATTATCAGCTTGTGCATTATCCATACAAGGGCTCGCAGCTTCTTAACTGTATGACACTCAGCGCCCAGCAGCAGAGATTCCATGCGTCCCGCGGCTTTGCTGAAGCTATGAGGCTCAGGGACCTGTCCAACTCTTATGCGGACTCCCTGGTCACTTTGACAGAGGGCTACAATTCCCTGCTTGACGGAAAATGGAACAGGATGATGTCCCTTGCCTACGGCGGGGCGAGGTCTTTCGAGAGAGGTATGATGTATGAATGCATGCTGGCCCCAGGCTGCCGTTATGAGCTCGTTATGGAAAATGACAACGGAAGCGCTGTCCAGACACTTCCGGAGTTCAGCAGCCTTACTCCGGCGGAGCATTATTTTGATGTGTGCAGGGCCGGTGAGACAGTCTCCTCCTGGAAAGCGTCTGCCTCGGAGTCCTGGATACGTCTTGACAGGACGGCAGGAGAAGGCCTTTACAAAGACAGGGTGAATGTCTCCATAGACTGGGACTCAGCTCCATCGGGCAAATCGTCCGCCTGTATCACGGTGAGTGCCGGCGAACAGAAAAAGAATGTGTATGTATCTGTCACAAAGCACGATGCAGGGACTGCCGAAGGCTCTGTGTTCATTGAGGACAACGGCGTTGTGGTGATTGATCCTTGCAGCTACACGGGAAAATTCGAGACGGAGGACATAAAGTTCAGGAAGGTTGACGGACTGGGATTCGATGACAGCGTAATGATGCTGGGAGACCCGTTCGCCGCCACGCCATACCAGGCTTCCCTGGTCCTTGTGTCAAACTACGTGGCTTCCACCGGAAACCGCCAGTTCCCTTGCCTTGAATACGAATTCTACACCACCAGTTCGGGATATATGGATGTCTATACCTATATGCTCCCGGTTTTCCCTGTGAACGGGGACGAGGGCAACGGCTCCAGATACGGCGTGATGGTGGACAACTCTCCGGTCTATCTGCCTGAGTCGTCCGCTCCATATTATTCCACGCTCTGGATACAGTCAGTCCTTCGTAACTGCAGAATCAACAAGACTACCCACTTCGTCAAATCCCCGGGTCGCCATACGCTCAAGATTTATGCTGTGCATCCGGGTATGATGATCCAGAAAATTGTAGTGGACGCAGGAGGGCTCAAACAGTCCCACCTCGGTCCCCAGATGATTACTAAATAATTAAATATGAAGAACTTGTTATCATTATTCCTGATGCTCTCGTCGTTTATAGCATCGGCGGGAACCCAGACTTTCCAGCTTGCGGGCAGCCGTGTCTGCATAGATCCAAAGGACTATGAAGTCGTGAAAACGGTGTCAGAACATTTCTCCGAAGACGTCAGGATGGTCTCCGGCAAAGCACTTGAGATTCAGGCAGGTCCTGCTTACAGGGCCGGCAACGCCCTGATTTTCGGAACGATTGGGCATTCGTCCCTGATTGACGGCCTCATCGCCTCCGGGAAGCTGGATGTCAGCGAGATTGAAGGCAAATGGGAATGTTATAAAATCCAGATAATAAACAGGCCTGCAGCCGGCATCGGCAAGGCTGTGGTCGTGGCGGGAAGTGACCGCAGGGGCACGGCATACGGCATCTTCGAACTCTCAAAAATGATAGGAGTCTCCCCGTGGTACTGGTGGGCTGAGGCTCCGGTAAAGCACAATCCGAAACCGGCTCTCACATTCGACGGCCCGGTTGTGTCCAAAGAACCGTCTGTGAAATACCGCGGCATTTTCATCAACGACGAGGACTGGGGACTGCTCAGATGGGCCAGGACCACCATCGACAAGGATATTGACAATATAGGGCCGAGGACTTACGGGAAAGTCTGTGAGCTCCTGCTCCGTCTCAAGGCCAATCTTCTCCATCCGGCGATGCACGAGGCATCCACCGCCTTCAACAAGATTCCGGAGAACAAAGTGATCGCTGACAGGTATGGCATCGTTATGGGCTCCACTCATTGCGAGCCGCTCCTCTTCAACAATGCGAGCGAGTGGAATGAGAAAGTTGACGGCCCGTGGAACTATGAGACCAATGCTGAGGGAATCGACAGAAGGCTCCGTGAGAGAGTCCGCTCAAATGCTGGATATGAGAATGTTTACACTCTTGCGCTCCGCGGAATGCACGACAGGAGCATGCAGGGCAGCGGCTTGATGAAAGGCCGTGTTGCCACTCTCGACAAGGCTCTCGCATCCCAGAGACGTATCATCACCGAGGAAGTTGGCAGGCCGGCGGAGCAGATCCCCCAGATATTCATGCCGTACAAAGAGGTGCTCGATGTCTATGACCAGGGACTTGACCTCCCTGACGATGTCACTCTCGTATGGCCTGATGACAATTACGGCTATCTCAAGCGCCTGTCCAATCCGGATGAGCAGAAACGTTCAGGTCGCGCCGGCGTGTATTACCACGTCTCGTATCTCGGCCAGCCTCATCAGTATCTCTGGCTTGACACCACATCCCCTGTATTGATGTACGAGGAGCTGAAGAAGGTCTATGACACTGCCGGGGACCGTCTCTGGGTGCTCAACTGTGGTGACATAAAGTCTTGTGAGCCAGGCGTTGATCTTTTCCTTGCAATGGCTTATGACATTGACAGATTCAGCTATGACAATGTATGGAAATACAGGGCCGGGGTGCTCGCCGGCATTTTCGGGGAGCAGTATTATGACCGGTTCCTGGACATCACAAGGACATTCTACAATCTTGCGTTCGAGCGCAAGCCGGAGCATATGGGCTGGGGATATGACTGGAACAACGGCGGAGAGAAATGCTCTGACACAGAATTCTCGTGGGTGAACTACAGGGAGGCGGAGAGCCGTCTTGCCGAATATGACCGCATTGCGAGGGCGACGGAGGATATTTACAATTCCCTTCCGGCTGATTCAAAGGACGGATTCCTGCACCTGCTCTATTATCCTGTCAATGCGGCTTCCCTGATGAACAAGACCCATCTTCTGGCCCAGAAGAACCGTGAGTACGCGCAGGAAGGCAGGATCTCAGCCAATGCCGTGGCTGCGGACGTGAAGAGATTCCGTGACTCCGTCCAGACCTGCACAATGGCTTACGATATGGTGAAAGACGGGAAATGGGCTCACGTGATGGGAATGAACCAGTGCGGAGTGTCCACATATTTCCATTATCCGGCAGTTCAGAAAGTGGAATATGACGGCGGCAGGACCTGGGGAATGAGGGCCGAGGGCAACAGGCCCGGGAGCGGTGTGTACCAGGTGCTTCCGCGTTTCAATTCCTATGCTCCGAAGACTCATTTCATAGATATTTTCAGCCGTGATGGCAAGCCGCTCGACTGGAAGACCGTCTCGGCTCCTGAGTGGGCGCGCATCGGTTCATCCGTGGATGAGTACGGAGATGTGAGACTTGCAGTTGACATTGACTGGAACCGTATCCCTGCCGGAACTGACACGGCCGGCGAGCTCCGCCTTTCAATTGCCGGGGATGCGGCAACAGTGGTCTTGCCGGTGTTCAGCCCGGTCATTCCGGAAGATGTTCTTGCCGACAAACTCTTCATTGAGGAAAACGGCTGTGTGTCAATTGACGCTGCCTCATTCTCCCGTGTGAATGAGAACAAGGATATCCAGATTTCAGTTGTGGACAATTTCGGATGCGAGGGCAGGGCGGTCCGTTTCGGAGACCCTATGTCTGTAAGGCAGAACGCCAGCCGCAGGGCCCCGGGCGTGGAATACGATTTCTATTGCTTCGGGCGCGGAATGGTCGATGTCTATACTTACGTGCTCCCGGCATTCCCACTTTACGATGACGCCTCATTCCCGGGCCACGAGAGCTCAGGACAGGGCACCCGTTACGGAGTGATGATAGACGAAGGCCATATAATAACCCCGGGCTACTCGTCCACTGAGTATGCATATGACTGGTACACAAGCGTTCTGCGCAACGCTTCCGTCAAGAAGAGTACCCTCTACATAGACAAACCAGGCCGCCACGTATTGAGAATCAATTGCGGCACGCCTGGTATGATACTTCAGAAAGTTGTCGTGGATTTCGGAGGAATGGAGAGGTCCTACAACGGGCCTGAGTCCACTAAACTCCGCTGAATGAGCTGAATCCTCCGTCAACAGGGAGGACAACACCGGTAATGAATGACGCGGCGTCGCTACAGAGGAACTGGGCGGCGCCGTTCAGTTCTTTAATGTCTCCGAACCTGCCCATAGGGGTCTTGGCCATCACTTTCTTTGAACGCTCGGTGAGCGAGCCGTCCGGATTCAGCAGGATGTTTTTGTTCTGCTTGCCGATGAAGAAGCCCGGGGCCAATGCGTTTACCCTGATCTTGTCCCCGTATTTGAGAGCCATCTCGGCAGAGAGCCATCTGGTGAAATTGGACACGCCCTCTTTGGCGGCGCCGTATCCGGCAACCCTTGTCAGTGCCGCATATGCAGCCATCGAGGAGATGTTCAGGATGCAGCCCTCGCCCTGCTTTGCGAAAATCTCGCTGAACACTATGCAAGGGAATACTGTCCCGTTCAGGTTCAGCGCCACCACTTTCTCCCAGTCCTCGGTCTTCATGTCCCAGAAATTCTGGTCCGGCAGAATACTGGCTCCGGGCACATTGCCGCCGGCTACATTTATGAGAATGTCAATCCGGCCGTATTTTTCCTTGATGGAGCCGGCTATGCCGGTCATTTCTTCGCGGTCCATCACATTGCAGGCGATGCAGGTATGGTTCCCGCCGGATGCTGAAAGGTCAGCAAGCAGCGGTTCCACCTGTTCCTGCCGGTGGACAAGTCCTATCACATTTGCGCCCTGCTCGGCGAAGTGTCTTGCGATTGAGCCTCCGAGTACTCCGGCGGCTCCGCTTATGACGGCATTTTTGCCCTCGATTGAAAATAATTCGTTCATATAATGTTGTTGTTGATTTCGTTGCGCACCGCAGCCATAATGCCCTCCACCTGGCCGAAAGCGAGCATCCTGCCGTGGAAGCTATAGCCCGGGTTGTAGCCTCCATCCTCGTCTCCAAGCATTGTCCGGCCGTGGTCAACCCTCATCGGGATGTTTCTCGGCTCTTTCTCGAAGATTCTCACAAGTTCCACCAGGTCTGCGCGTCCGCCTGTGTGCGGAGCCTCTATGAAGTTTCCGCCACAAAGAATGTCGCAGCTTCGCAAATGTACAAAATGTGTACGGGAAACAAAACATTTCGCCATAGGAACAATGTCGTTCTGGCCTCCGGCAGACAGGGACCCCGCGCAGAATGTGAGTCCGTTGTGGAAATTGTCCACGCATCCCAGAAGCCATTCAATATCTTCCTTGTCGCATACGATTCTCGGCAGTCCGAACACCGGCATCGGCGGGTCGTCCGGGTGTATGCACATATTGATGCCGTACTCGTCGCACACCGGCATTATCCGTTTGAGGAAATACTGCAGGTTGAGCCTGAGCTGCTCTTTCGAGATGCCCTTGTAGAGCGCCAGCAGGCTCTTGAACTTGTTCACAGGGTCGTTGTCGTTCTCGTCTATATTGCCGTTTATGAATCCCTGGGTCTTCACTATTATCGTGTCAATCAGCCCGTTTATCTCTTCCTGAGTGATAGTTTCGGCCAGTTTTTCAGCGGCTTTGACTGTCTCTTCAGGAAAGTCTGCGGCGGCGTTTTCCCTGCCAAGGACGTAGATGTCGAAATAAGCGAGTCTTGACAGGTCGAAATAGAGGGTGCTGGTGCCGTCCCCGAGAGGGTGGCTGAGGTCTGTCCTTATCCAGTCGATGACCGGCATGAAATTGTAGCATACAGTATGGATGCCGGCCTTGCCGAGATTCCTCAAACTCTCTATGTAATTGTCAATCAGCCTGTCCCTGTCCGGACCTCCGTATTTTATGCTTTCGGATACCGGCAGGCTTTCCACAGTGGACCATACCATTCCATAAGAAGCTATCTGCTCTTGCAGGCGGCGGATGTCCTCATACTGCCAGATTTCCCCGTTGGGAATCTCGTGGAGGGAAGTCACTACGCCTTCCACCCCAATCTGCCGCATCATGTCGAGAGTGACTGCATCTTTCCTCCCGAACCATCTCCAGGTTTTTTCCATAGTTTTTATACTTTAGTGTTCATCCATTCGTCAGAATCTCCCTGGGTGAGCTTGCGGTAATCGGCCGGCGACATTCCTGTGCGTTTCTTGAATGTGCAGTGGAAGAATGAAGGGGATTCGAAACCGGAGTCGAAACCAATCTGTTGGCAGCTCAGGGAGGTGTTGGTCAGAAGCTGCTTGGCCTTGGCTACTTTAAGCTCCTGAAGGTATTGTTTGGGCGAGAAGCCCGTGTATTCTTTGAAAAGTTTGCGGAATCTTGTGTAGCTTGTTCCGATTTCCCTGGCGATTTCCTCACCGGTGATTCCGTTCTCAAGATTGTCCTGGAACATTATCTTGGCGCGGGAGATAAGTTCATCCACCTCGCCCTGCTGGCTGTACATATTGTTGCCCTTGCTGTATGCGAGCCCGAGAAGATGACAGGCGATGCCCGCTAGATGCTGCTGGTAATTGGCTTTCTGCCCGTCCGCAGCTACAGTGGCCTGGTGGAAAAGAGAGAAAATGTCATCGTCCAGGCCAACGTGCAATATCGGATGTTTCTTGCTGAAAAAGCCGGAGCCAACCTTCTCGTCCATATCAGGGCCGGTGAACCCTATCCAGGATTCGTGCCACCCGGTAGCGCTGTCCGGACTGTAGTTGTGCCATTCTCCGGGGAACAGTATGAACAGATCTCCCGCTGAAATGTTGGTTTTCTTCTGGCTGGCCGAGACGAACTGGCCTTTGCCTCTCGATATGTAAACAAGCTGGTATTCATTGAAAATCCTGCCTTTCTCGGAGGAGAACAGATATCTCATAGGATGGTCCTGGGATGGGTATATGCTGCCTGGGCTGATGTCCTGCTGCCCGACAGTGGTGACGACCAGGCCCCATTGAGGATCGGCCTCGTTGGTCACGAGGTACTTCAGTAGTTTTTTGCTCATTGGTGATTTGTGTTTTGCCGGAATCTTCAATAATTATGCCCTCTGATGCTGAAGACATTGCCAAATGTCAAAACCAAAAACTTTATTGCCAAAATCGACACTGATACCATTGCCTGGAGCGCTAAATTTGGAATTGTTAAGTCCATTTTCTGATATAATATGACAAAAAATATGACAAAACTTCGAGTTGGGGTGTTTGCTACGGGCCTGGATACTTACTGGGGCCAGTTCGAGGGACTTCTTGACCATCTGAATACTTACAGGGAGGAGATTGTCAAGGAAATCCACCTCAGGGTGGATGCTGAAGTCGTCGATGCGGGAATGGTTGACAATCCTGACAGGGCTGCCCGCGCTGCTGAGCTTTTCCGTAAGAAAGGAGTGGATGTGGTGTTCCTGTACGTGGCCACATATTGCCTTTCGTCCACGATTCTCCCCGTGGCCCAGGCGCTTGACTGCCCTCTTGTCCTGCTCAATCTTCAGCCGGTTCCGGCGATTGACTATAATTCTGTGAACGCCCTCGGGGACAAGGGAAAGATGACCGGAGTCTGGCTGGAGCATTGCCAGGCCTGTTCGATTCCGGAGATATGCAATGTCCTGAAAAGGGCATCGTTGAGATACAGCGTGGTGACCGGGTATCTGGCCGACAGTTCGGCCTGGAATGAAATAGAAGGATGGCTCAGGGCTGCCTCCGCTGTCAAAGCGCTCAGGCAGAACAGGATGGGCGTTTTGGGACATTATTATTCCGGAATGCTGGACATTTACACTGACCTCACGAAACTCAGTTCTGTATTCGGAACCCATTTCGATATGATCGAGATGTGCGAGCTTAAGGCAATACGGACCTCATTGAACCCCGGGGAGATAGCGGAGCGTGTGGGGCTTTTCGAACAGAAATTCGATGTGAGCGGTGATTGCCCCCGGACTGAACTGGAACGTGCTGCCGCGACTTCTCTGGCTATGGACAGGCTCGTTGAGAAATACTCGCTTGGGTCAATGGCATACTATTATGAAGGGGAGGGCGAACTGAACGATATTGCGACGTCGGTCATTGCGGGAAATACTTTGTTGACCGGAAGAGGAATTCCGGTGGCTGGGGAGTGTGATGTCAAGACTGCCCAGGCGATGAAAATATTGTCCCTGATAGGTGGTGGCGGCTCGTTTTCGGAATTCTATGCGCTTGATTTCAAGGATGATGTAGTCCTGCTCGGTCACGATGGACCAGCCCATCCGATGATTGCCGACGGCCGTGTCTCCCTGGTTCCGCTTCCTGTATATCACGGCAAGCCGGGCAGGGGACTGTCGATCCAGATGTCCGTGAGGCGTGGTCCTGTGACGCTTCTGTCCGTCTGTGAGACTCCGGATGGCGTGCATCTTCTTGCTGCGGAAGGAGAGGCTGTGGCCGGACCTGTGCTGAATATCGGCAATACCAACAGCCGTTACCGTTTCGGCTGCGGTGCAGGAGAGTTCATAGGCAGATGGTCGGAAGGCGGCACTTCTCATCATTGCGCTGTCGGAGTGGGAAAACTTTTGGACATTATTGAAAAAATCGCTTTCTTGCTGGATATACGTATTGTAAAAGTCTGATAATAATTATTTGAACAATATGAGAAGAATTTTCATCAAAGGCGCTCTTTCGTTCTGCGCTGCGCTTGCGACAGCTGTCGCACTGACTGCGGGGAAACCGGTAAAACAGGCAAGTTCCCCGAAGCTTCCGGACGATCTCGAAAAACTCGCCGGGGATGCTGCGCTGCTGCAGAAGCCTGAGGGACTTGAGGTTGCATCTTATGTGTTTCCGAATTACTGCGCCACCTCCCTGCACAATAAAATGTACAGCCAGGGCTGGACTGAGTACAATCTGGTGCGTGGCGCAAGACCGTGGTTCGAAGGACACGACCAGCCGAGGACTCCGCTGCTTGGCGAACTCGACGAGAGCCTGCCATCGACCTGGGAGGTTTACAACAAGCTTTGCAAACAGAGCGGCGTTGATGTCCTGATTTGGGACTGGTACTGGTATGACGGAAAGCCTTGCCTTCACGAGGCTCTTGAGAACGGCTTCCTTGAGTCCAGCAACCGCAATGATGTAAAATTCGCCTGTATGTGGACCAATCACGACTGGTATGTGCTTTATCCTACGAAAATGACAGACGGATCTGTGGCATATCCGCCAAGCTTCATCGCGCCGGATTTCTCTTACGAGGAGGCTTTCAGGTCGTTGAGTTATATCGTGACAAGGTATTTCAACCAGCCGAATTACTGGAGGATAGACGGCAAGCCGGTCATCTGCATCTGGGACGCCGCGAGGCTTGAGCAGAAACTGGGCCTTTCCGGTGTCCAGAGGCTGTTCGGGGATTTGCGTGAGTTTGCAGTGAAACTCGGTTACCCTGGAATTCATTTCCATATTGTCGGATTCACTTCATCCCATAACGTTGAGGCCGGTTACAATACTTCCGGCTCTTACAATCCGATGAACTGGATTGCGGGAAGGGATTTCCCTTCAAGTATCCTTTTCCCTGATTATGGGGAAGTTGCGGCGAAGGTGGCTTTCGGCGTCTGGGACGAGGAGTACAACCGTCACGGCACTCCGTTCATCCCGGCGGTTGCGACTGGCTGGGATTCCACTCCGAGGTATATCAACCGGGGTGTGAAAGGGGCGGTTCCGGACAGGGGCCAGTGGCCTGGCTGCACTATTCTCGCCAATGAGAATCCGGCTGCTTTCAAGGCGTTTATGCAGGCTTCGTTCTGGTATCTGAACTGTCATCCTGATGTTCCGCGATTTGTGACAATCGCCTGCTTCAATGAGTGGAGCGAGGGACACTATCTGCTTCCGGACAACCGTTTCGGCTACGGTATGCTTGATGCTCTCGCCGAGGCTCTCGGCAAGGACAGCCAGCACACTCACCACAGCGCCAATCTGGAATAATCAGGACCCGCTGATTCACTTAGCACTTCAGCCCCGACTGAGGTGCTTTTTTCGTACCTGAACAAAAGAATATTTTTGTAAGACGAAGCAAGGATGTCCGGCAATTGCGAACGAACTTCGCGGCAGCGTTGACGGCTGGGACTTCAAGAGCTATGTGCTCGGATACTACCGCGACACAATCCTCTCCTTTCCTCGAAAATCATCCTGCTCCTAATAAGTGGCGATATTTTTGGAGTATAATCCTAAAAAGCGGCGATAATTTTGGAAAATAATCTTATTTCTTTATTTTTGCAGAAAACAGGATTATATGATTGAAAGAACTCAGGAGTCAGCAATCAAGTCTTTGATGGGCTCAAATAAAGCAATTATCCTTATGGGTGCAAGACAGGTGGGCAAGTCCA
>JBJEBM010000040.1:0-64989 GCA_051870055.1 Candidatus Cryptobacteroides sp.
ACGCACTCTAGCTTATTGGGGACTATGGGAAATTAGGATTTATAGAGGAAATATACAAATAGATTTCCTTATCTTTGCAAAAACAAGACTTCAAATGGCTGGCAACGATTGGAAACAGCGTCTCGGAGTGGTCTATTCCACCAATCCGGACTTTAAATATGAGCAGGCTGCAGAGCCTGGGGAAGAGACCCTTCCACCATCGAAACAGAGACTTCTCGTTACGATTGACAGGCGCTGCCGGGCCGGGAAGCAGGTGACTCTTGTGACCGGGTTCAAGGGCAGTGCCGATGACCTCAAGGAACTTGGCAAGGCCCTGAAGGTGAAATGCGGAGTCGGCGGAACGGCGAAGGACGGGGAAATCACGATCCAGGGAGATCTCAGGGACAAGGTGACTGCTTTGCTGAATTCCATGGGTTATAATGCCAGACGCGGTAACTGATATGCCACTTCCATCCGGAATAATCTCTGTTGACACGCTGCAGGTATTTCCTGCCGCAGGGGCGTTCACGTCCGGAGAACTGCTTTTGGAAGAATTCACTCCGTCGCAGCAGGATATGTTTCTTCCTGACAGCCTGTCTCTTGCGGAAGGTGTCGTGACAGGGGCCCAAGTCCCGGATCCGGGGCTGGATATATGGGCGCATAGTACGTTGAACTGGAGCCTGATGGCATTAGGCTCTGTCCTCGTGGTGCTTTATATGAGAAAATTTGTCACTGTCTTTCCATATCTTGCGGACGGACTTCTGCGCTGGAAACCGCTGTCTGAACTGGAACACAATATGAGGCTCGCCCGGGAACGTGACGCTTTGGTCCTGCCTTCAGTTTTCCTTATCTGCATTTTCCTGTCAAGGCTGTCGGTCTTCCGCCCTGAGTTTATGGAGGGAATGGAACCGGGCCTGCGGACGTCCGCCACTTTCGGCGTGTGCGTTGCGTTCCTGCTTGTCCGGAAGGTGATGATGGTGACAGTTCCGCACAGGAAATTCCACAGGAGTGCGTTGACCGCGGCGAACGGGGCCGGCCGGGATTTCCTCATCCTTGGGAGTGCCGTTTTAATGATAACGGTTATTGTTGCCTCTGTGTCATCCTGGTGCCTGGCACTTTCGAGGCCGCTGGCCTATTATGCCGCAGGCTTTCTCTGGATGGTCTATCTGGTGCGGAAAACACAGATTCTGTCGGCTGATGCTGGTCAATTGCAAGCATTTTTGTATCTTTGCACCGTGGAAATTCTGCCAGCAGCGCTGTTGGTGGTTTCAATGTTGATTTTGTAGATGATTATGGCAATTAAGAAGATTCTGATCTCACAGGAGACGCCGATGAACAAGGCTCCCTATGAGGCGCTTATGGAGAAGTATGGGGTGCAGATAGAGTTCAAGCCATTCTTCCTGATTGAGCCTCTTACTTCAAGAGAGTTTAGAGCGCAACGACTTAACGTGCTGGACTACACGGCTATAGTGTTTTCCGCGAGACATACGATTGACGCCTTTTTCCAGTTGTGTGAGGAATTGAGGGTCAAGGTGCCCGAGACGATGAAATACTTCTGCACGACCGAGGCCGTGGCGATGTATCTTCAGAAACATATTGTTTTCCGTAAAAGAAAGATTTTCTATGGCAACGGGACTCCGTCTTCTGTTATTGAGCAGATCGGAACCAAGCACAAGGCCGAGAAATTTCTCATAACCACTTCCGATTCCAGCAACGTGGAGCCTCTCACGAGCCTTTTCAAAGCACAGAATCTGGATTTTACCACATCAGTGTTTGTGAAATCGGTGTCGCAGGATTTGAAGAGCATTTCGCCGGATGAATATGATCTGATCGTTTTCTACAATCCGTCAGACATCAAGTCGCTGAAAGAGAATTTCCCTGAGTTCACCCCGGGGAAAGCGAAGTTCGTGACGTTCGGGAAGCAGATTGTGAAAGCAATGGAGGAGGCAGGACTGCCGGTGGAGATAAAGGCTCCGACGCCGGAGGCCCCGTCTGTAGCCCGTGCGCTGGAGCTCTACCTCGAATCGCATAAAGCATAAGGTATATATATACTTGGATGGAAAGTTCACATTGAGCAAGCAGGAGAGGCTGTCCTCGAAAGGCGGTCTCGATGCTCTGCTGTCCTCAGGAAATTATGGCCGAGAGCAGGTGTTGAAATATTGTTACCGCAGATTCAACTCCTTGCCCTACAACAGGATAGTGGTTTCTGTCCCGAAAAAGTTTTTCCGCAGGGCGGTGAAACGGAATCTGCTGAAAAGGCGTATCCGCGAGGCATACAGGCTGAACAAATACCTTCTTCCTGTCAGTGTGCCGGCCGTTCCGGATGAAAGGGGCGGTGGTACTGATATCCTCTTCATCTACAGTTCCAAAGAGGTGATGAACCAGGACCGGGTGACCTCGATGGTGGTGTCAGTCCTGAAAACTGTCGCGTCTTATGAATGAAACCGGAACATACGGAAAGTCAAAAATATGGAAGTTTCTGAAGAAAGCATCCATATTTCCGTTCATTGTGCTCATCCGGTTCTACCAGACCTGCATATCTCCTTTTACACCGTCATCGTGCAGATTTACCCCCACCTGCTCTGCCTACGCACTTGAGGCATTCCGCAAATGGGGGCCGTTCAAAGGTCTGTATCTCACAGTCCGCCGCCTTCTGAGATGTCATCCCTGGGGCGGGTCGGGCTATGATCCTGTTCCGTAATTATCTGATACCGTATTTCTTGAGAATTTTCAGCACAGGCTTCTGGATGGACTCTGCCCAAAGAGTGTAGCCGTAGTCTCCCGGATGTGTGCCGTCAACACTTGTGTCGTGCTTCGGAGAGGTCGCATTGGTTGTTGTGACGAAATACACATCTTTGTATTTTTTGACGGCTTCCGCCATAAGCTCGTCCACAACCTTGATCCTGTCGCTTTCGTTTTTGTCGGTAGCAAGGTCGAAATTCCTTCTCTCCCTGTAAATCGTGTGCTGGAAGATAAGCGGTATGCCGGGATGTGCCGCCTGAATCTTCTCGATGAACGGGAAGAGGCGCTCCTGAATTTCAGTTATAGTGGGATTGGAGAAAGAATCGAATATAAATGCCTCAATGTCAGGTGCTTGGGCAAGGGCGTCAGCAAATTGAGGCTGCATTTTGCAATTGCCGGAGCATCCGATGCTGAGCAGCTGGATTCCGGTGTTCCTGCTGAACTGGGCAGGATAAGCCATGCCGGGGCGTGAAGAACTGGTGCCCTGTGTGAAGCTGGAGCCGAAGATGGCTACTCTGTGCCTGAACGGCGCGTCACCTTTCTCGATAGTGGCGCCTGACTGCACGCCTATCTGGACTGAATACTCCTCGCTGAAGAGAGGCAGGTAGAGCAGGCACTCTTTCATAATGCCGTCCATATTCTTGATAAGAACAGTGTTGTATCCGTCCTCTTTGTCAATCGGGCCGCATCCGGCAGCTGCCCATACCCATCTTCCGTCTTTCTTGATGTACAGGTCAAATCCCCTGGAAGCGTATCCTCCTACGTGAGAAGCATATTGCTTGTAACCATAAGTGGCTTTTACTGAAATGGTTGTGGAGTTTGTCCTGAATGATACGGCGATGCCGGAGGACTGTCTCACCTGCTCGTTCTCGCGCTTTGTGAAACCTTTGTGTTTCACAGTGTCGATGCGGTGGTATGGGTTCGGAGTGTCCGGGAAAAGCTTACCTGTGAGGGTCAGGTCAGACGCCTCTGTAAATACGTACTTCACATCTTTCGGAGTCTGTGCTCCGGATGTCTGGCCGGAGACCAGAAAGAATGCGGCCGTGGCCGCCGCAATGATGCATAAATGTTTCATTTTATTGAATTTTAGTGATTTCAGGCTTCAATGGTGCTGAAAGTTAAATTATATTGTTCAAATTTAGTTAAAATTCCGAATTCTCCCTATTTTTGCAATGGCAAATACGGGATAAATATTTCCCGCAGGAAAGCCGTAACAGATGAGCTTATATACATTCTTCAGGATAAGCAAGCCGTCGTCTTCAAAAGTCCCTGAAAACGAGGTGGATAACGTTTACAGAAAACTTCGGGCACGCACATTCTGGGGCGCCGCCGCGGCATATAGCCTGTACTATGTCTGCAGGATGACCCTGAGTGTGGTGAAGCAGCCTCTTATTGACGGGGGCGTGCTTTCGGCCGGAGAACTCGGGCTTGTGGGCTCGGCTATGCTGCTTGTCTATGCTTTCGGCAAATTCACCAACGGGTTCATTGCGGATTATTGCAACATCAGACGGTTTATGGCCGTCGGACTTTTCGTCTCCGCCACAGTCAATCTTGTAATGGGCCTGCTCGGATTCCTCGGAACCGCCCTTGGAATATCGGGCATTGTGGTGTTCATTGCGTTCTTCATTCTCTGGGGCGCGAACGGATGGGTCCAGTCAATGGGAGCGCCTCCCGGAATCATCAATCTGTCGAGATGGTTCCCATTGTCCCGGAGGGGAACATATTACAGCATTTTCAGCGCTACTCCGTATCTGGGCAAATTCCTGACTTTCATCCTGACCGGAGTGCTTGTCGGCGCTCTCGGCTGGGAATGGGGATTCATCTTCGCCGCCGCTGCCGGATTCGCCGGCACTGCGATTGTGCTGTTTTTCGTCTCGGACACGCCTGAAAGCAAGGGCCTTCCGTCCGTCCAGCAGCTGTCCGGAGAGACTCCGAAAAAGGTTGACTCAATGCCGACGAAGGCGCTTCAGAAGATTGTGCTCAGGCATCCGGGCCTGTGGATTATCGCAGTCTCAAGCGCATTTGTATATATCACGCAGTATGCGGTGAGCGGATGGGGCGTGCTGTTTCTGCAGAAGGCAAAGGATTTCTCGCTTCCTGCCGCAACCCAGATTATAGCATTCTCCGAGGCGTTCGGTGTGGCCGGAACAATCTTCGCCGGCTGGCTGTCCGACACTGTGTTCAGAGGCGACCGTGTCAAGCCTGTGGTGCTTTCTGGAGTCTGCTGCCTGGTATCTCTTGGGCTCTTCCTGTTCACGTCAGGAGGATATGTGCTGAATGTGGTCTATGTGTCATTCTTCAGCCTGTTCATAGGCGTGCTCTACTGCATTGTGGCCGGCCTGATGGCGGTTGACATTGTTCCCCGCAAGGCCACCGGGGCGGCTCTCGGCATCGTCGGAATCTCCTCGTATGTGGCTGCCGCTGTGCAGGATGTGGTCAGCGGATATCTTATCGAGGGCAATGTGAATGCGGCAGGAGTCTATGATTTCTCTCCCGCCGCGATATTCTGGCTTGCCGCCTGTCTGCTGTCCTTCCTGTTGCCGGTGCTCAACTGGCGGTCAATGAAAAGGCAGGTTGTGGAATAGTCCATTATCTCACATCAGCTTGCGTAGTTCTGCGAGCGCGCAGGAAATGTGATACTGCACTGTTTTCGGGCTGATGTCGAGGGCTTCCGCTATCTCCTGATAAGTCTTGTCCTCGAATCTGCTCATCTTGAATATTTTCTTGCGCAGTTCCGACATCCCTTCCAGGGAAACATTGATCTTGTCCAGCAGGTCTGCGGTGTCAGCCATTCCGGAAGCGTCATCTTCGAGTACGGAGTCTCCGGAGCGGGACTTGGCGAAAAGCTGCCTGACATTCTGCTCCCTGAGCCTGTTCAGCACGGCGTTGTGCGTGACCCTGAACAGATATGACTTGAAAGACCGCACTTCCTTCAGCTCCGTCCGGGAGTTCCAGATACGGATGAAAATGTCCTGGGTCAGATCCTCGGCCTCCGCACTGTTCTTGAGCAGTGCGGCGCACCAGTTCCTGACCAGCGGAGCGTAGGCCACATAGAGGATGTCAAGAGCTTTGACATCCCCGTATGAAAGCCTATAAAGTGTGTCTTTTTCGTTCATAGACACGAATATAGCAATTTACCAACTTTTTACCCTGACTTTGTACATATCCATATCGGGAACTCTGATGATACGGTCTGTATCAGCTGAATTCCGGTCGATGCCGTGCCTTATTTTCTGGGATGACCAGCTCTCGTTTCCTTCCGGAACAGTGGCATCAGTGTACCAGAACTCCCCGGTTTCAGGATTGTAGTTCAGTGATTTGATACCAGTCGAATTAGTGAAATGCTTCATCTCGTCGAATGAACCGGTGTTGAGGTTGTAAAGATATGCTTTCACGCCGGCAACGCAGAGGGTGTTGTCATCAATGAAAGTAAGGTCGTGCAGGCCTCCCTGCGGTGTACTTGCACTCTTGACAAGCTTGAGCGATGCTGCCCCCGAATCCATACCCTCGATTGTGTATGTCTGGAGCACATTATTGCCTGCGGCGTAGAGCTCCTGGCGCTGGCTGTTCCATACCACTCCGTGGGCCGAGTTGAGGTCCGACCTGGAGATGATTTCATTCGAGTGGTTGATGTCGTAGAGTTGCACTTTGCTGTAGTCATCTGTGCTTCCTGTAGAGCAGGCCACGGCAATGTACTTGCCCATTATGTATTCCGCAGAATGCGCGTTAGGGCACTGGGTGCTGTAGAACAAGACTTTGGATGTGGCGATGTCCACCAGGGCGCACCAGTTGTAAGAGCTGCTGAGCAGCAGTTTCTTGCCGTTGTCCACTATCTTGCAGTCGTCCAGATGGTCGCATCTGCTTTCCGGCAGGCCCAACTGGGAGGCGAGGGTCCTCACGTCCAGGCTCCAGATGACACCTTCAGTATAAATGTCTTTTACGAGGTCCGCATTGATCATATAGACCATATTGTCTCCGCAGAATACAAGTACTGTTGACTCGCTTTCGGCCGCCGCTCCGGTCACATATCTTCCGCCACGTGTGAGGGTTATCTCATCCGGGAGAGTTGAGGTCATTGTCTCTCCGTTTTCAGTGGTGATGGTCACCTCGATTCCTTCCGGCAATGTCACAGGCGCGCAGAACACCGGGACTTCCCGGCTTGCGCTGCGGCAGTCAAGCGCCTCGGGGAGATTGACAGTAATCTCGGATGAGGATGACTGGCAGGCAGTAGGGTCTGAAATGGCAGTCCGGGTCTCACCGGCTATCATCACTCCGCCTTTCGCCTTGACAGTGATACTTTTGACAGAATAATCACCCCTGGCAACCGGAATGTAGAGAGTTCCGGTGACGGCTTCCAGTTCAAATTTGCAGCCGTTGTAGG
This sequence comes from Candidatus Cryptobacteroides sp., assembly GCA_051870055.1. Lineage (GTDB taxonomy): Bacteria > Bacteroidota > Bacteroidia > Bacteroidales > UBA932 > Cryptobacteroides. The sequence goes on from JBJEBM010000040.1 coordinate 7,103, forward strand.
AATTGATGACGGCGTTGTCCGTGCCGAGCATCAGCGGCGTCCAGTTTCCGTCCTGCGTCTCAGGAATTGTGTAGATAATATCCCCGTCCTCAAGATTTATGCTTTCATCTGCAGGATACCAGCAGACTACGTCGGACGGCTCTGTGGTCGCCTTGATGTTGAACAGGAACAGTGACCTGTTGGAGCCGGGCATAAGCGGAGCTGCTGAAGCGGACTGTGCCGAGCCTCCGGCATCGAGCATGATGGCTGCCCTGTCGGATTCCTGAAGGACTGTCCTGATGTTCTTCTGCCCGGCCCCGTAATATGAGCCGAGCGTGATGTCGCATTTCGAAGCGAGGTCCCTGACCCCGTCCCCGTCATCCGAGCAGGAGATTAGGGACGAAATCAGAATGGCCGTGCTACCTAAATATGAGAGTATTCTTTTGTACATTTCTCAATCTGTTTTGGTGTTATTTTATACAATTGGAACCGCAGATATCGCCTCCGGAAGTACTCCAGCCCTCAGCCCTTTCGCCGCCTACATATTTGGCTGCGAAATAACCGTTGGCACTGGCGCTTCCGATGAAGCAGGAATATAGCATTCCGTTGAGGAGGTTGTTTCCGGCCATCTGCTTCTGGTTGGAGTCACCATCGTCATAGGTCCAGGAGTCAATCACAGCTCCGTCTTTGCTGAAGATGTAGCTTACGTTTCCTTCCTGGCCGGATGTGATGTAATATCTGTTCTTCGAGTCAACACAAGGATGCGAGAAGTTGAAGGCGTTGGCTGTAGATCCGCCAGACATCACGTGCTTGTACGACCAGTTGACAGCTGTCAGATCTTTGTCGATGCAATATACAACACAGTCCTTGCAGCCGACAAATACATTTCCGTCCGGTGCGACGACTGGAACGTAAGGATTGTTCCCGGCGAATACGAAATTGTCCTTGATTATGGTTTCTGCATCAATGTCGAATGAGCTGAGGCCGTTTGCCACAGGCAGATATACAGTCTTCTTGTCAGCAGCCACGGCAAAGCCGGTGATTCCGACCATAGATGAGGTCATTGCAAGAGTCTTGCGCAGGCTTCCGTCCGCAGCATTGAGGAAATACAAGCTCTTTCCGGCACCGACTACTACCTTGTCGCCCTTGACAATGAGACCGGCTGCAGCTCCGGAGAACGCGGCCTGCCAGTTCTTCGCACCGCTTGCAGCATTGAGGGAGAACAGTTTGCCAGCCTTGTCAGCGACATAGACCGTGCTTCCGTCAGCGCTCACCGCCGGTGCCGTGCTCTGCATTGACCCTGCCTCAGTGAACTGCCATTTCAGTGTCCCGTCAGGCGTTACTGCATAGAACTGTCCCGCAGTCGTGGTGCCGTAGTAAATGTCTCCGGTTACCGGATTGACTGTCAGAGGGTTGTAACTGCCGCTGTTCTTTGCCGGGATATATTTCCATTTCAATCCGCCGCTTTCCGTGTCGAACGCATACAGGCCGGCATTACCATTGAAGGTAATGATATACACGGTCTTTCCGTCAGGTGAAAATACAGGGCAGGTGCCCTTGAAACCGTTGTATCCTCCGCTTGTAACCTCCCATTCATTGAAGTGGATAAGGTATTCTCTTACAGTTACTTCTATAGTCCAGCTCTTGTCCTTGCCCTTGAGGTTGGCGGTCAGTGTCACTTTCTGGACTCCCGGGGCGAAGATGCTGGATTTCACCACTTCACCCTCCTTGACAGAACCGTCCGGGAATGTCCATCTGATATCGGTGGCGTATGGATATCCTTTAATGTTGAAAGTGAATGTGATAAGCTGTCCGGCAGCTATATTGTCCCTGTCGAGGAAATAAGGGATGGCCATTGTCGGCATCACCTTGATGACTTTGGCCTCGGCCGGACCCTTGGCATAATTGGCGGTGAGGCTGAAATAATATTTTATGTCATTCTCGAGTCCTGTGACAGTATATTCAGTCTGGTCGCCTTCCAGGGAAACTTCGCTTCTTGCCGCCTCGTCAGTCTCAGGCCACCAGGCTAAATCATAAGACAATACTGTGGTGGCAGGTGCCTCCCAGGCAAGGTCCACAGTAGCATCGGTTCCGACGCCATCGAAGACCTTTACCGGGAACCTGCTGGTGGACGGTTTTGCCTTCGCCTCCACTCCGTTGGAGACAAGCTTACCGTAAACCGCCTGGACTGCAAATACATAGTCGGTTCCGTTGATGAGATTGGATATGGTCCATTCGGTCTGGATGCCTGTATTTACAGTCTCTTTTCCATTCGGTCCGGTGTAGGTAATGATATAGTCGGTCGGATTCCATCCTTCCGCTGCGTTCCAGGTCAGCAGGACTTCTTCGTCTCCAGGCACGGCTTTCAGGTTCTCTACCTGGTGGCGTCCCGCTCCGGCCTCCGGTATGTCCTCTTTCCAGCAGGAAACAGTGGCAAGGCAGATGCCGGTGAGCATTATAATATTTGATAATCTTTTCATTTTCATAACCTTATACATTTAATCACCATAACCAGGATTCTGCCAGAGGATGGATTTGTCGTTGACAATCTGAATCTGGTCCTGTGGAATAGGGAATATCAGCTGGTGCGCATCAAGCGTGTAGCCCATATCTTTGAAATAGCTTACCGCCAGTCCGAGACGTACCAGGTCATACCATCTCTGTCCCTCAAGTGCGAACTCCCTTCCGCGCTCATCGGCAAGTTCCCGGATAAATGCTTCTTTACCGGAAACTTCGTCTGCTGTCAGGACCGGCAGCCCCGCGCGGGTCCTGGTCCTGTTCAACTGTGCTACCGCTCCCGGAATGTCCCCGGTCTGGCATAATGCCTCGGCGTACATAAGCACCAGGTCAGCATAGCGGATGAGTGGGAAATCATTCCCGACCTGTGTCGTGTATGTGGCGTCATAGGTGTCCATCCACTTGTTCATAGCATAGAGCTTGTCATTGATTTTGGTGTATGTGTTTATGAGCGGAAGCCTGCTGTCGGATGCGTCATACAGGGCCTTGAACTTCGGAGTAGGATTCCGGATGTCATCCATCACCGGGGTGTTCGAACTGTACCAGTATCCGTGTCCGTTGTCGTTTGTCTTGTTGTAATACAGGGCGAAAATAATCTCCTTGTTCATCTTGTTCTTCACATCGAAAGCCGCGGCAGTGGATGTCATCAGCCCGAATCCGCCGTCCGTCATAGCCTCCTCAATGATATTCTTCGCCTCGTTGTATTTGCCGAAGGTAAGATAAACCTTCGCAAGAAGTGACTGGGCGGCGATTCTGGTGACCCTGGCCTTTTCAGCAGGCTGGGCGAGAGGCAGAAGCTCAGCTGCTTCGGTCAGGTCATTGACAAGCAGGTCATACATCTCCTCGTCCGTGCATCTCTTGATAGTCTTTGCCTTGGCCGGTGTCACGACAGTTGTGGTGACCGGCACTGTGCCGAAAGTCCTGTAAAGATTGAAATAGAACCAGGAACGGATGAAGAGGCATTCGCCCCTGTATTTCCCGATATTCGGGAGATCTTTGCCGGCGGCGTGGTCAAGGACGTCGTTGCAGCGGTAAACGCCATTGTACCAGTTGTTCCAGACACTGCTGAGGATTCCGTTGTAGGAATTCTCCTGGAAATGGTCAATGTCGTATCTGTCCTGAGTGGAAACTGCCATCGATTCCAGAATGCATTCGTCACTGCGGTATGCGAGTTCGGTCAGGAAGAAACTCATATTGACCTTGAGCTTGTAGTAGCAGGAATATACGCCCTGGTTGAAGTCATCGTCGGTCTTGTAGAAGTTGCCTTCGGTAATGCTGTTTGCCGGATACTGCTCGAAGAAATTCTCACCGCAGGAAGCCGCGCCCAGCAGTGCCGTTCCGGCAAGTATGTATTTCAATATGTTTTTCATTTTCATATCACATCAGAGATTGAAGTTAATGCCCACGCTGAAGGTCCTTGAAAGAGGATACGAGCAATAGTCCTCTCCAGGACGGAGTGCATCTGAAGCCCTCTTGTTGACCTCCGGGTTGTATCCGGAATAATTGGTAATAGTAAACAGGTTGGAACCCTGGACATAGATTCTGAACTTGGTTATTCCGCTCTTTCTCAGCCATTTGTCCGGCATCGTCCATCCGAGGGAAAGGTTCTGGAGCCTCAGGTATGAACCGTCTTCCAGATGGAATGTGGATGTGCAGGAGCCGTTGTTTCCCGAGGATTTCCTGGTGGCCCTGTTGAGATTGCCGTAAGGGAACCGGTTCAGCGCCTCTTTCATCATATTGGAGGATGCCTCCATATTGAGCAGATAGCGTCTTTCGAGATTCAGGATCTCATTGCCATAGACGCCCTGGAAATTTGCGGCAAGGTCAATGCCTTTCCATCCGAGGGTGATGCCGAAGCCGTAATAGAAATCAGGCATATAGTTGCCCACAATAACTCGGTCGTCATCTTTCTCGAGCACTCCGTCGCCGTCAGCATCGACGAACCTGAAGTCGCCGACCGTGGACGTGGAGAAATGCGGATAAGAGTCCAGTTCTTCCTGGTTGTGGAACACTCCGTCCTGTACAAGCAGATAGTAGCAGCCTACCGGCTGGCCGACCTTGGTGATATAGAATCCGCCAGCATATGAAGATTCCTTGATGATTGGAGCGTCCTCGTCACCGAGGTGGAGAACCTTGTTGCGGTTCAATGACCAGTTGGCAGTGAAGTCGTAGTAGAAATCCCCGAACTGCTTGTGTGAGCGGAGGTTAAGCTCGACACCCTTGTTCTGCATCGAACCGATGTTTACATTGGAGCTTGTGAGTCCGGACACTACTGATACCGGCACGTCGAACAGCATATTCGTGGTCTTGGAGAGATAGAAATCGGCATTAATTCCGAGGAGTCCGTTCCACAATGTAGCATCGAGGCCGATGTTGGTCTGGGTGTTCTTCTCCCAGCCGAGGTCGTTGTTGGCAATCTGCGAAGGATAGACCTGGTTTACCAGGCCGTTGCCGAGGTCAAGTGAAGCCGAACCATAGAGAGCCAGGTATTCCGAATTTCCAATCTGCGCATTACCTGTCTGGCCGACGCTGGCCCTGATTTTCAGGTCGTTGAGCCATTTTGCACCACTCATAAAGTTCTCGTCGCTGATTCGCCAGCCGATGGATGCTGCAGGGAAATATCCCCATCTGGTATTCGGGGCAAACCTGGAAGAACCGTCACCCCTGACAGATGCGGATACCATATACCTGCCCTTGTAGGAGTACTGGGCCCGGACGAGCCAGGAGGCGAACGTGTAAGCGTACTTGTTGTTGTAGGTGTTGTCAATGTCGAGAGTCTTTCCTCTCGTAGTGCGTATCTTGTCGTCTCCAATCTGGCCCGTTCCTGAGATGTAGCTGGCCTGTGTGGTCTGTTTCTCGGCCTCATACACCGCAACGGCATTGACGGAGTGGTCGCCGAATTTCCTGTTGAAGGAAATCTGGTTGGATATGGTCCAGTGAAAATAGGAGTTTGCCTGGTTCGAAGCTGTCGGCTGCGAAGGTGCATCCAAGTATTTTGAACCCCTGAGTGGTATGTAAGATGGCCTGTAATAGTTTCTTATATAAGAATAATAATCTCCTCCGAGGGTGATTTTGTATTCAAGGCCCTTGATGAATTCGTAGGAGGCATAGACGTTTCCGATGAGGTTCACTTTCTCCCTGATATCATCAACTTCAAGAGCGAGGGCAACCGGATTGAGCACTTCGTTGGTCTGTGTGTCCCAGGGATTCCTTACATCTCCTGATTGCCTGAGGAGCCCGTTCATATCCCAGTTGTAGGACCCGTCCTCATTGTACGGCTGGAAAATAGGAGGCGCCATCAATGCACTGGCTATCACTCCGTCACCGTTGTACTGGGAGTCGGATGCCACGTAGTTTGTCTTGGAGTATGAAGGCGAGAAACTTACGCCATATTTGAGATTTCCTCTCTTGCCGTCGAAATTCGCCCTGAGACCATATCTCTGGAAGTCGGAGCCGATGATTGTTCCTTCCCTGTAAAGGTAGTTCGCCCCGATATAGTAGTTCATCGTTTTCGTCCTGGCGGATACGCTGATGGAATGCTTGTGTGAGATGGCAGTGCGGAAAATCTCGTCCTGCCAGTCAGTGTTTGTGAGAGTCCCTGTCTTGTCCTGGAGATATGCCTCGATGAGCGGGGAAATCCTGTGATAGACCTGTGGCCTGGATGGGGAAGGGTCTGATATCGTGCCTTCAGGTACATTGAACATATAGGCTCCGTTTCTGGCCTCCTTGAAAATCTCTGCCCATTCGTAGGCGTCGAGCATATCAATCTTCTTGGATACTTCGGAGACGCTGAACTGGCCGTCATAAGATATCACAGGCCTTTCTCCCGCGCCGCGTTTCGTGGTGACGAGAATTACGCCGCAGGAACCTCTTGAACCGTAAATGGCCGCCGCTGACGCATCCTTGAGCACTTCGAGGCTCTCGATGTCATTGCCGTCGAGGTTGGCGAAAGCCCTGGCCTCGCAAGGTATGCCGTCAATTACGTAGAGAGGCTCGTTGCCGGATGTGGCCGACTGGATTCCCCTGACACGTACGGAGACATTGCCGTCAGGCTGTCCGCCGAGGTTTATGACCTGGACGCCAGGCATCTTTGCCGCCATCGCTTCACGGAAGTCAGTGGTCGGGGTGTTGGCGAACGCCTCTGCCTTGATTGAGGTGATTGATGTGGTCACATCCCTGGAGTTCTGGACACCGTAGCCCACTACGACGACATCATCGAGCCTGATGGCCTCCTCCATTAGGGCGAAATTTGCAACGGTCTGATTTTCCGTCAGTTGTATTGTCTGCGTAGCGTAACCTATAAGGGATGCCTCAAGGACTGCTTCCGGATTCGAAACTTTTACGGAATAGTTTCCGTCCATATCGCAACCGGCTCCGTTGTTTGTTCCTTTTTCAATGACCATAGCGCCGATGACCGGGTTGCCGTCTTTGTCGAGCACCTTTCCGGTGACGGTTTTCGGACCGCGCTTCTCCGGCTGTGCCTGTTGCTGTACTGCCGGCTTGCTGACTTTTTTGAGAAGGATTATCTTCATATCCCGGAATTCGGCCGTTGCCTGCGGCAGGACTCTTTCAAGAATCGAGTCAATGCTTTCGTTCACAGCAGTAACGGACACTTTCCTGGACAGGTCAATGTCTGTGTCAACGTACGCAAAGGTGTACGGGCTTGCCTGCTCAATGGCCTTGAGCAGTTCTTTTACTGTGACATCTTTGACGCTCACGCTCACTGTGCGGTTCTGGGCAAATGATGCCGCTGAGATGAACAGTGCGCACAGAACTGTGAGGCAAAGTTTTGTGACAGTGATGGCTGATTGTTTCATTGCTTGTTGTTTTAGTGCGTTATTTTCTTTCGAGGTGCAGATCTTTTCCCTGTATGCTCCATTTGACCGGCAGGAGGGTGCCCAGGATATCCATCACGTCCTCAAGCGGTTCGTTATTGACGGTCAACGACATACGTTTCTCCATCAGGGAACCGAGGTCGGCTTTGATTCCGATCCGGTATCTGTGGGAGATGTTCTCAAGTATGTCCCGGAGCGCCACATTGTCAAAGGCGATTTCCTTCTCGTACCAGCGGCAGCATTCCCCGGCGCGGACGTATGACACCTCGGTCTGTCCGTCTTTTTTTGTGAATCTCTGGTTGGGCTTCAATATGATGCTTTCCCCGGATGTCTTGTCCGCTATCTGGACTGAACCGTTTCTCAGGATGACGTCGGTGCTGTTTTCTCCATTGTAGCCGCAGGCGTTGAATGAAGTTCCCAAAACCTTCACTTCCATATTGCCGTTCATCTTGATAATGAATGGCTTGCTTTCGTTTTTGGTTACTTCGAAAAATCCTTCGCCTTCAAGGGCGACTCTCCTTTTGCGCCTGTCGAAACGGCTGTCGTACCTGAGATGGCTGTCTTTGTTCAGCCATACTCTGGTGCCGTCCGGCAGGGAATACTTGCCGATGTTCTCGTCTGAAGCCATAAGGACGGTCTCTTTGCCGTTGTCTCCTATGATTTCCGCTGCGAAAAATCCGGAAGTGAACAGGACGGCCGCGGCGGCAGCTGCGGCGATGTATCTCATCACCGGGCGTTTGTGTTCGGTAATGCTGCTTTCGCTTCCGATTCTTCTGTGGAGTTCTTCAAGATTGGCAGGAAGGTCGAAGTCCCCTTTGTCTGCCGGAAAACTGTTCCAGTGCCCTTCGAGAATCCGGATCACCCGCTCGTCGTCTCCGTGGCGGGAGAGCCAGTCCCTGAACTCGTTTTCCAGTTCTTCCGGGATTTCCGCTCCGCTGAAGAAAAAGTCAAAAATCTGTCTGTAGTCCTCGGAACTCATTTATTCGGATTTCTGTTTGAATGTGTATGTCCCGGAGTAGGTTCCGGCCTTGATTCTGATTGTTCCGGTCCTTTCAGCTCCGGAATTGTTTGGAGAGATGCTGATGACGGATTCGCTGATTCCCTGTCCGCCTTTCGCCGGTTCGACAGTGAACCAGTCTTCTCCCTCAAGAGTCCAGCCGCAGGTGGCGAAGATGGTTACAGCCTTCGTCGCTCCCTGTGCAGGCTGTGCAGGAAGGACTGTCTGGATCACGGCTGTGTCGTGAATCCCGGATTCGTCCTCCTTCTGGCACGCCACTGACAGAAGTAATGGTGTGACAATGAGTGACAATAATGATAAACGATGTCTCATAGTGCGATTAATTATGAAATACTTGTCTGCGTTATGCGGTTCTTTCCACATCGGGATTGAATCGTTTCATAATAAAGACACTTGAGACGGGCAATATGCTAAACTCAACTTGAATTTTTTATTGGCGACGCAAAAATTGCGTATCTTTGTATGTTTTATTATCAATTATAATATGGACCTGGGTTTTGTTTCAAAGTGCGGGATGAATGCTTTTCTGGCGGCTACCTTGGCGATCAGTTTGATGTCGTGCTCGCAATCCGGAGGCTGGAGCGTGGAAGAAAAGTCGCTTATTGCCGGTAAAGGGCAGATTATGAGAGTCCTGACAGTTGATGATTATGAGGACTCCCTGTTTTTGAGAAGGGCGACGCTGGAAATGACTCCGGCGATGGTGGCATCGGAGGAATACCGGCTGCTGGCAAGTAAAATGGTTGCCACTGTGACCTCTCCTGAACAGGACGGAGTAGGTATAGCTGGACCGCAGGTGGGAATATCGAGGCGGATGGTCGCTGTGCAACGCTTTGATATTGAGGGAGAACCATTCAGGGTATATCCGAATATAAAAATAACAGCGCGCAGAGGAGCTGAAGAATGCGGCCCTGAAGGCTGCCTGAGTGTGCCCGGCCGCAGGGGAGTAGTCAGCCGGAGCCGGGACATTGACATTACGTATATTTCACCTGAAACCCTGAAGGATACAATGGAGACAGTCCTGGGTTTCACTGCGGTGATTTTCCAGCACGAATGTGACCATCTGGATGGCATCCTCTATACAGACCGGCTGGTGACAGGGCGCTGATTTGTCCGGACGGTCATCGCTATTCCGGAAGATTTTACGTAAGTTTGCATAAGTAAACTTGTAACCGATGAATGAATTATCTGACAGATATCTTGTTATGCAGCTCGCCAAAGGCGGGAAAGATGCTTATAATGAACTGTTTGCCAGATATTATTCCAAAGTGAGGCGGTTTCTGGCATCCGTGCTGTTTTCGGAAGAGGGGGTAGATGATCTTGCCCAGAATGTTTTCCTGAAAATATGGGAGAAAAGGAGCTCATTGACAGGTATAAAATCGCTGGATGCCTACATTTTCGCAATTGCGAGAAATGAGGCCTGTGATTATATCCGGCATAATGCCGTGAAGAAAAAATTCGTTGATTCTGCCGGAGACATTGAAGAATATATGTGCGACCTTCAGATTTCGTATGACACTGAGAAGATAGAGGAAATAGTCAACAAGTGCGTCGCATCGATGCCTCAACAGAGGCAGGCCTGCTATAAGATGAGCCGTGAGATGCATCTCTCCAATCAGAAAATCGCTGACAGCCTGAATATATCCAAAAGAACTGTTGACCGCCACATCTCCCTGGCACTGAAAGATATAAAGAAAGCAATCGGCGGAGTGCTTTCAGGATATGCGCTGTTTATAATGTCCTCCTGGATGTAAATTGAACACAGAGAATTATGGACCAGTTGTTATATCATTATTCACTTTGTATTGCATTGCCGTTGATGCTGTTTTTCGGCTTTGACATGCTGTTTGCGCGCGTGCCCGACAAGAGCAAGTTCTCCAACTTCCTGCTTTCCCGCAGATTGATGGGCGCCGCCCTGCTAATCCTTGCGGCAAACTATGCAGTGCACTTTTTCTTTGCCATCAGGCTTAAAGATGTGAATGCCGCCATATTGGCCAATATGACAACATACTTTCTCTGCTATTGGCTGTTCAGTTCGGCCTTGATGACGCTTTTGGACAGCAAGTACGTCACGAGAAAACGGTTTTCAATCCATCTGGTTCTGTGGCTGGCATTTACTGGATTGGCAGCTACTGAATCTCTCCTGCTTGCGGATTCCGTTTCCTGGGCGACAAGAGTCCTCGCCCTGTTATTGGTGATATACGGCCTGTTCCTTTCTATCCGTCTGCTGCATACGTACAAAATGGCCGTGAAGATGTTTGAAAACACGCATTCGGACGATATCGGGGCGTATATCAGCTGGTTGTCAGTTTTCACCTACTGGGCTGTCATTTTCGGAGTCAGTTGCGCGCTGCTGACCTTCCTGCCTGACAGGTATATTTTCATCTGGGTATTGTCGGCTGTGCCTTTCTACATATATCTTTATTGCTGCTATCACAACTATATGTTCTTTTATGAGAAGGTTGACGATGCCTTGAAGGACGATATCGGGATGCTGGAGGATGGCTGTGTCCTGCCGTCTGGCGAGGACAATATTGAAGATGTTCCCGTCTATCACTCTGACATCGCGCCGCGCATAGAGGAATGGATAAAGAGTGAAGGCTATCGCAAGCCGGGTCTCACGCTGAATGAACTGTCGGCGCAGCTCTGCACGAACCGCACTTATCTGTCGGAATATATAAACAGCGTATATCAGATGACTTTCCGGGACTGGATTACGGACTTGCGTATCGAGTGCGCAAAGCGCTTGATGGTGCAGAATCCGAAACTGCGTGTGCAGGATATTTCCGTGATGTCGGGCTTCCTTTCCCTCAGCCATTTCTCAAGGACATTCCGTGAAAAAGAAGGCTGCTCCCCGGCCAGATGGAGCAAGGTCAATCCCGAATAATCAGGTTCCAATTGCATAGAGGAATTGTGAAAACGTCAAAAATTTGCCATCCCGTAAAATAGTGGATGGCAAATTTGTTTTCCCGCCGGGGTGTTTACTATATTTACCAAGAATTTCAATTCTTTTTTCCTCGAATCAATTCCCAATACAAATAAATATGTATATTAAAAATCACACAACGTTCAGAACCTTGCTGAACTTCGCCATTGTTTCAACCACATTCCTGTTCACCGCCTGCAGTGAAAAAGGACCGGACATCCCGTCTCCTACACCGACTTCGAATCCGGCAGGCTTGATAGAAGACCCTGAAAAATTGGCTATGCTTTATTCCCTGACAGACCTTGAGGTCGACAAGGGACGCATATATGAAATGACATATACCGTGGATTACAAACTGGATGAAGCCCTGAATGCGGGGATTGTCGGAACGACCTCTCTCCAGCAGTTTGCAATGACTCACCTTATGGATCTTAAGTCTCCCAAGCCTCTGAGCATGCGTTACGATGCCGGGTGCAGCGCTTTTGCGTGCACAGACAAAGATTCTAGGGATTTTATTATGGGGCGCAACTTCGACTTCAACCACAAGGACGAGAAGGGCGATCGTATAATGATACCGGCTATTGTTGTCCATACCGCTCCTGCAGGAGGAAAGAAGTCTGTTTCTTTCGTCGATGGCCAGTTTGTCTATTTGAATAGCGGATTTTATACCGACGGGGAAACCGACCTCTCAATATTGATGGCCCTGCCATATCTTCTTCTTGACGGAATCAACGAGGACGGATTTGCAATCAGTGTCCTCAAACTCGACGGCAATCCGACCCGCCAGCATTACTCTGACAGGAAAAATATTTTCACTACTGTTGCAATGCGAATGCTCCTTGACCGTGCCAGCACAGTCGAGGAGGCGACGAGAATGTTGGAGCAGTACAATATGTGTATGGATAACGACGAAGCAAGCTATCATTTCTTTATGGCTGATGCCACCGGCGATTATGCGATTGTGGAATATACTTTCAAGGAGGGCGAGGAGTACCCGACTGAAATGGAAGTTCTCAAGAGAGATGATGTGTGGCGCTATGTCACAAACTTTTACGCTTCTCCATCAATGATTGATTCTCCGCACGGAAGTGTGATTTCAACGCACGGGAAATGGCGCTATGACACGCTGAAGGTCAATCTTGCAAAATACCAGTACAAGCTGGATCCTGCCCAGGCAATGTCATTGCTGGAAAAGGTTGCCCAGGGCCCTGATGATGAAGAGCAGAGGTCCACCGGCTTCACCCAGTGGTCGGAGGTCTTTAACCTCAGCAAGAGGACAGTCAGGATGTCCATCCTCAGGGAGTTTGACAAGACATTCAACTTTACAATCGAATAAAACTCGTTCAATAGGGAATATGAAAAAATTATCAGTCTTTATTCTGGCAATGGCTGCCATTGCTGTGTCCTGTTCAAAAGATCCGTTCGACAATAACCCTGTAAAGCCAGACAAAGTTACGGATGCGGTTTATTTCGCAAGTTCGCTTCCGCCGGTTATCGACAAGGCCCTCCGGATGAATTTTGGCCAGATTACCACAAATCCGGATAATGCCCGGGTTATAGTGGTGGAGTCATCCGATTTGTCAGCTTACAGCGACATTGTCAAGGAAGCATGGGAAGATGGCAAGATCATCGTGGAGGTTGAACCGGATTGTTCTTCGCACGAGGAATTCTGGACGGCTATCGATGCTCCCTCCCTAATGTCTCCGGACAATGCTGATACGCCATTGCTCATAGCTGTGCGCAGGTATTCAAGTTTCATCCTGCATAATCCTCTCTCGCTCGATGAATATCTGTCCGACAATGAGGTGGAGCCCGAACCCGGAACGGCATCTGATGAAGCCTGGGAGGTGGAACTTGGGCCTGTGGGCATCGAATCCGATGAGGAGTACCTCGGCTCCAGAATGTCCTCGTTTGTAGATTGGGTCAATGAACATTCCCAGCCTGCATCTCCTGTCAATGAAGAAATTTCAGGCTATCAGAAGTTCAATGGAGAGCTTTCGTCGTTTATCTCCGACGAAAAGTACACCCAAAGGATTACCGCGTCGTTCCCGGTCGGGGCCGACAAATTCAAGTTGTGCAAGCTTGCCTCATCAGACCCGGATATCATATCAAGGCATTCCGAGGTCAACGTTCTCATCACCATAACTCCCCTTTACGCTTATAAGGAGAACGGTAGCAACGCCGGCGACTACTATTTCGTGACAGTTTCCGTTATTTCCAAGAACGAAAAACTCTTCGGTACCTACAAACAGAAACACGGTGGAGTGTGGACGATTGCGCACGCATTCTACAGCGAGGATATTCATTGGACTGCGGATATCTGCAAACGCAACGGCAAGGGCATTAAAGTTGCCGATTTTATGGACAAGCAACGGCCGTCACCGGCTTCGACATCCGGCTCTACCACATATACTTCTTCACATACCACGACATTGAATGTCACTGGGCAGGGAGGAGCTTCAGGCGGAAAACCGGCAGGCACTCTCACCGTCGGCGGCACGTTCTCCTGGAGCAACAGTGAGTCAAGACCGATGTCGGATATGTCAATCGAGATGGATACGGACGGATCCCGGGTCCAGTATCACTTCCTCAGCCACAACTTCTCCCATAATGACAATGCGAGAAAGGCAGTGCCGGCGCTTGCTAGGACTGACCAGGAGTGTATCAGCAGCTGGTGCTGGCACGTGGTGGATGTTGAAGACTATGATACCACCGAATTCTTGTTCACATTCCATCTTGATCCTCTGTACGGCTATATGTACCGTCACACATCCTGGTGGGGGGAAGGCCACGACAGGCACGGTGTACAACTTCTCCCGGAGGATAAGAGGGACTGGACATTCGCCATAAAACGGCCTGATAGAAGGCGTTTGGGAATTCTTGACTTCAAGTGTACAGACAGTTTGTATGTTTCCAATGTCCAGGTCATCAATGGTGCAGGTGAGGTAAAGGCTTCGGCTCTCTCTGCGTATGAACGGAACGTGCATCTTAATTTCCAGCTTCCTGTCGGCAACTACAAGATTGAGTATTATGCCAAGAACGGAAATTCTGGTTCCGGCAAGGGAAAGAAATACCGCATCGGCAATCTTACAGTTTCGACGGCCAAAACCACCGAAACCTTTTCAGGCAAAGGTGCGGAAGTAAAGGAGTGATAGTATATGAATAGGAGCCAGTTTATCCCGGTGTTTCTGCTCTGCCTGCTTACTGGTATCGTGCTTTCTTGTGACAAGATAGAAAGCGACATCAGAGAATTACACAATGACCCTTCCGATGTGCTGACATTCAAGAAGACTTTTGACATAAGTATTCCCGGGCAGGTCATAGACAGCAGAAAGGTGGACGGCTACTTGTTTGAAGTTCATTCTCCGGAGGTGAAGGCCTCCGGAGTCTTCGATTTGTATCTCCAGATTTTTCCCCTTTATGGTTTCGGCAATGGTTATGCCGCCGGAGACTATTATTGCATTGAAGGTTATATGCTCAGCCACAATGCGAAGATTTATGCTGAACGCGCTGACAGGGATGTAAAGATAAATGGTTGGTATCCTGAAGATTATACGTTGGAATTCGAACTGCTGTCCCCTGAGGGCAAATCGCTCGATACCGATGAGGTCGAGTTCCTGGTCCAGCCTGAACCGTCCACGACAATAGGCACTACAACCTACAAGAAAGGGTCAACTTTCACCCTGGGCCTCAGCCTGACATTCGGGTCTGTGAAGCCGGAGAATCCGACAAGCATCCTTTCCTGGGCGAACACCCTGTTGGGAGGAATCTCTTTCGGATACAAATACGAGAACAGCTCCACTCAGGAACTTCCTGACCAGTCGGTCGCTCTCTCGACGGAAACCAGCACCTGCGCTGTGAAGTATTCGTTCATTACCAACAATGACACGGGAGGTTATGCGACATCGAACATTCCGGCGATATTCAGGACAGACCAGATTGCGGCTTTCAGCTGGGTATGGCATCTCAAGAAAGGCAAGTATTGCGCCAATGACTATGATTTCGGCAATATGAAAATGAGGGCTGTCGTCCATCCGAAATACAGGACTGCCTACAACGGAAAGATTGTCGATACTCACGGGCGCGCGATATTCAAGGGCAGGGCTTCGTATCAGCACGATGACCTGATTGCCGAGCTCGATTTGCCAGCGATGAACAGAATCCCTACCGGCGATATCAAATTGAAATTTGCCACCCTGGGCAGCAATAATCAACTTACTGACCTCAAAGTTTACAGGACAGGGGAGTCAGGGACAGCAAAGGAACCATATTATTCTGACCAGGGAATATATGGGAGGAACGAGGTTATCACCATCCCTCTCCGTGTCGGCAAATACGATATCCTGTACAAGATTGTCGACGGTTCAAGCGGCAAGACAATCTCCTCCGATATGATTTCCGGCGTCGAGGTTTTCGAAAACAAATCCACAGAGACATTCACCCCGTTTTAAATTACCAAATATTTTGGGAAATGAAAGCAAAGGCTGCAAGCGGCAATATAATGCCATTTGCAGCCTTTCGGCTAAAATAATCAAAAAAACTGTTTTCAATTGGGTATGTGACCTTGTCTGTCCGTCTATAATTGTGTAATCGGATAAATACGTTGATTATGGACAATAACACAGCCGGATGGAAAGAGATATGGGACTCAATTCCCGAAGAGGACACGCTGGAAAGCAGACGGGCGTTTGCCCGGTTCTGGGCGGAAGTGCGCAGGCGCAGGCTTGCCCCGTTCAGAAAGGCCCTGAGATGGTATTCTTATGCGGCCGCGGCCCTTTTTGTTCCGCTTGCTGCCGGCATTGCGTTATATGTGCACGTCAATGACAGACGCCCGCAGGAATATGCAGAGCTTGTCGTTCCGCAAGGCCAGCGGGATTCTATCCGCCTTGCCGACAATACTTTAGTATGGCTGAACGCGGGTTCCCGACTGATTTATCCTGACAAATTTTCCGACAAGGACAGAAAAGTCTATCTGACTGGAGAGGCTTTTTTCCAGGTGGAGAAAGACAGTCGGCGGCCTTTTATAGTCAGCGCCGGTGAAGTAAGTGTCCGGGTTCTTGGAACGAAATTCAATTTCTCGACATACGAGGATTCAGAATCAGTCTATGTGAGCCTTGTCCAGGGCTCGGTAAGACTTGAGTCCGAGCGGTCTGGGGTTCACAGCAGCGTTATGCTTGTTCCCGGGGATATCGTGCGGTATCACAGGCCGGATGGGGTCTTCTCGCGTGCTTCCGGCAGTGCCGCGGCGACTGCAAACTGGATGGACGGTGGCTTCTATTTCAATGACAGGCCACTTGACGAGATAATAAGAAGTTTCGAGCGTTCTTTCAATGTCAGAATCACCTTGACTGACACATCTATAGGTAAAGAGCGGTATTCGCTTGCATTTGTCAACAATGAGACTGTTGACCAGATAATGTCCGCCATAGCATATAATGGACGGCTTTCAGTCTCCTGCAAAGATGGAGAATATTCTTTGTCCCGGAGGAAATAACCATTTAATTAAAAACAATAATGAAGTTAACCGTTAGATTATCGGCTGTTCTCATGCTGATAATGCTGTCTTTCTATTCTTTTACGGCAGCAGCGCAGCAGAGAATCAGCTTTGTGAAAACCGATGTGCCCATAAAGGAGGTCATCGAGACTCTGAGGAGTGAATGGGGATACTCTTTCGCTTACAAAACCAGCGAAGTGGATTGCAACAGACACGTGAGTATCTCAGTATCAAATGTTTCCATTGAAGAAGTGCTGGACCGTCTGTTCAAGGACCAGCCGGTGGACTATCTTGTAAAAGGAAGAATCATCTATTTGACTTCCTCTAAGCGGAATGTCAATGCCAAAGATGCTTCTGCCCTGAGCGGAAAAGTGCTGGACGACAGGGGAAAACCTGTTCCCGGAGCGTATGTGGTAGAAAAGGGTACCAAAAATGCGGTGGTTACAGGCAATGACGGATCTTTCACATTCCCAAGCCTGTCTGATAATGCAGTGCTTGTGATTTCCTCATTGGGCTTCGAGGAAAAAGAAGAGCCTGTCGCAGGAAGGAAGACCATCATTATCGAGCTGAAAGAGAATAATTACCTGCTGGACGAGACCGTGGTTGTCGGATATGCATCCCAGAAGAAAGCCACATTGACGGGTTCTGTGTCTTCGGTAAGGATTGACGACAATTCCATAAGCCGCCCTGTGACAAGCGTTTCCAGCTCTCTTGCCGGTATGGCCGCCGGCGTCACGGTGAATCAGACGACGGGCAAGCCGGGTTCTTCTGCTACAATAAGAATCAGGGGAATCGGCACCCTGAACAACAATTCCCCGCTGGTCCTTGTGGACGGGGTGGAATGGAGTATGGACAATCTCAACCCGGCTGACATTGAGAGCATCAGCATCCTGAAAGATGCCGCTTCCACGGCGATTTACGGAGCGCAGGGCGCCAATGGAGTCATCCTTGTCACAACAAAACAGGGAGAAGGCAAAATCAAATTCGACTACAACGGCTATGTGTCCATCCAGAAAGCACACAACAAACTGTCGATGATCTCGGATTATGCTGATTATATGGAACTTGTCAATGAGTCACTGACAAACGTCGACAATACTCCATATTATACCCAGTCAACCATCGATATGTGGCGGAGGGCCAAAAAATACCCTTATGCTGTCAACGAATACGGCGTACCGAATTATATTGCATATCCTAACACGGAATGGTTCAGCGAGATATTCAAGACTGGCGTATCCCACAACCATCACCTTTCCATATCCGGCTCATCCAACGGCATCCGGTATTTCGCCGGCGTCGGATATACGGACAATCCCGGTATAATGAATGTGGCTGACGGGGTCAATTCGGGTGCGAAAAAACTGACTGTCCAGGCGAAAGGAGAAGGCACTGTCGGGAAATGGCTGACACTGGGTACAAGCCTCAACGGGACATTTGACAATCTTGGAGCGGCCAGCACGGCCAACGTCTTCAATTATCTGAGCCGCACGTGTCCCGGAATATGGCCTGGAGAGCCTTACAAGTACGGTGTCCCTGCATCTTCGGAAGAATCCACTACGGCCAACAACCTGCTCAGCTGGCTTGACCGTCAGGGTGAGGACAAGAGGGAGCACTATTCTTTGACCGGCTATTTCAAGGCGAAAATCTATAAAGGCCTCCAGCTCGATGGAAAAGCCAATTATGTCTCATACAGAAGAGATTACAAATATTTTGGAAGCGGAAGGACAAGCACCTGGGACTACACCAAGAACGAGTCCCGAAGCGATTCGAATCTTGCGGACCAGCAGGTCACCAATACTGCCCAGCATTCAAAACAGCTTAATACTGAATTAATTCTCCGCTATAATGTGAATATCGCCGACAGCCACGAAATCACGGCATTGGCGGGATATTCTACCCAGCATTACAATTACGAGGAATTCTCCGCGAGGAAGAAAGGAATGACCTCCGAGTCACTTACCGATCTCAACGCCCTTGCTGCAATGGACAATATCTCCGGATATTCCACAGAATGGGCGATGGCCTCAGTTTTCGGCAGGGTGAACTATTCATACAAAAGCCGTTATATCATTGAAGGCAACATCAGATATGACGGGTCGTCCCGCTTCTCTCCAAAGTCGCGCTGGGGTCTGTTCCCTTCAGTCTCCGGGGCCTGGAGAATTTCA
Organism: Candidatus Cryptobacteroides sp.; assembly: GCA_051870055.1. Taxonomy (GTDB): domain Bacteria; phylum Bacteroidota; class Bacteroidia; order Bacteroidales; family UBA932; genus Cryptobacteroides. The sequence continues at coordinate 26,037 of JBJEBM010000040.1, forward strand.
GAAGAACCGTTTATGTCGTCTGCGAGGTCCTGGCTGGACAATCTGAAGATTCGTGCGTCATATGGTGTCACCGGTAACAACAGGACCTCCAATTATGCCTGGCAGGCCACATACGCCACATCCACTATCGTGATGGAAGGTGGGAAGACGTCTGCAATGTACACCAGCAAAATCGGAAATGAGAACCTCGAGTGGGAGACCACCAAGACAACGGATGTGGGACTTGATTTCGCATTCCTGGGCAACAAGCTGAGCGGTGAACTGGACTGGTACAACAAAAACACCAGCGGAATCCTGTTCGTTCCTTCTCTCAGCATCACGATGGGCCAGGTGACAGGTGCCACTGAAAATATCGCCGAGGTGAACAACAAAGGATTCGAGGTCAATCTGAAATGGAATGACAGAGTGGGGGATTTCAGATACTCGGTAGGGGCGAACATATCTTTCAACCGGAACAAGGTCACCAAGTACAAGGGTGCTCTTGTGAAGGGCTGGACAGAAGACGGACAGTACGTGAACAATCTCGCGGATGTGTCAGAAAGCGGATTCGGCGGCAGGATTGCCGAAGGTTATAAATTAGGAGAGACATATCTCAGGAAAATCTACCGCGGAACAGGCAACTATGACGGCAGCGGAGTGCTGGACCTCAATGCCGGACCGAAAGACGGAATCATCAGGACTGAAGCCGATATGGCCTGGGTCCAGATGATGGTGGATGCCGGTTACAAGTTCTGCGGCATCAATATGGTGTCAAAGAACACTCTCTGGTACGGAGACATCATTTATGCGGATTCCAACGGCGATGGAAACTATGGCGATACCAACGACCAGGACTTCACGGGACATACTTCCACCCCGAAATATACATACGGAATCAACATCTCCTTGGGATGGAAAGGCATTGACCTTTATATGCTTTTCTCCGGTGCCGGTGGCAATTACCTGTACTGGCAGACGGCTCCGAGCCTTGCTTCCGGATACAATACTTACTCGTTCCTCATAAAGAACAGGTATTTCTATGATCCTGAAAATCCGGATGATCCCCGCACCAATATCAATGCGAAGTATCCGCGTATGGGTGGCCGCAATACGGGAACTGCCAGCGAGTTCTGGGAATACAAGGGCGACTATCTGAAACTGAAGAATATCCAGTTGGGCTACACCTTCCCGTCCTCCCTTATGCGCAGGATAAGAATTGACAAACTGCGTATCTATGCGACTGCGGACAATATCTTCACCATCACCGATTATCCCGGCCTTGACCCGGAAATCGGGACAAGCATAACCTATCCGCTTATGAAGCAATATGCAATGGGAATTCAACTTACTTTTTAGACTATCTATATCATGACATATCGTAACAAGACAATAACAGCTCTCATCCTGCTTTGTGCCGGCGCAGCCAGCTGTGTCGATTTGGACACCGTATCGAAGAGTGATATGATGTCGAACAATATGTGGACTACCGAAGAGCTGGTGGATGCAGCAGTAGCCGGCATCTACAAAGTATTCGTCCCGGATCCATCCAAGATGTATCCCAATGTGGAGACAAATGTAAGCCATCTGCGTCCTGAAGTGTGCGGGTTCGCCTCCATTGAGATGGCACATACCTTCTTCTTGAACAGTCCGTCTTATTCGGCGGGGGATTCATACCTGAGCAATGAGTGGAAAGCCTTGTACACAGGCGTTTCCAGATGCAATGATGCACTTCACAACCTGCCTTCATCCGCTGTCACCGGGGCAAAACGGGCCCGCCTCATCGCAGAATGCAAGTTTATGAGGGCCTGGTTCTATACCCGCCTGAATATGCTTTTCAACGGCGTCCCGGTCTATCTTTCACCGATAACGGCGAGCGAGTGCACAAAAGGCCAGTCTTCTCCTGATGAAGTGTGGGAGGTTGTCCTCAAAGATATCCAGGACTGTCTGGATGAGCCTGAAATGCCGCTCAACACTCTCAAGACCAATTATGGCCGTCCTTCAAAAGGGGCTGCGTACGCATTGAGGGGAATGATATATATGTGGACCCGTCAGTACAGCAAGGCCATACCTGATTTCGAGGAGGTCGGAAAATGCGGATATGGGCTCTGGGAAGGAAAATATATTGATTTATTCAAAGAGCAGAACGAGAAGAGCAAGGAGATGATTCTTCCTGTCCAGTGCATTTCCGAGAATGGCTATGCGGATCCCCAGACACAGCAGATATTCGGAAATCGCTCCACTCTTCAGGGCGTCAACTTCGTCATTCCGTCCTCAGAGTTCGTTGACTCGTACCAGAATGCAGACGGCTCCGAGTTCTCCTGGTCCCAGATTTTCCCTGACTGGGACAAGCTCACTCCGGTCCAGAGGGAAGTCTTTTTCGTCCGGGACGGAATGAATTCCAATTCTTCATCCGGTTTCCAGAATCAGAAAAACACAATCGTTGGAAGAGTGTCCAAGACTGTTTGGGACAATTACTATCTCGACAATGGGAATCAGGCAAGAATAGCAAAGGCTTACTCCGGAAGGGATCCGAGGCTGATGCAGACAATCTTCACCCCGTCAAGCGCCACAATGACCTATGCGAATACCGGCGGAAAACAGTCCCTCAAGACTTTCCTCTGGCCATATATCAATGCGGGAAACGGGGACAGTGCCGGAGACCTGTGGTCAGACCAGCGCCAGTGTTTCTGCTATATGTACAGAAAGTTCGTCGTTACGGACAACAATGCCCTTACCAGGGACAGGATGGGTATGGACTGGCCTCTTATGCGCTACACGGATGTATGGCTGCTTTATGCCGAGGCTTTGAATGAGGTCGGACGTATGTCGGAGGCCATCAGCGCCGTGAACAAGATCCGCCAGAGAGCCGGGATGCCGCTGTTGACTGAAGGAGGCGGAGGAGCGAACGGAGTCACGGACAAAGAGGATATGCTGAGGCGCATCCAATATGAGCGCCGCGTGGAATTGTGCGCTGAAGGTGTGAACTACTTCGATGAGGTCCGCTGGGGCACATTGAAACAAATGAAGTTCAAAGGCCAGGACAGCTACGACTTTACGAATATGTGGGGAACGAGGGCGAAATGGCTGATGTATTTCAGGAACAATATGTGGCCTTGGGCCGTGCCCCTCTCCGAGACGCAGAGAAATCCGAATCTGACTCCTACGGACGGATGGAACTATTAGAATTTTGAACTTTCAAGAATATGTCAATGAAAAATAAAGTATTGATTCTGATTCTGTCGGTCCTGGCGCTGGGCTGTTCCGAGCATACAGGTGATGCCGGACAGAAAGGCCAGCCCAATACCGGCTCAAACGGACATCCGGTCCTGATGATAAAGGCCGGAGATGAAGTCAAGATCAAAGAAATGGTCAATTCCAGCCCGAAGATGAGACTGGTTCAGCAGAAAGTATATTCACAGGCCAATGCTGCAGTCAAGAGCGGCCTTTCCTCATACGTTCTTACAGGCATCAGGCTTCTTGATGTCAGCCGCCGCTCTCTACAGAACCTCTTCTCCCTGTCGTACGCCTACAGGATGTCCAAACAGCAGCAGTATCTTGATGCCGCCATTGCCGAACTGGATGCGGTATGCGCTTTCCCGGACTGGCATCCGTCTCATTATCTTGATGTTGCGGAAATGTGTATGGGCGTTGCGATTGCCTACGACTGGCTTTATGAGTGGCTCCCCCAGCAGACCCGCTATGCTGCAGAGAAGGCGATAGAGGAATTCGCCTTGAACACCGGAGTTGACCCTGCTTACAACAAAGGTTTCCTCAACAGCGGAGGCAACTGGAACCAGGTCTGCTCTGCCGGTCTGTTTTACGGTGCGGCAGCCATCAAAGACAAATCTCCTGAACTCGCCGCAAGGGTTATGGAAATGTGCAGGACGTCCATAAAGGCTGCGACGGATTCCTACAATCCTGACGGAACGTATGCGGAAGGACCCGGATATTGGGCCTATGGAACTGATTTCAACGTGATGCTGAATTATGCCGACAATCTTCTCGGGCATACGCCTTATGTCCCTGACGGATTCAGGAAGACCCCGTATTATTATTTCCACACAATCGCTCCTTCGGGAAAGCGCTACAATTATTCGGACTGCGGACTTGCTGTCACTCCTGATATCGCAGAGTTCTATTTCGCCGGACTGACCGGTGACAATTCGCTCCTTTGGTGGGATATGAAGATGATAGACGATAATATTGCCGACAACCGTCTGCTACCGGCCATTCTCGTTATTGCCAAAGACCTGGATATGAGCAAAATACCGGCGCCGTCAGAGAACCATTGGACTGGAGGTGGAAGGACTCCGGTATATTTCGCCCGCAACGGCTGGAACTGTGACTCCTCATATATAGGAATCAAGGGCGGCAAAGCCCAGGACTCCCATTCCCATATGGATGCGGGATCATTTGTATATGAGGCGGAAGGGCTCAGATGGGCAATTGATTATGGCAATGAGAACTACACCAATGTGGAAAACGCCGGTGTGTCCCTATGGAACATGTCCCAGAATTCAGGCCGCTGGAAACTGCTGGCCTACAACAACAGGCAGCACAATACCATTACTCTCGGAGGCAAGGACTTCGTAGTATCGGGCAAGGGCGAGATAACTGACCTGATTGATTCGGACGGCAAACAGGGTGTTGTCCTGGATCTGACCCCTTGTTATGATAATGTGTCAAAAGTGACCAGGACCGCCTGCCTTTATGATGACGGCTCGATGGAGACGGTGGATGTGGTCAAGCCGAATTCCGATACAGAGTATTGCTGGACAATGATTTCTGATTACAGAGTGAGCGCAGATACGGGGAATGACGGAAGTGTTCTCCTCTACTGGGAAGGCAAGAAACTTATGGTGACTGTGTCAGCATATCCGGAAGGCACTTCGGTAAAGGCCTCCTCTGAACTTTTCACGCCGGTAACGTCTTACGAGTCAATGAGAGGCCGCCGCACTACATTCACGGCGACAGTGCCGTCCGGTGTTGAAGCGAGATTCACAGTTGTATTGAAACCTGTCAAATGAATTTTCTGATATGAGTTGTATAAAAAACATAATTATAACGGCGGCTATATGCGTTACGGCTGCAATTGCCGCATCCTGCTCTGATAATGAGGAGGTCAGCATTTCCGCAATTCATCTGGATTGCACGGATCTGACATTGACGATAGGGGACACCTATCAGATTGTCGCAATGACTGAGCCTGACAATGTCCCTGAAGGGGCCTATGTCTGTATGAGCAACAATTACGCTGTTGCATCGGTCACAGAGGACGGCCTTGTGACAGCCCTTACCGAAGGCTCGGCCACGATCACTGTGTCGGCCTTGAAGGGAGGCGCTTATGAAAACTGCCGGGTGACGGTCAAGACACCGGGATTCAACCTGAGCGAGGAAGAAACAGCGAACTGCTACATTGTCAATGAGCCTGGCCTGTACAAGTTCAAGCCGGCGATGGGCAACTCAACCCAGGTAATAGTGCCGGCATCGGTTGAGGTCCTCTGGGAGACATTAGGCACTTCAACCGCTCCTGAAGCCGGTGCTCTGGTTCGGGATGTCAGATACGAGAACGGACTGGTTTATTTCTCCACTCCGGATGAGTTCGTCCCTGGAAACGCTGTCATAGCAGCAAGGAATGAATCCGGCAAAATACTGTGGAGCTGGCATATATGGCTTGTCGATGAAATCGGGGAGATTGTCTATGCCAACAATGCCGGCATCCTGATGGACAGGAATCTCGGGGCCACATCTGCCAAACCGGGAGATGTCGGCGCGCTTGGACTCGTATATCAGTGGGGAAGGAAGGATCCGTTCCCGGGAGCATCCTCAATCAAGCAGAACGGCTCCAGGGCGGCCACGACTCCTGAAGCTCCGGACAGGGAGATTATGACTCCGGCCACAGGCAATATTGAATATACGGTAATGAATCCGAGGGTCTTCCTGTCCTATGACAAAAAAGTCAGCGGTGTCGCCAATGACTGGTATTGCAATGAGAGTGCGGGAACGACTGACGCTACAAGGTGGATGGATACGAAGACAATGTATGACCCTTGTCCTCCGGGATGGAAAGTTCCAAGAGCCACATCGGCAGGACTGTGGAAGACCGCGGGTATCCCGCATGCAGTCGCCACTCCTGGAGTCGATTCGGAGAACTGCGGCATAATGCTCGGGGAACCTTATTGTACGCCTGATACCTGGTATCCTTGTGCGGGCCATACGGCAAATGGCAAGCTCAATTCCGGAAATGAAGGCCACTACTGGTCGTTCTCCACTACCGATATGGGCGGCAAGGCCTTCTCCGCCGGCCTGTTCCGGTTCATGTTGACCGACAGAATCTTCTCTGCGGACAACGCCTACAAATATCTTGGAAAGTCTGTCCGCTGCCAGAAGGTTGAATAGACATTCCAGCCTATAGAATAGCAGCAGGGCCCGGAGATTTTGACCTCCGGGCCCTGATTGTGTATATTGTCTTGCGGACTATTCGCCCTCGGCTTCTTCCACTGCCTTGAAATAGCGGTATGAGTTAACCTTGAGCTCGCCCACAGAAAGCTCGTCGCAGACGATGGTGCCTGCCGGATGTGCCTGGAGACCGGAAACAGTGCAGTAGTGGGAGTAAGGTCCCTCCACGGCGTCCCTGATGGCGCGGGCCTTCTTGCTTCCGAAAGCGAGAATCACCACTTCCTTGGCTCCGAGCACGGTGGCTACGCCGACGCTGAGCGCCTGTTTCGGTACCTGGTTCACGTCATTGTCGAAGAATCTGGAATTCACTACCCTTGTGTCGTAGGTAAGTGTCACGACACGTGTCCTTGACTGGAGAGAGGAGAACGGCTCGTTGAATGCGATGTGTCCGTCCTCGCCGATGCCGCCAAGGAACAGGTCGAACCCGCCTGCTGCCTCGATGGCTTTCTCGTAATTATCGCACTCCGCCTTGAGGTCGGCTGCGTTGCCATTGAGAATGTGGATATTTCCGGCCGGTTCGTCAATGTGGTCGAACAGGTATCTGTGCATAAATGAGTGATAGCTCTCCGGATGATTCTCAGGGAGTCCCACATACTCATCCATATTGAAAGAAATCACATTCTTGAAAGAAACCTCACCGTCTTTCACCATTCTGATGAGTTCAGCATAAGTCTCGATCGGAGTTGAACCGGTGCAGAGGCCGAGCACAAAAGGCTTGTCGCTCACTGCCGCTTTCTCGTTGATTCTTTTGGCGATGTAATGTGCGGCCCAGATGGAACCGCTCTTGCTGTCGTCTCTGATTATAAGTTTCATCTTGTATTGTTTTTTTGTCTGTTAGCAGAGCTTGAGGAATACCTCAATTGCCTGATATTCAGCCATTCCGAGTTCGTCATATAGACGGGCTGTGTTCTGGGTGCGGTCCTCTGCCCTCTGCCAGAACTCACGCGGGTCGTCTCCCGGGAACGGCACGATGTCCTTCTGGGAAAGGTGACGGAAAATGGCGTGGCGTTTCTCCACAACTTCGTCCGGGCTGAGCGGAACGGCCATATCGACACGTCCGATCTCCCACTCCATCCACGCTCCGCGGTAAAGCCAGATGTGGGTGTCGTTCAGCCAGTTCTCTCCTTCTTCCTTCAACTGCTCGATAGCCTCAAGTGCGGCCTCGGTGCAGACTCTGTGCGTTCCGTGAGGGTCGGCAAGGTCGCCTGCCATAAATATCTGGTCAGGACGGAGTCTCTTGATGAGATCCTTGATAATGTCGAGGTCAACCTGGGTGCGCGGCATCTTCTTCACTCCGCCGGACTCATAGAACGGCAGGTCGAGGAAATGCACATTGGTGTTGTCATTGAGGCCGAACGAACGGTCGGCGCCTCTGGCCTCGCTGCGGCGGATAGCTCCTTTCAGCGCCAGAAGCTCCTTAGGTTCAGGCTCTCCCGGTTTCTTCGAGTCAATGATGGCCTTCACTCTGTCGAACTCATCTCCGAATCCGAGCTGGTGAACTGCGTCCATATGCTGGAGCACCACATCGTCGTGAACGGCGAGGTCTCCTGAAGTCTCATAAGCCACGTGGACATTGTGTCCCTCATGCACGAGACGGATGAAAGTACCTCCCATTGAGATGACATCGTCATCCGGGTGAGGTGAGAATATCAGCACGGTCTTGGGGTAAGGCAATGCGGATACAGGCCTCTGGCTGTCGTCAGCGTTCGGCTTTCCGCCCGGCCATCCGGTGATGGTGTGCTGCAGGTCGTTGAACACCTCTATGTTGATTTTGTCGTAAGGTCCGAATTTGTCAAGCAGCTCTCCGAGCGAATGCTCCAGATAATCCTTCTGGGTGAGCTTGAGAATCGGCTTGTGAACTTCCTGGCAAAGCCATACGACAGCTTTCCTGATAAACTTCCTGGTCCAGTCGCAAGGGCCTACCATCCAAGGAGATACCACCCTTGTGAGCAGCGATGCGGCAGTCTCGTCAGCGTAGCAGACAATGTCCGGATGTGACTGGAGCATAGATGCCGGCCAGTCGATGTCAGGCCTGCATTCTGTCACGTTTTTCACGGCAGTGGCCTTGTCCTCGCCCCACGCCATAAGGATGATTTTGCGGGCGCTCATCATCGTGTCAATGCCCACTGTGATTGCGGCCATCGGAGTGTGCTTGAAATCTCCGTTGAAGAATCTTCCCTGGCGTTTCCTGGACTGGTATGAAAGCAGCACCGTGCGGGTGCGGCTCTTCGGAGAGGTGCCGGCCTCGTTGAAGCCTATCTGTCCTCTTTCGCCCATGCCCATAACGAGCAGGTCGAGGCCCCTGAATTCCTTGTCGAATTGCTCACAGTATGCTGAAATCCTGTCCTCTCCTACACTTCCGTCCGGTACGTGGATGTCGTTCTCGCTGATATCCACATAGTTGAGAAGATAGGAATGGAGAATGCTGTTTCGGCTCTGAGGCTCTCCCTTACCGTAAGGATAATACTCGTCAATGGAATAGACCTCCACATTTTTGAATGAGACTTTTCCGTCCTCGAATCTTTTTCTGAGTCTGTTGTAGAGGGAAACAGGTGTGGTTCCGGTGGAAAGACCAAGCTTGAATTTTCTCCCGGAGCAGGAGTTGATGGCTTCCACAATGATGTCAGCGATGGTGTCGCTCGCAGTTGAAGATTGGTCGTAGATTTCCGTCCTTATTCTCTCGAAGCCGTGGAGAATGTCAGCCGGAATCCCCTTCTCTATCAAACCGCCTTCTTTTGGCAATGTAAAATGCTTCATAAAAAATATAGTTTTAGCAGTTCCAAGAGGAATTACAAAAATACTAAAAATTTTGAGTAAGAAACTCAATGTAAATCAAAAAAATATTTTTGGCAGGATGGTACTATTTGGGGGAAATACGTCTATCTTTACGGCGGAGAGAACAGAATCCCGCCTGAAAGACTGATTTATGAAAAGAATTTGTTTGACAATCATATCTGTGGTTCTTGCCTGTGCGCTGCCGGTTCCTGAAGCCGCAGGCAATGCAGTTTCCGGTACGGGTAAACACACAAATTTCGGGCGTCAGGAGAAAGTTGTTTCAATAAAGGAAGTCCTTGACAGCCTTGAAATTGAATATGGAGTGCGGTTTGTCTATGACTCGTCCATCAGCCCGCTGCTCGATGTTCCTGCCAATTCATCCATTACTATACCGGAGGCTTCCGGACAGGGCTGTTCCGCTGCCTCCGGACTGACAGGCGGCTCTTCCCTTGAAAAGACCCTCTCAGCACTTTTACCAGGGGCAGGCATCGAATGGAAAGTCCAGAAGAAATACATTGTCCTCAAACGGGCTTCCCGTCCGCAGGCTGCCGTGCAGCATTCCAGGAACAAATTCACTGTCAGCGGCTTCATCTACGATTCAGCCTCCGGTGAGACCCTGATAGGAGCCGGAGCCTCCGATGGATACATTGGTGCAGTGACCAACAACTTCGGCTATTACACATTGACACTTCCGGGCGGCAAGGCAGCTGTAACCTATTCTTATCTTGGCTGCGAGCCGGTTACCGTGTCCCTGGATGTCAGGAAAGACACTGTAGTCAATATTACCCTTGCCCAGTCCGCCTCTATTGAAGCCTCAAAAGTGGTCGCCCGCAAAGATGCCGGAATTGCCTCCACATATATGGGTGCCATCGAGATTCCGGGCAGCATTATTGGCAACACTCCCGCCGTCCTCGGAGAGGCTGACCTTCTCAAGACAGTCCAGATGATGCCCGGAGTCCAGAGCGGAATGAACGGATTCTCAGGCATATACGTCCGTGGAGGAGGGGCGGATGAGAACCTGATGATGATTGACGGCATATCATTGTACAATGTCAGCCACCTCCTCGGGCTGTTTTCAGTATTCACGCCGGAGTCGGTGAAGAAGGCCACGCTCTACAAGGGCTCGTTCCCGGCACGTTACGGCGGCAGGGCTTCCAGCGTCCTGGATGTCAGGACCAATGACGGCAATGCCAACGGATTCCACGGCTCGGTGAGTGCCGGCCTGCTCTCCGAAAAACTGCATTTCGAAGGCCCGATTGGAAGCCCGCGTACCACGTACTCCCTGAGTGCCAGGGGAATGCATACTTTTTTCCTGGACCCTTTGGCCAGATTGCTCGGCAGTCCGGCCAATTATGCATTCTATGACATCAATGCCAAGATTGCCCATCGCATTTCCGGTTCGGACCGCATTTCGGCCGGTTTCTATATGGGCCGGGATTATTTCAGATACTCTGAGTCGAACAAACGCAGCAGGCGGTACTATGGGCCTGATTATGAGCCGTATGAGAGACTTACAGACGATATGTCCAAGATCAGGATGAACTGGGGCAATACAGTGGGGATGCTGCGCTGGAACCACGTCTTCAACGGGAATCTCTTCCTCGATGCCTCGGCTTATGTGAACAGATACAGGATGAATGTCGGGACAGTTTCCTCGTATTGGGAAAAAGATGCTGAAGCGGAGACGCGGGACAGGATGGAGTACGGCTTTTTCTCCGGCATTCTCGACATCGGAGCGAGGGCCGACTTTGAGTATGTCCCTGTGAGCGAACACCTTGTAAAGTTTGGAGCAGAGTATGTCCGCCATACCTTCAATCCCGAGACTGAAAGCTCCAGCCAGATGATCAAGAATAATGATGTCGTGATTGACACCACCCTGCGGAGCGACGTTTCCAACAGGTCCTGGGGAGACGAACTGTCTTTCTATGCAGAAGATGACATTACCCTGGGAGAACATTTTTCCCTCAATCCGGGCTTGCGCCTGAGCCTGTTCCATACAGGCCGCAAGGTGTATTTCTGCCCTGAACCGAGATTGTCGTTCAAGGCCTCGTTCGGCAGGGGCTGGGCGGTGAAGGCCGCCTATTCGAGAATGTCGCAATATGTCCACCAGTTGGCTTCAGGCAATCTCAGCCTGCCTTCAGACCTCTGGGTGCCGATTACCGGGAAGATTCCTCCCGTGAAGTCGAGGATTGTTTCTGCTGGCGGATATTACGGAGGCCTTGAGGGTTGGGAGTTCTCGCTCGAACTTTACTGGAAGAAGATGGACAATGTCCTTGAATATCTGGACGGCAAGCGGGCGTTCACGTCATCCTCGGGCTGGGAGACGAATGTAGCGGTGGGCGAGGGCCGCTCGTACGGAGCGGAACTGTATGCCAGGAAGACCGTGGGCCGCACGACAGGCTCCGTTTCATATACGTTGTCCAAGTCTGACAGGATATTCCGGAACGGAAGCATCAACAACGGCAGGTGGTTCCCTTTCGTATATGACCGTCGTCACAATCTCTGCATTGATGTCAACCAGCGGATAGGGAAGCGTATCGACCTTTCCGCAGTCTGGAGATTTGACTCGGGACACTGGATGACTGTTCCGGAGGGATGGACCATCGTCATGGATGACAAAGGCGGGTACGGGGACATTGTCCCGTATATTCCGTCGAGGAACAATTATCATCTGCCTCCGTCACACCGTCTGGACCTGGGCATGAACATCCACAAGAAGACGAAGCGGGGTGAGAATGTGTGGAATGTGAGCCTTTGCAATGCCTATGGCGCGAGAAACCCGGACTGGGTGGTGACTGACAGGACAAATTACAGGTATGAAGACGGCAAGGAGGAGACGCGGCTGGCATTGTCCGTGAGGTCGTTCCTGCTTTTCCTTCCGTCATTCAGCTATACTTTCAATTTCTGACATTATGAGACATTTCCGTAAAATATTGACAGCGGTGCTTCTTGCCCTTCTTTCCGTTTCCTGCGAGAAGATGATCACGCTCGACGGAAGCAGTGAAAAATTCATCATTGCCAACGGATTCCTGAGCTCATCCGACAGCCTCCATACGGTGTCAGTGGTAAAGGGCGGCTTCCGTATGAGCGATTTCGAGACAGTACAGTCCGCAAGGCTTCAATGCTTTGTCAACGGGGAGCCTGCCGGAGGAACCGATTCCCTTGTGAAAGCTGCTTCCATATATTTTGCCACGATATCCAAGATGATATTCAAGGCAAGGTTCAATCCCGGGGATGAGGTTAAAATTGAAATAGATGCCGACGGCCTGCATGCGGAAATCAGGGAAACGGTCCCGATGCCTGCTCCAGTCGCTTCTGTGGATACGGCAGTTGTCCTGAGACGGGATCCGGAGGGAAATATGATACGGGTTTTCCAGCTCGGAGTTTCGGTCAGCGACCGGCCCGGGGAGGACAATTATTACAGGCTCTTGATGCGGATACAGGGCCGTGCAGTGGTGGAGAGACTGGAAGTGTCTGATCCTGACGGATTTCCTTCTGTAGGAGAAGAAATCGGAAGCCGTGAAGAGTCCATATCTTTTGATAATTCCGAGGAACCTTTACTCAACAAGCGTATGGATATGTTCGGAGGCGGGGAGAATTATTATGACAATAAGTATAATATTTTTACCGATGCATTGTTCCGGAACGGCAGCTACAGGCTTTCGCTCCTGGTCTCAATGTACGATCTGTCGGTACCGGCGAGGGTTTACAGCCCCGGACAGTTGTATATGAGAGTGTCGAGGAAGATAACAGTAAGTCTGGTCTCGATGAAGCGGGACAACTATATGTATCTGGATGACTTGCAGTTCGAGGACTCTTCACTCTCGGATTCCTACCTCGTCGAAGAGATGCCTTATCCGTCCAATGTCAGGGGAGGACGCGGTTACATTGGAATTTCGTCCAGATCGGATTTCGTCTTGAATCTCCGGGATGTCGTGACGGATGATGCGTATGGTTTATATTATTAGCAGTCATCATGAGAAAAATTTTAATATTGTTGCTCGGAGTTACTCTCCTGCCGGTATCCTGCCGGGAGGAAAGCTGGCATCGTGATATGTCCGACGCAGCCAGGGCAGTCCTGGACAGGGTTGTGGGGATTTATGTCATTGAAGACATTGGCTGGGACGGCCCTGAGGTTGATATTGACAATGACGGAGTTGCAGGGCGTGACCTGATGTCCCAGCTGCCTTCCGTCCCGTTCACAGGCACGAGGGAGATGGAGGCAAAGGCAGATATGCAGACGGGATCAGGATACGCCGGAGTGGTCAGTTTCCGGATATGTGCCAACCGGACCAGCTCCTGGTCCCGCTATTATTGGAGCGATTTCTGGCTGAATATTCATTTCGACGTGTACGGCGGGGAGTTCGAACCGGATATGAATTATTTTCATTGGGGATACAATGAGGTCATTTTCGAGAATCCTTCGTTAGTCCTCACCGGAGACGACAGGCTCGTGTTAGGGGCGGATACGGGGGTTTATGATTATATGACGGAAAGTGTCGTGAATGGAAGAATCTCCTGGAAGTTCCGATGTGTTTCGGGAAAGGGTAAATCTGATAAAACCGACTGATTATGAGCAATATTGAAGACAGGATTCTGTCGTTCGTGATGAAACATTACGAAGCCGGCAGGTTGGATGCGTCCAGGGCGTATGAGCGTTTCTGCAGGCTGTCCGGAATGGAGCCGGAGAACTTGAATATGCGCCGTTTTTCCACCCTGGCATCCGGCAGGAAGAAAGTGCTGGCCGGGCTGTTTTCCGTTGCGGCGGCGCTGGCAGTCATTGCTGCCGGAATCGGGTTGTCGCAAAGCCGCTGGGACGGTTACCGGGCGATTGATGTCGCCCAGAAATTCACCCTGCCGGATTCTACAGAGGTCGTTCTCGCTCCTGGCTCTGAACTGGAATTCAGGATGAAACGCAATGCCAGGCTGGCAAGAATGTCTTCGGGAAAGGTCTATTTCGATGTCAGCCGTGACGAGTCCGCTCCGTTCAGCATCAATGCGGGAGACGGGTATGTCCGGGTTCTCGGCACACAGTTCCAGGTAAGCCGGGATGATGCGGAGGTCCGGGTTGACGTTTCCTCCGGCAAGGTCTTGTTCGCCGCCGGTAATCCAGGCCGTGTCCCACGCCTTCCCGGCCGGGCTGGGCAGGTTGACAGTTCTGCCTCCGCTTCAGTAACACTGACCGCCGGAATGTCCGCCGTGCTGAATGCGGAATCCGCTGTCCCCCGGATAGTTGTACAAAAATCTAAAAACTTCGCCGTCTGGGCATCGCAGGAGTTCGTTTTCGATAACACCCCGCTTGAGGACGTTGTGGCCGAATTGTCCGGATATTATCATAAAAACATCAATGTCACATCGTCCGGTGAATGGCGGACCAGATGCCTGACTGCGAGATTCTCGGCCGACGATCTTCAGGAAATTCTTTCAATCATCTCTTCCGCCCTCGATGTCGGGATGGAAATACAGCCGTAATGTATTATATTTGTCCCCGATATGGACACTCAATTGACATTGGCGGATAACGGGATTGAAAAACTGTTCAAGGGGCTGTACAGGCCTCTTTGCCTGTATGCCCTTCATTATGTGGATGATATAGATGCAGCGGAGGACGTTGTCCAGGACGCGTTCCTGGCATGCTGGAACCGTTCCAAGGCCGGTTCCGCCCCTGTTTCCCCAAAATCATATCTGTACAGTTCTGTCAGGAACAGTTGTATCGACCGTCTCCGGAAGAAGTCTCCTGACCAGGTTTCCCTTGACAGGATTCCCGTTGACGATGAGTCAGTCATCACTGACGATGAGGCCCGGTCGAGGTCCGAAGAGGAGGCCCGGCTTTGGGCCGCGGTTGACCGCCTCCCGGCCCAGAGAAGGCAGATACTGCTTATGAGCAAACGTGACGGGATGAAATATTCCGAGATTGCATCGGAGCTCGGACTGTCCGTCTTCACGGTCCGCAACCAGATAAGCCGGGCCCTCTCGTCACTCCGTTCGGACACCGGCTTGAAACTGAAGACAATACTGTTCCTTCTCGGCTAATTCTCCCGGAATGAAAGCCTCAGCCCGAAATTGAAATTGCGTCCGAAACCCCAGTATCCTGTGAATGTGGAAATGTCGTGGTCCGTCCCGTCTTTTCCTCGCTCTATATAATTGCAGTTCAATATATTGGAACAGCGTACGAATATCTCTGCACCTATTTTCCCGAACAGCTTCCCCTGCCAGTGCAGGCCGGCTCCGAGCAGATTGTATGAAGGCATCCGGAAAGGAGCATTCCTGTCTGTCGGGTCAGTCCTCGTCGCTGGGTCGAATTCAGCGTACATCCTTCCGTTGTATTTCCAGTCAGCCGTGAGCCTGAATCCGGCGGGAAGCCTTGCCTCCAGCGAAGCTCCTGCCTGGTCCTGGGGAGCGCCTCCCACCGGCAGGCCGTCGCAATATACATTGACCCGTCCGGCCTCTAGTCCCGAGTATTCGTCATAGATGATTGCCTCGACATCATTCTTCCACCGCCAGTTGGCTACAGATGCGAAGGCGTTGATTTTCAGGAATGAAGTGATGTTCCACCAGCCTTCTGCCTCGATGCCGCAGTGCAATGCGTCCAGCCCGTTCACCATATACCGGCTGTCCTCCTCGTTCTGCTGGCGGTATTTTCCGGACATCAGCGTGCGGTCTTTCCACCAGGTGAAATAGCCGGTGACCTCAAGGCCGCCCCGCCCGAACAGGAACCGGTAGCCGGCTTCTGCAAGGAAATTCTTCTCGTTGTTTATGTCTTTTGAGACCGAATTGTTGCCGGAGGCGAAGAATGTGCCTGAGTAGGGCATTCTTGAATAGCATCCTCCATTGACATACAGGTTGTGTGCTCCGGTCAGTTTCCACAGCAGCCCGGCTTTGAGGCTCGCTCCGGTTCCGGCAGCTGTATCGCTGTATATGTCCCCTCCAGCGTAATTGTATTTGTCCCACCGCCGGTTGGTGCTGCCAAAGGCCGCTGCGCCGATTTCGGCGGAGATTTTACTTGATTGCCAAGAAGCTGACAGATAGACTGTTCCGTGGTTGATTATTTTGCCGTTGCAGGTGCGGATGGCATCCCCGGCCTGCTTGTAAGGTGACCTTCCGGCCAGCCCTGCCAATGAGTTCCGTTCATAGTCCTCGAACCAGTAGTCAGCTCCGAGCAAGTCAGTAATGAACTCTCTTTCCCAGGTACGGTAATGCTGGTAATGGATGCCGGCGCCTATTTTCCATCCGCCCCGGAGGGCAATATCTCCGGATATTATGAGCCCCGCCTGGGTGTGGCCGGCCTGGTAGTCGGACAGGATGTTCCTTGCACGTTTCCCGTGGCCGGGGGTCTCTTCCAGGACATTGTCCGCCACGGCGGCGTTCCAGTCAATTGTACCGTCTTCGCAAGTATATGAATACAAGGATTTTCCGGTGGTCTCCCGCCATCGTCCGCCGCCATTACCGATGGAGACGTATAATGAGTTGCGCATAGAGAGCCTGCCTTTGTTGAGAAGGTGCTGGACAGTGAAGTAGGGCTTGAAATAGTTGTTGTAATTGAGCCCGAACCTTTCTCCGTCCCGCCATCCCCAGTCGCGGCTGTAACGTGTCCCGTATTTCTCCACTTCTTCTGCCGAGAGTCTGGTGGATCTCTGGCCGTGCTTTTCCGGAGAGCCGAGAAAATTGAAAATCAATGTGTTGTACCTGCCTATTGTCTTGTTGACATTCAGCATGAATGCGAAAGAGTTGATGTCGGTGCAGTCCACATAGCCTCTTCCTCCCACATATGAGCCCATGGCAAGGATGCTCCAGCCGTGCGGCAACTGGCCGCTGCTGTATTGAAGATGAACTTTTCCTGTCCCGAAATCTGAAACGTCGGTGCCGGCTTCCACTGACATTTTCTCGCCGGCTGTGGTGGTTACAATGTTCACCGACCCGCCAACCGAGCAGTCCGTAAGCATCGAGGAGCCGGCTCCTTTCTGTACCTGGATAGCTTCAGTGGCACCTGCAAGGCCCATCCAGTTGTTCCAGTACATTCCTCCGGAAGTGAGCCCCGAGATAGGTATTCCGTTGAGGGACACCGAGATATTCTCCTGTGAGAATCCCCTGATGTTCAGCTTGGCGTCTCCGTAGCTGCCTGACTCCGAGGTGGCATACAGTCCCGGAATCCCGGAGATGAGTTCCGGATAGGTTCTGGACCAGGAACGGTCCTTGAGAGACTCGTTTGTGATGGTTGACAGCCTGAGCGGGCTGTTCTTCGCGTTTGCGAATGAGGCTCTTGAAATGGCCTCCTGCAATGTCATCGGTTCGCCTTCCCATACCAATGTATCAGCACCGGACACAGCTTCCTCCTTGCGGGGAAGTGTTTTTCCAAATGCCTGATTGTCAATTGATATGCAGAGAAGCAACACCGAGAAAAAGTAGATTTTCCTCATAAGATTGACCTTGAATGTGTAACTTCCTGCATACAATCCAAGGCATGCCCGCCATTTGGCGCGCTTCTTCTTCCATCCAGACTGTCAGCCTGTCCCGTAGGACCTGCATTACTGTCGGTACCGTAATTCCAACGGTTCGTGCCCCTGAAGGCTCGCGGACTTTACCGCCGATCGGGAATTTCACCCTGCCCTGAAGTGTTGCGCCGCAAAGGTAATGAAGAAAATCTATTTTCCGAAATTTATTTTGTAATGAACGGTTTTCCGTTCAGCTCTTTCATCGCAGGAGGGTCGTCAGTCGTGATGTAATCCACTCCCGCATTGATAAATTGCATCATCTGGGCCTGCGTGTTGACTGTCCATACGTTTACCTCCAACCCGAGCGAATGGGCCTCTGTCACCCATTCCGGATGGCTGGTGAGCACACTGGCACTGTAGTCAATGCCTTTGATGCAGTCGGCCTTCACCGTGGCCGGGGCGACATTTCCTCCAAGATACTGCACGTTGTACTCAGGATGCGCCGTCACTATTCGTTTGCAGGCATTGTAACTGAATGCAATAAAGCCGGTTCTGCTCTCAAGGCCCTTCTCTTTTACAAGCCTGATACTTTCGTCCACCGCACGGAACGTGTTGGCTTCGGAAGAATGGGATTTGATCTCGATTATCAGTCCCGTGTCCTCGTTTTTCGCAGCCTGCTCGAGAAACGCCTCAAGTGTCGGGGCGGTTTCACCGTTTGACAGAATCACCCCGGAGAGCTCATCGTGAGAAGATGTCTCAATTACGTGCGAGTCTCCAGGATATTTGCTGTCGTGGTTGACCATTGCGACTCCGTCGCTGGTTATCCACACGTCGAGTTCCACGGCATATACCCCGCCGAGCTCCTGGGCCGCTTTCAGGGCAGCTATCGAATTGTGAGGATGTCCTGCCTTGTGGTATCCTCTGTGAGCTACGATTTTAGGTGCCGTAACCTGTGCGGCGTCGCCCGAGAAAGTGAGTACCGTGCTCGCGATCGGCTGCCTTTGGCTATTTCTTTCAAGAAATATCCTGTACTCGCCGCTGCCAAAATTTTCCCGCAATGTTGAAATCGCCTCTCCTGAGGCTGTAGATGTTTCAGTAACAATTGTTTCCGGGTTCGAAACCGCTTTTTCAAGAACAATCTTGTCCCCCGATGAGAACCCGTCTCCATATATGTGGAACCTGCAGTTGTCGAACACTTTGGCCTCGTATTGAAGCAGAAGGTTCTTTACTTTGTGGGTCTCGACGTAAGGGTTTTCCATTCTTGATGCCTCGTAGAGTTTCTCCACATCTTTCCTGGTGAGCGGATTGTCGAAAATCCTTGCTACAGCCACATCTCCTTTGAAACTGCTCTCGCAAGCTCCCGAACTGCTCGGATCACCTCCTATGGCGAACCAGTAACAGTTTGTCCCGGAAGGGAATATGAAGTCTCCAGAAGCATTCTGCGTGCCTTTCAGCTCACCGTCAACATAGATGTATGACCGTCCTTCGGTCTTGTTCCATACTCCTACAACGTGATAATACCTGCCAGGCTCCGGTGAGACTCCGCTCTGTGTCCATATCCAGTTGCTCTTTCCGGTCGTGCTGACATTCGGAAGGAATGTGATGTCCGCTCCTTTGTCGGATTTGGAAATCATCATTGCCACACCTCCGCTCTGCGTGGAACTGAACATCTTGATTTCCGAGGCTCCGGAATTGGTCCCGTCCATCTTGAAGACCACCTCGACCGAGTGTCCGTCAGCCAGACGGTTCTGGAAATCCGTGTCGGAGGAGTAGTCAATCTTGTAGTAACTGTCTGTTACTGAGAGTCCTGTCTCGTTGCTGAAATGAGCGGCGTATTTCACTCCGGGAACCGGGCTTGCGAAATTGACCGCAAGCGGTCCTTTTATAGAAGTCACCTCGTGTCTCGACCTGGAAATGTCTGTGGCGGTGTTGTCCGCATTGAATCTGATGTCGAGGAGGTCAGCTTCCGGAACGTCTTTTACAACGGGTGCGCCGCCGCTGCTTTTCTCTTGGGTTACATTAATCGCACCGATTTCCCTGCCGCCTGAAATGAATACGAGCCTTCCCTTTCTTGACGCATCAGTGTCTTCATTGACAAGCACTTCTGCGGTTATTGTCCGCTGGCCCTTGGAGCCGCTCCGCGGAGTTGCGGACAGCCATTCACCAGCCGGCTCAGCCGACAGTTCCCAGCTGCCTGTGGAAATGACTGAGAATGTGGTGGAAGACGCTGACGAGTTGAAAGACAGTTCTTTGAGCGGAGCTCCTCCGGTATCATATATTTTGATGGAGACAGCGCCTCCGCTGTCACCGTTGTCCGGCTTGTCCGAGCAGGACGCGGAAATGCAGACAGCTGCGGCTGTTAAAACCGCAGCTGCCGTTCCAGTAAGGCAATGTAAATCAAAAAGACGCATAACCATTAGTAACCAGTATTCTGAACGAGATTCGGATTGATGTTTATCTGATCCTGCGGAATCGCCATCCAGTAGTTCCTCGGAGTCTCGAATGTGATGGTCTGCGACCCGAGATACACATCTGTCACCTTGTAGAACTCTTCAGCTGTCTTGCCGGCGAGGTTCCAGCTCTTCGGAACTTTCGCCATATAGTTTCCAGCGAGTTTCCATCTGCGGAGGTCGTGATACCATCTGCCCTCGAACATAAATTCAATCATCCTTTCCCTGCGTATCATATTCACGAGCTTCGTGCCTGCCGGCATTCCGCCTGCGAGTGCCCAGGAATCCTCGAAATTCGGGATGCCGGCGCGGTTGCGGATTTTGTTTAGATAGGCTAATCCTTTGGCTGACAGTGTTCCTGTGTACTCTGCCTCTGCTTCTGCATAGTTCAGATAAAGCTCCGCGAAACGGATGTAAGGGAACACATATTTGTTGGCTGTGATAGTTTTTGAAGCCACCTCGTAGGCATCCACTTTGGAAACCCATTTCTTGACATAGTAGCCGGTGCAGGTCTGGTACTCGTGGCCGTTGTCACCATCGTGCTGCTGCTCCTCGCCCCTGCGGCATTTGAGGATGATGGTCTTTCCGTTGATATCGTATTCTCCTCTGTCATAACCGATTGACGCATAGAAGCGAGGCTCTCTGCTGTGATGCATATTGACTGTCTCCTTGGCATCGTCCAATGCGTAAGGGTCGAGGCCCTTTGTCTCGGGATCCTCTTCCCAAGGCAGGCCGTTCTTTGTCCAGTAAGACTCGACAGCATCGAAAGTAGGAACGAAATATCCGCGGAATCCGGAAGCGTTGTAGCTGTTGTAGCCCACTCTCGGAGCCATGTTCTTGATGTTGTAGGCGATATTCGACTGGTTGTTGTAAGAGAACAGGTGCTCTTTGCCGTTGAAGAATGATGAAGAGCCTTCAGGTCCGATGAAAGTGGCCCTGTAATTCGCATATCCCTTGGCGAACAGGTCTCCTTCCGTGCCGGCTTCGTAAAGTCCGAAACCGTCTTTCTCTCCCTGCTGGATAGCGTCTTCCGCAGCGTCCATAGCCTTCTTCCACAGTTCTTTGTCATAGGTCTGTGAAATGAGGTTCGTTCCGTCCGGATTCTTCAGGTCGGCGTACCAGCTGTTCCCGTTCACGAGAGGGGAGGCCGCGAACAGCCAGGCGCGGGCCTTGAGTGCCTTGGCAAGCGTCTTGGTCGCTCTTCCGAGATATGTATTATTGTGGCTTTCAGGAAGATACTCCGCTGCCTTGTCGTACATGTCGGAAATGAACTGTGTGCATTCGAGATAAGTTGAACGAGGGACATTGAGGTCCTCATTCATAGAGAGCTCGTGGTCCACGATGATGATAGGCCCGTAGTATTCGAGAAGTGTCTGGTGCAGGTAGGCGATTGCCCAATAGGCTTCGCCGATCCATCTGCTCACCTCTTCTTCAGTTGCGTCAGGAACGGTCCTGGCGTTTGCAAGAAGATTGTATGCATTGCGCATACCTTCCCACATCCTGTAGCTTGTGAGAGCGCCTTCAGGATATTTCTGGGCGGCCTGGGACCACATTGCAATGTAAGTGTTGGAAGGGCTTTCCATATTGTCATACACCATACTCTTCCACTTGAAATATCTCACGGCCCCGTAGTGGCCGGACATCATATCGCCTCCGCAGATTTCCAGGGAAGACTGGAAGTAATATCTGTTCGGCATATACCAGTACAGTGAGGCGGCGAAGTTGTCCGCCTGGATGTGAGTCTTGTAAAGGTCTTTCTCTGTCGCCTTTCCCTCAGGAATCACATCGAGGAAGTTGCAGGAGGAGAGGCAGACCGAGAGGCCCAGCGCGGCAGCCGCAATATTTATCAAAGTTTTAATATTCATATCAAAAATTCATTTAAATAATCCACAATGATTTTGAAATCAGAAGCTGAACTGCATACCGAGCCTGACAGTGCGCTGGAGCGGATAGGAGAGTCCGTGTCCGTTGCCAATCTCCGGGTCCCAATATTTGAATGGGCTGATGGTGAACAGGTTGCTGCCTGATACATATACCCTGAACTTGAAGAATGAGAAACCGATTTCCGCATTCTTGAGACGGATATACTGAGCATCGCGGAGATAGTAGGTGGATGCCTGTGTGTTGTTCGGGCTTGTGGATGTCGTGAGCCTCGGATAATGTGCGTCGGCATTGTTGTTGTCCCAGCTCCAGTGGTCTTTGGCAATGTACTCGGCGATGCCGAAACCGTAGTTGGTCTGGGTGCAGAACGGATGGTGGTTGTACATCCTGAGCTGATATTTTCCGACTCCCTGGAACATAAACGAGAAGTCCCATTTCCTGTATTTGAGAGTTCCACCGAAACCGTACTGGATTTCAGGAACATACGGTTTGTCATCCCAGACATAGTCATTCGCGTCAATGACGTTGTCCCCGTTGATGTCCTTATACTTGATGTCTCCGACACTGTAAGAGCCGAATTTCTGCTCCGGGCTGTTGTCGATTTCCTCCTGGGAGGTGAACAGGCCGTCAGCGACCAGCACCTGGTGAGCCATAAGAGGATGGCCTACCATCGAGAGGTGCTTGTTCTTTTCCGGATAGACAGGCTCGTCCCTTGCCACCACCGTGCTGTGGGCGTAAGTGAATGTGCCTCTTACGGTAAAGCTGAAGTCTTTGTTGATAACCTTGTTGTAATCAAGCGAGATGTCCACGCCCTTGTTGTCCGCCTCTCCAAGGTTGGCATAAGGCACTGTGGCTCCCATACCGGCTGTGGCTGACAGGGACGCGCGTTTCATAAAGATATTGTAACGGTGCTCCGTGAAATAGTCCACGCTGAGGTTCAGGTCCTTGAACAAAGTCAAGTCAATACCCGCATTGAGTTTGTTGGAAATTTCCCATGTGGCGTCAGCATTGCCGTAGGTGTCGATATATCCTGCTCCGATTTTGCTGTATGCGATACCGAACGGATAGGCTCTTTCTCCCATATTGACAGCAGTGATGTATGGGAAGCGGACCGGAAGGGCATCGTTTCCGACCTGTCCGTAGGAAACTCTGAACTTGAGGTTGGAAACCACTTTCTTCAGAGGCTTGAAGAAGTTCTCGTTTGAGATGTTGTAGCCGACAGCGACTGACGGGAAGAAGCCGAACCGCTTGCCTGCTATGAAGTTCTCGGAGCCGTTGTAACCGAAGTTGCCCTCTATGAAATACCTCTTGTCGAAATTGTAGGTGACACGGCCTGCGAGGCCCTGCTCACGGAAAGGCAGAAGCTCTTCCTCGCTGGAACCCACGGCGTTGTTCACTTTCTCTTTCATACGGTAAACGAGGTCGGCAGCCACTGAATGTTTGCCGAAAGTCCTGGCGTAGTTGACGGAGGCGTTCATTGACCATTCGTGATAACCGCTGTGCGACACGCTGCTGGTGAGATATGTGCTTCCCTCGTCGCCGATTGACTGGGTGGTGAAATTGTATGTTCCGTCCTCGTTGATGCTGTAATCATCATCAACTCTGAAATAGAATGTGTTGATGTGCCTGTTCGTTGAGGCGTAAGAGTAGTTGTAGAAAGATATGAAAGCCTTGGCTGACAAGCCTTTGGTAATCATCTTGAGGTCCTGGTCAATCTGCAGGGACGCAGTCATATAGGAATAGAATCTGTCCTTGTATCCGGAACTCATCCTTGCATAAGGGTTGAGCTCGTTCTTTCCCGCATCCCAGGAATAGTTGTTTCCGTAACGTACGAATGTGTCACCCTCCTCTGCCGGAAGCACTGCCGGGAATCGTGCCGGATTGGCCCTCATAACCCAGTAGAACAGGTCGCTGGTGCTCTCGTTAGGAGTGTGGTTGTACTGGAGCTGGACGTTGAGCTTCATCGTGACCTTGGTGGTGTTGGTCATCATAGCCGACACGTTGCTCTGGAAGAGGTACTTCTTGTTGTTCATCCTGATGTCGAGAGGTGATTCCTCCGGCTTCTTGAGAATACCGTTCTCGTTGAAAATGGAGGCGTTGAGGAAGTAGTTCACTTTCTTTCCGCCACCGCGCATCGTCATATTGAACCTCTGGTTGGTGGCGAAATTCTTGAACATCATATCGTACCAGTCGTTCTCCGGGAAAATGTACGGATTCAGATGCTGGCGTGTGCCTTCGATTTTTTCGGCGGAATAGAATGGAACGTATTCATTGCCGGTGGCTCTTGCCTCGTTGTATTTCGCCTCGTTGAACAGTTCCATATATGTAACTGCATCAGCTACTTCCTGTACCTTGGTCGGCATTGAGAACGTGTTGTCGAATGTGAAATTGACGGCGATTTTCTCGGAATTCCGGCCCTCCTTGGTGGTGATGATGATGACTCCGTTTGCTCCTCTGGAACCGTAAAGCGCCGTGGCTGTTGCGTCTTTGAGGACTGACATTGACTCGATGGATTCCGGAGGAATGTTGCCGAGCATACTGGAAGTGATTTCCACACCGTCCATTATCAGAAGGGCGGATTTGTTTGATCCGAATGTCGAAACTCCGCGGACATAGAACTGCGCTCCGTCATATCCGGGCTCGCCGGAACCCTGCGTTGAGATGACGCCAGCGATGTTTCCTGCGAACGAGGTGGTCAGGTTGGATGAAGTCACGACGAGGTTGGACGGTTTCACGGCCTGGACGGCTCCCACAAGGGATTCCTTTTTCTGGGTACCGAAACCGACCACGACTGCCTCCTCAAGGGCGGATGTCTGCACAATCATTGTCACGAGACTGAACAAGTATGGCTGTTCGGTGCTGAGTTCCTTGCGGTCATATCCCATCAGGTCGAAAACGATGGTTTTTGTTTCCGCAGGGACGTCGAGGGAGAACTCTCCGTTTGTGCTGGAGATTGCCACGTTTTTCTGCTCGGCTTTGTCATAGACAACGACTCCGGCCAGCGGGGCATTGGTGTCTGAACCGATTATTCTTCCGGAGAAAGTCTTTTTCGGCCCTTGCCCGGCTGACGACGCCATAGCTGCCGCTCCTGTTGCGAGACAGAGCAGCGCCGTCAGTATGATGTGTTTGATATTATTCATATGTTATTGGGTTGTAAGTAAATAGGTTTTTATCATTTGAGGAGGATGTCGCAAGTCCTGAACACTTTGTCAGTCAGGTACTGGGCAAATGCCTCTTCATCAGATACAGGGTCTGAATATATCTTGGCTGTATAAACCGAGCCGTTCCAGTTTCCGTTGATGGCCGTCCTTGTCTGGTTGCTCTGGTTCGCTCCTATCATGATGAAGTTAGGATTGAGGGTGGCGAATTTGAGCGGGCCTGCCACGTCTTCTTCGGCCTTGAGCTCTCCGTCAAGATATACTTTCGCTTTTCCTGCTGTCTTGTCCCAGCTTCCGAGCAGGTGATAGATATTGCCTGGTTTTGCAACTACTCCGGTGGTGACAAATGCCCAGGTGCCGTTGTTGTTGATAAGGAAGAGGAGCTGCCCGTCACGTGCGTTGTTGCCAATCATAAGGGCTGTGCCGCCGCTCTTTGTGGACGAGAGGGCTTTCGCTTCCTTGTTGTTCGCTTCGGCGTTCACTGTGACAATCGCTTCGAGGGCATATCCGTCAGAGAATGCGGTGACGATGTCTTCTGTCATTTCTGTCCAGTAATAGCCGGTGTTAACTGAACCTCCGGCGGTGCGTTTGAAGTCAGGCGCCCAGAGACCGTAATCGTTCAGGTAAGACACTGTGCATGTCTCTCCTTCAACATAGTTGATGGCACGGTTGCTCTTTGATATGTCAGAGGCGGAACCGTCCTCGTTGAATTTCACATTCATCAGATCGGCTTGTACTTTCGGTACAATCTGGCTTATAGTCAATGAATTGCTGATGGAAGGGTCATCAGGAGTCGTAAGCGTGATGGCGCCTGTCCTGTCATTTCCCGTCCCGGCCGCAACGCTGACCTTGACTGCATCCCCAGTCTGTCCGAGGATTGTTATCCAGGAATCTTTTGAGGATGCACTCCATCCTGACAGGTTTGCTGCGACTACAGGAATTTCAGCCTCTGTGCCGTTCTGCGATACATATGCGATTTTGTGCTCGAAATGCAGTTCAAGGTCTTTCTGTGTCAGCTTGATTTCCTGTGTAAGGTCCGGATCATTGACGCAGCGGAATGACACAGTAGCTGTATTTGCCGCCACGGCAAGCACTCCGGCAGACAGCACCAGCCCGCTGCTGCTGCGCTCGCTTTCGGTGAGCCAGTCGCCGGTCTCGCTGTTGATGGTGTAATCCCAGTTAGAATTGCAGTTCACGCTGAATGTGTAGTCTCCGCCTTTGGCGTTGACAAGTGTCTTGTCCACACTGACTTCGAGGGAATATTTCATTTCCTGGACGATTCTGACCTGGGCTTTCTGCTCGGTCTTTCCGCAGATGAAAGACAGGACGGCTGTCCTTTCCTCGAACTCTTCGTTGGCTTCGGCGGTGGCGGTCACCTGGATGTTCTCCCCGGCCTCGCCAGAGGCGGGGGCTACTTTCACCCAACCGCAGTCTTTCGGAATTATCACTTTCCAGTCTTCGACTGAAGTGAATGTGAATGTTTTGGAACTGGACTTGTTGGAGAAATCCAGCTGTGTGAGTCCCAGCTCGTCGGCGTTGTCAAGCTGCATTTTCGCGGACACTCTGGTGATTTCTTCAGAGGCGCACCCGGCGGTCACCCCCCCCCAGTATCCCCAGAGTGAGCAGCAAAAGACTCAGATTCTTCTTGGTTGCCATTTTTTAAGGTTGTGTTGATTGAAAAATATATGAATAGGTTTCGAATTGTTTCGGTTTTTTAAAAGGATGCGTTAAAGTTCTTTCAAAGGTTAACGAATCGAAATCAAATATAGAGTAAAAAATAACTAAATACAAGAAATTTCAAGAATATTGCAGGATTTTCCAACAAATGGCGGATTTATTACCCATAAAATGCGGGTCTTTTCGGGTTCCCGGTTACGGTTTTAAGGAAATATTCAGTATCTTCGTATGCCAATTGATTGATTATATGAAGAAAATGTCAGCGATACTGGCGGCGATATTGCTGCTGGCTTACTGGGCTCCGGATTCTTCTGCGAAAAAGCCCGAAATACAGGACGAAAGTTATGTCCATCTGAAAAATATTTCTTATTGCCAGCGCGGCGAGGCTGATGAGTACCGCCTTGAACGGTGCCGTCTGGATGTGTATTATCCTGAGAAATCGGAAGGCTTCGCAACGCTTGTCTGGTTTCACGGCGGCGGGCTTGAGGGCGGAAGCAAAGGCCTGAGAGATGAATTCAGACGTCAGGGATTCGCTGTCGTGGATGTGAACTACCGGCTCTATCCGGGAGTGAAATGTCCCGGCTATATAGAGGATGCGGCGATGTCGGTGGCCTGGGTGTTCTCCCATATAGCCGAATATGGCGGCGACCCGTCCAAAATATATGTCGGAGGGCATTCGGCAGGAGGATACCTGACCCTTATGCTTGTCCTCGACAAGCAATATCTTTCCGCCTATGGTATTGATGCTGACAGGATTGCGAAAGGATATCCGGTCGGGGGACAGGTTGACACCCATTTCACCATCAAGAAAGAAAGAGGTATGGATCCTGACATACCTTATATTGACGATATGGCCCCGATTTTCCATTCGAGGAAGGAGGGCGCTCCGCTGATGCTCATCACTGGGGCGAGAGAACTGGAAATGCTTGCGAGATATGAGGAGAACGCCCATCTTGCGGCGATACTCCGGCACGTCGGTCATCCTGTGGAACTGTTTGAACTGCAAGGCTTCACTCACGTTTCAGTCCTTTCTCCGGCCTGCATCCGCATCCGCGAGGACATTAAACGGCTTAATAAATAATTACATATCATATAATTATGACAATTCAAAAGAAAATAGCGGCTGCCGCATTGATGCTGACAATGGCGGCAACAGCCACATCAGGGCAGACCTTCAGCGTCCCTTCGCAGGCCGATGGCAGGGAATATGTCCGCAAACCGAATTATGCGCTGGCAGAGCGTTTCTCGGCCAAACGCGTCGGACAGATGGTTTTCACAACTGAAGTGAGACCGTCCTGGTTCAGAACAGGGGACAGATTCCTCTATCAGTGGAAAACATCCTCAGGGACAAACTATTACATAGCTGATCCTGTGCTTGGGAAAACCACTCCTGTATTTGACCTGGACAAACTTGCGATGAAACTCACCGGGATTGTGAGGGATCCGTTCGATGCGAAGCACATCCCGTTCAGAAATCTTGAGATAGACCCGGATGACGAGAACTATCTTACTTTCAACATCACCAGCACACAGGAGCGCCGTGACACCACGGACAAGGAAAAGAAAAATGAGAAACTGGTGTACAGATTCAGGTACAGGATATCTGACGGAGACCTGACCTATACCACTGACAAAGAGGAAGATAAATATCCGAGATGGGCCAATGTCTCCCCGGACGGTCTCATCGGCGTTTACGTGAAGAAAGCCAATCTGTATTATATGGACACCCTGAATATGCGCAAGGCCGCCAAGGACCCGAAGGACAGCACTCTCGTTGAGCACAGAATCACTACCGACGGATTCAAGGAATTCGCTTATGGTATTGACAATTACAAGGGCTACAACGAGACCGACACCACGGCCAGGACATATCCGGGAGAGCTTGTCTGGGGGCCTGACTCAAAGCATCTTGCGGTGATGCGCTGGGATATGCGTCCGCTGAAGGAAATGTGGGTCATCAACTCCCTCAGCAACCCGAGGCCGACCCTTGAGACGTACAAATACCAGATGCCGGGAGAGCCCGGACCGAAAGGTTCCCTGTATGTGTTCGAGACAGCCGGATGGAGCTCCCACACGGTGAGAATCAATGCGTTCAAGGACCAGGAACTCTCTCTTGACAGAGCTCCGCGCAAGGTCGAGGACAGTTTCAAGGATTATTATTCGGCCAAATGGCACGGGGACAACAACGGCTTCTACCTGACCCGTATGAGCAGGGACCTCAAACGTATGGATATCTGCTATGTGGGTGTTGACAGCGATTCCACACGCACTGTGATTTCCGAGAGAATGAACACGTATGTCGAGGGCCGCGGCCTGGAGATTATCGACGGTGGCAGGCAGCTCATCCACTGGTCAGAGCGCAACGGCTGGGCAAATCTGTATCTCTACAATGCGGACGGTACCCTTGTCAGGAATCTCACTGAGGGCGCATTCCACGTTGAGGATATTGTAAGTGTCAATGAGAAAGAGGGCTATGTGATTTTCAGCGCCTGCGGACGCGAGGAAGGCGAGAATCCGTACCAGATGCACACCTACCGGGTCAGCCTCCAGGGCGGAGCGATAAAGCTGCTCGATATGCCTGATATGAATGTCGAGGCGATTGGTTCGGAGGACGGCAAGTATTTCATTGCCAATTATTCACGTGTGGATTACAAACCGGCTTCGGCTCTCTATGACGCCACTGGCAGGCGTATCTGCACATTGGGAGAGGCTGACTTCTCTCTGCTTTTCGCTGCAGGCTACAAGTTCCCGGAGAGGTTCACGGTAAAGGCCGCAGACGGTATCACCGACCTTTATGGAGCTATCTACAAACCATTTGACTTTGACTCCACAAAGGTCTATCCGATATGCGATTACGTTTATCCGGGTCCTCAGGTCGAGGCGAATACCATAAAGTGGAGCCGCGGCTTCACCCGCACCGACAGGCTGGCCCAGCTCGGCTTCATCGTCATCACGGTCGGCAACCGCGGAGGCCATCCGAACCGCTCGAAATGGTATCACAACTACGGATACGGCAATCTCCGCAATTACGGCCTTGAGGATCAGAAATATGCCATCCAGCAGCTCGGTGCCCGTCATTCCTGGATTGACCTTGACAGGGTCGGAATCCACGGACATTCAGGCGGCGGATTTATGTCAACGGCTGCCATACTGACTTATCCGGATTTCTTCAAGGTCGCTGTTTCCTGCTCGGGAAATCACGACAATTCCATCTACAACAGGTGGTGGAGCGAGCAGCATCACGGCATCCGCGAGAAGGTCGAGAAAGGCGACACTACGTTCGTTTACCAGATTGAGACGAACCAGCAGCTCGCAAAGAATCTCAAGGGACATCTGCTCCTTTGCACCGGCGATATTGATGACAATGTCCATCCTGCCAATACGATACGTGTAATCAACGCCCTGATCAGGGCCAACAAGCGTTTCGATATGCTGTTCCTTCCTGGCCAGCGGCACGGATATGGCGATATGAACGAGTATTTCTTCTGGAAGCTTGCGGACTATTACAGCGAGTGGCTGATGGGCTGCAGCGAGAGGGGCGAGGTGGATATCAAGGAGATGAACAATGATTAGACTGATGAAAAACAATTTCTGGAGACTTGCGGCCGCCGTTATGGTGACGGTGGCTGCAGCCACCGGTTGCGACCGGGGAGGGCTGAAAGTGAAAAGTGCTGATTTGCAGCTTAGTGAGGATTTGGTTGAAGGCCGTGCGGATTCCATATCCGTCAGCGCTTTTGTGGAATATCCTGTGTCCGGCCTGACGGAGGACGCTATGCGCAATATTGTTGCGGCGGTGAACCGCGCGGCGTTCCGGATTGACGAGGCTGGGGATATTGAAATGGCGGAGCGGGTCTGGGCTGACTCCTGCATCAGGGATTACCGCGAGGCCAATATGGACCTGCTGCAATATCTGCAGGACAATGGGGAGGACTCCGCCGTCCTGTCCTGGGAGATGAGCGTCAGTGGATATTTCTGCGGTGTGTATGAGAATATGTATTCGTACAATGTGGTGTCGTATTCTTACACCGGAGGGGCGCACGGAAGCACTGTCGAGACCGGGCTGGTGTTCAACGGGGCGACCGGTGAGCCTGTAGTGGAGGATGACCTGTTCGCCGATGGCTACAGGGAGACTCTGTCGGAACTCCTGTCTTCTCATTTAGAAGAGTCACTGATTGATTCCGAGGCGTATGACGCCTTGTTTATCAAGGATATAGAGCCTAACGGCAATTTCATCGTGACTTCCGATGGCATCACTTACACTTACGGGCAGTATGAGATCGGGCCTTACTATCTCGGCATCATCAAGGTGACTGTCCCTTGGGATGAACTTCAGTCCATTCTCCGGTAGTAGGCTATTTGCGAGTCTAAAATATTTCTGATTATAAAAATGGTCAAGGATTCTTCTGGATGAAGTCGTCCTTGACCACCTTGTTATGTATCAGCTGTATGTCCTGCGACTACAGGTTCGGGTTGACAGATTTCCAGTCAGCAACTGCAGGGATGATGCCGAGGGTGATAATCTCGTCGCGCATCTTGCAGAGGTGAGCATAAGAAGCGTCAAGAGCTGCAAGCTCGTCAGCTGTGCCTTTGATCTCGCCGTAGTGAACTCCGGTCTCGTCCATAACTGTAGGCATAGCCATCATCACATTGTGATACTTCTCGTTGTTTACGTAAGTACCTGCAGGCCAAGTGAATTTGTCGCCACCCATAGTAGCTGCAATCATCTTCACTGCGTTGAGTGCAGGGCTCTGGAATGAAGAACGTCCGCGGAGCTTGATAATCTCGGCGCCGCCCTGGATGACATTGTGCTTGATCTCAGCGAATCTCTCCTCGGAAAGCTTGGTGCCGAGAAGCTCTGAAAGCGGAGTGCCGTCAATCTTCACCTGGGATGCGAACACTGCCATCTGCTCGCCGTGACCACCGTAGGTGTTGCAGCCTGTAACAGTGCACTGCTGAACGCCGAACTCCTCGGCGAGAGCTGTCTGGAGACGTGTTGAGTCGAGGGCTGCGAGAGTTGTGACCTGGGATGGTTTCAGACCTGAGTGGAGAAGAACCACGAGACCGGTGAGGTCAGCAGGATTGAAAATGACAACGACGTGTTTAACGTCAGGGCAATATTTCTTCACGTTCTTGCCGAAGTCCTCAGCAATCTGGCAGTTGCCCTTGAGAAGGTCCTCGCGGGTCATGCCCTCTTTACGAGGAGCGCCGCCTG
Source organism: Candidatus Cryptobacteroides sp. (assembly GCA_051870055.1). Taxonomy (GTDB): domain Bacteria; phylum Bacteroidota; class Bacteroidia; order Bacteroidales; family UBA932; genus Cryptobacteroides. The sequence continues at coordinate 58,060 of JBJEBM010000040.1, forward strand.
AAGAGATGATGTATTTCGCTCCTGAGAAAGCAACCTCAGGATCAGTTGTCCAGGTGATGTTGGCGCCTTCAAATGCGCAGTGATTCATCTCGGCTGCTACGCCTTTCAGACCCGGCTCGTAAACATCGTAGAGGCAGAGGTTCGGAGTAAGACCGAGAAGCATAGCTGTCTGGGCCATATTGGAACCAATCATTCCGGCGGCTCCGACGATTGTCAGTTTGTCATTGGTCAAAAACTTCATAATTTTTAATATTTTTGTACGTTATACTTTTAAATTCTTTCGAACCGCAAATATAGCAATTTCAAATGATAATACAGCCAAAGGACGCAAATGATTGTTCAAAATAGCCTCAAAACTTTATAAGAGGTTTGTTCAGGGCTTCCTTCAACTGCCTGTCATATCTCAGGCGTGCCTTGATGCCGCTCTCCTGGTAATAATAGCGTGTGGCAATCTCCTCCTCGATGAACGGAATGATTTCCTGTTTCTTGAGCAGGAGGAAATCCCTTTTCTCGATATCCAGGCATTTCTCCATAGCCTCGATCTGCGGCTTCATCTGCCCGGCCATTCCGTCCTTCTCCAGCTCTTTCTTCATCTGGTCGAACATTGCCTTGGCAGTGGAACGGTAATCGAATTTCTTGTCCAGTGCGTACTGGATAAAGTCCTCGTAATCAGAGTCTCCGAAATGGAAATCCTCCAGTGCCGGGATTGTCTCGTGCTTCCTGGCATACTCCAAGGCGTACTGGTCGATAATCCCGTTCAGTACCAATGAGTAAACGAGCCTGCTGTAGCTGGTCGAGGTCAATGTGTCGTCAGGGGTGATTCCTCCTCCGTCGCGGACCGGCCTGCCGTGCGCTGTCCTGAATTCAGTGGTCAGCGAGTCAGGGATATGTCCTACGCTGCCGTCCTCGTTCCTGTTGCTGTAGTCGATGGCCTGGATGCACCTTCCGCTTGGCGTGTAGTATTTGGCTGTGGTGACTTTGAGCTGGCCGTTGTATGGAAGCGGGCGGACACTCTGGACAAGGCCCTTGCCGTAAGTCCTTGAACCGAGAATGGTGGCCCTGTCAAGGTCCTGGAACGCTCCTGAGACAATTTCCGAAGACGATGCGGTGCCGGAGTCCACGAGTACAACGATAGGGATTTCCGTGTCAACCGGGTCAGTGACTGTCCGGTATTCCTGACGGGAACCTTCCCCGAGACCCTTGGCGGAAACCACGAGTGAGCCCTTGGGAACGAACAGCGAGACGATGTTGACAGCCTCCTGCATCAGGCCGCCTCCGTTGCCTCTCAGGTCAAGCACCAATTTCTTCATTCCCTGTGCCTTAAGCTTGAAATATGCGGCCCTGACATCTTCTGAAACTTTCTCTGTGAACCCGGTCTGGAGGATGTAGCCGGTGGTGTCGTTCAGCATTCCGGCGTACTCGACGTCAGGCAGGTGGATGCGCTTGCGGGTGATTTTCACCTCCACGGTGTCGCCTGCCTGCCAGGTCTCCCCGCCGAAAGACTTCTTCACTTTGAAAACCACATCTGTCCCCGGATTGCCCTTCATCCTCGACGTGGCCTCGTCAGCCAGCAGGCCGATGACGGACTGGCCGTCAATGGCCACTATCTCGTCTCCGCAGCGGAGTCCTCCCATCTGCGCCGGTGAGCCCATATATGGCTCATTTATAATGACATTGCTCTCTCTCCCTGGTTTGTAGATGATGGCTCCGATGCCTCCGTAAGTCTTGCCTATCATAAACTCGAAGTCTTCGTTGTCCTCTTCCGGAACGTAAATGGTGTAAGGGTCAAGGTTCTCGAGCATTGCCTCGATGCCTGCCTTCTCAATCCGGTCCAGGGGCAGTGAATCCACATAAGACCGGTTGAGTTCCTTGATGATGGCGTTCTGGATCTCAACCCATTGTCCGAGTTTGAAGTTTTTCGACTGGCCCTGGGCAGGAACTGCCATTATGATAGCCGCTATTGCGGCAATGATTGTCTTTTTATACATGTTCAATAGAATTCCATTTTAACACAATCGTCCCGCGTGTTGTGCCTTTTGGAAAGACAATAGCGGGACGGAAACTTGTAGCCGGACAATTATGCCTCAGGCAGAGCTAAAAGATATTCTGGCGCGAAATCCGCTCCGTTTTCCCATTCCACAGTATTGTATTTGACGGAAAATCTCTTGAAAAAGTCCAAGTCCTTCAGCGGCTCGAATACAAGACCGTTTAGTGATGATTTAAGGTCAACAACTTTAGTGACGTTATTGTTGAACCACAATTTTATGCGGTACCCGTCAATGTATTCTGCCCGTGTTACTTCAATAAACATTTCTATTTTTATTTGAGAGGTTCTATTTTGTCCAACGGCATCCCGTTCTGGGCTTTCTGCCAGTTGTCCATGAGTTCGTCGCGGTGCAGTTCCATCCATTCCATAATCATCTTCAATGCTCTACCCGGCATCTCGCCTTTTATTACGCCATCTTTTATACTTATGATAACTTTATAGTCACCGTACCATGCGTGAAAATGAGCCGGCGCATGATCAGCGAAATTCATCAGAATAATTATTCCATAAAAGAAACTTATCTGCGGCATATTTTTTCTTTTAGTAAATATCAGCAGCAAATATAGTGCAAAACAGAAGCAGAACAAAATTTCTTTTTGCGGTCCGTCCATTTGGAGAATCCGGGAGGAATTGATAACTTTGCGCCGTATTAAGAAATATTGAAAGCAGTATGACAAAAATTGTTTTTGCAACGGGCAATAGCGGAAAACTGCGAGAGGCATCAGAAATTTTAGGCGGGGCATTTGAGCTCGTTACCCCCGTGCAGGAAGGAATCCTTGAGGAGATTCCGGAGACAGGCATCACCCTGCGTACCAATTCTTTACAGAAGGCCCAGTACATTTTCGACCATACCGGCGGGGCCAATTGTTTTGCAGATGACACAGGTCTTGAGGTGGACATTCTCGGAGGCGCTCCGGGTGTCTGGTCCGCCCGTTACGCAGGACCTTCCAAAAGTAATACGGCCAATATGGCTAAACTTCTGAAAGATATGGAGCTGCGTGAGACCGAGGCTTCTTTCGCCAGGGAATTCGGTATTGACACTGTCAATGCGACACGCCGCGCCAGGTTCAGGACTGTGGTGACATTGATTTTCAATGGCGAGAAGCATTTCTTCGAAGGTGTTATGGAAGGCCGCATCGCCAGGTCAAGAAGTGGAGAAGGCGGTTTCGGCTACGACCCGGTGTTCATTGCCGATGAATATCCTGACCGTTCAGTGGCCGAGCTTGACGAGGAGACGAAAAACGCCATCTCTCACAGGGGCAAGGCTTTGCGCGCTATGGCGGAGTTCCTTAAAAGCTCTGCTCCGCAGCCGGAGAACTGAGCGCCTACTCTTATAACCAGCAGATGATATGACATCCGATGATAAGGTCATAGTCCTGAACACCACCAAATTACGTGAAAACTCAATTGTCCTTCACACATTGTCCCGCACTTACGGGCGCAGGAGTTTTCTGGTCAGGGTCGGGACTAAGGCAAGGATGTCGTTCTTTCTTCCGCTCAATATCCTTGAAATTTCAGTCACGGAAAATCCGCGGTCTGATCTCTGGTGCGCCAGGGTGTCCGGAGCCGCATTTCCGCTCAATTCCATCCGGAGTGACATCTACAAGAATACGATGACTCTGTTTATGTCCGAGGTGCTATTCCGGACTGTCCGGGAGGGCGCTTTGGAGGAAGGCCTGTTCGAATGGTGCGAGAAGCAGATTCTGACTCTTGAGGCGCTTGATTCGGATTTCAGCAATTTCCATATCCGTTTCCTGCTGGAGCTCTGCATTGCTCTCGGTTTCCGGCCGGAGGCTTCCGACTTGCTGCCGTTCAGCGGTGACAACCAGGATGTCATAGAACAGTTTATGCAGTCGTCGCTGCCCGGCTCGATGCTTATTCCGCTTTCCGGTGCGCTTCGCAATGAGATTGCCGCCTCAATCATCCGTTATCTCGAATTCCACACCGAATCCACCATTCACATCCGCTCCCTTTCCGTACTCCGCGAACTTTTCGGCTGATTCTTTCGGGTCTGTATTGCGCCGAAGGCCGCTCCGTACTACGGCATCTGTGGGCGCAAAGGCTGGATATGGTTCGGTCCCGGATCGGAGGACAGTCCGTTGCGCTTCTCGTTCCGCGGTTTTGACAAGGACGGCAATCTCTTATGTATTGTGGACCCGTCTCTTCTGTCGGGGCTGCCGGACAGCATCCGTGCCAAGGTCACTGATCCTGACGTTCTCGCCAATGCCGAACCTGAAGACAACTATCTGATTTTCAGGCTCCGGCTCGAATAATTTCTGCAAGATTAAATAAAGTTTTGAATGGTTCACTTTTTTAGTGAATTATTCAAAACTTATTTATATCTTTGCATCGAAAATTAAAGGTTATGATAATAAGGTTTGGTAAGGACTATTTAAGGGTGTTGTATGAGGAAGGGCGTTGTCCTGATAAAAAGCATCGTTTTCAGCCTTCTGTAATAGCAAAATATCAAAAGAGAGTAGATATTCTGATAAGTGCAACACGGAAAGAGGACTTATTTCCATTGAAATCCTTGAATTTTGAGTCGCTTTCTGGTGATAAACTCGGGTTGTTTTCGATACGTGTGGATTTGCAATATAGACTCGAATTTGAAATTGAAGAGCAAGATGGCGAATTTCATATAACTATTTGCACCTTGCAGGAATTGTCAAATCATTATAAATAATATAATTATGAAGCCAATGAATCATTTGCCAATACATCCCGGAGAACTCCTGAAAGAGGAACTGGAGGTTCGTGGAATATCTCAAAAGGATTTTTCCCGGAAAACAGGGATTCCATATACTATGCTCAATGAAATCTTGAATTGCAAGCGTCCTGTAACAAGTGATTTGTCATTGTTGTTTGAATCAGCGTTGGGTATCAATTCGGAATTGTTGATCAATATGCAGACACGCCATAGTCTTGCAAAATCCCGTCTGGAGCCATCAATGGCCTCAAGGATATCAAAAATCCGTCAAGCTTGCGCCGCCTGGCTTCTATAATCAAGCCCGGCAATCTCTTATGTATTGTGGACCCGTCTCTTCTGTCGGGGCTGCCGGACAGCATCCACGCCCCGGTCTCATTTGAAAAGATCATCGAGGCTGAGACTGATGTTTACTGCCCGGTTGTGGACAGACTCTGCCAGCCCTTGAGAAGTTATCATCACGAACAGGAGGGAATGTGACGGCTTGTGGCGGGCAGAGGCTTTGAATGCGCTGATTTTTCTAATGATGGATTCTTCATAATTACCTGTTATGAGATATCTGCTTTCAGAAAATTTCATCTCGCAGACATAGTCTGTCCTTTCCGCCGGGGACGGGATGACCATATCTATTTGAACTCCCTGGCCTTCAGGCGTCATCCCGGACCAGCAGTATTCTTTGTCGGCATATTTGACCTGAAGACCTTGTTTAATCTGGCGGATATGCTGGGTGCACAGCAGCTCGAAAGTCCTTCCGCTCCAACTCTCGTATTCATAAGAGCGTTGGAAATAGTTCCAATCACGGCCGGAATGAGAACTTTTTACAAAATTCAGATAGAACAGTGTGAAGAAATCACATAGCTGATATACAGTCTCTTTCCTTTCTTTTCCGTAGCGTGGATATTCCCTGATAATGCCGCATTCTCTGAGATTGTCGATTATTTTGGTGAATGTCCCTCCTCCGCTTATTTTCGTGGCATCCAGTATCTCTTTCCGCGACATTCCGTAGAATTTTCTGCCCAATGCGCAAACTACATCTATGTATCTTGATGCGGACTGGAACAAGCCGGCATAGACATCCGTGAATTCCTGGTCAATGTTCTTGTTTTCGAAATAGAAACTGTTGATGTTCTGTGTCAATGTCCTGCCGGGTGTCATCCTGTCCATATAATATGGTATTCCTCCTATTGCCATATGGCACAGGGCAATTTCATAATCTGACATCAGAAATCCACGTCTGTTATAATATTCCCGGCTTTCTCCGAGAGTGAAAGGGGATAGGAACATTTTCTCTGTCAGCCTGCTGTGCAAGCCACCATAATCCCTGATGATGTTGTCGAGCATCCAGCTTGTCGCGGAGCCGCATACGATTAGTAAAATGTTTCTCTGTTTTACCGCCCAGTTGTTCCAGAAGAAACCCAACTCTTCGACAAGTTCAGACGACTGCGGTCCGGCCATCCAGGGAAGTTCGTCAAGAAAGATGACGATTCTTCTGCTGGTATTCTTTGAAAGAAGTATCCTCAAAAGCTCGAAGGCTGCCATCCAGTCTTCCGGCTCTTTGTATTCAGGGCTCAGGCCGTACGCTAAAAGATTGCTGTAGAAATGTTTCAATTGGATTTTTCTCTGGCTTGTCTCAGGGGATTTTGAGAATATGCCCACTGCGGAGAATGCGATTACTCCCCGGAAAGCCTCATCGACAAGATAGGACTTGCCGACCCTTCGCCTTCCGTAAATGGCGAGAAACTCGGACTTGTCGGAGTTATACAGCCGTTCCAATGTCCTGACTTCTTCCTTTCTGCCAATGATTTTATCCGTATTCATCGTTTCTCTTTTTTTGCGAAGATAATGAATTTTTTCGGTAAATAATGAAAAATCAGCCAAAATGATTGAATTTTTCTCATTTTGGCTGATTTTCAAAAATGGGGTTAATAGTCATAATATATTGAAAAATAGTATGATAAATATTTTAGTAATATAAAAATCAGCCAAAATGCCACTATTTGTGTGATTTTGGCTGATTTTCAGGCGCTGTATTTTCCTGCGATTTCCGACTTTGTCAATCTGTATTTTTCAGTTTTTTTGAAAGTTTTGCGTATATTTACAAAATTGGAAAAACATTTTAGACAACATTATGAAACACCCATGACTTTTTCAAGCCGTCCACGAGAATGAAAATGGATAA
>JBJEBM010000041.1:0-15979 GCA_051870055.1 Candidatus Cryptobacteroides sp.
TACGCTACCCTTTTCCTAAATCCCTTTCCCCGGGAAAGAGACTTACCCTCGGCCTGAAGGCCTCAAAAGCAGTTGTTTCGCCTTGCGAAACTAAAGTTATTTCCCAATTTTAAAATAATAATTCCTGAGCCAGTATTCGAACAGCGGATCTATCACCTCCGGCTCCTCCCTGTCATTGAAAGTGATGACCTCTTTCTTCATCAGGGCATCCTTGAGGCGTTTCACATTCGCCGAGGAATTCAGCGCGTATTTTTCTATCACATCAGTGGTGCTGAACTTCACCACCCCGTCCAGGACAGCCTTCAGGAGCCGTTCCTGAAATGCCGTCAGGTCATCCATAATGCTTCGGTACGCAGGCTCGTTGACAGACATCACACAGGACAGGGCGTCATTCAGAATTGTGTCATTCATAAAGCCTTTGGACAGGCTGTTGCAGATGAAGAAAAAATGGTTGATATGCCACATATTGTTCTTGAACAAGTTGCACACCCCCTGAATCATGTCCCTGTCAATGACCTTTCCGAACTGGGAAAATCCCTTGAGGACAAATTCAGCAATCTCGTTCTCCGCAAAAGGAGGCAGTTCCACCCTCTCCACCAAATTCCAGAAATAATGCCTTCGGCAGAAAATGCTGTTCATCGCATTGGTCCTTGACCCGGTCAAAATCCAGGAGCAGAACGGGGAGACACTGTCCCTGTGCGCCGACATAACGTCCTCCATTGACTTGAAAAGCCGCCCACCTTCAGGAGAATCCAGATTCTGGAGTTCTTCCAGGACCACAGCCATCCCCATGTTTTTTTCCCTGGCAATCAGATAAGGAAGTTCAAGAGCCGAAAGGCAATCATTCTCGGACAGCTTGAAAGTCCCGCCGAAAACCTCGCCGGTCTCGGCATAAAAAGATCTGTCAAAAACCAGGGAAGTTCCGTACAGATACTTCCCGGCCATAGCCTCAATCTCATCCGGAATGTCTGTTGCTGACTTTATCACCTCACCTGCAAATTTACGGATGAATACCTCCGGAGTCCTGATATTCACCATATTGAGCGAACACAGCATAAACGACACCCCGGTTGAGCGGAGATTGAAAACCGTCTGCGCCACCGCAGAGCGCTTGCCTGACTTGGGAGGTCCCCAAATAGCCGCGTTCTGGCCGTGCGTTATGATATTTGCCAGCGTATTGCAGGCAGAGCGTCTGCCGACAAAGGCCTTGCCAGTCACCGGCTTATCGAAAATAAAGGGTGAATCCATCTCAATTGCGCATTAGCGGACACAAATTTAGCAAATAATTTTGCAGAATATAATAAAAACGCTAAATTTGCACTCCCAAAATAGATGGCTGGCAAGCCCGTTCAAGTTCCGCAGAAAACCGCGGACGCTTGCAGTCGAAAACTTAATAGTTTTTATAAAAATGTACGCAATTGTTGACATTGCAGGCCAGCAGTTCAAAGTAGAAGCTGGTTCAGAGATTTTTGTTAACCGCCTTGCTTCCAAGAAAGACGAGACGGTAGAGTTCGACAAAGTGCTGCTTCTCGACAACGAGGGTGCAGTGAAAGTCGGAGCCCCTTATGTAGAGGGTGCGTCAGTCAAAGCCACCGTGCTTGACGACAGCGTGAAAGCCAAGAAAGTATTGGTATTCAAGAAAATCCGTCGCAAAGGATTCCAGAAGCTGAACGGTCATCGCCAGAAGCTCACCAAGATCCGCATCGACTCTATCGCTTAATTAATTAACAGGAGGAAAGAATTATGGCACATAAAAAAGGTCAAAGTAGTTCCAAGAACGGTCGTGAGTCACATAGCAAACGCCTTGGACTCAAGAAATTCGGCGGCGAGGTCGTAAAAGCCGGCAACATCATTGTACGTCAGAGAGGAACAGTCCACAATCCTGACAGGAATGTAGGAATGGGCAAAGACCACACTCTCTATGCCCTTGTTGACGGAACTGTAAAGTTCACCAAGAAGAAAGAGCACAAGTCATACGTGTCGGTTATCCCTTTTGAGAACTAACTCGAAGGGTCTTAAAAGACATCAGAGGATTGCACTTCGAGTTCGGCGTGCGGTCCTCTGTATTTTTATAATAAAGGACATATATATATTCGCTAAATATTATGCTGACACTTAAATTGCTTCGTGACGATCCTGAATATGTGATCAAGAAGCTTGCAGTAAAAAATTTCGATGCACGGGCCATCGTTGAGAAGGTAATTGAACTTGACACCGAGAGAAGGGCTCTCCAGACTGAGAGCGACGCCATTCTCGCCCAGCAGAAAAAGAAAGCCGGCATCATCGGCGGCCTTATGAAAGAAGGCAAAAAAGCCGAGGCCGAGGAAGTCAAGAAAGAAGTTGCGGAGCTAAAAAACCGCTCGTCCGAACTTCTCGCCAAAGCGGACACTACCACCAAAGAACTTGAAGCCCAGCTTGTCCTGCTGCCTAACCTGCCTTGCGACCTCGTAGTTCCGGGCAAAGGAGCTGAGGACAATCAGGTAGTTAAAATGGGTGGTCCTGAAATCAACCTCCCTGAGAACGCACTGCCTCACTGGGATCTCGCCAAAAAATTCGACATCATAGACTTCGACCTCGGAGTGAAACTCACAGGCGCCGGCTTCCCTGTTTACAAAGGCAAGGGAGCCAAACTCCAGAGAGCGCTGATAAGCTTCTTCCTTGACCAGAACACTGCCGCCGGATACAAGGAAATCGAACCTCCTATCATGGTCAACGCCGCTTCCGGATTCGGAACAGGCCAGCTTCCTGACAAAGAGGCACAGATGTACTATGTCGGTCTGGACGATTTTTATCTTGTCCCTACAGCGGAAGTGCCTGTGACAAACATCTACAGGGATGTCATTCTCGCTAACGACCAGTTCCCGCAGAAGCTTACAGCCTACACCCCTTGCTTCCGCCGCGAGGCCGGCTCATACGGCAAGGACGTGAGAGGTCTCAACAGGCTTCATCAGTTCGACAAGGTCGAGATTGTCCGCATCGAACGTCCTGAAGACTCCTACAAGGCTCTGGATGAGATGATTGCGCACGTAGAGAGCCTCGTCAACAAACTCGGTCTGAAATACCGCATTCTCCGTCTCTGCGGAGGGGATATGAGTTTCACCTCAGCCATCACATACGACTTCGAGCTCTGGTCCGCAGCACAGCAGAGATGGCTTGAAATATCATCCGTTTCCAACTTCGAGACATATCAGGCCAACCGTCTGCATCTCAGATACAAAGACGCTAACGGCAAGACCCAGCTCTGCCACACATTGAACGGAAGTTCCCTGGCGCTGCCACGTGTCGTTGCGGCAATGCTTGAGGACAACCAGCGGGAGGACAGAATCGTCATCCCTGAGGTTCTCCGTCCTTACACCGGATTCGACTGCATTGACTGACACTGATGGCCAGTCTTCAGAAAAATACTACCACAATCCTGGGAATCGACCCCGGAACCAATATACTTGGCTTCGGGGTCATCCGCATTGTGGGCAAGACTCCGCAATATGTGGATATGGGAGTGATTGACCTCCGCAAAGAGAAGAACGCCTACGACAAACTGTGGCGTATTTTTTCTGAAATCGGGACAGTATGCGACACCTGGTCACCTGATGAGATGGCACTTGAGTCTCCATTCTACGGAAAGAATGCACAGGTTGTGCTGAAACTCGGAAGGGCCCAGGGAGCGGCAATGCTGGCGGCCGTCACAAGAGGAATTCCAATCACCGAATACGCCCCGAGAAAGGCAAAAGTGGCGGTCACAGGAAACGGAGCGGCTTCCAAAGTCCAGGTGAGCACAATATTGCAAAGAATCCTCGGCATTGACATAGAGGAGAAATTTCTCGATGCCACAGACGCATTGGCGATAGCTATGTGCCATTTCTATGAAATGACAAGTCCTCTTGCCGGCCTCAAGACAGGAGGCTCCTGGGAGAAATTCATCGCCGAACATCCGGACAGGGTCAAATGAGAGCCGGATCCGGGAAAAGATTGAAAAATTCCTGCCTGCCGGATTAAACCTCCGGCGGGCATTTCTGTCTAAAGAAATGTTGGTTGAAAATAATGTAGAGTGTCACTTATAAATCATTGAACAATGAAGAGAATCATTGCTTTATTATGCGGGTTGCTCACAACGCTCGCTTTTTCTTTTGCGGCGGGAGCGCAGAACAGGACGGTATCCCTCACCCTGAAGGATTCATCCACAGGGGAACCTGTTCCCTACGCTACAGTGTCGATAACCAAAAGCGGGGACAAGAGCCCTTTCAAATATGTGCTCTCGGACGACAAGGGCAAGGCAGTACTTGAGAAAGTGCCGGCAGGTTCCTATTCCGTAAAAGCAGAACTACTTGGCTACAAGAACTTTACAAAAGACATCACCGTCAAGGAAGCAGTTGACCTTGGCGCAGTGGATATGGAACCTGACAAGCAGATGCTCGATGCTGCCAGCGTTTCAGCTGTCGGCAATCCAATCATTATCAAGAAAGACACGGTGGAGTACAATGCATCATCGTTCAAGACCACTGACAACGATGTACTTGAGGACCTCCTCAAGAAACTGCCGGGAGTGGAGGTGAGCGAGGACGGTTCAATTACCGCCAACGGCCAGACCATATCCAAAATCACCATTGACGGAAAGACATTCTTCCTTGACGACCCGTCACTTGCGTCCAAGAACATTCCTGCCAAAATTGTTGACAAGGTGAAAGTAGTGCAGAAGAAGTCCGAGCAGGCGCAGTTCACCGGCATTGACGACGGCCAGGAAGAGACAGTGATTGACCTGAGCGTGCAGAAGGGAATGATGAACGGGCTTTTCGGAAATGTTATGGCGGGCGGCGGACACGACTGGCCTGAAAAAACAGCCTCTGACCTCATTGACGACAACGGAGACTGGAGATACCAGGGAGCGGCCTTCGCAGGAAAATTCACCGAGAAAAGCCAGCTGAGCATAATCCTCAATGCCAACAACACGAACAACAGGGGCTTCAACGACCTGTCAGGCAGTATGATGCGTTCAATGAGAGGCAGCGGCGGAATGGGCCGCGGCTCCGGAGGATGGGGAAACAGCAACGGTATCACATCATCCTGGATGGGAGGCATCAACGGTTCCTGGGACTTGTTCGACGACAAGATGGACCTCGGGGCGAACTACCTGTACAACAATACCAAAACCGATGTACAGGAGAAGAGTTCCAAGACCACATACCTCGATGACGGTTCACGCCTGATATACAACAATGACGGTTACAGCACCAACAAATCGCAGGGGCACCGCATCGGAATGAGACTGGAGCACAAATTTTCAGAAAAGACCTCGATTCTCTTCCAGCCGCAGTTCAATTTCGGAAAGGGAAATTTCACGGAATTTTCCGACTTCGACACATACGGCCAGACTTCGGAGACAGCTGATGCTGTATTGAAGAACGACGGTTTCAATTTCAACAACGGAAACAACAACAACTGGACGGCGAACGGATTCCTGCTCTTCAGGCAGCGTCTCGGCATCCCGGGCAGGACAATTTCCGTGAACATTGACTACAACTTCAGCAACAACGACCTTGAAGGATTGAACCAGTCACTGACAAGGAATTACAATGCGGACGGGACAGTGGATTCAGACGACATTGTAAATCAATGGTTTGAGCAGAATTCCAAATCATCGTCTCTCGGAGGAAGGGTGGTATATACCGAACCTCTCGGAGCGGGATTCTACCTTGAGGCCAATTACCAGTACAAATGGAGCCAGAACAAGTCCGTGAAAGACACATACGATTCAGGTGGCACCACAGACTTCGGCGAAGGTCCTGACTACGGCTCAGGGAACAAGTTCTTCAACAAAGACGGGATGGAGCGGAACGACACATATTCCAGCGACATTCTCAACCAGTACCAGACCCATAGGGGCGGATTGAATTTCATGTTCCAGAAAGACAAGATTAGAGCGCAGCTCGGCGCTGCTGTCGTGCCTACCATAACCCACAACGAGACCAACGGTCAGGATTACAACAGCACTGTGGTGAACTGGTCACCTTCTGCAATGATCTGGTACGACATCAATGACAACACCAACATCCGCGGGTTCTATTTCGGAAACTCATCCCAGCCTACCACATCGCAGTTGATGCCGGTTCCGGACAATTCCAATCCGCTTAGCGTGTCGCTCGGAAATCCGTATCTTGAACCGTATTTCAGACACGACGTAAGGCTCAGGTTCGGATACAGCAACAAGAAGACATTCTTCTCCCTCAACGGCAATCTCGAAGGCGGACTTGTCCAGTCACCGATTGTGAGCGCAATATGGAACAGCACCAACGGCGCACAGTTCTCGCTGCCTGTCAACGGCCCGAATTCAGCCAATTTCGCTGTCAGGGCGTTCCTCAACTCCCCTATCGCGAAGTCCAACTTCAGCATTTCCAATATGACAAGCGCCAGCTGGTCAAAGGCTTACTCATACGTCGGCAGAAGCTCGTTTGACACGAGCAAGTACTATGACGGGGACAATTTCGACTATGTAGCTTTCCATCAGGATTTTCCGGATCTTGGGGAGAGCGAGTACTTCACCGAGAACAAGATTCAGACAATGAGCATTATGGAAAGGCTCAAGCTCACCTACCGCAACAAGTTCGTAGAGCTGACCGCCAGCGGAAGGACAAGGCTGAACAAATCCTGGTACACTGTGAATTCAGTGAATACGAATATGACAAGGAACAACCAGCTGTCAGCTTCGATGAACTGGACCATACCTGGGGGAATCGGACTCGTTTCCGACTTTGACTACAACTGGTACCGCGGCTACACATCCCCGCAGGAAGACGAATATATCCTGAATGTAGAGATAACGAAGCTCCTGTTCAAGAACAAGTTCACCCTATCCCTGAAAGGATACGACCTGCTCAACCAGGCCAAGAACCTGTCCATCAGCGATTCAGCCAACTATCACACCGAGACCAGGAACAATACTTTAGGACGCTATGTGATTCTGTCGCTGACCTGGAGATTCGGCACGATGAACAAGAATATGAGGATGGGACCTGGCGGCCCGGGAGGTCCGAGAGGAGGACATCCCGGTCCTCCGCCTCCAATGTAGTGGAATTTCAGCCCTGGAGATAGATTCTGCTGAACAGCTTTATCAACACGGAATCATCACCTGACGCCAACAGAAGTGCGTCAGGTTTTTTTTGCTTTTTGCCTGAAAGTCCGCAATCCGCAGGGAGAGATTCCGCAAGATGAAGTGCCCTTGCAGTCTCCGCTTCAGAGAGCAGTCTGTCCTGAGCCATCACATTCACCAGGCGCTTTGCCACTGCGGGCGCCGGATCGATGAAACGAACTGACGGACCTGCGACCTTCCTCATCACCGGAAGCAGGAAAGGATAATGCGTGCATCCGAGCACAATAATGTCCGCACCTTCCTGGAGCAATGGCTGCAGGCTGTCCGAGACAACTTTCTCAACCTCCGGGCCATCAAGCCGGCCACTCTCCACGAGTTCCACAAACCCTTTACCGACGTGTTCTACGACCTTGACATTGTCCTCAACATTGCCTTTTGAAGTAAGATATTTGGAACCTTTCAGCGTTCCAGCCGTAGCGAGAACTCCGATGACACCTGTACGTGTTCCGAGGGCGGCAGGTTTCACTGCCGGCTCCATTCCGATGAAACTAATATGGTCCAGCCTTCCGGATGTCAGTCTGCCGACTTTGGTGCGGCATTGCCCAGACTCCGGATCGGAATACATTTCCCTCAAATCCGCTATAGCCGCAGAAGTGGCTGTATTGCAAGCAACTACAATGATGTCGGCACCCTCTGACATCAATTTTTCGGAAACACTCCGCATCCTGTCAACTATGAACTGCCGTGGTTTCTCGCCATAAGGGCAATTCGCATTGTCAGAATAATATATGTATTTTTCGGCAGGCAGAAGGCGGGTTATCTCCTTCAATACAGACAACCCGCCGGAACCTGAGTCAACGACTCCAATCATATTTGAATATCAATATGTTATTCATAATAGCTGTTGTACTTCCTGGCCATATTGCCATACATCTGGCCAAGCACCTCAAGGTAAGGAGCACCCTCTACAAGAGTGAGGCGATATACGGTGTCATCCACCCTGTAATACTCAACGCCATCAAGAACCAGCGTGTCGTAATCTTCCGGAAGTTCCTGTACCAGGGCACCTGCCGGAGGAACGATTGTCTGATAGCGGCCATTCTCGTTGATAATGTAGAACACTCCGTCCTCATAATAATACTGCCTGTCAGCGTAAGCATAGCTCTGCACAAGACCGAGCCGGTCAGCTATCTGGTGGGATGACCTCGCAAGACCAGGGTTCATCGCAATAGCCTGGTTCTGGGCCATTATGGTGGCGTTGTTCTGGGCTATTATCCTGTTCTGCTGGTCAATATAGCGGTTGTTCTCATCGATTGCGCGATAAGTATTGTACACATTGTTGTAATAAGAGAAGCGCACGGCAGAGAAAGCGAGATCAGCAAGGGCAGCATTGACAACGACTCCGAAAGGAGGGCGGCAAACTACGTAATGGCCCCGGAACGGTCTGTAATACACATCGTTGCAAACGTAATAGTTTACTCCGAAGTAGGTGTACCTCTCATATCTTGGAGGCAGGACCTGAACCCTGTAGCCGAAATAATGAGAGTGGTGTCCGTAAAAATGTCCGAGCCTGTCGTGGTGGATGAAATCCCTGTCGCAAGGGTGGATTCTCTGCACGGAATGATTGTCAATACGGAAGTCATCGTGCATTCCGGCTCCGCGGAGCTGTGACGATGAGCCCCTGACAGGATTAGGCTGCTCTCTCATCTGGGATGTCACAGTGGTGAGTCCGCCTTTGGTCACGTTGGTATTGCGGCGGGTCTGGGAAGCAGAGCCAGTAGATCTCACCTGACCGTTGCCTGATACTGAGGCATTCCCCCTTACAGGCTGGGCTACGCGGTTGGCTGTGCCGGAAGTGCCGCGGCGCACCTGTGAGGAAGATGATCCTGTATTCGAGGATGACCTGACCGCAGACGAGCCGGAGCTGCTGCGAACCTGACTGGAAGATGAACCGCTTCTGACCTGTGAAGACGAGGAGCCGCTACGCACCTGCGATGAGGATGAGCCACTTCTAACTTGTGAGGATGAGCTTCCACTGCGCACCTGGGAAGATGAACTTCCGGAGCGGACCTGGGAAGACGAACTTCCGCTGCGAGCCTGATTCGAGCCTGATGACGAGCGTACCTGATTGGACGAGGAACTGCTGCGCACCTGGCTGGAAGATGAACCGCTTCTGACCTGTGAGGAAGAAGAGCCGCTGCGCACCTGCGAAGATGACGAGCCACTTCTAACTTGTGAGGACGAGCTTCCACTGCGCACCTGGGAAGATGAGCTTCCGCTTCTAACCTGCGAGGATGAGCTACCGGATGACCTGCGAACTGAAGACGATGAAGAACTGCCGCGGGTCTGGGTTGAAGACGAACCACTGCGGGTCTGGGCATCCATATATTCTGGAACAGCGAGCATTGACAAAGCCGCGAGCGCTGCAAGCGCCAAATTTCTGAACCGTCTCATAATCATAAAGTTTTAGATTCATTTATAAAGGTGATACTTCTTCGAAAGTGCCTTGAAGCCCGCTGCATCACCACGCCAGCGTCCAACAATATCCGACACCTCCAAACTCTTTGAGAAGTTCTTTCTTACATAATCCGTACCACATACTTTATCGAACATTCCGATACGGGACTGGGAGACAACGAATGGGTTGTGCTCCGGATAGAGACGGTGCACCGCCTGCATCACGTAAAATTGCGTAAGCGAAATTTCAGCTGCCTCATAATCAGTGAAATAGAATTGAACTCCATTCACCAGTTTTCCCTGGCTACTGCCGGACGTAGGCTTGTAATGAATCGTTCTGAAAACAGTTCCCGGAAGATTGTAGCTGTCGAGTTCCGCCTTGAGGTCGTCCGCATCAATCCATTCAGCCGCAAAAGCCGCGAACGGAATTGTATATCCCACACCCACATTGAGATAATTGAAGAATTCACCAGCTATCCCGGAAACAGGATAATTCACTGCGGACTGCGGATAAGGGATATTCGGGGACGGCATCACCCACGGAAGTCCTGTCTCAAGATATGTCATATCACGCCTCCAACCGTCCATCGGAATCACGCTCAACTTGCATTTAAGATGAGGCTCATAACCGGTCTGCCCCCTGTTGAGGCCCTCTTCATTGATCAGAATAGCCAGTTCCCCGACAGTGAGGCCATATACATACGGAATCCTGAACTCGCTTACGAACGAGAAGAAGCCGGGATCAACGTAACAGCCCTCCACCTTGTTGCCTCCCAAAGGATTAGGACGGTCAAGCACCATCACTTCGATACCTTTCTTCGCACAAGCCCGCATCACCAGGCCGAGCGTGCTGATGAATGTATAGGAACGTGTCCCGACATCCTGGATGTCATACACCATAATGTCAATGCCATCAAGCATTTCCTGAGACGGCTCCCTGTATTTTCCGTAGATGGAGAACACTTTCACGCCCGTTGTCTCGTCAATGGAATCACCGACTTTGTCACCGGCATAGGCATCACCGCGGACTCCGTGCTCCGGGCCGAACAGGGCTACAAGTTCCACCCCTTCAGCATTGTTGAGGATATCGATAGTGGAACGGAGATTCCTGTCAACTCCGCTCGGATTGGTCACGAGCCCCACACGTTTCCCTTTCAGTCCTTCGAATCCCCTGCTTTCAAGCACTTCGATTCCGGTGCGGACCTGGACGCCTTTGGCATCCGACTTATAAGATGTCAGGAGCAATCCTGCCAGAATGCAGGACGCCATAATGCAAGTTATTGTCTTATTCATAATTACGATTCATTTTCCACTTTTATGAGTTTAGTGACAACCACGGTTCCGAGGCAGCATACAATCACCATCCAGAAGAAGAGCCTGTAGCCCAACATTTCCTGAAGATAGCCAGCGAACGCTCCCGGAATCATCATGCTGAGCGCCATGAATGCAGTGCAGATGGCATAATGGGATGTCTTGTACTCCCCTTCCGAAAAATACATCATATACAGCATATAGGCCGTGAAACCGAAGCCGTAACCGAACTGTTCAACAGCAACGCACACACTGATTACCAAAAGGTTGTGCGGCATTGCCATACTCAGGTAAACAAATGTCAGACAAGGCAGGGTCATAAATGCCGCCATTGGCCAGAGTGATTTTTTCAGTCCCCATCTTGATGCGGCCATACCTCCGACAATGCCACCGACAGTCAGGGCTATCACCCCTATTGTACCATATATGACGCCGACAGTTGACGTGGAAAGCGCCAGGCCTCCCTGCTCTGCGGAAGACAGCAGGAACGGATTCACCATTTTCAGCAGAAATGCTTCCGGAAGCCTGTACAGCAGCATAAAGACAATTGCAATCAATGCCCCGGGTTTCTTGAAAAATGTTATGAACGCATTTCCGAATCCGGATGCGAATGTACTGTTCTCCCCTGCGGTCCGGACTGTCCTGTCCCCTGAAGGAGAAGGAATTGCAAATGTATGATACAGCGTCACCGCCGCGAAAATCACCGCGGTCACGGCCATTGTAAGCGTCCATGCGAGCGGAATGTTTCCGGTGCGTTTCTCCAGCAGGCCCGCAATCACCACCAGAACTCCCTGGCCGAAAATAGATGAAAGCCGGTAGAATGTGCTTCTTATGCCGACGAAAAACGACTGCTGCCCTTGATCGAGGGCAATCATATAGAATCCGTCCGCGGCAATGTCGTGCGTGGCCGAGGCGAATGCCGTCAGTATGAAAAGAATCAATGTGAATTTGAACATCCCGACAGGTGTGCCGCCTGAGTCAATCATCCCGGCCGACGGATGTGGAATACTGAATATCAACAGGATAAATGAAACTGACATCAGAATCTGCATTGCCAGAATCCACCATCTTTTGGTCTTCAGGATGTCCACTGCAGGGCTCCAAAGTGGTTTCAGCGTCCACGGAAGATAGAGCAGACTGGTGAACAGCGCCATTTCCCCGTTCGGCACTCCCATCCTGGTGAACATTGTGACTGATATGTTGTTGACAATGAAATACGGAATGCCTTCCGCAAAATACAATGTTGGCACCCACCACCAGGGCGACCTTGAAATTGACGTCTTATTCATAATGTTCATCATTTATGGGGCATTCACCTAACACCGCACCGGGGTAATAATGGGACAGAATCGCCTTGTAATCAGCTCCTTCGGAAGACATCACCGCAGCGCCAATCTGGCAGAGCCCTACTCCGTGCCCCCATCCGGCGCCAAGCAGCGTAATGATATCAGCTTCATAAGTGGCGCCAGGCTCCGTCTTAACCACAAAAGCGGAACTGCGCAGGTGGGAATCCGACAGGAATCTCCTTATAATCAATTCTTTGGCTACAACTATAGAGGACTTGTCCCCTTCAATCAGCAGCTCCATTATACGCCCGGAAGGGCCTCTCTTGAGCGGCCTGAGAGATTTCAACAATCCGATATCCTGGCCGGAGCGCCTGATTATAATATCCGACAGTTCCCGTCTGGTATAGGATACGCGCCATCTGAAAAAGTCACTGGTCTCAAGGTCGTAGTCATTCAGGACAGCGGAAAGAATCCGGCGGTCAGCTGTATTACAATAAGCATCCGGCTCGGTCAATATCCATTTTTCAGCAGTCTCTTCGTCCGTAAGGTCTTGAACTGAACCGTCTTCACGGGTATCAGGGAGCGCCAGCAGATATGGAAAATCCTCATCGCTCCAGCAGGTGGAGAACTTCTCCATCATTCCTCCGCAGCATTTGGAAAATCTTGCGTCACAGAGCTTTCCGTCATACAGAAGGACTTGTCCCCAGGTCTCGTCAACAGCCCTGCGGACATTATCTCCGACCGCTGTTATCAATCCCTGATATCTCTGGCAATGATCGTCAGCGCAAACATCGAAAGCCTTGTGGTCATTGCTGTCAAACCATTTCACAATATGGCGGACGCCATTTTCAATAATGTCGATATCGGCCGGTTTTGCGGAAGAATCCGCACGGCGCATGGCAATCTGCCTCATCACCCAGGAACGGGAAATGACCGAATGGGCTTTCAGGAATTCCGGCGGGGCGCTTGCCCTCATCTCAGAAGAAATCACGCTGACCAGATAGTCCTCAACGCCTATCAGATTGACAGCCACCACATTGTCACCTTCGACAATAAATTTCAGCGAACCTGCGAAACGCTGGGTCATTTTCTGTTCCCAATGAAAATCCACACCGATTGTCACTCCGTACAATATGAATGTCGGCTCTGCGAACATTGTGGACATTGTCCTGGCATCGAAAAGCAGTTCATCATACAAAGTGCCGTTATAAGAAATCCTGCCGTTTTCCCAGGAGACTTTCTGGCGTCCGGCGCCGTCAGATATTATCTCGAATTCAATTTCCTTCCCGGACATTATGCCCACCTGCAGTTCTGGCTGACTGCGTGTAAGTTTCCATATTATCCTGTCTTCAGCCTCCTGGCTCACTGACACTTCTGACAGCATTTCCGCGATCATCTCCGGAGACAGTTTTGCAAAGTCATCTGCCTGAGGGACAATGAATAGTCCTGCCATATCCGCACAACCCGGGCTCATTGTCAGGTGGTCCGGTCCATCCGAGAAATAATGATGGGAACGGTGCCTGTCCCTTGCGAGCAGGATGGCCCTGTATTCCCCGAAACGCCCGTGGGAAATCCCCGAGACTCTTTCTGTCGGACGGACTGAATACCAGGCTATCAGATTGAACATAGGCTCGCTCTCCCCTTCTTTTTCCGGCAGGCAGTCCAGCAGCCTGTAGAACAATTTTGCAAAAGACTTCGAGGTCCTGGCGCGGAGAACGAAGATTCCCTTGGTGAAACTGCTGAAATGGAAAAGATCCGCATCCTGCTCAAAGGTCAGATAATCAAGGCCTTCGGCTCCATTTGCCAGCAGCCTGTCCACTTCCTCCTCAAGAGGCATCATACCTCTCGGGCAAGCCTGGAAATGCATATGGTCAGGAGCTGACGCACCGCATTTCGGCCCGTTGTAAAATACGGTGAAATCAGGGAAATGCCTGGCAATGTCGGTCATATCCACCACCCGTTTCCATATTGACTGGGGGGAATGCGTTTTTCTGGCAATCACAAGATGCTCAGGGAAAATCGGATACGGGTTGATGAGGATGTCGTATTTCCGTCCTTTCCGTCCTTCGAAAAGCAGGCTGAGCTGTTCCTCAGGCCTGTTCTCCTGGCAGAGAAAACATTTTCTCGCTTTCAGGGACGCGGAATCGACTTTGGCGGCGGAAGACCTGATTCTTGAGGGATTATGCTGAAGTCTCACGTGAAGGCCGTTTATATCCATCTTCCTGATTTCCACGTTCTTGAGAGCACGAAAATTAGCTGCGGCCATAGGCCAGACCGACAGCTGGTCCTTGACAAATTTATGAACAGAACTATTATTCTCCATTTGAATTCATAATTAGGCGGGCCTCAAGCTCCCAGGTGCGTATTCTGTCCTTATACAGGTTGTTGGCATTGACACGTTCAATGTCAAGCGCCGCATCGGAATTTCCCTCCCAACGGCGGCAGCAGTATATAGGTTCATATATTCTTCCAATGCGGTACTCACGGCAGATTCTCAATCCGACGGCATAGTCCTCGCCATAGCTGACATCAGGGAAGTTTATCTTGCGCAGAAGCGGGACATAGAAAGCACGCGGAGCTCCGAGGCCGTTGATTCTCAATGCGTTGTTGCGGCCGTTCTCTTCGGTCCACTCTCTATGGTCAATGATGCCGGGAGGAAGAGGACGCATATTGAAATCTGTCATTTCATAAGAGCCTATCACCATACCGCAGCCTTCATTCCTGAAAACGTCCACCACTTTCTGCAATGCATCTTCGCCCTTATAGACATCATCACTGTCAAGCTGGACGGCATACTCTCCGCATCTTTGATCGTGGACCGCCGTGTTCCAGCATCCTCCGATACCCAAGTCGTTCCTATCCGGAACTATGACCACAAGACGCGGGTCATCTATCTGTTCAAGAACATCTGATGTTCCGTCAACTGAATGATTATCAACGACAATGACATTGAACGGAAAGTCACATTTCTGGGAGAGGGCGCTCATTACCGCATCTCTGATGGTACGCACCCTGTTGAAAACCGGTATTATGACTGACGCGGTCACTTCCGGCCTGAAATCCGGGTCTATTTCTATGGGCCTGAAAGCAGGTTTAAGGTAAGCCCCTTTGCGCTTCAGGTATTCGGTGCAAATTTTTTCCATCTCTATCTGGACTTCCCTGTTGCGCGGATTGACATAGTCGAACTGCTTCTCGCCCGACTTGCGCAGGTCTTTCTCGACCTCAGTGTACAGATATTCTGATATATGGACGATTTTGTCCATCCGCAGACGGAGATCGTACAATGCACCGAACTGATAATCATTGTCCATCTCCGCGACAGCCCTTTTGAATGAAGCATAGCGGAAAACTGTCACCGGGCCGAAGTCAAAATCGTCCCGCAAAGCCCCCGGCTGGCAGTCAATGGCTGGATGGCGCTGTTTTTCAACCGTACCATCCTCTTTTTCAATGAGTTCATAATGATCGGAATACAACATATCAGCTCCGGTGAACTCAGCCACCTGTGCAATTCGCTCAAGGGAGAGGTAACCCAAACCGCAAGGATATGGACGGGTGATAATTACAATGAAGTCTTCCGCCAGGCTTTCAGCGGCCTTCCGAAGGTCGGCGGTACAGCACACCGGTGTCTCTGTAATGAACTTGAATGTTGCCATCTGTCATCAATTTAATGTCATTTCCGACGTATCTTGACAAATTTAGTCAATTTTATTCAATATTCGTCAGGATAGCGGAGGCATTGAATGACACTTTCACTCTAAACATCTCACCGATGTAATCAAGTGAAATTTTTTATGATTTTTAAAGAAGAAATTTATGAATTTTAAACTTCTTTAATCTTTTT
>JBJEBM010000042.1:0-15915 GCA_051870055.1 Candidatus Cryptobacteroides sp.
ATTTTAATGATGTAACAATCAGACTTACTTTGCATAATGATATGCTTATCATAAAAGAACTTATGAGAAGCTTCGCATAAATCATTCAAGGACGTGAGGGAAGTATCCCATAACTACACAAGACAGGCTTACATCATCACGAGGGACATCAAGGCGTATTTCCCATCGACTGACCTGAACAAGGCATACGGAAGATACAGGAACCTCATTGAGGAGAACTTCGTCGGGGATGAACGTGACGACCTTTTGTATATACTTATGAGGGTCAATTACGCATATCCTCAGGACCATGCGAAACTTATTGCTCCAAGATACCGATACGACGACATTATAGCGGATGGGAAGTCTGTCGTGTTCAACAACGACTACGACCACGGTGGATGTCTCGGGAACCAGTATTGGCAGGTCCAGAAGAACTACGACCTTGCAGAGTTCGACAGGTGGCAGGTCGTAGATTGCGGTATGCACTACGGAAGATTCGTCGATGATATGTGGTGGGTGCTTGACAACCTTCAGGCCGGACTCGCACACGTTGCGACCTCGGAGAAGAAGCTCCTGAAAGAGGAAGGCTATATTATGCATCCGAAGAAGCGATACCAGCAGCACTATTCCAAGGGTGTAAAATTTCTCGGGGTTCATATAAAATTCAACAGAGTCTACACTAATGACAGGACAATACGGGATTGCAGGATGGCCATCAGGAAGTGGAACAGGCTGGCGTACCCATCACAGCTCGAGCATTTCCTTGCTTCCATCAACAGCTCGCTGGGGCTTATGAAGCGCAGAAACGACTACGGAAAGATTCGCGACCTCGTGGACGAAGTCTCTCCGAAATGGCTGAAGTACTGCCACTACAACGATGACAGACGATGCTTTGAGGCCAACGAAGGCTACAGGCATAACGAAATACTAAAATGCAGATATCATTTTAGGTTAAACAGGGATAAAAAACATAAGAAAAATGACAAGACAAGAAGTCGAAGACAGGAAGAATTTCCTTGCCTCAGTCATACTTGACCGGGAGGCAAAACTGAGGGATCGCGATTATGTCAGTGCGAAGATAGCAGACGGCAGGGCTACTGCTGACGAATATGCTGATGTGATAGCGCTAAAATCGAAGTGGGCTGAAGATATCAACAGGGCTAAAGAAGAGGTCGCATACCTCGAGAGCGTCACTCCGGAAGACGAGGCGTTTCCGGACATAGAAGACAGAATATAATGGACTGGACAAGCATCATCATACAGCTGATAGTATCAGGATCATTCGTAACAGTGTATCTGCTTGGCGACAAAAAGACCGCTGCCGTATTGGACAACGTTAGCAAAACCATTGACCAATGGCAGGAGCTCCTGCGTGAAGTCAGGGATGAGCTAAACGTTAAGACAACGGAGGTATATGAGGTTCGCAGGTCCAATGACGAATTAATAGCAAGAAAAGATGCTAAGATAGACTCTCTCTACAAGGAGAATTCAGAACTAAAAGATGAGAGAGATAAATTCTCATCCAGGATCGCTTTTCTTACGGCCTATCGATGCAATAAGGTCGCGTGCATAGAGAGAGAGCCGCCTTATGGGGCCGACATAACAGGAAAGAGGAGGAATAATAATGGGAACAATAACGGCTAATTTTTCTTATTGGGAGTTCGAGCAGTCTGAGAAGGCTGATAAAAAAGGCATCTGCAACGTGATACGAACATTCGAGGTCAGGGATGCGGTCAAGGAGCTTACGGAGATGATACTGCAACCGCTGCGCGATGCTTGGGGAGGGCCGATAACCATCAGCAGCGGATGGCGATGCGAGGAGTTGAACAAGGAGGTAGGAGGCTCTGCGACCTCGGCCCATAAGACAGGCTATGCGGCTGACATCGTGCCGAACAAGGGAGATTTGGAGAGCTTCTTCCAGTTCGTGAAGAAGTGGCTGACGGAGAACAAGGTCAAGTTCGACCAGTGCGCCATCGAGGGAGATAAGTACGGTGCAGTTTGGGTGCATATCGGGCTATATGGTCCAAATAGACGACAACTCGGAGGATTCTACAGATGGGCAAAAAAATAAGTTCATTGCGCAAATATATCATTGTATTCGTACTGGCTTTAATTACCTGTTTATGTTTTACCAGAGCTTGTAATAAGACGGTACGGCCCGGCAATGCGGCCATCACGATGCGCACTGTCACTGTTTACGTGCATGATACCGTAACGGTGTATAAGCCGACTAAATTAATCCGGACGCCATCGGATACAGTGCGTGTAATTGTTACTAAAAATCAGACTGACACTGTGCGCGACACGGTATTCGTCTACCTTCCGTCTGAAAGTGTAGAATGGAGCGATAGTCTATGCACTGTATATGCGCACGGGATTCAGCTGCAGGTGGATTCCGTGACGCATTATAATAGCCATGCCGAATCCACCAGGATGATAATGATAGCGGAAAAGCCGCCAAGATGGGCCGTCACACTGAATGCAGGATATGGGTTTTCTAAGAATGGCCTGTCGCCATACATCGGGGCGGGCGTAAGTTATCTCCTCTATATACCAAATACATCGAGACGAAGGTCTCGTAATATTTCGCACCCACGCCGCGAAGCGGCCGATTTTTAAAATTAGAAATATGACTTCCGGTGTCGAATCACCTCATTAGCCTCGCGTGAATTCAAAGGGGTATAGAGATCGGTCATCTGGAGAGAATGATGTCTTGCCTGGTCGCGCACGGCCAGCAGGTCAGTATGATCCTTTATGAGGTCGGTAATTCCCGTGTCCTTCAGTGAATAGAACTTGTACTGCGGAGGAAGGCTCAGGACCTTCTTCATCTTCAAAGTCCAGAAATCCCCGAAATGCTTGGCCGGCCGGAAGTCAGGGCCCGGCCGGAAATCTTTTGAGAAAATGTACCAGTCTGAAGGCTGCTCCAAAGTCTTCAAATCTACCATCAGCTTCATAACCACGTCCGGGACAGTCACGACGGCATCCTTCCTGTTTTTGGAGAACTTGCCGCTAATTGCGATGATTCCGGACTTTACGGATACATCCCCGACTCTCAGGCAGCTCATCTCCTTCGGCCTGATGAAGCAATAGTACAACATATAGCACGCGAGCAGGAAATGAGGGTTCGTCCTAATACAGTAATCTTTGATTCGTTCCATCACATCCTTCGGGATGACGGTCCTGTTCTTCTCGCATTTCCGTTTTCCCTGGATGGCTGAGAGGTTGGCCGTGAAGTCCTCGCTGGTGTAGGACTGCTCCATCAACCAGGAGGAGAAGGAACGGAAGAACAACAGATAGTTGTCCCTCGTCCTTGCCGACTTGCTCTGGTCCATCCATAACCAGTTCAGGAACTCATTTAGCACGGTGCCCTTCATCTGATAGATGTAGTTCACTGGAGATCTGCGGTCACCATTCCATCGGCGGAAGACATTCATATATGACATATAGCCGTTATAGGTCTTCGGCCGCATGATGTCAGACTCAGTAAGTTTGTAAAGATAGCGGAAGTACTGCTCACACACATCTGAGAACAATGTGTATTCGTTCGGATTGTTCAATGCCAGGAAAGGGTTCCACCCCTTTGCGAGTTGTTCATTGATTCTGGCGATCATATCGTTGGCATACCGTCTTCTTAGAGTAACGCCCTTGACCTGAGGAACGGAAACCCTCTTGCGTTTGAGCTTCTGGGTTTCTGGGTCGTGACAATAAAATTCTATAAACCATCTTTTCCCTATTGAGAGCTTGGCCGGGATATAGCCATACAATGCGCGGATACTTTTGGACATTTTTTTTGAAGGGGTTTCCTGCGGATTCTCCTTCTCAGGTGATATTTTCGACGTGCCTCCCGATAATTTTTTTTGGCACAAATTTGTCACACTATTTTTATGAAAATTCCCGTAACTCGTTTTATTGCAACTTGTTACGGGAAAATAGTAGCGGGGGGAGGACTCGAACCTCCGGCCTCCGGGTTATGAGCCCGACGAGCTACCAACTGCTCTACCCCGCGATGTTTTGGTTTTACAAAGGTAAGCATTATTTTATTAAAAACAAATTTTTCAATACCCTTTTTAGGCGCAAGGCATTTACCGGGGCATTCCATCATCCTGCAAAGTGCTATACTCTAATAATTTATAGGAATCAGCATATACTGATTCTCTGTACGCAAGAAGGAACTTCAGCAAAACCTAAAACAATTCAGTTCTTGCTGAAATCACCTGGCAGCGAATAACTGAATACGGACATTGAGGGGAATCCGTACAAAACCCGGTATCAGGACTTGCCGGCAGACCTCTTCCTGTCAGTAAGGACCATAAAAGTCACTGCAAAAAGAGTGATGCAAATACCCACTATCACATTAAGAGTCAATGATTCCCCGAAGAAAACAGAACCGACTGCAATCGCTGTGACCGGCTCGAAGACACCGAGGACAGATGTTCTGGTGGCCCCGATCAGACGGGTTGACACGGCAAGCGTCAGCAGGGAGACCAATGTAGGAAACACTGCAAGTCCTGTCAGATTGATCCAGCAATACCAGCCGGTCAAGCCCTCCATAAAGCCCTCTCCGGAAGCGAACCCGCGAAAGACAAAAAGCAATGAGCCGACAAGCAGGGCATAGAAAGTCAGGATATTGTTCGATACCGTACGGAGACGGCGGCTCAGGTTCACTATCACCAAATACATCGCATAAGCCAATGCCGAACCGCCAGCCAACAGGAGACCTGACATATTGAAAGAGACGCCCCCCGGAAGGCCGGCTCAGAATCACCACTCCAGCGAATGTCAGTATGATCGACAACCATACCTGCCAGGTAGGATAGACTTTAAGGAATACCATTATAATGGCCACCAAAACCGGATACAGGAACACAATCGTAGTCGCAAGTCCGGCAGGTATATAATTATAAGACAGGAACAGCAACAGGCTGCTGAACC
This sequence comes from Candidatus Cryptobacteroides sp., assembly GCA_051870055.1. Lineage (GTDB taxonomy): Bacteria > Bacteroidota > Bacteroidia > Bacteroidales > UBA932 > Cryptobacteroides. The sequence continues at coordinate 4,915 of JBJEBM010000042.1, forward strand.
CGAAAAGTATTCCTAAGATGCAGAGTCGGAGAGCCTGCGCCTTATTGACCCGGAAAGACTCCCGGCGGACAACAAGCCATAGTCCAAGAATCGCCACGGCAAGCAAATATCTAATAGTCAGCATTGTGTCCACAGTCACCCCCATCTGCATCAAAGGCTTGGCAAACAGAGGATTCAGTCCGTAAGTGACACCTGTGACAATGCCTGCAGCATACCCCAGAGCGGTGGAAAGGCCCTTCCCCTGGAATTTCTCCGCAAATCTTCCCATTTCCGACGAATCAACCGTCATTATCCTCAGACAGCGATGAACGAGATTATTCCATCGATATCATCTTTCAGGAAGACTTTCTGCTCCCCGGTCGCAAGATTCTTGAGATTGACGTTGCCGGCAGCCGCCTCGTCGCCTCCGTTGATGGACACAAACGGAATTCCTTTCTTGTCGGCATAGTCAAACTGTTTCTTCAACTTGACCTGGTCAGGATACAGCTCACACGCCACCCCGGCCTCTCTCAGTTGTTTCACAACCGGCACAATATAAGGAATAACAGAAGCATCCATATTGGCGAAGAGCACAGTAGCCGAACCGGCAATATTTTTCGGGAACTTGTCGAGTCCTTTCAGAACATCGTAGATTCTGTCCGCCCCGAAGGAAATGCCGACACCGGACATCCCCGGAAGACCGAAAATACCTGTAAGATTGTCATAACGTCCTCCTCCACAGATACTTCCAATAGCATAATCCAGTGCTTTCACCTCGAAAATAGCGCCAGTATAGTAATTCAGGCCGCGTGCCAATGACAAATCCATCTCCACTTTCTGCCCTACCCCGGCAGCCTCAATATAGCCGAACAGTTCGGTCAGTTCGTCAAGTCCGAGGAGACCGGCTTCTGACACAATTCCGGAAGCGGAATTACCCTGCATCAGGCCGCGCATCACAGCTATTTTCTCTTCAGTCGTGCCTTCAAGCTTCAGCACAGGCTCTATGACAGCCACTGCCTGCTCACTGAGACCGCGCTCAAGCATCTCAGTCTCAACAGCTTCCAGTCCAATCTTGTCAAGCTTGTCAATAGCTACGGTGATATCCGTCACCTTGTCAGGAAAACCGGCAATCTCGGCGAGTCCTGTAAGAACCTTCCTATTGTTGATCTTGATGGCCACGTTTATACCGAACTTGGTGAACACACGGTCCACAATCTGGACAAGCTCCAGTTCATTCAGCTGGGAACGGCTTCCGATAACATCAGCATCACACTGATAGAACTCACGGTAACGGCCTTTCTGCGGACGGTCAGCACGCCATACAGGCTGGATCTGGAAACGCCTGAACGGAAAAGCAATCTCATTCTGGTGCTGGACCACATAACGGGCGAACGGGACAGTCAAATCATAGCGGAGTCCCTTCTCGCACACCTTCATTGACAGTTTCTGGCTGTTGACATTGCCGTTCTCACCGCGGAAAGAGTCGAAATCCACTCCTGAGAATGAATCTCCGCTGTTCAGTATGCGGAAAAGAAGTTTGTCGCCCTCATCCCCGTACTTGCCGAGCAATGTGGAAAGATTCTCCATCGCCGGAGTCTCAATCTGCACATAGCCATAAGCCTTGTAAACAGAACGGATTGTGTCAAAAATATAGTTTCTCGCAGCCATTTCCTCCTGGCCGAAGTCTCGTGTTCCTTTCGGTATTGACGGTTTTTGTGCCATATTCGTCAAAATAAATTTGAATAATCCTGAATGTATTGTCCTTATCTTGCAAAAATAGCAATTTATAGTGATTAAGAAAAGATTATTTTTTACCTTTGTTAAATTCAACCCTTTCTGGAATCTTAAAATTTTATAAATATGAAAGATTTTGTAAAAATGACCCTTGCCGTGATCTGCGGACTGTTCATAATGGGAATCCTCGGATTCATTATGTTCTTCGGATTCATCGGCACAATGGCTACCCTCGGCAGCGGAACTCCTGCAATACCGCGTTCCGGAGTGCTGTTTATGGATATGTCGAAAATAGCCATCAGCGAACAGACAAAAGAGACTGATCCTATGTCAATGATAAAAGGAGAGGATACGAGAATCATAGGTCTTTGGGATGCAGTCCAGGCAATAGGCAAAGCCGCCTCAGACCCGGCCGTCCAGTATATTTTCCTAAAAGCTGACGGACTTTCGGTATCAGGAATCGCACCGGTGGAAGAACTGAGGCAGGCTCTGCTTGATTTCAGGAAAAGCGGCAAAGCCGTTGTGGCATATACTGAGAATCCCGGCACTGGCAGCTATTATCTGTCAACCGCGGCCGACAAGATTTATATGGGCAGCTACAAAGGCGGCAGCAATATGATGACCGGAGTCGGCACCCAGATGGTTTTCCTGAAAGACCTTTTGGACAAACTCGGGGTGAATGTGCAGCTTATCCGGCACGGCAAATACAAATCCGCCGGCGAGATGTACATCAAGAGCCAGCCGAGCCCTGAAAATCTTCTCCAGACGCAGGAAATGGTCAATTCAATATGGGACAATCTTGCAGCCGGCATCTGCGACAGCAGGGAGATTTCCCGCGGCCGTCTTGACGAAATGATTGACCATCTTGAGCTGAACACTCCTGAAGATTTCCTGAACAACAATCTTGTTGACGGACTTCTCACCAAAGAGGAGCTGAAGGACAAACTCACAGACCTGGCCGTTGAAAGCAGATACGCTGACCTCAAGATGATACCGTTCTACGACTATGTTGCGGCCAACGCCCTCAATCCTTCCACAGCAAAACAGAAGATCGCCATCATTTTCGCAGAAGGCGAGATTGTGGACGGATATGAGAAAGATGAAGTGGCAGGCGACAGATTCGCTAACATAATTGCTTCAGTCAGAGCGGATTCAACTGTCAAAGCCGTAGTGCTCAGAGTCGCCTCACCCGGAGGAAGCGTGGTGGCATCCGAGAAAATCCGGACGGAGATTGACCTGATGCGCAAAGACAAGCCCGTCATCGCGTCTTATGGAAATTACGCCGCATCCGGCGGATACTGGATTTCCAACAGTTGCGACAAGATTTTCAGCGACCCGAGCACCCTCACAGGATCAATCGGAGTGTTCAGCATGATTCCTGATTTCAGCAAGACTGCAGAAAAAGTCCTCCACGTCGGAGTTACAAATGTAGGTTCAAGCCGCCACAGCGATATGTATTCGCTTATGAGACCTTTCGACAATGAAGAATACGCATATATGCAGAAATCAGTTGACGACATTTACGAGGCGTTCCTCAGCAATGTCTCAGCCGGCCGCGGCATGAGCACGGAAGAGATTGACGAAATCGCCCAGGGCCGGGTGTGGACAGGAAGCGATGCCCTGAAGATAGGCCTGGTTGATGAGCTCGGCTCTCTCTCTGACGCAGTACGTTACGCAGCCATAGCGGCCGGAGACTCCATGGCGGATCTGGAAAACTGGCAGATTGCCACCTATCCGAAGCCTCAGACAACGATTGAGATGCTGCTTGAGACACTGACAGGCTCAACCGACGCGCTGGCAGGCACACCTTTCGAGTCAGTGGGGCGCGCTTTCAGGAACTGGGACGCCACCTCTTCAGAAAAGGTCTATGCTAGAATGCCTTACATTTTAGAGGTCAAGTAAGGAGTCCTGATTTTCAGTTTTACAATTCTTGAGGTGGCAGCGGTCACTTTGACCGAATCATCCACACGGCAGAATACCGAGCCGGAAACGTAACCGCAGACAGCGGCCACACGTTCTCCGGCTTTCTCATTGCCATTTCCGTCCATTCCCGGAACAACTATAACAAGAGCGCGCGCTTTATCCTCAATGCCAAGCTTCAGGTCAGTGAAGATATCACTCAGTTTTCTTGCCCCGCGCATTCCCAGCGGCCGCATCCAGTCCCCGTTTCTCCAGCCGCGGACAAGGAATGGCAGTTCAATAATTGAAGCATCGGCCACTAAACAGCCCTCATTCGCCAGACGTTTAGCCTGAGCCGCCGGATTATCCTCAGAATCAACAATTTCCGCCTCAAATTCCGTCCCGTCCAATGTATATGCCCCCGGAGTTCTCACAATGATGCAGCAATCTGATTCAGAAAGAATGGCCTTCGGCATACCTTCCGCCTTCTTCAGGACCAGTTTCCCCGGCAATGTCACAAGAGAATACCCCTGGGCATTGAATGTCTTACCAGACACGGTCTCACCGGAAAGCAGCAGTCGCCTGATCTGGTCAAGAAGCCTTCCCCTGAACCCGTAATCCCCTATCAGTCTGTACAATATATATTCCCAATGAGCAGTCTTCATCAGGGTTTCCGTGTCGATACGCAGAATCTCCCCCGGCATCGTCTCCAGACATACCTGCCGGTAATTCCGCTCGTAATAATCTTCAGCTATTGAATGTTCTCCTGAGAATTCTCTCATCTCCTCTGAAATTGTCCTGATGAATGAGGGATTGATTTCGCCGAAAACAGGCAGGACATTGTGACGCAGTTTATTGCGTTTATACACAGTCTCGTTGTTGGTATGGTCATTACGATAAGCTATACCCTCTTCAGTGACAAATTCCTCAATCCTGTCTCTTGAGAAACCCAGCAGGGGGCGGATGAGATATGCATCACAGCTGCCGGAAACCGGAAGCGGGGACTTTGAACGCATTCCGGTAATTCCCTTCAGCCCTGTTCCGCGGAGCAGATTGAGCAGCATTGTCTCTATATTGTCGTTCGCATTATGCGCCACCGCCACGGCCACATACCCATTCTTGTCGCACAGGCCGGCGAACCAGGAATAGCGGAGCGAGCGGGCAGCCATCTCAATGCTCTCCTGATGCTCCTCAGCATATTTTTCAGTATTGAAATCCGCTTTGTGGAACGGTATTCCCCTCGATTCAGCCCAATCCCTGACCAGAGCCTCGTCCCCGTCGCTTTCCTCTCCCCGGAGATGGAAATTGCAATGAGCCACAGCCATCCTACACCCGCAACGATACGCCAGCTCAGCCATACACATTGAGTCAATTCCCCCGCTGACAGCAAAAAGGGCTGTTTCCCCACGTGGAATCAGCCCCTCCATTATCTTTTCAAATTCCTTGAGCATCATATCACTTCTTCCTTGATGCAATCGTATAAGAAAAACCGAATGCAAGGGATTCCTTGAACTGAATCATCTTTCTGCCCTCAGGATGCTTCTCAAGTATCTTTTCGGTCTTCACCATAACCTTGTCATCGTAGATGAGGTTGGTTGTAAGAGTCAGGGAGAAGAACTTGGCTATCTTCCAGTCAAGCCTGTTGTCCCAGTTCACGCGGATGTTCTGAGGCTTTTCCAGATAGTCGGAGAACAGCACAAGCTGGGAGGTGTATGAGAAGTTGTTGTTGACTTTGAGCTTGGCATCAATCGTAAGCTTGGCACCGAACTCGAAGCGGGCTGATTTGTAATATTCCCCGAGATTGTCAGGATAGAGTTCCAGATCACGGTATTCCTTCTTGCGCTCCATACCGTATGTCTTTCTCAATGACTCCTCGGTTGTTATCACGAAACCTCCGGTCAACGGCGCGAGGTTGACAGTCAACCACTTGGTAGGCACCCAGTCAATACCGATACCGATGTCCGTATATGCAGGAGACATAAATCCCGACTTGAGTTTCCTCGCGTCTTTCCATTCCCTCTTGCCCGGATCCCAGTCCTCTTCCGCAATGTCAGCAGGCTTGGCCGGCACAGGATAATTGTAGCCGTTCGTGAACTGCGACTTGAATGTGAACTTGGCTGAATAATTCAGTTTGGAAGTGGCCTTGTATCCGAATGTCCCCTCATAATAAATACGGTCATCACTCTTTTGGAGCACCGGCTTGTCAGCCGAATACAGGAAGCCGTAATCGAGCTGGAGACGGTTGTTGAAAAACAGGTCTTTCTTCTTGTAATTCGCATTTGCATCAATGAAAGACTTGAGCGTGAAGTTGTTGTAACCGCCTGCCGCCCAGTTCGTGAAAGAGGTCTGTCCGAAATTGACCTTCGTCAGAAGAGAATTAGTCCAGTAACGCGGTTTTTTGACCTTCACCTCAGCCTTTGGAGCCACAGAGATAGCCTTGGCAGCCTCTTCCGCCGCTTTCTGCGCATCAGTGATTTCTTGTGCGGATATGGCAGGACAGGTCAGTAAAGCCGTCGCTGCAATGAGGAGAAATTTCTTCATAATACAATATGTATTAAATTGTTACTTTGACGCAAACGCTGCGTGGAACTAGTATGAAATGGCAAACACCACTCTCTCGTGTGAAGGTTTGCCGGAATAAATGTCCACTCCTTCCTCTTTGCAAACAACACTGTCGACAGGGATGCACCTGATGGTCGCTTTTGTCTCGTCCTTGATTTTCTGCTCGGTCTCGGCGGTGCCGTCCCAGTGGCAAAGGAGGAAATAACCCTGCTGTATCTTCTCCTTGAACTCTTCCCAGGAATCGCATTTCTGGATACGTGAATCCCTGAAAGCCATAGCTTTGGCATAGATATTCTTCTGGATATCCACAAGGAGGTCCTCAATATATTTATCCACGCCATCAATACTGATGGTGGTTTTCTCAAGAGTGTCACGTCTGTGTACCTCAACAGTTCCGTTCTGCAGGTCGCGGCCGCCAATTGCAAGTCTCACCGGAACACCTTTCAGCTCCCACTCGGCGAACTTGAAGCCCGGGCGCAACGTATCCCTGTCGTCAATCTTCACACTGTGGCCGGCCGCCTCAAGAGCTGATTTCACCTGGTTCATCTTCGCAATAATCGCAGAATGCTCCTCTTCAGTCTTGTATATAGGCACCATAACTACCTCTATAGGAGCAAGTTCCGGAGGGAGAACAAGTCCGTTGTCATCTCCGTGGGCCATCACAAGTGCTCCCATAAGCCTGGTAGAAACGCCCCAGGAAGTAGCCCACACATACTGGAGCTTGCCTTCCTTGTCAGCATACTGGACATCGAAAGACTTTGCGAAATTCTGTCCGAGGAAATGGGAGGTTCCGGCCTGGAGAGCCTTTCCGTCCTGCATCATCGCCTCAATAGTAAGAGTGTCGAGCGCACCTGCAAATCTCTCGTTCGGGCTCTTGTGCCCTACAATGACAGGCATCGCCATATAGTTTCTTGCGAAATCGGCATATACCTCAACCATTGTCCTCGCCTCAGCCTGAGCCTCCTCAGAAGTGGCGTGCGCTGTATGTCCCTCCTGCCAAAGGAACTCTGCGGTGCGGAGGAAAAGCCTTGTGCGCATCTCCCAGCGGACGACATTGGCCCACTGGTTGCACATTATAGGAAGATCCCTCCAGGACTTTATCCAGTTCTTGTATGTGCTCCAGATAATGGTCTCGGATGTCGGCCTGACAATCAGTTCCTCCTCAAGTTTTGAGGACGGATCCACGACAACACCTTTGCCTTCCGGGTCATTCATAAGTCTGTGATGAGTCACCACAGCGCATTCTTTCGCGAATCCGGCCACGTGCTCGGCCTCCCTGCTGAAGAATGATTTTGGAATGAAAAGCGGGAAATATGCGTTCTGGGCGCCCGTCTCTTTGAATTTGGCGTCAAGGACGCGCTGCATTTTCTCCCAAATAGCGTAACCATAAGGTTTTATAACCATACAGCCCCTGACCGGGGACTGCTCCGCCAGGTCCGCTTTGACCACCAGGTCGTTGTACCACTGTGAATAATTCACTGACCGTTTGGTTATCTGATCTGCCATCTTGCCTGAAATATTTATTGTTTATTACCGATTATATTCTTAATATTGCACTATGCCTGTCGGTATGAAAATTGCACATCAGACAGACAGTGCCTCTTCAAGAGGTACAAAGATACAAACTTTTATTAATAATAGGAGGTCCGATTATGAAAACTGACATTTTGACCGTCATTGGAGCGGCGCTTATGGTTGCGGCGTGCGGCTCGACGGCGCAATATGCGTCTTCTGGACAGCAGTTCCAGGACGGATTTTACAGCAGACCTGCCGGCGTACAGACCAAAGAGGCGGATCTAGCGACCCGTTCCGAGGTCAGCGACCTTGTCAAAGAGACAGAAAACTCAAGAATATTTCTAAAGGCAGGACAGACAGACACATTGTATGTTCCGGAAAATATGTCCACGACTTTAAGGTTCGACAAGCAGTCGAACTCCACTGTCGTGACTGTCACCAACGAACCTTCCTGGTCGTTGTACCCGGACACCTGGGCAGGATACGCCTGGAACTCATTCTACAGTCCGTTCAGGTATTCCTGGTACTGGGGAGCGAATCCGTGGTATTATTCAAGCCTGTACTGGGATCCTTGGTACAGGGACCCTTGGTATTATGATTACTGGTACTGGGGCCGCCCGGGGATGTACTGGTCCTGGTATTACGACCCTTGGTACTCGCCTTGGTATTCACCTTGGTACGGATACCATCACCATTATTGCGGATGGTACGACCCGTGCTGGAGCCACGTTCACGGAAACTACAGCAGTTCAGGACATTATTGGGGTTCAAGGGCGATGACATCCGGCAGCTCCCGCAGAGACGGAATGGGAGTGGCATCGACAGCAGTCCGCCGCGGCTCAGGTTCATCCGGCAGCATCAGCAGGACGGCACGCAGTTCTTCCGGGCTTGCAACGAGAAGCGCCACCTCACAGACCGGTTTTTCTTCGGCAAGGAGAGTCACCCGTACAACGTCATCCGTGTCAAATGCCACGAGGGGCCAGAGCGCATCGGTGGCTCGCCCTGCTTCATCCGGAGCTGTACGCACGTCCACATCCGGGACAAGAAGTGCTTCAAGTTCATACTCAAGACCTGTGACAAGTTCATCCCCGGTATCACGGAGGCCTGCTTCAAGTTACAGTTCACAGACTCAGAGAAGCACATCACAGGGCAGTTCGTACAACCAGGCTTACAGGAACTCTTCAAGTTCATACCAGAGACAGTCTGACAATTCAGCGTACCGCAGTTCGTCCAGCAGTTCGGCATTCAGAAGTTCAAGCAGCTCCGCTTACAGAAGCTCCGGCTCATCATTCAGTGGAGGCAGCAGCTACAGCGGAGGAGGTGCCAGCCATTCTTCTGGCGGCAGTATGGGCAGCGCCGGAGGAGCGCGCAGACGTTGACAGTTTTAATCTATTATCTTAATAAACAATGAGAACTATATTATCATATAAAAAAGCTGTCGCAATGATAGCTTTGGCTGCAGCCGCCTCGGCAGCAAGTGCGCAGACAGTCTCTGACGCGCTTAAATTCGGCGACTACAATTATTATGGAACGGCAAGGTCCATTGCGATGGGCAATGCGTTCACCGCTTTGGGCGGGGATCTCGGTTCAGTGAACATAAACCCTGCAGGATCGGCTGTCAATTCATTCTCGCAGATTACAATAACTCCGAATGTGAGTTTCTCTGCCAGCAAAGCAAGCTACTGTGCCGAACCGTCTGTAAACCCGGCATTCGGCTCCGCATACAAGAACAATTCGACCAGGTTCACTATGCCTAATATCGGAGCAATGATCAATTTCGAGACCGGAAGGAAAACCGGCCTGAAGAACGTCAGCTTCGGATTCGTCGCAAATGCGACTTCGAATTTCATTGACAACACGGCTGCCGCAGGACGCAACGGTGAGACTTCTTTCGCAGGATCGCTGGCAGCACGCGCCACCGGGCTTCCGTTTTCAGGCCTGAATTCGAATTCAGCATACGACTCTTATGACTGGCTTTCCGCTGTAGGTCTCCAGTCCGGTATCATTGCGAATTACGGTGACGGGGATTCGGATTATATAGGTGTGACTGAAAAACTGTATGAGGACAATACAATCCAATTGGCTGATGACATTGACCAGAGATATGGCAGGCAGGCTTACGGCAACAAGTACGATATGGTTTTCAACTTCGGCCTGAATTTCTCCGACAGGGTATATTTCGGAGCGAATCTCGGAATCATATCGATGGACTATTCCTATGACCAGTACTTCAAGGAGTTCGCCGTGAACAATGACAGTTTCAACATCGACTATGACGATGGCAATGGCGGCATCAGCACAGCATATTTCGATGCTCTTAGATACAGATATGCCTATGAGGCCTCCGGAGCGGGAGTATATGGCAAATTCGGCATTATCGCCGTTCCGGTAAAATGGCTGCGTCTCGGACTCGCTTTCCAGACACCTGCCGCATTGAGAATCAAGGAACACTGGCAGCACGCCGGAGACACATACTTCACTGACGCATCTTTCAATGCAAGCGCGCAGTCGCCACGTGGGGAATATGAGTACAAGTTCGTTTCTCCTTGCAGGGTCAATGTCGGAGCGGCTGTCACGTTCGGCTCGTTCGGACTCTTGAGTGCAGACTACGAAATGAGCAATTACAGCACAATGAAATTCAAGGAGATTGACACCAATGACAATTCAGCGTTCGAGCCTGTCAATCAAGACATCAAGGATTATACAGGTCCGACCCACAGCCTGCGCATCGGCACCGAGATAAGGCCGTTGCCATTCTTGGGAGTCAGGGCCGGTTACAATCTCGTAACTTCAGGAGAGCGTTATTTTGATGATTTCGGAAACAAGCAGGCGCCAAAGGCCAACAGGAATGTAGTTGCTGCCGGACTTGGATTCAGTTCGAAGGGAGCGTTCTTCGCAGATCTGGCTTTCCGCGGCACATTCTATCCGAAGGAGTACATCTACCCTTATGACGACTACATCATCGATGGAGGGCAGGTGCTGAGCTACACTCCTGAGATTCTGAACAGGAAGAAGGTGTGGGATGTGATGCTGACACTTGGATTCAGGTTCTGATTGCCGGACAGGCGGGCTTTTCCGCAGGCATCATCAGAGATAACTTGAAAGGCCAAAATTTTGAGGTGACAGAAATAAATCATATCTTTGCAGAACGGAATTGAGGTATGGTGTAATGGTAGCACTACAGATTTTGGTTCTGTCTGTCCAAGTTCGAATCTTGGTATCTCAACAAAATAAGGGATGGCGCTTGCCATCCCTTATTTTGTGTTCGTCCAGCACGAACGTACTCTAACGGGTGAAAGTCCCCAAACCGCC
>JBJEBM010000043.1:0-15881 GCA_051870055.1 Candidatus Cryptobacteroides sp.
GGAAATCCGAGCTCGTGAACCGGAAGTTGAAGGACAGCATAGGGGAACTGTCCGGTGATATGTCTGCAATGGCTGTCATCCTGAAAGTGGCTTACGCCAATGTCACCCGCGGGAAGAAATCCTCACCTAATTCCGTTAATGATAATGTAAATAGCTGATAATATGACTAATAAAAAAATAGATCCGCTTTTCATAGGGTTCGGGATTTTCTTCGTCCTGTACACCCTGTCGCTCTTGATATCTTTTCTCTTCAATATATGTTTTATAGGTGAAGGATTCGTCAGCAATCAGAATGTCAGGATGCTCTTTCGAATGAAGGCTATGATTGTCAATGCCCTGGGCTTCCTGATGACAATCTGGGCAGGTCTCAGGACCGTCAACTTCGCCCGCCTTACGGGTGACCGGACAAACTTGACCTGCTCACTGGCGGTTATCTTCCTTGTCCTGCTGATTTTTGCCGACAGGCTGACCGGATGTTTCACGGTCTCGCGTTTCATCAATGGCAGGTATGTAGGCTTTGACGTAGTCCCGCTCCTGTTGATTCTGCTTTGTACTGTTCTTGCCCTGATATTGATGTTCAGGATGTTGGGGAAAGATATCAAGGCTGTGACGAACTGGGGCCTGAGCTTGTTCGCATTGTATGTATTCCTCCTGTTGCTGGATGCGTTTGATTACAGCAGTTATGTGAATGTTCTCAAGCCTATCCCAGTCTATTTCCTTCTCCGCTCATCTGCTCCGCTCTGGCGGGCGATGCGTTTCTTTCCGCAGATTGGACCCGCAGAATGATTGACTGCAATGAATAGCAACCTTCTCCCACGTCTGGACATTTTCCAATTTTCCCCGAAAATTTGATCACGCATGCCTTTTTTCGAGATAATGACGTAACAGGCGCCACATCAGGAACGAAGCTGACCCAAAAGCCTGTCATATCGAGCGAAGCACGCGGTGCGTAGTCGAGATATCTGTTGAAAATCAAATCTTTACGAAAGATCTCTCCACTCGCTTCGCTCGGTCGGGATGACAGAGAAGCGGCTTTTTGGCCAGCCTCGTCCGATAATAGCCCACTGGCAGGAAAATCCAGCAACTAAGATCAGAGATAATCCAGAATCTCCCTGGAAATATAGAAATTGCCGTTTTGCGGAACGAATACTGACAAGCTGGCGATAGGCTGTTTTTCTTCATTGACGTAGATATACGAGCGGTTGGCCGGGACACGGACTTTGCCGCCGTCAATACTGAGGACCGCCTTGTCTTTCTCGCCGGACACCTCGAACTGATGGCCGTCAAGAAGCACATCGTGACGCACATAGATACTCGAAGTCAATTCCTTCAGAGAGACAGGGAGGCCTGCGAGACGGGCCATATAACCGGCAAGTTCAGTGGCTTTAATATGTCCCTCAGGACGCTGGCCATAAGGATTGTAAACCGCCAGGAAAACATCCTCGGAAGTATGTCCCCCGCTAACATAGCCGATATGGGTATGCGCTGCCATAATACGTGCAACCTCAGCCTGAAGATTATATGAATAGTTGATATTCATATAGTTGGTCTCTATCTGGTCTTTCGCCTTGACAAGAGCCGCCAGTTCATCCGGACGGAGGTCAAGCCCGGTGCACTCTTTGAACACCTTGGGTACATCAGCTACAGCGGCCTTTCTTACACGCTCCTCAATCGCCGGTGCGGTGGCCTTGAAACCGCGGAGATTCACAAGAGCGGAATCGAGACCTTTCTCAGTATAATTGTAATAATTCCTGTCGCCAATGCTCACGCCTGAAGTGCCGTGGTCCGGAGCTACGATGACTGCAGTGTTGCCCTGCTCCCTGGCATAATCCAGGGCCACCTTGACAGCCCTGTCGAATGCATCGAACTCGGAAATGAGACCGCCTGCGTCATTGCTGTGAGCGGAATAATCCACCTTGCTGCCCTCCACCATCAGGAAGAAACCTTTCTTGCTCCTGGAAAGCAGTTCAATTGCCTTCGATGTCATCTCCTCAAGAGACGGTTCCGCCTCAGGATTCCTGTCAATGTCATATGCCATTTCCCCGTCGGAGAAAAGAGACCAGACACGATCTCCCTGATAAGACCTGAACGCCTCGATGTCTTTCTCTATGTAGTCAATGGAGTTGTCCGCAAGAATAGCCTTCACATCCTCATCCATATATTTGCAGCCGCCCCCGAAGACCACATCCAGCCTGTTCGAGGCCATCTGCCTGATGATCGCCCGGCCATCATTGCGGGAAACGCTGTGGGACGCGGTACCGGCAGGAGTCGCGTGATTGGCGCGCACAGTGACCACCACTCCAAGTGCCTTGTCCCTCAATATCTTGGCTCCTTCCATCACCGTGGCGAGAGGCTGATACGCACTGTCAGGATTGACCCTGATGATGTCCTGCCCCGGATGAGCGGCAGGATATACGCAGATATTCGGTCCCTGTACAAACTGGCCAGTCATATAGGCTGTCATAGCGGCCGATGATTCCGCTATAGGAGAGTCGGAATTCTGCTCCCTGACAAGCCCGCAGAGATACGGGTCAAGTGCAAGGGCCGCATTGCCATTGTCCGGAGAAGTGTATTCCCGGTACCAGCGGACAACTGAAAGCAGGCTGGTGGACGTGCCGTCCGGAATCATCAGGATAATGTTTTTCACCGGCTTGATTTCATTGCGGCCGCAGGAAAGAACAGATGCCGCCAGCGCTGCCGCCGCGGCCAGTTCAAGAAGAAGTTTTTTTGATCTCATAGTCTCAGAGATTTATCAATGGTGAAGGGCTCATTCTCGGAAGAGTGCGAAGGTTGACCTCGCCCTCCCCCGCTCCGGCTTCCCGCAACGCCCCAAATGCGGAATTATATGCAAGCTCCGGAGTGTTGTTATGTTCACTCAAATGGCAGAGAAACAGATTCATTAGTCCCGGATGGTAAATCCTGCGGACAGCTGCCGCACACTCGTCATTGCTCAGATGCCCGTGACCTTTGCAAATCCGCATCTTGAGCTCGTGAGTGTAAGGACCGCCCATCAGCATATCCATATCGTAATTGGACTCCATAACCACCGTATCGGCCTCAGAAGCGAACCTCTCAGCCTCATCAGTCATACGTCCTAAATCAGTCATAATCACGAACTTATGCTCTCCTGCCCGGATAGCGTATCCGACAGTCTGGGTGGCATCGTGCGGGACCTCGAAAAATCTCACCGAGAATCCGGCGACATCATTCCAGGCCTCAGGCTCAAGATTCCTCCGGCACTGGTCGAGATACGGAGAGCCGAACGAATGGGAAGCAAGCGCCTTGTGCAGCGTCTCCGTTGCATACACCGGCTTTGACAGCCGTTTGCAATACGACGCAAGACTCCTGATGTGGTCAAGATGGTCGTGGGTGATGAGAATCGCACTGAAAGAGTTCTCGTCCAGACCGTTGAATGAGAATATCTGTTTCAGCCGCCTGAGGCTCACTCCGGCATCTATGACGATTCCGCAATGCCCCCTGACGGCATCCTCCATCTCAAGATAATAGCAATTTCCACAGCTTCCGCTGGACAGACTCATAAACCGGACCATCACCTGTTATCCTCCTCTTCGCAATATTTCTTGATGACACTGTATGCGTCAGCAACGCCAAGTTCCCCGGCGTGGGACAGGTCTATGCATCCTTTCTCCTTGTCTTTCAAGTAGATAAGGACGAGTCCCCTGTTATAGAACGCATCTCCCATATATGGATAGAGCCTGATTGCCTCTGAATAATTCTCTATAGCCTCAACAAATGAAGATGACAGGCAGAGAAGATTTCCAAGATTGAAATAAATATAAGGAATGTCCCCCACTATCTCTGCTGCTTTTCTCAAGTCTGACACAGCGTCGGTATAGTCATAATTGCGACTGACCTGGTCTTTCACCCTCGCCCTGGTCGTGCCCTTGTCATCCATCGTGAGAGTCTGCACATTGCTCTCGATTGAGGTGATGAAGTCAATCATATCAGCTCTCAGCACTCCCCTGTTCATATAATAGAACGCCTTGTAAAGTTCGCCGTACTTGTCCGAAGCGCTCTCCTCGACAGAATTGCCGTAATGGACCATAGCCGAATTGAACTGCTTTCCGGATATGTCGCAGAGAGCTTTCAGGAACTCCGACTCGGAGCCGGACGGAAGAGAGAAAATTCTGGACATTGTCCTGTCAAGATTCTTCACCCTCACTGTGTCTGAGGAAGTTATAGCGACCGGCACGGCGGAATTGCTGATGAATCTGTCAACTAAAAGGTTCTCATATCTGTATTTCAGAGCATACTGGACATTGTCCCTCGTGTCTGAGAGCACGAAACGGTAAAGCGGACGCAGCCTGATATCTATGTCCCTGTGCTGCAGCATCTCGTTGTCGAAATCTTTCTTTGCGAACTCCGCGTCAAGAGCGAGCAGGGAGCTGTATTTCTTCGTAGTGTCCGCAAACGAACCTTCTGCGTCCTCGTTCTTGGCCCGGTACTCGCTGACCTTCCTCCGGCCGGTGTCGTAGTCCCGCTTCGACTCCTCCTTCATCCCGAGCATATTCTCCACATACGACCTGTTCATATATGCCTTGGCGAAGTCCGGATACAGTTCAATGGCCCTGTCATAATCCTCCAGTGCGTCCTGCCAGCGTTCCATATTGACAAAGAACGAAGCCCTGTTGAAATATGCCAGGACATTGCCCGGATTGATGCCGATGACACGGTCCATATCCTGAAGAGCATCCTCATAATTGCCCACCTGGGCATTGATCAGGCTTCGGTTGTACAAAGTGAGGGCATTGCCGGGCTCATCCTCGAGAACCCTGTTCAGATCAGACATTGCCGCATTGTAATCACTTTGTTCATAATACATTATGGCCCTGTTGAAATATGCGAAAGTATTGGCGGTATCGAGACTGATCGCCATATTCATATCGGAAATTGCCTCATTGTATTTTCCGCTCGCGGCATACAGCCTTCCCCTTCTGATGAATCCCTCCGGTTCGAAACGGTCGAGGGAGATGGCCTTGTTGTAATCCTCGAATGCCTTGACAGTATCCTTCAGGAAAAGGCGGCTCGCTCCCCTGTTCAGGTATGCTGAAGGGTCTTTCGGCTCTTTCCGGATATACCGGTCGAAGTCCGCCACGGCGTTCTCGAACTGCTGGGCAAGGAAATAAGTCACTCCGCGGCTGAAATAAAGGCCCACATAGCCCGGACGGAGTTTGATAGCCTTCTCCAGATCCCCGAGAGCCTGGTCATAATTGCCCGACCGGCTTTCAGCAATGGCCTTGTAATGGTAACCTGAAGTAAATACGGGGTTCAGACGGACCGAATTGTTGAAATCCTTCAATGCACCCCGCAAGTCACCGAGATTGTACTTGGCTATTCCTCTGTAAAAGAATGTCCAGTAATCAGTTGAGTCGATTCTGGAAAGCACGTTGAAGTTTTCAATAGCCTGGGAATACTTGCCGTCGGCAAGAGCTGTCCTTCCCCTGAAGAAGAACACGTCCTTGTCATACTGTCCCCGAACCGCTACCGGGAACAGGGTCAGAAAGGCAAATAAAATGGCGAATTTTACCGCAGGTTTCATAATCTCGTCAAGAATTCCTAAATTTGAGGTTTTATTCCAGAAATGCAAAGATAAGCAATAATTGTGCTCCGATTGACAAAATGAACAAAAAAATACTCTATATACTGTTGTGCCTGTGTATGACTGCGGGGGCTGCGGCACAAACAGGGAAGTCTGTAACCTCCTTCGGCGTGATAAGCAGTGCCCAGGCACATAACTCAGTATGGGAAAACAAGTTATACCGGCAGATTGAATTTCTTTGCGACTCACTTTGCGAAGGCAGGGCCACCGGTTCAAGGGGCAGCACCGAAGCCGCCTTCTGGGTGATAAGAAAATTCAGGAGTCTTGGACTGATGCCGCTCGGAAAAGGATACGCCACACACTTTTACGAACCTTTCGGCAGAAATGTAATAGGTATGCTCCCGGGCACTTCCAAGAGGCAGAATGACTCGTACATCATTGTCTGCGCCCATTATGACGGTCTCGGCATCCTGAACGGCATAAGATACCCGGGAGCCGACAGCAACGCCTCGGGAGTTGTGGCTATGACAAGCCTCGCGGAGATGTTCCACTCTATGCGCCTGCTTGGAAGAGCTTATGACAAGAACATATTATTCGTAGCCCTGGACGCCAAGAGCAGCAGTATGAAAGGCTCCCGTGCCCTCTGGAAATCCATATCCGAAGGCACGATCAGCGACCCGGTGAGCGGAAAGCCCATCACTCCGGAGAAGATTTCCCTGGTGGTGAACATCGACCAGATCGGCGGAACGCTCAGCACCCTGAAATCGGGCAGGCCTGACTTCATAATTATGCTTGGGAGGGACGGACTCGGGAAGAGGAGCGGAGACCTTCTGAGCTGGTGCGACAGCCGGTACGGCATTGACCTTGAGCTCGGTTTCGACTACTTCGGCAGCAAGGATTTCACAAACATCTTCTACCGTAGAGTCTGCGACCAGAGAGTGTTCCTCGAAAACGGAATCCCGTCAGTACTGTTCACCTCCGGCATCACGATGAACAACAACAAGCCCTGCGACACTGTTGATTCTCTGGATATGTCAATTCTGAAAAGAAGAATCTGGCTTATGTTCCACTGGATTGACGAGTATTTGAAGAATTATGATTAAATTTGTGTGTGACCGCAAATTGTGAATGATATAAAAAACACTGATTGATGAAAGAATTCTGGCGCGTACTGAAAAAATACGTTACTCCCTACAGACATTACCTCGCAGGCTCGGTCCTGCTCAATATGCTTTCAGCGATATTGAACATCTTCTCGTTCTCGCTGATAATCCCGATGCTTCAGATACTCTTCAAGATGAACACCAATGTTTATGAGTTCATCCCCTGGGACAGCGCTGAAGCCGGATTCAAGGAAATAATGCTGAACAATGCCTATTACGGCGTCACAGTGCTTATCCAGAGCAAAGGAGCATCCATCACACTCCTCCTGATGTGCATCGCCCTCGGCGTTATGACATTCTTCAAGACAGCCTGCTATTTCGGTTCTTCCGCAGTGATGATTCCGATACGCACCGGCGTGGTCAGGGATATGAGGAGAGAGCTGTACAACAAGATTCTGTCCCTGCCTCTCGGGTTCTTCTCGCAGGAACGCAAGGGAGACATAATAGCAAGGATGAGCGGTGACATAAACGAGGTGGAGACATCCATTATGAGCACCCTCGATATGCTCATCAAAGACCCGATTCTGATAATTTTCTATTTTGGTGCACTTCTGTTCACAAGCTGGGAGCTGACATTGTTCACAATGCTTGTCGTGCCGGTTCTCGGATGGGCTATGGGAGCGATTGGAAGGCAGCTCAAGAAGAAATCTCTTGAGGCACAGAACCTCTGGAGCGACACGATGTCGCAGGTGGAGGAGACTCTTGGAGGTCTCAGGGTGATAAAGGCATTCATCGCCGAGGGCAAGATGCAGGACAGGTTCAACAGCATCACTGAGGCAGTCAAGAGGAAAACCGGCCGCGTTGCCACAAGGCAGGCTCTCGCCCACCCTATGAGCGAATTCCTCGGAACCGTCCTGATAATGATTGTGCTCTGGTTCGGAGGCACATTGATACTCAGTGAGAAAGCCACATTTGACGCCCCGACTTTCCTGTTCTATATGGTAATGCTCTACAGTATCATCAACCCGCTGAAAGAGTTCTCCAAAGCCAGCTACAGCATACCGAAGGGTATGGCTTCAATGGAAAGGGTGGACAAGATTCTCAAGACTGAGAGCAATATCAAGGAGATAAGCAGCCCAGTGAAAATCAGCGCGTTCTCCGACAAGATAGAATTCAGCGGCGTCAGCTTCACTTATGACGGAGGCAGGAAAGTCCTCGACCAAGTGGACCTCACTGTCCGGAAAGGCCAGACAGTGGCCATAGTGGGAGAATCCGGGGCCGGCAAGACCACGCTTGTGGATCTCCTGCCGCGTTTCTATGACGTCACCGGAGGCGCCGTGAAAATAGACGGCAAGGACATCAGGGGAATGGAGTTGCACAGCCTCAGGAGCCTGATGGGCAACGTGAACCAGGAGCCGATTCTGTTCAACGACACGATATTCAACAACATAGCTTTCGGCGTCGAGAACGCCACGATGGAGGACGTCATTGCGGCCGCCAAAATAGCCAATGCCCACGAATTCATTATGGCGAAGGAAGAGGGCTACAACACCAATATCGGAGACCGGGGAATGAAACTGTCAGGCGGACAGCGCCAGAGACTTAGCATAGCAAGGGCCATTCTCAAGAACCCTCCAATTCTCATTCTCGACGAAGCCACAGCTTCTCTTGACACTGAGTCAGAGAGACTTGTGCAGGAAGCCCTGGACCGCCTTATGAAATCAAGGACCACAATCGCCATTGCCCACAGGCTGTCCACCATTAAGAATTCGGACGAGATTGTCGTGATGCACGAGGGACGGATAGTGGAACGGGGAAAGCACGAAGAGCTTCTCGCATTGAACGGATATTACAAACGGCTCACCGATATGCAGAGCCTATAAGAAATATATATTATGTCTAAACTGATGAGAATACCATTCATCGAAGGGCTTGGACAGGCCGCTTCGCTGGAAGATTTCGCCGCAGCACTGGAAGGCGGTGTAAAAGGGAATGTTGACTGTGTCGACTGGCCGGATTCTTATCCATACAGGCCTGAATGCGGCTTCAAGGCAGGATGGTCAGAAGAGGGACTCGGAATCCTGTTCAATGTCAAAGGTCTGGATGTCAGGGCGATGGCTCTTGAGGACAACGGCAAAGTATGGGAGGACAGTTGCTGCGAGTTCTTCATTGCCCATCCGTCAGACGGGACATATTACAACTTCGAGCTGAACTGCATCGGCACATTGCTCGCCGCAAAACGCAGGTCAAGGACCGACTGCGTACATTTCAGCACTGATGAGACAGCACAGGTCAGACGTTTTTCAACCCTGCCTCACAAGAGCATTGACGTTGAGGGCGAAACTGCGGAGTGGAGCAACGGTATGTTCATCCCGTTCCGGCTGATAGGCATAGACGGCAAGAATCCGCCGGCTTCAATAAGGCTTAACATTTACAAATGCGGAGATATGACAGCGCACCCGCATTTCCTGAGCTGGGCTCCGGTCGGGACTGAACAGCCGGATTTCCACAGACCTGAATACTTCGGAGAGGCTGTTCTGGCAAAAGACTGACGGATTTGATGAAACGGCTTTCAATACTGGCAGTGGCTGTACTGCTGGCCGCTTTCCCGGCCGGCGGCCAGAACCTGACAACTTCTTTCCGTGAGAGATGTGACTCTTTGAGCGTGCTCGTGGAGGAACGCACATCGGTCAGATGCAGCCTCAAGCTGTCTTCCGTCAAGAACCACAACGGACTGCTGGACTTCTATTTCACCGGCAGCCTCGGAGAAGTCCCGTTGCATCCGGACGACATTCCGTGGCTCAAATCAACCCTGAAGGAGATAGCTCCGGACAATTGCAAGCAATACAGGATAGGGTCGATATACTGCGACGGGCTCCCGGTCCAGCAGCTGATTACACATCCTGCCGGAAATGACGGGACACCACACCAGAACCGCTGGAAGAAAGAGGACCCGAAACAGTACAACAAATATCCGTTAGTCAGGGAAATCAACGGCCAGCAATTCCATAAAGGACTGTCAAACAGATATATAGCCCTCTGGCAGAGCCACGGACGATATTATGAGGCCAAGACCCACAGATGGGAATGGCAGAGAGCGCCGCTGTTCACCACCGTGGAGGATATGTACACGCAGAGTTACGTCCTGCCTTTCCTGATTCCGATGCTGGAAAACGCCGGGGCATACGTGATGACTCCGAGAGAGAGGGACACGCAGAGAAACGAATCAGTCTGCGACAATGATATGCCGTTCTCGTTCATTGAAGAGAACAGGCCGAGGTCGCTTGGAGAATACTCAGAATCAGGCAAATGGGAGGATGCCGGCACCGGTTTCGCGGACAGCAAAGCCATCTACACAGGCAATGACAACCCGTTCACAATGGGCACCGCAAGGAAGACAGCCTGCGTCAAGGACCGCAGGGGAACGGCATCGGCAGTCTGGACGGCGGATATCCGGGAAAGAGGAAAATACGCCGTGTACATTTCCTACAAGACACTGGCAAACAGTTCTGAAGCAGCGCATTACACAGTTAGGCACCTTGGAGGCGAAAGCCATTTCACCGTGAACCAGAAAATGGGAGGCGGCACCTGGATATACTTGGGGACATTCGAATTCGGAGCCGGATCAGACGGTTCTGTCACCCTCGACAACGGGACACCTGAAGGACATACTTTCCGCCCCGGCACAGTTGTCACTGCCGATGCCGTCAGATTCGGAGGCGGAATGGGAAAGATTGCCAGGGGAGATGAGGAGACCTCATACGAACTGTCCGGACTGCCGGCATTCGCGGAGGGAGCGCTCTATTCTATGCAATGGGCCGGAATTGACTCGACAATCACAAGGAAACACGAGGACGATTACACCAACGATTACGCAGACAGAGGAGCGTGGGTGTCATTGATGAGCGGAGGTTCGAGAGTGAATCCGTCTGAAAAGGGCAAAGGCATACCGGTTGACCTCTCGTTCGCCTTCCACACTGACGCCGGGACCACTGCGAATGACTCCATTGTAGGCACGCTCGCGATATACACGCTCAAATGCGAAGGAAGCCGCAGACTACCTGACGGAGAGGACCGTATGACGGCCCGGGTGCTCGCCGACGATGTCCAGAGCCAGATTGTGTCGGATATCCGGGCGCAGTTCAATCCGGAATGGAGGAGAAGACAGATCTGGAACAGGTCTTACAGCGAATGCCGGACTGGAGGAGTGCCTTCAATGATTCTGGAACTCCTGTCCCACCAGAATTTCGCCGATATGAAATACGGGCTCGACCCGTCATTCAGGTTTACTGTCAGCCGCGCAATATACAAAGGAATACTCAAGTACCTCAGCAGCAGATACGGTTTCCACTACGCGGTGCAGCCACTCCCTGTGAATTCATTCTCCGTCACGATTGAGGACGGACGGAAAGCCGTTCTCCGATGGCTGCCGACAGTGGACACTCTGGAGACGACCGCCAATCCTTCAGGATATATCCTGTACACAAAAGTGGATGACGGAGGTTTCGACAACGGCCGGATTATCAAGCCCGCACGCAGAAATGACGGAAGCCTGTCTTTCGAGACGCAGATCTGGAAAGGCCATCTTTACAGCTACAGGATAGCGGCCTTTAATGACGGAGGAAGGAGTTTCCCGTCCGAAACCCTCAGCGCAGGCATACCCGAGGCAGGCTGCCCTGAAAACAGGACAGTGCTGATAATCAATAATTTTGACAGGGTTTCCGCGCCGGCCTGGTTCGATACACCTTCACACGCCGGATTCGACGACAGGCTGGATGCCGGAGTGCCTTATATGTACGAAATCAACCGCATAGGCGAAATGTACCAGTGGCGGAGAGACCTCGGATGGTCTGACGATGACAATCCGGGATTCGGGGCTTCTTTCACTGACTGCGCCGGAAGGATAATTCCGGGAAACACTTTCGACTACCCTGCAACCCACGGGGCTGCATTGATGAAAGCCGGATATGCGTTCTGCTCCGCAAGCTCTTCCGCATTTGTCAGGGACAGCTCCATGTTCAGAAAATACTGGGCGGCGGACATCATCTGCGGCAAGCAGGTGACGACACCTGCCGGAAGCGGCAGCCTGATGGACAACAGATTCCGGGTATTCCCGGACGGCCTGCGCAGAACACTGGCTTCATTCTGCAGGAACGGAGGCAATGTGCTCGTTTCCGGGGCCAATATCGGAACCGACCTGTGGGACAAAGTGTACCAGTTCACGCCGGACAGCACATACCAGGCTGAATCCCAAGCATTCGCAAAAGACATTCTCGGCTACAGGTGGCTCACCAACTATGCTGAGCGCAATGGGCAGGCAAGAGTCATCCGTTCCAAGGGAATAGATTTGGGAGATTTCAGGAAGCCCGTTTCGTTCTACCAGCTGCCGAACAGCTCCGTTTACAATGTGGAGACTCCGGACGGGCTGATGCCCGCAAATGACAGGGCATCGGTCTTCCTCAGATACGGAACTACCGGAATACCTGCCGGTGTATGCCACGACGGAGACGGCTACCGCTCGGTAAGCATAGGTTTCCCTATAGAAGTAATCAAGGACGAGGAGAGCCGGGTGGCGCTGATGAGAGGAGTGATGGAATATTTCATTAACCGTAAATAAAGCATTATGACTTCACGTGAATCTGAAATCATCGGTCTGATACACAGAGAGGTAAAGCCAGCATTAGGATGCACCGAACCTGTGGCCGTGGCACTGGCGGCAGCCAAGGCTGTGGAACTTCTGGAAGATTCATTCCCCGGCACGAACTTCAGGAGTGACAAGAGCCTGGACATTGACGTCAGCGTCAGCGGCAACATTCTGAAAAACGGAATGGGTGTCGGCATCCCGGGCACGGGAATGATTGGCCTGAGAATCGCTGCAGCTCTTGGAACGGTCTGCGGCAAAGCATCCTACGGGCTTGAAGTATTGAAAGATCTGTCGGAAGACGGCGTTCTTGCCGCGAAAGAGCTTGTGGCCGGGAACAAGGTCCGCATTGACATAGAGAAAAACAGCCCGAAGCTTTATGTGAAGGCATCCGTTACCGCCTGCGGACATTCCGCCGGAGCAGTAATAGAGAATATGCACGACAGGATTGTGGAGACAATGGTGGATGGAGATGTCAATGACTTCAGGCATTGCCACGGAGACTACCCAGAGCAAGTTGAAGACGACAGGGATACGCTTGACTACCATTTGACAGTCAAAGAAATATGCGAATTTACGGACTCTGTTGCATTCGATGACATCAGGTTCATTTTAGATGACAGGAAGCTCAATCTCGCACTTGCCGAAGAAGGGCTGAAAGGAGACTACGGGCTCAAGGTCGGCAAGACCATCCTCTCCAACACAGAGGAGGTCTTCGGCAATGATTTCCTGACCTACGCAATGGCGATGACGGCCGCCGCATCCGATGCGAGAATGGCAGGCTGCACCCTTCCGGCTATGAGCAATTCCGGCAGCGGGAACCAGGGCATCACGGTAAGTATGCCGATCATAGCCTACGCACTCAAGCACGGGACAACTGACGAGGACCTGGCAAGGGCATTGATACTCAGCAATCTCATAGCAATTCACATCAAAGGTTATTTAGGAAGACTGTCAGCCCTTTGCGGATGCGTGGTGGCCTCAACAGGCTCTTCCTGCGGACTTGTCTGGCTCAAAGGAGGACGTTACAATGAGATCTGCTCCGCGATAAAGAATATGACCGGAAACATCACCGGAATGGTCTGCGACGGGGCCAAGGTGGGCTGCGCAATGAAAGTGGCCTCCGGGGTGTCGAGTTCAATACAGTCCGCCGTGCTGGCGCTAAAGGGAATCTGCGTCTGCGAGACCGACGGAATCATTGACAAGGACATTGAGAAGACCATCAGCAATTTAGGCAGCATCGGGTCATCCGGTATGGAAATGGCCGACAGCCTCATCCAGAAGATTATGGTATGCAAATAATATTAACATAAAACAGACAGAATTATGGCAGACGAGAAGATCATCTTTTCGATGAACCGGGTGGGAAAGATCCTCCCGTCAAGCAACAAAGTGATATTGAAAGACATCTGTCTTTCATTCTTTTACGGGGCGAAGATTGGCATCATCGGTCTCAACGGCTCCGGTAAATCCACATTGATGAAGATAATCGCCGGAGTTGAGAAGAGCTTCCAGGGCGAGGTGGTATGGGCTCCGGGCTATACTGTAGGGTATCTGGAACAGGAGCCCCAGATGGACCCGGAAAAGACTGTCATTGAAGTGGTTCAGGAAGGAGTCCAGGAGGTGATGGACCTGCTGAAGGAATATGAGGAGGTCAATCTCAAGTTCTGCGAGCCGATGGACGACGACCAGATGAACGCACTCATCGAAAGGCAGGGAGAGCTGACCGAGAAGATAGAGCACTGCGGAGGATGGGAGATTGACGCGAAACTGGAGAGGGCGATGGACGCTCTCCAGTGCCCGCCATCCGATGCAAAAGTCGCCACTCTCAGCGGAGGAGAGAGAAGAAGGGTTGCCCTGTGCCGCCTGCTTCTCCGCCAGCCTGACGTGCTGCTCCTCGACGAGCCAACCAACCATCTTGACACCGAGAGTATCCAGTGGCTTGAGGCTCACCTCCAGCAATATAAGGGAACCGTCATAGCCGTCACCCACGACCGTTACTTCCTCGACGATGTCGCCGGATGGATTCTTGAACTTGACAGAGGCGAGGGAATTCCGTGGAAAGGAAATTATTCTTCCTGGCTCGACCAGAAGACCAGGCGTCTCGCTATGGAGGAAAAACAGGAAAGCAAACGCCGCAAGACTCTTGAAAGGGAGCTTGAATGGGTGAGAATGGCGCCCAAAGCCCGTCACGCCAAGTCCAAGGCCAGGCTCGGAGCGTACGAGAAACTCGCCAGCCAGGACAGCAAGGAGAAGGAGGCCAACCTGGAGATTTACATTCCTGACGGACCGAAGCTCGGAAACAAAGTCATTGAGTTCAAGGACGTTTCGAAAGGATATGGGGACAAACTGCTGTTCGAGCACCTGTCATTTATGCTTCCTCCGGCCGGAATTGTCGGAGTAATCGGTCCTAACGGTGCGGGAAAGACTACCCTGTTCCGCCTGATTATGGGCCTTGAGCAGCCGGACAGCGGAGAAATAACCATCGGTGAGACTGTCAAGCTCGCCTATGTGGACCAGCAGCACAAGAGCATTGACCCTGACAAGACAGTGTTCGAGACCATTTCCGACGGATTCGACTGGATCAGGCTCGGCAAACGGGATGTGAACGCGAGGGCATACGTGTCCCGCTTCAATTTCACCGGGGCAGACCAGGAGAAGAAATGCGGAATCCTCTCAGGAGGTGAGCGCAACAGGCTCCATCTGGCCCTCACTCTCAAGGACGAAGGCAATGTCCTGCTTCTCGACGAGCCTACCAACGATGTGGATGTCAATACTATACGTGCCCTTGAGGAAGGTCTGGAGAACTTCGCCGGATGTGCCGTTGTAGTTTCCCACGACCGCTGGTTCCTCGACCGTATCGCCACACATATTCTCGCATTTGAAGGTGACTCATCGGTATATTTCTTTGAAGGCACTTATTCAGAATATGAGGCCAACAAGAAGATGCGTCTCGGAAACGAGGAGCCTAAGAGGTTCAAATACAAGAAGTTGATGGAATAAATGAAATCCTGCACCAAGTTTCTTACTGTAGCCGCGGCTTTCGCCGCCTGCTCCTGCTCTGGCCGGAAAGAGACCAGGCCCAACATTGTGTTCCTGCTCTTCGACGACCTCGGATACGGAGATCTCGGATGCTACGGACAGGAGAAAATCGAGACGCCGCACATAGACTCGCTTGCTGCCCAGGGCCTCATTTTCACCGATATGTACTCGGCCGCCCCGCTCTCGTCCCCTTCCAGATGCTGTCTTATGACAGGCAAACATATGGGACACAGCCAGATACGCAACAACGAGGAGCATTATGCCCCGACCGACAGCCTCGGCTGGAACGGAGTATTCCTGAATCCGGACGCACAGGGGCAGTTCCCGTTGGAACCGGGCACGGAAACCATCGGCACGATGATGCAGAAAGCCGGATACCGGACAGCTATGGTGGGGAAATGGGGATTGGGATTCCCCGGAAGCGGCTCAGTTCCAAATACAATGGGATTTGACTATTTCTACGGATTCAACTGCCAGGCGCTCGCCCACTCCTATTATCCCGTGGAGCTTTGGGAGAACGGGAAACGTATCCGGA
>JBJEBM010000044.1:0-6332 GCA_051870055.1 Candidatus Cryptobacteroides sp.
ATCAGCTGGTTGGGCGAACTTCTCCTCAATTTTGGGAATGCAAAGTTAGTAAAAATATCTGAAAAACAAACATTTTCTGAAAAATATTTTAACTTTTTCGACGAAATTTTTTCGTAGTCATCCTCAACATTCTCAATCACTTACGCACCTTGGTAAAAATTTCTGATGCAGTTTTTCGACAAAGCCTCACAGCGGAATTCATCTATGGCGGAAAGCAGAGTCCGGATTGGGGATAATCTTCAAAAATATTATATTTGGAGACTGAATGAGAAGAGCATCCTTCATATTGTCATTTATCGCAGCGGTATTCATCGCCACTGCAGGCGAGGCGCACGCCCAGAGAAAGGAGAGGATGCCGGAGCCGAAACCCTTCCTGGGATACGAAGTGGTGAACGGAGACACGTTGTTCTTCGACGTCCTGAACCCATCAAGAGTTTACGCCGGGAGGATGAAAGGCAAAGAATGGAGGAAGTTCTACAGACTCGTATGGAATTTCAGCAAGACCTATCCATACGCCCTCGTGGCGAGGAAACTGGTTGCGGAAGTGGACAGCACGCTTGACGGGAACGACTTCAGCCGCAGGCAGAAAGAGAAATACGTGAACAATGTGCAGAAAGAACTGTTCGACGCATTCGAAGATCCGATGCGGAGTATGACAGTCTCCCAGGGCCAGCTGCTTATGAAGCTGATAGACAGGGAGGTGGGCAAATCATCGTATTCAATCATCAAAGATTACAAAAACGGGATTGCCGCAGGATTCTGGCAAGGTATAGCGAAACTCTTCGGCTCGGACCTGAAAAAGCACTATGACCCTGACGGGGATGACAGCAATGTGGAAGACCTTGTCCGCAAATGGGAAAGCGGCGAATTCCAGGACCTCTACTTCTCAATATTCGGGGAATATCCGAAACGTATCGAGCTGCCGTCGAAATACATATAGTGAGCCCCGTCCATCCAGTCCTTCAGCACGATAAGCTCCGCGCCCGAGTCTGTCTTCATCCTCACGTCGCAGTGGAAATGCCCGAAGACGAAATAGTCAATCTTCCGCCCTTTCTGGAAATCCTCCGCGAACTTGTACAGCGGTTCATCCTTTCCCTTGAAAATGTAGTCATACATCTTCGCCACCCGGCTCTTCTTCGACCAGCCTTTCCCGAACCGGAAGGCAAGATACGGATGCAGCAGGCTGAAAGCGCCCTGCAGGAACCTGTTGCGGAATCCCCACCTCATCATTTTATAGAAAATATGCCCGGGACCGAGTCCGTCACCGTGCCCCATGCAGAAAGTCTTACCGGCAATCTGCACCACATAAGGCTGTTTCAGGATGCGGATTCCCATATCCTGGAAATAATGGTAGCACCATATATCGTGATTGCCCTGGAAGAAATACACCTTGACACCGGCGTCAATCAAATCCATCAGCGCCGCGAACACCCTGACATATCCTTTAGGGACAACATCGTGATACTCATACCAGAAATCCCAGATGTCCCCGAGCATATACAGAGCCTCCGTGCGTTCTTTCGGAACCGAATTGAGAAATGAGGCGAACCTCGATTCCCTCGCGGCCGGATTCTTCACATCGAGGCCGAGATGCACGTCAGAAACAAAATAGGTCAAGTCCCTCATACCAATCAAGTGAACATAAATATGAGAAGGGCCGCCACAAGACAATAGATGGCGAAATACGTAAGTTTAGCCTTTTTCACAATGGTTATCATCGCCCTGCAGGAAACCAGTCCGGCAATGAATGCTCCGGCGAAGCCGAGCAGCAGGTCAATGAAAGGCAGCGACGTTGTCGCCTCTTCCCCGATGCTGTCCAATATTGTCAGGAACTGTTCCCCGACAATCGGGACGAGAACCATCAGAAACGAGAACTGCGCCATCACATCCCTGCGCACACCGCAGAGAAGGCCGGTGGCGATAGTGGTTCCGGAGCGTGAAAGTCCGGGAGCCACGGCGCAGGACTGCCCGAGCCCCACCAGAACAGCCTGGAAAAAAGAGATGCCGTTCCGATGCGCAACGCCGCAGGACGCACCGGCAGTTCCTGACTTCCTGAAAAACCTCCCCGCATTGTCCGAAAAGAACAGCAGCAAAGCGGTGACTGTCAGGAAAATTCCCACGACGAACAGATTGTCTCCGAACATCCCCTCCACAGAGTCCTTGAAGAAAAGGCCGACTACAGCCACAGGGACCATAGACACTATCAGTTTGCATACATAGTCCGTCTCGTCATTGTACCTGAAGTGGAAAAGCCCCTTGAGGAGTCTCCAGATGGCAGACCAGAACACAATCACGGTGCTCATCACAGTGGCGAAATGCACTGTTACTGTGAAATCAAGAAAGCCTTCGGCATCCACACCGAGGAGCTCACGGAAAATCAGAAGATGTCCGCTGCTGCTGACCGGCAGAAACTCTGTCAGTCCCTGGACAATGCCGAGAATCAACGCCTGCCACCATTCCATAACCTATTCCTCCCCCGCTTTGTCTTTATTGCCTCCCTTGTCCATTATCGCGGCGACCTCTATCACTATTCCGCAAAGTATCACTATCGGAGCCGCCACAAGCCGGCGGAAATCAAACATTGCCTCGTTGAAAACAGCAGGATCGTCACTGCCACCGCCAGTCATAAGAATATAGCCGGCAACCATCACTATGAATCCTGCCACAAGAAGCCTCAGGCCTCTCGGCGTTATCGCCATTTTTCCGTTTCCCATAATCAAATCAATAATATAGTTCATCCTTGTCCAGCGAGACAAGTTTATTAACCACAAAATAAGTGCTCGTGATGCAGATGACAAGCCCTGACGACACCACGATGCCCATCACGGCCAGAAGTCTCGGCAAAGTGAAAACCTCGAACAGCTGCGAGAACTCAGACCGCACAAAGAACAGAAGCCCGACCAGCATAAGAAGGGCGATGACTGACGAGAACAGTCCCAGGAACGCCGCCCTGACAATGAAAGGTCCTCGTATGAACGCCCTCGTAGCTCCGACCAGTTTCATTGTATGGACAGTGAACCTCCTCGCAAACACATTCAGGCGCATCGTATTGTTAATCAGTACAAAAGAGACAAACAGCATCAATGCGATGAATACTGCGAGCACGAGGGAAATCCTGCTGAGGCTTGAATTCAAAGCTTCGACCAGGGATTTCTGGTACACGACCTCCTCCACAGCGGGATAACGCATTATCTCTTTCTCCACAACCTTGAGACTGTCCTCGGACACATAAGACGCATCCAGGGTGACATTGATTGACACCGGTATAGGGGAACTTTCAAACACATTCAGGAAATCGCTCCCGAGAAGCTCGGCCATCTCCTTCTCCCCTCTCGCCCTTGTGACCAGATCAGTGGCGCGGACGAACCTCATGGAATCAATGACTGACTGGTACTCAGCCGCTTCAGCATCCTTCACCTCCTGCTTCATTATCACCGCTACCTGCACATT
Organism: Candidatus Cryptobacteroides sp.; assembly: GCA_051870055.1. GTDB lineage: Bacteria > Bacteroidota > Bacteroidia > Bacteroidales > UBA932 > Cryptobacteroides. Next base: position 3,451 of record JBJEBM010000044.1, read on the forward strand.
TTCTTTGAAATAGTCGGACACACTGCGGGTATTGACCAGCAGCATACTGGCAACCCCCACCAGAAGCAGCACCAGGCTGATGCTGACCACTGAAGAAAGGTATGCGTTCACCAGACGGCGGCGCATAAGAATATTCTCATTTCTCGCCATAATATCCCAAATTGTCCCCAAAGATAGTGATTTATCGAAATATCAAAAAAAATTCTTATCTTTGTTTTTTGATGAACCAATAAAACAATGCAAATGGGCGAGAAGATTCTGTTCGTTAATTCAGAGATTTTCCCATACCTTCCCGACAGCCACATTGCGGGTATCGGCAGATTCCTGCCGCAGGGCATACAGGAAAGAAAAAAGGAAATCAGGTCGTTTATGCCGCGCTACGGCTGTATAAACGAACGCAAAAACCAGCTTCACGAGGTTATCAGGCTGTCAGGAATGAATATCATCATCAACGATGTCGATAGACCTCTCGTGATTAAGGTGGCTTCTATCTCCGCTGCCCGTATTCAGGTGTATTTCATTGACAATGAGGATTATTTCAAAAGAAAACAGATAGACCGCGACGATGACGGAACATTTTTCAGCGACAATGGGGAAAGGGCTGTATTCTTCGCGCGGGGAGTGATGGAGACCGTCAAGAAACTCAGATGGGCTCCGGACATCATCCACTGCCAGGGCTGGATCACACAGATTCTCCCTCTCTATCTCAAGAAAATATACAAAGACGATCCGATATTCGCATCCAGCAAGATTGTTCTTTCGCTATACGACGACACACCGGAGACATTCCGCCCGGACCTTGCGTCTCTTGTCAAATTCGGAGATATTTCCGATGAGGACATACCGCTTCTCAAAGATGCCACTGGCATAAATCTTGCTAAAACTGCGGCACAGTATTCTGACGGGATCATAATCGGCTCAGAAAATGTCGATAACGAACTCATTGAATATTGCGGAAGCCTGTCCAAACCTCTGCTCCCGTACAATGCGGAATCCATGGCGGACGGCTCGTACATTGATGCTTATAACAATTTTTACGAAAGTATTTAGCAGATGAGCTTTTCATTCCGATCCGGCCTGTCAGCTGCTGCTGCCGCCGGAATCATAATTTCGTCCTGTGTGAACGTGGACAAATCACTTGGCGAGTCCTTCATCCCGGACAACCAGCTATACGACTTATATACAGCCGAGTTCCCGATAGAAGACATCAGGCAGGAAATGGCGGACAGCCTTTCAGCATACAGTTTGTACAAATTCACTCTTGGCGCAGTCAGGGACGAGACCTTCGGACTGACGACCAGAGCGGCAGCATTCACCATCGTGCCTGTCAACGACACCCTTGACTACGGAAACCCGGGCACCCAGGTATTCAGGCAGTTTCACTTCTCCGCCGTAGGAGACTCGACATCATATGACGATTTCAGCCAGGAGTTCATTCTCCAGAACATAAATGTTTATGAGCTGGACAAACCTATGGATATGAGCAAGCTGAACCCGGGCATTTCCTACACGAAGAAGCGCATCACTGACGGCATTCCTGTGTACAACGGCAGAGACTCCCTGTCTTTCAATTTCAGCAAGGAGTTCGGGGAGAAGTATATGACCATCACCGCCGCTGACCTGGACACGATTTCAGAATACACCAAACGGTTCCCGGGAATAATATTGAGCACCGACGCGCCTGCCGGCAACGGAGGCCGTATCAATATGTTCAAGCTTCCTATCAGTGTCAGCAGCGGTATGATATACGGAAGTATGGCCGAACTGAAATTCACTGCCGACTACGGTGACAGGAAACAGGTTGACACATCGTTCATTTTCTACTTCGGTCCTGCCCAGATATACGACATGGGCGGAGTAACGGCCACAAGTCCGTCAACATACCCTCAGTTCGCGTTTGACATGACCACTCACGAAAGCGAGGGAATGTGCGGCCAGGCCGGTGATAAAATATACATGGAGGGCGGACTCGGTATCAAGCCGGTCATAAAGGCAGCTGGTCTCAGGGAAAAGATGATGGCCGAGATTCTCCAGCACACTGACGACCCTTCATCAGTAGTGGTGAGCAAGGCGACTATCGAAATGCCTTTCGAATTCCCGGACAACTATCTGAAAATCTGCCAGTATCCGATAATGATAAGTCCTACCTGCCGGATAGTGACCGACACGACCGTGACATTTGCGGGAATCACTGACGCAAGCGCATCGGACGAGAACCAGGGAGACATCAACAGGTCATTGTGCAACTATGCTCCGGACATCTCGCACCACGCACAGGAAATCATCTACCTTGAGGACCTTGGGAAGATTGAGAATTACGATATATGGATGCTTGCGATGGCAAACGAGACTATTTTCTCCGGGTCATCTTCATCCTCATCATCCTCAAGCGATTACCTCGACTACCTGACATATGCGAACTATTACAACAGTATGTACAACGGATACGGGTACGGAGGATATGGCTACGGAGGTTACGGCGGCTACGGCAGCTATGGCTACGACAGCTATTACAACAATTACTACAACCTGATGATGATGCAGTCACTGTATTCCTCTTCGTCTTCGAGCACCAGCAATGAGACCACTGCGACAATGATGGATTATCACCGGTTCTACCGCTCCATTTTCAACGGTCCGTCTGCCCAGGGCAGAAAGCCGATGTTCAAAATCACTTATGCCATTCCTAAAGCCAAATATTAGCAGGGTTTACGGCGCAGAGATAAACAATAAAATAACCGGGACATTATTCAAAAGAAGTCCCGGTTCTGTTTTTCAATCGGAGTAAAATATTACTGATTGTTAAGTTTGTTCTCAACGTAGTTGACAGCATCGCCGACTGTAGAGATCTGACCACCATCCTCATCAGGAATCTTGATTCC
>JBJEBM010000044.1:6432-15794 GCA_051870055.1 Candidatus Cryptobacteroides sp.
ACTGTAGAGATCTGACCACCATCCTCATCAGGAATCTTGATTCCGAATACTCTTTCGAACTCCATTATGAGCTCTACTGTATCGAGAGAATCTGCACCGAGGTCGTTTGTGAAGTTCGCAGTCTCAGTAACCTCTGACTCCTCTGCGCCGAGCTTGTCAACGATGATAGCCTTTACCTGTTTTACGATTTCTTCGTGTGACATAATTGATAATTTATAAGTTTATGATTAATACACTCTCAATTATTGTTTGGCAAAGTAAGTAAAAATTTCCTTAAAATAAAACTTTTTCGACCAAAAGATAATAAAAATGGCTTATATTTCCCAAAAATTCACTTAAGTGGATATGTTTTATCTTATGAGTTGGCGCTTCTGCTGAGCCTCAGCCATATACGGAGTCCGTTCAGGGAATTCAAAAGATAGAAACAGTATTTAATCACCATAACGACAGTGTAGCTTGAATCAGGCGAAGATGCCGCCTTGCCCGCCCACAGACATATTGAACAGACATTGACCATTATCCAGACCACCCATTGCTCCATATAGGCCAACGACATAAGAACCTGGCCGAGAATATTCAGCACCAGAACAAGGGCGTCGAAAAGTATTACTGTACGGATAAAGCCTCCGGCCGTCCCGGTTTTGCCGCCCACTGCGCACAGAATCAGATATGCAAGCGCAGTTCCTCCGATAAAGGTTCCGGCCAGGGCCGCCCATTGGAAGGAAGTCAACCTGCGCGCCTTAACTTTCTCTTTTGCAGTTGCCCCGCGCCTGCGCCACTGCCACCAGCCGACGAACTGCATAGGCAGGAAATAGAATGCGTGCAGTGCGAAATTGCCCCATACAGGCTCTCCGCCAGGACGGATGCTGCTGTCAAATGCGACAACTGATGCTATCGTGACATCTATCAGCCCGAACAGGAATGTCAGTATATTGCCGTTGGCGGACAGGACGGTATTCACAACACCCATCAAAGCCCCGATGCTGGCGAACACCAGCATAAAACGCCGTGCGTCTGGCTGCTGGAACTTATACACATTGGTGACCACGACCGCCACCAGCATACCTATAAGAATAAAAGTATTGAACCAGAGGTTGAATTTTTTTTCGTCAATCTTCATTGTCATTATCATCATTTAATTGTGAATGAATTCTTTCCGCCAGCTCCCGTTTGCCGAGAAAACCGGCAAGGTCGTCCACAGAGGCGGCCGCTATCCGGGGAACGCTGCCATAATGCAGCAGCAGACGTTTCTCGGTCTGCTCACCCACACCTTTAATCTTGGTCAGCGCCGACTCTATCTGGCTCTTGCTCCTCAGGCTTCGGTGGAATGTGATTCCGAAACGGTGGGCCTCATCGCGAATCTGCTGAAGCACTTTCAATGCTGATGAATTGCGATCTATGAACAGCGGATACGGATCTCCCACACGGATGACCTCTTCGAGCCTCTTGGCAAGACCGACCACTGTAAGTTTCTCTGTCAGGCCAAGTTCCGCCAAAGCCTGATATGCGAAATCCAGCTGTCCCTTGCCTCCGTCAATCACCACAAGCTGGGGCAGGTCGTCAGGAGCTTCGGCAAGCATCCGGGAATACCTGCGGTTGACCACTTCCTTCATAGAGGCATAGTCATTGGCGCCGATGACTGTTTTTATCTTGAATTTGCGGTAATCTTTCTTGGACGGGACTCCGCCGCGGAACACGACGCAGGATGCCACTGGATTTGTGCCCTGGATATTGGAGTTGTCAAAGCATTCTATATGTTCCGGAAGGACTTTCATCCCTATGGCTTTCTGGAGTTCGGTCAGGACCATTGCCCGGTACTGGTCAGGATCAGTGTGCTCTTTCTGGCGGATAGTGTTGAACTGATACTCTTTGGCGTTCCTGGTGCTCAAGGCGAGAATCGCCAGTTTGTCCCCTTTTACAGGAATGCGGAAAGTCACTCCCTCCATCTCGACATCAGGAAGAAACGGCACGAGCACCTCTCCGGCGAGCTTGCCGAATTTGGACTCAATTTCGGCTATGAACTCACTCAGGACGGCCTCGGGGTCTTCCTCGATATTCATCTTGAAACCAAGGTTAAGTGACTGGATCACAGCACCTGAGCGGACTCTCATAAAGTTTCCGAAAGATTCTCCTGCATCTGTCACGAGGGAGAAGACATCGACATTAGTATCGGTGGCGGAGGTGATGACCGATTTTGAATAATGCTGCTGCAGTGAATCCGCCTTGTCCTTATAGAACTGAGCCTGTTCGAAATCCAGCCTGTCCGCGGCCTCGTGCATCAGGCGCTTGTAATGCTGGATAATCTCACTGGCCCCGCCTTTGAGGAGACTGACAATCTCCTCCACATCAGCATTGTATTCAGCAACAGACACTTTGCCTATGCAGCATCCGGCACATCGGCCTATATGGAAGTCCAGGCACGGCCTGAACTTGCCCCGAAGGACGGCATCTGAAGTAATCTTGTGCTTGCAGGAGCGCAGCTTGTAGTTCTCTGCAAAAAATTCGAGCAGATTCCTGGCGTGGAAAACCGAACTGTACGGACCGAAATAACGGTTTCCCTTGACTATCCTCCTTGTCAGGAAGATTTTCGGGAATTCATCTCCGGTGACGCAAATCCAGGGATAGGTCTTGGAATCCTTCAGGAGAATATTGTATCTTGGCTTGTACTGCTTGATAAGATTGTTCTCAAGCAGAAGGGCGTCAGCCTCGGTGTCCACCACGGAATACTGGGCATCGGCTATTTTGGACACAAGTATCCGGGTCTTCACATTGAGCCGCTCCGGAGGGATGAAATACTGTGCCACCCTCTTGTGCAGATCTTTCGCCTTGCCCACATATATCACAATCCCCTCGGAGTCATAGTATCTGTAAACTCCGGGGGAATGTGGAAACAATGCTATTTTCTCTTTTACAGTCAAGAGCTATTTTACGTATTTCGATACCTCCTCAGCTATGCCCTCGCCCCTGAGGCCTCTCTTCACGATAGTTCCGTCAGGGCCGAAGAGTATGATGTGAGGAATGCCCATAATGCCGTAAATGTCAGTAGGAACGCTCTGTGCGTCAACTATCTGGTTCCAGTTCACGCCATAGACTTTCGCAGTATCGGCAGTAGCCTGAGGTTTGTCCCATACAGCAATGCTGAGAACATCGAAGTCATTGCCTTTGAACTTGTTGTATGCGTCCTTGACGTAAGGAATCTCCATCTTGCAAGGGCGGCACCAGGAAGCCCAGAAATCCACAAGCACATATTTTCCCTTGCCTACATAGTCGGAAAGGCTGACCTGTGCGCCGTCCGGCTGGGCGACTGTGAAATCAGTGAACATTTTGCCCTCGGCAGTGTTTCTGCGCGCGGCGATTCCCTCCTGGAGCCTCTGAATGAAAGGCAGTTTGACAACAGCAGTGTCAAGGGTGGAAATGAGAGAGTCCAGAGACTCGTCTTCAAGTTCATAGTAAATCTGCCGGAGAGCCGATACGCCCACAGCGTTGTTTCTGTTCCCGGAAATCGCTTCCAGATTGAAGTTCTTGAATTTCTCGATGAACGAGTCATAATACTCTTCCTGAAGTCTGTCCTTCTCCTCGTCCGAAATACCGGTGCTGTCAGCCAGGGAACGCATCGTAGAGCGCATCTCGCTTACATACTCGTCTGTACGCGCATTATATTCCGCAAATCTTGAATTCACTGATTTTGATGGTTTTGCTGACTCGGTCAGGATATTGCTTCCGGCGATTTTCACTGTAAGGACAGTACCGTCCGATATGAAATTGCCTTCGGATACACCGGCCTCGATGCTTCCGACATTGACAAGGTCAACCGGAAGTTCGCAGGAGAATTCTGAGCCGTTGAGAGCAATGAGGGTGTCGATACCCTGGGAACGCAATACGATGTGGACACTTTCCGGAGCGTCCGGACCGGTAAATGAACCTTTGAGAACCGTATTGCCGGAATTCGAGGTGCAGGCAACTGCTACAGCGGCCATCGCACAGACAATGATTTTATTCATATCAAAATTGTAATAGGCTGTAAAATTAAGTAATTATCCTGATTCATCCAAAAATCAGAATGCATACTTGTATGCTATGCCCAAGGAGAAGTTCCAGGCCGGCTGGTAGAATATACAGTAAACAGGGTTGCCTGAAGCATCAGTAATGACATTTCCGGACTCATCCTTGTATTTTTTGAGATTTCCCGACTTGTTGGCGTCTATATCCTTCTCATACACATAGTCCGCCAGAATATAGAAATCCAGGGAATTCCTGGAATTCAGCCTCCATTCAATACCCGGCTGAAGCCTTACCCTGTTGATATAGACATCATTATAAGAAATATTATCTCCTGGGACAGCATTATATTCCGGGGCGCTGTAATGCACTGCGTTCAATGTGTTTCGCACTTCGACTGAGAAATAAGGCTCAAGCGGACGGTTGGCGAAGTCATAGGACACTTTCAGCCTGCTCCTGAGAACCAATGCATTGCGTGGATTCTGATAGACATTCATTTCGCCTGTCCTGTGAGTCAACTGGAAGCGCTCCCTCAGATTGAACTTGACATTGCCGAGCCGGTATGATCCGATGAGGTCAAGTGACGCCCTGTGGCGCAGATCCCATCCCCAGCGGTCTGCATCACTGTCGTATTTGTGGAGATTCATCAGAGTGTAGCTGATACCCGCCTTGAAATAAGGGCAGAACTTGTAGCTGACACCGAGCGTCGTGTAGAAACGGTCCACTGAGGTCAGATTGTCCTTAAGCCTGAATTCCTCGGACAAGCCGATATGCAGTCCTCTTGCTATCTTTTTGTCAACTTCCACTGACATCCTCGCCCTGAAATCAGTATCAATATCCTCATTCACCTGGGCCAAGGCAGTGAACGATGAGGCACAGAGTATTGTTGCAATTATTAATTTTCTCATAATCAAAGAATTAATCACGAGATCAGATTTCATTGAAATCTTTTTCCCGGACAATTGTATTAATGGTATTGGACTCCCCGTACGGAAGCATATAGGTAACTTTCAGCCAGGCGGCGTCGCGCAGGAAGTCCACGTGCCCGATTTCCAGGGACTCAACTTTCAGTCCGAGACGTTTTTCCAGATCCGCAAGCAGTTCCGCTCTCCGTTCTGGAACAATGTTCTCAATCCTGTCGTACAGCACAATTTTGGTGGTCAGCCGGCCCTTGCCTCTGCGCCACAACAGGCGTTCCATAACATACAGAAGGCCCATCAGCAACATATTGGCTATAACCAGCTCCGCATATGAGATATTCAGCGCGAGGCCGTTGATTACAGCCACAGTGATGATGACGAAAAGATATGTCATCTCGCGGACAGGAACCGTTTCAGTCCTGTACCTTATCACTCCGAATATCGCGAACAGTCCGAGAGTCAGGCCTATCTGCAGTTTTACGCTCTCCATAAGGAAAATGAGCAGGAACATCGCGGAGGCGAAGGACATGAATGTCAGGCAGTATTCTTTCCTGCCGTTTCGCCTGCGGTATATCAGATATACTATCACCCAGCTCACCAGCAGGTTGAACGCAAAGCGCAATAGCAAATGATATAGATTGGTGGCCTCCAAAAGAGGCACGCCGAGAAATGTTGTTCCATTGGTGACTTCGTAACCGAATTCCTCGGCGATGGAGGGGTCGAAGTCCGGCATCTGTTGCATCATCTTTTCAATAATTTAGTATTTGTAAGTTTCTCTATCATCCTGATTCTTGTAATGAAACGGGAACGCCTGACTGATGGTTCGGTCAATACTGTGCCGACACAGTATTTACTGAGCCTCAGGGGTTTGGCTCTCAAATCAAGCAATATGTCCTTGATGTCGGAACCACAGTAACCGTCCTGTTTCAGTTCAATAATCACAGCATCTCCAAGTTCCGCCGTCGCTCCAGTCCTGAGATTCCGGAAACGCAGATCCATATCCACAGTCAAGCGTTCAGTACGTGCGTTGTTGACAAGAGTTATTCGCCTGAACTCCGTAGCGGTGGACGGGAAGAGCGCCGCAGGAGAAAAATCCGATTTGGCTTCTATGAATCTTGATGCAGTATCATCGGCTGAAAAAGACATAAACTCCACGTCTGGAATCGCTATGCGTTTCTTCTTTGTGCGGCCGTGATTGTTTTTGCGCTTGACTTCCAAGAATGTGCCTCCAGTGGAAAGATAACGTCTGGTACGGACTTTCTGTCTCGTGAGCCTGCGGTTGTGATGGTCATAATACATCTGGTAACCATCTGTGTCATAATACAATGTATCATAGCCGCAGATTCTCTCGCCACCCGTTTCCAGCACTCTGTACAATTGCGAGGCCCTGTCAATGACAGAGGCCAGCACCGCCTTCGTAGTGAGGTATTTGGTGTCAACCCTGTTCATCAGCTTGATGGCGTCCATCTCCTCAAGACTGATTCCGCTCATTGATTCCAAAAGGGCTTCCATCGTCAAGGCTCGGCGAAAACATACTCGAATACTTTGACGGACTGAAGCTTGCCATTCGGGGCATAATTGTATTGTTTCTTCTTGGTCCCATCAGAGTTCCACTCATATTTGCGGATTCTGACCGGCTTGTTGCGGTCATCATACTCCACTTCCCTGGAAACTCTCCCGTTTTCCCCGTATTCCAGTGTTTCTCTCCATTTCTGTCCGTATGAAGCATATTCTATCTCCTCCACTTTACGGCCCTGGGAGTCATACGTGGTCTGCCTGTCAAGCCACCTTGTTTTTGTTCTGGCGTCTGTATTCCATTCTTTCACAACAAGATTGCGCCTGGCATCACGTTTGGCCAGCGTGGCGGGATCAAGTTCCTGGGCTGTCATCGCAAACCCGCACAGCAATACTGCAAACAAAGCGATAATCGTCCTTTTCATAAATGTTCACTTTCAAAATTAATCTTCATCCCGGCCCTACTTGCTCGTCAATGAGGAAGTGGCTGTGAATGAGTTGGACACAGAAGCTGTGCCTCCGGTATAATAATATGTTCCCCAGAGGGATGTTGAGCCGGAAGGAGCAGACGTTCCGGACATTCCGTATTTATATGTGTTTCCGCTCTTCAGTTCAGGAGCAGTGATAATGGTATTGCTCCCGGATATGCTCCTTGGCACAAACATAGAGAAAATCACATTGGAAGAAGCATCAGTAAGTGTGAAATACCCTGTTGTCAATGATAATCCGGAAAACTTCAACCCCGGGACTGTACTTGACGGCATACTGGAACTACCCCCTTGAGAACCTCCCGAAGTGAATATTGTGCCTCCATTGATAGTGATTCGTGAATCGCTGTCACAGTCGAAAGCCTCTTCCGGACCGCTTGCCGAATGTGCTATGACTGTACCGGCATTTATCAAGACAGATGATGCCTTTCCATAATTTGAATCAACAGCATCATTATTTGTAGACCATACATATACGTCAGCACCGTTGAAGACTATCTGTCCGGCTGAATTTATTCCGTCGTCGTATGTTTTAATATATATTCGTCCTCCATTCAGCACAACTGATTCAGTGGTAGCCGATTTGCTCTCAATTCCTTCAGCCTCCGTTCCAGTCGTCAGAATGGAAATATCTCCACCATTGACGGTCACAGTACCTGAAGCCTTGACAGCCTTTGGCTTGGAAGAAGAGTTGCTGGTTGAGCCTCCTCCGCCCGGGAATCCTGGACGTCCACCTCCTTGTCCTGAAGAACTGCCATAAGCCGATCCCGAAGTGGAAATTTTCATCACAGGACCGCCTTCAGCTGTTCCAATCACTATATTCTTACCGGCATTGTCATCACTTCCCGCCTTGATGCCTTTTCCGGCCTGGCCTGTGCTTGAAAGATCAAGGTTTCCTCCAAGAATGCTCAGATTGCCATCCGATTTGATGCAGCAGGCGCTTGAAACATCAGCGGCAGAAGCATCATAATAGGCTGCACCTGATGTTGTTATGTCAATATCGCCTCCATTTATGACTACGTCCAAGTCACTTTTTATACCCTTTCCGGCATCTCCTGAAGCAGAAAAGTCTATCTTGCCTGAATTGACGTAAATCGACATATCCGCTTTAAGGCATTTGCCGTCAAGCGCGGTGGCTCTTGCATACAGACAGCCTCCGTTTATCTTGACACCGAAAAGCTCCTCGTCATCACCCTTGGCGTGCAGGCAGTTTGCGGCAGCCGACTCGACTGCAAGTGTCACTCCGGGACGGGTGTAGAGATAACCGTCGGTGCAGAGCCCGTGCTTGTATTTTCCATTGAGCACAAGGCAGCCGCCTCCGCTGAAGATAAGATTTGCCTCACTGAAGAATGCGGCCTTTCTGTCTTCTGTGGAAGAAGAGGCTCCGGCAATATAGTATGAATCATCGGAATAGGCGGCAGCGTCGGTTATTCTGTTCACTGAACCTTCCGGCATATGTACAAAGACCCTCTTATGCTGCTGGATATTGATGGCAGGTCCTTTTGTGGAAGCAAGATCTAGTCCACACAATGCGAGCCGGCTCTTTTTAACACCATAGAGTTTGAATGAGCCGTCTGAAGAACTGCCTTTGAGGATGATGCAGACATTTGATATGGAGTTTGTCTCAAGGTCAATTGTAACGTGCGCACCTGATACATTGTTGATAATCTGGTCGTTAGTCTTTGTCACGGAAGCAGTTGCCCCGTCATAAATAACAGAAACTATATCATTCCAAGTGCAGGCCTCCCAGTAGATGTCAGAATCTGAACCAGAGACATCAGAACCAGAATCGTCAGCTTTTGGGCCTGTCCATGCTGCGACTCCAGTATATACAGTCTCGTCTCCGACAGTGACAGGGCCTTCAAGACCGCCTCCGCCAGAGTTCTGATTGTCATCTGTTTCGCCTTGCTGAGGGCCTTCATCACCGGTATCCTCTTCAGAAGACGTATTACCGTTCTGATTATTATCCTCGTCTCCAGATATGATTTCACTTTCGTTTTTCTCCGACTTCCACGGAGTGTCGTCTTTACAGGACAATATTGTCATTGAAAGCGCAACTAACGCTGACAACAATGTAAATCCGGTCCTCATAACTTGATAATCAATAAATAACAATAACACCAATGTATAAACATACAACAGTAAAGGTATTTATTAATTTTGAATTTAACAAGAAATATCAAATGTGGTTTTCTATCCAAAACTGTGAATAGGTAGCGGGCGTAGTCAGACGACGCGGAGAGAACTGCTTGCTGGCGATGCGCTGATTTCTCCGGACCGGGCCCTCCCAAGCAAGCATGGGTCCTCTCGTGCCGAGGGCGGCAAGTTCTCCGAAATGAGGAATCGCTCACGCATTGGATTCTTCAGTATATGCCCTGCGGCTTCTCATATTTGTATTGAATGTCACGGTCACAGTAATCCTTGCTATACGCACCAAATC
>JBJEBM010000045.1:0-15766 GCA_051870055.1 Candidatus Cryptobacteroides sp.
TACCACGACAGATATCAAGACACGGGCGTCTTCTTTACCTTGGGGAGTAAAGGTCAATATGCCTACATTTGCCGAAGATGGGACATACAATGGGGATGCCTCAATTGATGTGACAGCTCCGGAGGGTGTCGTGAGCGGCGAGAATGCTTTGATAAGAGTGACTGTGGTCAATTCTACGGGTTCTGAAACTGTATTTTCAAGGGTTGTTGCCTATGTGGAAGAAATAAAGGAGGAACCAGCTGAAGCCGGTTATTTCTACTATTCCGACGGAACCTGGTCGAAAGATGTTGATGCCGGGAAGACCTGCATCGGAGTTGTGTTCTATGTCGGGGATGTGGCCAAAGATGATGAGGCGCTCAAGGCTAAAATCGGTGCCACGGACAGCGGAGTGCACGGACTGGTTGTGGCGCTCAAGGATCTTGAACCGACTGTATGGATGAATCCGTTCGCCGACACTGGCGTAAGCACTGATTTGAATGCAATCAACGGATATTCCAATTCACAGATTATGGCGGCATGGAACAATGATGCCAATAATGTTTCCAATATCATTGACATCCAGCTCAAGATGGCCTCATTCATTTCGGCAAATCCTGCACCGGAGAAGTCCAGCGGCTGGTATCTTCCGTCTCTCAAGGAACTCTCTACCTTGTGTTCCGGATGGAGAGACCAGATCAAGAATGACTGGGCGGCTGCTGGCACGTCAATGAGGGATCTCGTGCATCAGTGTTTTGACCAGCTTGGGGAATCAGCGGTCAAGATGGTGACATCAGGCGGCCAGAGATTCTACTTCTCATCAACAGGTTTCGGTGCCGGGAAACATATGGCTGTCGGATTTGACGGCGGAGTAGCAAGGGATCTTCCTTCAAATGACCCTGCAAATGCCCGTTCAGCCCGTATGATATTGGCATTTTGATGATTGGATACACCGATTAGCCTATGAAAACAGAGAATCAGGGGCGACTGCCAGTCTTTCGGCTGCAGTCGCCCCTGATTTACTATTGAGGATTCTCAGATTCAGAAGCGTACCGTGAAGCGGTAGAGCATATCTTTGTCGAACCACATCGAGAAATTCGTGCCCCATACATTGTTGTGAAGGCAGAACCTTGCGCCGTCCTCCGCGGATGGAAGTACGTTGTTGAAATCAAGCAGTGAACTCGACCCGAACATAACAAGAGGACAGTCCATCGAATTGATGGTCATTGCCTTGCTTGAGCCTTCGTAAAGAGCGATGCCGTCCGTGAACCCGTGCATTTTCCTGTTGCCGTGACTTTCAATATCCCTGAAATTGACAGGGGAGTCCATTTTGTCCACAACCCATTCCGCTCCGTTCCCGAGCTGCGGAATGAATGAGAACCACTGGGCCTCCGGAAGCCTATAGGCCCGCTTGTCTATACACCTGAGGGTTGCGTTAATGACCTTCTCATTGTCAGGGAAAGACAGTTCCAGATATATGTCCGCAGGACTTCCTCCAATCGCATTTCCCTGTCCGTCAGCCACTCTTAGCTTCAATATGAAGGTCTGGCCCTTAGCATCCTTCTTTGAACATGCCTCAATGAGTTCCGGTGTCCGGATTGCGGATTCCACATTGAAGTTCTCAAGCCCCGGTTTTCCGAAATCCTTGAACGCCCAATCCACTTTCCGGATGAGGTACTGCCCGAGGAATCTGTCATAGTCCGCATTGTTGAAAGTCTGGTAAGAATAGGCGAACAGAGGATGCCCAGGGTCGGCCCACTGCCTGCCTGTCTCTCTGTCCTTCAGGCTGATGACGGAGCCGTTCCCAGCATCGAATTTAACCTCGAAATATTTGGTTTTGAAAACCTTCGAGATATTTCCGGGCTTTTTGCAGCCTTTCAGTTCCGGAGTTTCCGGCTCAAGGGCGTCAAGGGCTGCAAGCGCCTCCTCTTTCTCTCTCTGCGGCAGGTTGTCTATTGCCTCGAAAATATTGTTCTGCTTCTCGTTCCAGGACTCCTCCATAAGCCGGAAGTTGGCCTTTGAACGGGCCGCCTCAAATGCTTCAGGCATATATATGTCCCAGTCTTTCAGGAACATTTTCACGTCCCTTCCCCAGGTGTGCTCTGCCGCCATCAGCAGGGGCAGCCCGAATGCCTTGTCTGTCTTGTCACCGGCTGCGAAACGTCCTTCTGCAATCCACTTGTTGCGGAGTCTGCTCAGTTCCCTGAACTGGGCCACCATCTTGGGATTGCTACCGATGCCGTGTATCCACGTGTCTCCCAATTCCCTGGTGATGACAGGAAGCCTGTCCTCTATTTTCAGGACATCGAGGGCGATGTCGTCAAGGCTGGAATTCACAATCTCCGCATTCGGATATTTGCTCCTCAGCTCGTCATATATGCCCTTGATCTGCTCAAGAGTATGCGGGCCGTGATTGTCATTTGTGAAACGGATGTCCACCATAACGCCGGTTCCTGGCAGAAGCAGCTGGTCCCCATAGCCTTGCTGGTACATTACAATCACGCTGGAGCCGTCCGGAGCGCACCATTTGAACAGCGAAGGCACATCCGGGGAGGTGCTCGCCGAGTTTACTCCGATATGCAGGAACTTGACGCCATTGCGGGCGAGAACCGGAATCAGGGACCGTGTATGCCCCGGCACGTCAGTCATTTTCGCGGAGATTGAGTTCTTCCCGAAGCGTCTGTCCAGATCTTTGCAGTACTGGATTCCGAGCTCGTACAACGAAGCGTCGGCCATTTCCGTGTGGGTGGTGAAAGGCAGGGCGTGCCAGTTGATGTCCCCGTCCGCTATCGCCTTCTCCATCCTGCGGACATCCTTTTCGGATGCGGTTTCAAGGAACTTTGTGATAATCCATGAGCCGGTTGTCCAGCTGTAATGTTCATCCGCTCCGCTTCCTTTCAATGACTCAATAAGATCCAGTGTGTGGGGAATGAAGTCGGTCATATAAGTGTCAATGACATTTTTCCCCGAGTTAGTGAATCCCACATCCAGATGGGTCTTGAAAATCAGATGGATTTTCTTTACTGATGCCGCATCAACGGGCTTGTCAGGCAATATGGGCGCTCCGTTTGCCCACATTGCCAAGAGCATACCCGCTATGCATATTATGCTTTTTTTGAAGTTCATAGCTGTTATTTTACATTAATCGTGACTTTCTGAATACCATATTTTCCGGATTTTGCCCTGAGTACAATCTCGCCGGTCTCTCCGGGTTTTGTCCTTACCCAGACCGATCCGCATCCGCTGTTCGCGCTGAGGTCAAAAGGACTGTCCCCAATTATCTCTCCAGGTCCTTCAATGTCGAACTCCACAAGTCCTTCCCCGTAAGGCCTGAAATCGTTGCCGTATTTGTCAGTAATCCAGAAAGAGACTCTCGTGGCGTCAATTCCGTCTCCGGCAAGTTCGGCGTCATCAGCCTCAAGCCTCAGCACGTCCCATTCTGAATCCCCTGAGTAGAGCCTCTCGATAACCTTCCTGCCTTTGATGTAGCCTTCTATCTTGAGATTTTCAGGCGCTTTCCCCTCCTCGAAGTCCAGATTGACATAGAACGGAGGATATTTCAGGTTAGGCAGTTTGCTTGCGTCAGGTTTGAGGGTGGCGTAGAGAACCCCGTCGGTGTAGAGCCGGAGCTCCTCGCAGTTTGAGAAAATCACAGCGTTCTCCCCCGGGCCGTTCGGACTCTTGCCTGTGAAACTCCACGAGAAGTCAGGCTCAAGGGTGATGCGCCTGTCCGGGTCGCACTGTGACTTGTAGAAAGTCGCTCCGAACTTCGGAATGCGGAATACGTCCGATACTCCAGGGGTTTTCACTGTCTTGAAAGAATTGACAAGACTGCCGTAATCGAATGCGCACCAGGCCACTACACCGCAGTTGCGGATGTTGCCTGCAGACTTGCTGTGCGCCTCGGCGTGGCGGAGAGCCTGGGCCTGCAGGTTACGGATGCTGTGAGTCCTGCTGTAGTAGCAGTCGAAGTTCTTGAGCTTCGGATAGTTGAACTGTCCGACAGCCTCGGCGAGCATATAAGGATAACCTTCTACCGGTTCATCGATTCCCACTGTTCCGTCCGGGTCCGCGTGATAGTCATCGTATGCGAACACATCCTGGCTCCAGGTTGTCTTCCAGGTCTTCCTTGTGCCTGAAGTCATTGAGCCTGAAGTAGGGCGCGTGCTGTCAAGTTCTCCTGCGATTGCGCGGGTTTTCTTGTAAAGCTCAACATCGTTCGGAGACTCATTCACACGTGTTCCCCAGATCACGATTGAAGGGTGGTTCCTGTCGCGTACAATCATTTCGGCCACATCTCTCTGGCAGAGCTCTTTCCAAGGTTCGTCACCGAGGTAGCCCCAGCCCGGGACCTCGTCCCACACAAGCAGTCCGAGTTCGTCACAGGCATCCAGGAACGCCTCTGTCTGAGGATAATGCGAGCAGCGGACGAAATTGCAGTTATAGTCGTATTTGAGAATTTCCGCATCTTTGCGCATCACTCTGTCCGGCATGGCGTATCCGACATACGGATAGAGTTCGTGGCGGTTCAATCCGAAAATCTGCAGGCGCCTGCCGTTGAGGTAGAAACCGTCGAGCCTGAATTCGGCGGTGCGGAAACCGATGCGCGTGTTTGTGGTCTGTATGATTTCTCCGTTCCTCTCAAGGGACACTTTCACATCGTACAGCTTGGGGTTGTCAATGTCCCAGAGGACAATGTTCTTGAGGTCAGTGAGGGAGGCGGAAAGCTCCATAGTGCCTTTCAGGGGCTTGAACTCCCGGCTTGCGGAAGCTATGCATTTCCCGCCGTCTTCAAGGCTGATGAGTATTCTGTAATTGCCTTTCAATACCTTGTCTGCATCAAGAGTGGTCTTTACCTCAAGCTTCTTCGCCTTTTCAAGAGCATCTGAAGGGATGCAGTAAACGTCTTTGATATAGGTCTGCGGGACAATCCTGAGGCTGACGCTTCTGTGGATTCCGCCTGGTTCGAGGTAGTCGATTCTCTTGGGACCCATTTCCGCTCCCTGGGGAGGAACATTGCTCCACCGGCTGTCAACTGCAACTGTGAGGACGTTCTCTTTCTGTATGTAAGGGGTGATGTCGTACTCGAACGGAAGATAGCCGCCGAGATGTGAAGGCAGTTTGTGGCCGTTGATTGAAGGTGCAGCTCCGACCATAACACCGTCGAAATGAAGGATTACCCTCTGGTCTTTTGCCAGCGCCGGCATCGAGAAGTGGTTGCGGTAGCCATAGACATACTGCCAGCCGTTTACATCCCAGTTCTGCCAGGACAGTTTGTTGACACAATGGGGGATTGTGATTTTCTCGAATCCCGAGTCGTCGAATCCCGGATCATAATACGCCTCCTTGAATTCCCCTCCGAACAGCCAGTTGTTGTTCAGCGGAATCACGTATGATTTCTCCGTGTTGACAATTCCAGCGTTCGCGCTCAATGCGGAAGCCAGGAAGGCTGCGCACAAAAGCCGTTGCGCTTTGATGAATTTTGTTTTCTTGAACATAATGATTATCTGATTTGTATTTTGATTATCAATGCAGTAGCCGGTCTGCACCGGAAGTTGGGACCGTCCGCTTCCTCCCATTTTTCGTTGAACGGGGCGGAACCGGTTATCTCCGAACCTCCGAGATAGGCCTTCAATGACAGAGGGCTGTCTTCAGGCGAGGCGAGGAGCATTGTCCTGATGTCCGCAGCCTCTTTGTCGAGTTCAATGTTCACTTCGACTTCTTTTGCATTGTAGCCGTATTCTTTGTTGATCAGGGTCACGAAAATCTCATTTCCGTTCCTGACAGCATAGTATGTGATATTCGCCTGGCCTCTGTTTTCAGCCGTGACTGGCTGGACATATCCGTTTCCGCCGATACTGAATGCGGCTATGCCGTAGCCTACCGGGTTCACGTACAGGCTGCCTGTCTCTGTGTCCATACCAACCGGGGCATTGAGCACCCATTGTTTATTGTGGAAATCCACGCCGGCGCATTGATGCTCTGCCCACCAGTGAAGATAGTCCAATGCGAAGAGGGCTGTCGCGAAACAGTTGCTGCCGCCTTCCAGTCCTCCGCTGAAACTGTTCGACTCGGACAGCCTGTACGCTTCTCCAAGCTCCATAACTGGTTTTGCGACAGCATGATGCAGGGCAGGATATTCTTTGTTCGTCCAGGATCTTGACAGCATCTTGCTGACCATCTGGGATGGCTCCAGCTGCTGCCCGGCCGCATCCTGGCCTACATAATTGTGCGTTGAAATGTATTTGACCAGACCTGAATTCACCAGGTCGCCGGCGAAGTTGACACTCCAGGATTTTCCGTTCCAGTCTGTGTTTTTAGCTCCTGTTACAGGATAGTTCGAGCCGGTGTCCGGACCTGTGAACATTGCTTCCGGCACGGCGGACTTTATTATGTTGGCAAAGCTTGTCCATTTGTCCCTGTATGTGGGATAGTCTTTTATATCAGGGTCAGTATTGTGGTATGAATCCCAGTCCGGCTCGTTCCCGATGGAGAAGCAGTCAAGGACGTCGGAATAATTGTCCCATATATATCCGGCGATTTCCGCATTGTGTGCGCTGTCTCCGTTCAGGAGCCTGAATGAGTAAACGACTTTCAGCCCTGCGGCCCGTGCAAATGCGAACAGATGGTCTATGTCCTCATAGCCAGGCTCGATTTTATTGGAGTCAACAGAACCGCCTCCTACTCGCAGGTGCTTGATTCCCAGCGTCTTGAAAATCTGTATGGTTTCGGGATTGTCCGCACTTAAGAAATGCCCGCCATATCGGGTGTAGCCGGCATTGTCTTTGCGCAGGCAGCCTGTCTCCACGCTCAGCCCGCAGAATTCAGTCGGAATCAATTTTCCTGTCCCGCCGGTGTCTATCCTTATTTCAAGAACAGGAGCGGACTCATCTGTGCCTGTCCCTTCAGGGTCTGGACCGGAACAGCCCGCTGCGGCCAGGCATAGAAGGATAGCTATCTGTTTTCCAATTGTCATATTATGCAGTCTTTCACAATTTAGCTTCAATATGTATGAACATATAGAATTTTGTGCAAATATAGTATATATTAATTAGAAAACAAATTAATATCCGAATCAAAAACAGCAAGGTTATGTCAGTTTTTATAACTATATTCGCCATTCGCACAGAATATAAACTATAACGATAATCAATGATGAGAAAAGCATTAACCTTCTTGTTTGGCCTTGCTGCTGTATCAGTGGCGGCCTCCGCGCAGACCTGGCAGCCTGCCGGTGAGACAATCAGAACAAAATGGGCAGAGGAAGTGAATCCCGCCGCTCCTCTTCCGGAATATCCGCGTCCGCAGATGGTCAGGAGCCAGTGGCAGAATCTGAACGGCCTCTGGGATTACGCGATTACATCTGCTGATGCTGACAGTTTCACCAGCGAGGGAAAGATTCTTGTGCCTTTCGCTGTGGAGTCATCCCTCTCGGGTGTCGGCCGAATGGTGGGCAAAGACCAGGCTCTCTGGTATGAACGGACATTCGATGTCCCTAAAAACTGGAAGGGAAAGAGAGTTCTTCTGCATTTCGGTGCAGTGGACTGGAAGGCTGACATATATGTGAACGGAAGCAGGGTGGCCGGCCATACAGGAGGCTATACGCCGTTCAGCGTTGATGTCACATCAATTGTGAAGAGCAAGGGCAATGTCTTGAAAATCAGAGTCTGGGATGCTACCGACAACTCCTGGCAGCCAAGAGGAAAGCAGGTGAACGTACCTCAGGGAATCTGGTACACTCCTGTGACCGGCATCTGGCAGACAGTCTGGATGGAGGCCGTGCCTGTGACATCAGTAGAGTCTTATTACGCAGTGTCAGACATAAAGGCCGGAACGCTCTCTGTTGAAGTGAAGACTGCAGGCGTGCTGCCGGGTGACAAAGTGAATGTGGACCTGCTCGAAGGCGGAATCGGCTACAGCGCTGAGGCTCCGTCCGCAAAAGTGCTTGCTTCTGCTGAGGCTGCTGACGGAAAAGCTGTAATCAGCGTTCCTGATATGAAGCTCTGGTCTCCTGACAGCCCATATCTTTATGGTCTGAAAGTCAGCATTATCCGCAAAGGCAAAGTGGTTGACTCCATCGACGGTTACACAGCAATCAGGGAGATTTCGGTATGCCAGAAGCCGAGAGAGAACAAGAGAATGGCCCTCAACGGAGAAGAACTTTTCCATTTCGGACCTCTCGACCAGGGATGGTGGCCGGACGGACTTTATACCGCTCCGACAGACGAAGCTCTCCGCTATGACATTGTCAAGACCAAGGAATGGGGCTTCAATATGATACGCAAGCATATCAAGGTGGAGCCTGCGAGATGGTACTATTATGCTGATGTGGAGGGAATTCTCGTATGGCAGGATATGCCTTGCATTGCGGACCATTCAGGCGGAGTCAATTCAACCCGCGACCCGGAGATAGCCAAAGGACAGAGAAACAAGTGGTCTCAAGACAGTTTCCTTGGAGGTACCGACTGCATTGTCCCTCAGGAGTGGAAAGACAATTATTACAAGGAGTGGTCCGAAATCATAGACGCTCTCAAAGGTTTCCAGTGTATTGTCGTCTGGGTACCGTTCAATGAGGCCTGGGGCCAGTTCGACACCAAGGCTGTGGTGGACTTTACACGGAAACTTGACCCGACCAGACTTATCAACCAGTCCTCAGGCGGAAACTTTGAATTCTGCGGTGACATCCAGGACTGCCATCATTATCCCCAGCCGGCTATGAACGCAGTGGAAGGCAAACTGGTGAACGTCCTCGGTGAATACGGCGGAATCGGCTTCCCTGTGGAGGGACATCTCTGGAAGAAGGACAAGAACTGGGGCTACGGCGGTGTTAAGAAAAGCGCCGGAGAGGTCCTGGAGCAGTATGAGGAATTCGCTGAGATTCTCAAGCATTATATCCATTGCGGAACCGCTGCTGCGGTATATACCCAGACCACTGACGTGGAGGTTGAGGTCAACGGCATTATGACCTATGACAGAATCGTGAAGATTGACGAGAAGAAATTCAGGGAAATCAACACCTCTGTCATCAATACATTGAAATAATTGCATTTGCATTGACAGTACAGGGAGCGGAATCCGTAGAGACCGCTCCCTGAATTTATATATTGCCGCTATTACAATTTAGATGAAAGAAGCCGGCTGAGAGTGCTCGGCTCGATGCCAAGATATCCGGCGATTTTCTTCTTCAGGGCCTTGCTGAACAATTCCGGATTCTCGTTGAACAGATTGATTAGACGCTCCTTGGCGTCATCCCTGATGAAACTCTCCAGCCGTGAGCATATGGTTCCCAGACCCCTGTGGAGCAGTCTTATGTACCAGTCCGCCACTTCCGGATGCCTGAGGGCCTGCTGCCTGAGGACCTCCGAGTCAATCACTGCGGCGCTGCTGTTCTTGCACATAACGTAAAATTCCCTGGCCGGCTGCCCGTTCACCAGCGTATGGCTGTCCGTGACGACGAACCCGGGACTCTGGATATAGATGTATCTTCTCTCCCCGTTCTTGTTGATGCAGTAAGAATCGGCTATCCCTTTCAGTATGATGTAAATGTTATAGTTCACATCTCCCGGCTTGATAATGGCCGTGTCCTCTGCATATTCAACGTAGCTGAATTCTTTTCTGAGGATTGCGAAGCATCCTGCTTCCATTTTAGTGACATTGAGAAGAAGTTTTTCGTTTTCACTCAAGTTAGTCGGCCCCGTGTTTGTTGGACTGGGTTTCTGGATTTCCATATCGTTGTTATAATGTGATCGCTGCAAATTTCGGAGTTATTATTCATCTTTCCAAATTTTATCCGTCTTTGCTTTGAAAATGCGGCGAATTAAGAGTATATTTGCAGACGTTTTCATCCCGGGCGGAAAGTCCGGAAAAATTATTTGACCGTATGAAAGTTGCGATTTTAATGGGTTCCACGAGTGATTATGACGTAATGTCAGCCGCCGTGGAGACGCTTGACGCTTTCGGCGTCCCGTATGAAAAACGAGTGATAAGCGCTCACAGGACTCCTGACCTGATGTTCGAATATGCCCGGTCAGCTAGGGCCAACGGCATTGACGTCATCATCGCGGGAGCGGGCGGAGCGGCCCACGTGGCCGGAGTCATTGCCGGACTGACCACTGTCCCGGTAATCGGAGTGCCGATCCGGACCCAGACGATGGGCGGTCTGGATTCGCTTCTTTCTATAGTCCAGATGCCCGGGGGAATACCGGTGGCGACGGTGGCCATCAACGGGGCCAAGAATGCGGCCCTCCTTGCGGTGCAGATGCTTGCTATAAAATATGAGGACCTTGCAGCCAGGCTTGAAGAGTTCCGGAAGAAACAGACCCAGAAAGTATTGGATGCGGAAATCTGATGGAAAGCAAATACAAAATACGATGTGGCGTGTTCAGGAGTCTATAAGACTGCCGGAGAACACGCCACCTGCGTTTAAAAAACAATATAATCAACAATAAGGTAATACAGATATGAAGAATTACCGCATTTACGTGGAAAAACATCCTGAATTTCAGGTGGAGGCTGCAAGCCTCAGGGCGGAATTGAACGAGAACCTCCAGCTTGGGCTGAAGAGCCTCAGGCTGCTTAATGTCTATGACCTGTTCGGGTTCACTCCTGAACTTCTGGAGAAGAGCCGCTACAGCGTTTTTGGAGAAATCGTGACGGACAATGTCTCGGACACCTGCGACCTTGACAACGCAAAGTACATCGCCGTCGAGTATCTTCCCGGCCAGTTCGACCAGCGGGCGGCCTCGGCTGTGGACTGCGTGAGGCTGATTGACCCGAAAGCCGATGTGCGCATCAAGAGTTCCAAACTCATCATTCTTGACCGGGACACGGACGATAATACAATAGTAAGAATCAAGCATTATTATATCAATGCGGTGGAGTCCAGGGAGAAAGATTTGAGCAAACTCTCTGACACCGAGCAGGCTGCTGTGAAGCCTGTGCCTGTCCTTGAAGGTTTCACCGCAATGAAGGAGGAAGAACTCGAGCCATATTGCCATAAAATGGGGCTTGCTATGAATGCTGATGACCTCAGGGAGGTCGTGAAGTATTTCACAGAGGAGGGCAGGGATCCGAATGAGACAGAACTCAGGATTCTTGACACATACTGGAGCGACCATTGCCGTCACACTACATTCACCACTGAACTTGAGGAATACGGGGTGGAGGACTCGTTCGCTAAAGAGGAGATAGACGGCACATTGAAGCTTTACCTCAAGCTGCGCAGCGAGCTCGGCCGTGAGCATAAAGGACTGAACCTGATGGATATGGCCACAATCGGAGGTCGTTATCTCCGCAAGACAGGCAAACTCGACGACATGGAAGTGAGCGAGGAGAACAATGCCTGCAGCATATATGTGGATGTCGATGTGGACGGGCAGATTGAGAAATGGCTGCTGATGTTCAAGAACGAGACCCACAACCATCCTACTGAAATAGAGCCGTTCGGAGGAGCCGCCACCTGTCTGGGAGGCGCCATCCGTGACCCTCTCTCCGGTCGTTCATATGTTTACCAGGCAATGCGCGTGACTGGAGCGGGCGATATCTATAAACCTGTGGCAGAGACGCTTCCGGGCAAGCTCCCGCAGCGCGTGATTTCCCGCAAGGCTGCCCACGGATATTCCAGCTACGGCAATCAGATCGGTCTTGCGACCACACACGTCAGGGAAATATACAATGAAGGCTACACTGCCAAGAGGCTTGAGGTGGGCGCCGTCGTGGGCGCCGTGAAGGCTGACAAAGTGCGTCGTGAGTCACCTGCTCCCGGCGATGTTGTCCTGCTTCTCGGAGGCCGTACCGGGCGTGACGGTATCGGAGGCGCTACCGGCTCGTCAAAAGAGCATACCGAGGAGTCTCTTGAGACCTGCGGCAGCGAGGTCCAGAAAGGAAACGCACCGGAGGAGCGCAAGCTCCAGCGCCTTTTCCGCCGTGCGGAAGTCACCCGCCTCATCAAGAAGTCCAACGACTTCGGGGCCGGCGGCGTGAGCGTGGCAATCGGAGAGCTTACGGACGGGCTTGACATTTATCTCGACCGTGTTCCGGTCAAATACAGCGGCCTGAATTCCACGGAGCTGGCCATCAGCGAGTCCCAGGAGCGTATGGCAGTCGTTGTGGCTGCTGCGGACGAGGAGGAGTTCAAGGCTTATTGCCACAGCGAGAATGTGGAAGTCACACACGTGGCCGATGTCACGGACACCGAGAGGATGAGGATGTTCAACGGAGGCAGGCTCGTAGTGGACCTCAAGCGCAGCTTCATCGACAGTGCCGGTGCAAAGCACTATTCGAAAGCTTTGATAGGAGCAGTAGAGGACATCGACCCGTTCCGCCGCGAGATGGCAGGAGAGTCTCTGAAAGAGAAACTCATGAACAACCTGAAAGACCCTAATGTGGTCAGCCAGAAAGGGTTGATAGAAATGTTCGACTCCACCATCGGACGTTCGACCGTCCTGATGCCTTATGGAGGAGAACTCCAGCTTACCGAAACCCAGGTTTCCGTCCAGAAACTGCCTGCCGACGGATATACAGACACGGCAAGCATGATGGCGTTCGGATTCAATCCTGAGATAAGCAAATGGAGTCCTTATCACGGAGCCGCATACTCGATGGTCGAGGCCTGCGCCAAAGTAGTCGCAGCCGGAGGCCATTACGAGAAAATGAGGTTCTCCTGCCAGGAATATTTCGAGAGAATGACCCAGGACCCGAAAGTGTGGGGCAAGCCTATGAGCGCCCTTCTCGGCTCCCTGAAAATGCAGCTGGAACTCGGCCTCCCGTCTATCGGAGGCAAGGACTCAATGAGCGGAACGTTCGAGCACATCAATGTTCCTCCGACACTTATCTCATTCGGTATCACCACAGTGGATGCCAACAAGGTTATCTCCCCGGAGCTCAAGTGGGAGGGCAACAAACTGTATCTCATCAAGCACACCCCGCTTGCCAACCGTATGCCTGATGTGGAGCAGCTCAAGAAAAACTGGGCGTTCGTCACCGGGCAGATAGAGGCCGGCAATATTGTTTCAGGCTGGGCTGTTGGATTCGGAGGTGTTGCCGAGGCATTGTGCAAAATGTCATTCGGCAATTCATTCGGGGTGGATGTGAGCCTTTCTGAAAGGGAACTGTTTGATTACAGCTACGGTTCCATTGTCGTGGAGTCCGAGAACGGCATCGAGTTCGAGAATGCTGAACTGCTTGGCACAGTGACCGCCGGCATCAATGACGCGCTCCGCATCAACGGCCACAATATCCCGATGTCGGATTTGATTGACAGCGCGTTCTCCGGCTACGAGAGAGTTTATCCTGCCACGAGCAAACCGGATATGAAACGTCTTCTTCCGAAAGGCGCTGAAGGAATCAAGCCATTCAAGGCCAAAAAGGCAGACCTCAGATACAAAGGCGGCAAAGTGGAAAGGCCGATTGCTTTCCTGCCGGTTTTCCCTGGCACCAACTGCGACTATGACACTGCAAAGGCGTTCAGAAAGGCCGGGGCCAATGTAAGGATGGGCGTTTTCCGCAATCTTACGGAACAGGATATCTTCGACTCCATTGCCGAGATGAAAAAGAATATCGAGGAGTGCCACATCCTTGCGTTCTGCGGAGGATTCTCTGCCGGAGACGAACCGGACGGAAGCGGAAAATTCATTGCCAATGTATTGAATAATAAAGATATAGCTGAAGCAATCGAGGGCCTCATCGAGCGCGGAGGACTGATTCTCGGAATCTGCAACGGCTTCCAGGCCCTCGTCAAGTCCGGCCTGCTGCCGTACGGGCATCTCGGATGCGTCACAAAAGACTCGCCGACATTGTTCCGAAACGACATCAACCGCCACATCTCGCAGATGGCCTACACCAGGCTCGCTTCGGTCAATTCTCCTTGGCTCGCAGGTATGAACATCGGAGACACGTTCGCCATTCCTGTCAGCCACGGTGAGGGCAAATTCGTTGTAAATGAAAAACTTGCGAAAGAACTTATAGAGAACGGACAGGTGGCGTTCCAATATGCCGATCCGGTGGATTACGCGGTGACAATGGCCTCTCCGGACAACCCTAACGGTTCTTACTACGCAATCGAGGGCATCATCAGCCGCAACGGACAGATTCTCGGAAAGATGGGACATTCAGAGCGTTACGAGAACAATCTGTTCAAGAACATCGCGGCGGATATGGAACAGCCTATTTTCGACAATGCCGTCAGATATTTCACGGGCGAATAACCGCAAGAGGACAGGACAATGAATAAAACGAACATAATACATGACGGCGTTTCGATAAAGATTTTCGGAACGGATGAGGAGGATAAGGTGATAATCAGCTTCACCGACGAAATCACTGCCTACTACAAGATAAAGAAAGCTGTCATCAAGGACAAGGGCTTTTATTGCAACAACATTTCCTGTATGATTTTCCGCCACCTCATCGAAGGTGGGATTCCGGTGCATTTCATCAGGCAGATATCAGGCAGGGAGCAACTCTGCCGGAAAGTGGACGTGATTCCGATGGAGGTTATTGTTCGTAACGTAATAGCGGGCTCGATGGCCCAGCGCCTCGGAATCGAGGAGGGGATGGTGCCGGAGGAGACAATTTTCGACATCTGCTACAAGTCTGACGAACTTGGTGACCCTATAATCAATGACTACCACGCCATTGCCCTCGGCCTCGCCACGCGTGAGGAACTGAATGAAATATATGGACTTACGAAGAAAGTCAATGATATACTGAAGCCATTGTTCAAGAGCATCGGGATAACATTGGTGGACTTCAAGATAGAGTTCGGGCGGCTTCCTGACGGCAGCCTTGTGGTGGCGGATGACATTACCCCGGACAGTGCCAGATTCTGGGACATTGAGACCGGGATGAAGCTGGACAAGGACAGGTTCCGCCACGACTCTGGCCAGGTAGGCCAGGCGTACAGGACTGTATATGAGAGACTTGCATCGGTAACAAAAGATTGTATTGGCGATGAATGACATTGAACAGGCTCCGTTCCGGGGCATTCACGAGGAATGCGGCGTTTTCGGCGTCTATGGAGTGCCGAATGCGGCGGAGATAACCTATTACGGTCTCCATTCCCTCCAGCACAGGGGACAGGAAGGCTGCGGTATTGTCTCTGTCAATGATGAGGGCCAGCTCAGGAGAGTAAAGGGCCAGGGGCTTGTCACGGAAGTCTTCAACAACGACAATCTCTCGACCCTGAAAGGCTCCATGGCAATGGGCCACGTGCGTTATTCCACCACCGGAGGCGGCGGAATCGAGAACGTCCAGCCATTCCTTTTCAGGCACAATTCCGGCGATTTCGCATTGGCCCACAACGGCAATCTCGTCAATTCGGTCCAGTTGCGCAAGTATCTGGAGGACAGGGGCAGCCTGTTCCAGTCCACATCAGACAGCGAGATTCTGGCCCACCTCATCAAGAAAGATCCGCTTGAGCGCAAGACCCCGAGAATTTTCCCGATAATGGAGGCCCTCAATATGATAGAAGGGGCATTCGCATTCCTGATAATGACGCAGAACCGCATCTATGCCTGCCGTGACAAATATGGCCTGAGGCCGTTGTCATTGGGCCGGCTGGGCGACGGTTACGTTGTCAGCAGCGAGACCTGTGCGTTCAGTGTCATCGGAGCTGAATATGTCAGGGATATCGAGCCGGGTGAAATCGTGACCATTGACCATCACGGAGTCAGGTCCAGGAAATATTCCGAGTATCAGCGCCATGCAATGTGCGCGATGGAGTATATTTATTTCTCGAGGCCGGACAGCGACATTGAGAATGTCAATGTGCATACTTTCCGCAAGGAATCCG
>JBJEBM010000046.1:0-15406 GCA_051870055.1 Candidatus Cryptobacteroides sp.
TTAAAGGTTACCTATAATGTCAAACAACATCGATTTGAAACACGGGCTGGACATCCCTATTTCAGGGAAAGCGGCCCAGAAAACCAGAAAGACGGTGGTTCCTGACGTTATCGCTGTTAAACCAACTGACTTCAAGGGCTTTACACCAAGGCTTCTTGTCAAGGAGGGCGATAAAGTTCTCGCAGGTTCCCCTGTTCTGGCAGACAAAAAAAATCCTGACATACTTGTCACTTCTCCGGTAAGCGGTACCGTGGCAGAAATCGTCAGAGGCGAAAAAAGGAAGTTGCTTGCGGTAAACATCAAAGCGGACAGCAAACAGGAGTATGTTGACTTCGGCATCCAGAAAGTGGCGGATATGTCCACTGAGGATGTCAAGGCGATTCTCCTCAAGAGCGGTCTGTGGCCTTCTCTTGTCCAGAGGCCATACGGTGTGATCGCAGACCCGGCAGCAGAGCCTAAAGCCATCTTCGTTTCAGCCTTCACCACCGCTCCCCTCGCCCCTGTCCCTGAATATGCGTTCAAGGACGAAGTCGAGAACATCCAGACCGGTGTGAACGTACTCGGCAAGCTCACCAAGGGCGGAGTGCACTTCTCACTGCGAAGCGAAAACTATTCAGGCACTCCTTTCCACAAGATTGAGAACGTGATTCAGCACGTGTTCAGTGGCAAACATCCTGCCGGCAATGTGGGAGTGCAGATCAGCCACATTTCCCCAATTATGAAGGGTGATACAGTGTGGACAGTACCGTTCCTGCTTCTTGCAGCTATCGGAAAACTTTTCAACACAGGCAAATACAATCTTGCCAGGAAGGTGGCTGTCACCGGACCGAAGGCCATCGAGCCTGCTTATGTTGACGCCCTCCCGGGAATCAATATGAAAGACCTCGCCGAGTTCTATGATAATGCGGCAGGAGACATCCGTTTCATCAGCGGTGACGTGCTCACAGGAAAGAATGTCGGAGCTGACGGTTCTCTCGGATTCTTCGACAACCAGGTCACCCTGATCCACGAAGGAACTGAAAGAGAGTTGCTCGGATGGGCAAAACCTTTCCGTTTCGGCAAATTCAGCTCAAGCCGCACATATTTCTCGTGGCTCTGTCCCAAGAAGAACTACGATATGGACACCAACACCAACGGAGGCCCTCGCGCATTCGTTATGTCCGATGTCTATTCCAAAGTTCTGCCGATGGACATTTTCCCAGTTTATCTTATCAAAGCCTGCATCGCCGGGGACATTGACAAGATGGAGAAATTCGGTATCTACGAGGTTCTCCCTGAGGATCTTGCCCTCTGCGAGTACGTGGACCCGTCCAAGAACGACATCCAGGCCATCATCGAGAAAGGCATTGACCTTATGATTAAAGAAATGGCTTAATCTCACGGAAGTTATGGAAGAAAATAAGAATACAACACCACAGCCGGGCCTTTTCGAAAGGGGCGGCAAACTTGGTTTCCTTCACTCGACAGTTGACGCATTCGACACATTCCTCCGCGTTCCTGGCACAGTGACCAGAACCGGAGCCCACGTAAGGGATGCGGTTGACCTGAAGAGAATTATGATAATAGTAGTGATAGCGCTCGTTCCTGCAGCCCTGTTCGGAATGTGGAACGTCGGCTATCAGCACAGCCTCGCCACGGGACAGGACTGGGGACTGCTCCAGAATTTCTGGTTCGGTCTTCTGAAAGTCCTTCCTCTTTATATTGTGGCATACCTCGTCGGCCTCGGCATCGAGTTCGCCTCCGCACAGATAAGGAACGAGGAAGTCAATGAGGGCTATCTCGTGTCCGGAATGCTCATTCCGCTCATTGTCCCTGTTGACGTTCCGCTCTGGATGCTGGCCATAGCTGTAGCCTTCGCAGTGCTTTTCGGCAAAGAGGTATTCGGCGGCACAGGTATGAACTTCCTGAACCCTGCCCTCCTCACCCGTGCGTTCCTGTTCTTCTCATATCCGAGCAAGATGTCAGGTTCCGAGGTCTGGATTTCACTGAAAAGCGGCGAGTCCCTCGTCAACGGAGCCACCGGAGCAACACCGCTCGCCTTCGCAACAGAAGGTCTTGACGCAATGAACAATGCAGGCGTCCAGTACAGCATGTCCGCCTGGGATATGTTCGCCGGCCTCGTGCCGGGCTCTGTAGGTGAGACATCCGTCATCGCCATACTCATAGGCGCTGTCATCCTTCTCTGGACGGGCGTGGCAAGCTGGAAGATAATGGCATCCTCAGTTGTCGGCGCCCTCTTTGTGGGCTGGCTCGGCAATGTGTTCGGAGCCACTGACATACCAGCCTGGTATCAGCTGATTATGGGAGGTTTCGCTTTCGGTACAGTGTTTATGGCGACAGACCCTGTGACATCCGCCCAGACAGAGTGCGGCAAATGGATCTACGGATTCTTCGTCGGTGCTCTCTGCGTGGTTGTCAGGCTGTTCAACCCTGGATACGCAGAAGGAATGATGCTTTCTATCCTTCTTATGAACACCTTCGCACCGCTGATTGACCACTACGTCACATCCGCAGCGATTTCAAGAAGAGCGAAGAAAGTAAAAATCGCATAACTTTTATTGATATGAATACTAACGGTAATATATACACAGTCATCTACACGACTCTTGTCGTAGTGCTGGTTGCCGCCATTCTCGCCACTGTGTCCCAGGTACTGGCCCCGAAGCAGGATGCCAATGTTAAAGCGGAGACAATCAGCCAGATGCTCGCGGCCGCAAAATTCTACGAGAAGAGCGAGCTTGACGCGATGGGAAATGACAAGGTGCTGGATGCCTACAGGAAAGCGGCCAAAGAGGCCTTCCTCATCAAGGCTGACGGCACACTCGACAGGAATCTCGACATCGAGAACTGCGAGATTGTATCGACATCCGCTCTCAAGGCGCAGAACAAACTCATCAGAAACGGAGTGGAGAACGAAGTGTCCATCCCTGTTGTGATTTTCGAACAGGACGGAAGCAAAGTCACCGTGATAGCCTGCTACGGTGCCGGACTTTGGGGTCCGGTATGGGGCTATGTCGCCGTGAATGAGGACAAGACAATCAAAGGAGTGTATTTCGACCACGAAAGCGAGACTCCGGGCCTCGGTGCCAAAATCAAGGACGACCCTCAGTTCAGGGCTGAGTTCGAGGGCAAATCCATTGTATATAACGGAGATGCCCCTGCATTCAGCATCGTGAAAGGAGGCGTTCCGGAAGGCGTTGCCAACGCAGTTGACGCAATCACCGGAGCCACAATGACCTGCAACGGACTCAATGCAGCTCTCCAGACCTGGATTGCAGCATACGAGCCTTACCTCAACGCCATCCAGGCAAGAGGCGGAATTCTTCGCGAACTTGTCCAGTCTGCGGATTCACTTTCCACAGCCGCTGACAGTCTTTCAACCGCTAACTAAAGGGAGGATTTGATATGAACGCAAAAATAAAAGAAACTCTTTTGAATCCGATCTTCAAGGGCAATCCTATCACCACCCTTATCCTCGGTATATGTTCAGCCCTGGCCGTGACAGTCCAGCTGAAAGGAGCTTTCGTAATGGGCCTTTCGGTTATCGTCGTGACCAGCTTCTCGAACCTCATCGTTTCCTGCATGAGGAATTCCATTCCTACCAGGGTACGTATCATCGTGCAGCTTGTGGTGGTTTCCCTGATGGTGATTCTTGTGGACCAGTTCCTCAAGGCATACGCCTACAGCATTGAGAAACAGCTCTCTGTATATATCGGACTTATCATCACCAACTGTATTGTGATGGGCCGTATCGAGGCATTCGGTCTCGGCAACAAACCGATTCCTTCTTTCCTTGACGGTCTCGCAAACGGCGCCGGATATGCAATGATTCTCATCATCATCGCATTCTTCCGCGAGCTTCTCGGCTCCGGAACACTTTTCGGATTCAGAATCATTCCGGAGTGTGTTTACAATGCCGGCTATATGAACAACGGTCTTGTGATTCTTCCTCCAATGGCCCTCATCCTGCTCGGATGCATTGTATGGGTACAGAGAAGCATCCAGAAAGATCTTCAGGAAAAATAACATTAACACTCAATCGAAATGGAATATTTAAGCTTGTTCGTAAAGTCAATTTTTGTTGACAATATGATTTTTGCATACTTCCTCGGTATGTGCTCATACCTGGCAGTATCAAAAAATGTGAAGACAGCTTCCGGACTGGGTGTCGCTGTTATCTTCGTGCTTTTAGTCACTCTCCCTATCAACTATCTCCTCAACAAATACGTGCTCGGCCCGAATGCGCTGATTGAAGGAGTTGACCTCAGTTTCCTGAGCCTCATCACTTTCATTGCCGTCATCGCGGCCATCGTCCAGCTTGTGGAAATGGTGGTGGAGAAATTCTCTCCGACCCTGTATGCTGAGTTGGGTATCTTCCTGCCTCTCATCGCGGTCAACTGCGCCATCCTCGGAGGCTCTCTCTTCATGCAGCAGCGCGACTTCTCCAATCTCGGCGAAGCAGCTGTCTTCTCTCTCGGTTCCGGTCTCGGCTGGTTCCTTGCGATTGTGACTTTGGCTGCCATCAGGGAGAAAATGTCATACTCGAATGTACCTGCTCCTCTCAAGGGAATCGGCATCACATTCATCACTGTAGGTCTTATGGCCATGGCATTTATGACATTTATGGGTATTTCACTTTAATTTAGGAGACTGAATGATGAATACAATGAGTCTGACAATCTTAGCCGCGGCCGCAGCCATCACGGTGGTTACGCTCATCCTTGTGATTCTGCTGCTGTGGGTTAAAAACGCGCTTTCTCCAAAGGGCGCGGTCAAGATAGATATCAATGACGGAAAATACACACTCAACGTCAATCCCGGAAACAACCTGATGAACACACTCGCCGAGGAGAAGATTTTCCTTCCTTCAGCCTGCGGCGGAAAGGCCAACTGCGGCCAGTGCAAAGTGAGGGTTCTCGAAGGCGGCGGCACTATTCTTCCTACCGAGACAGGTTTCTTCAACAGGAAACAGATCAAGGACAACTGGAGGCTCGGCTGCCAGGTAAAGGTGAAAGAGGACCTCAAAATCGCCGTTCCTGAGTCTGTTCTCAGTGTGAAGAAACTTGAGTGCGAAGTGATTTCCAACAAGAACGTGGCCACCTTCATCAAGGAGTTCACCGTGAAACTTCCTGAAGGAGAGCACCTTGACTTCAAGTCAGGAGAGTACATCCAAATTGACATCCCTGCCGGAACCTTTGATTTCAAGGATATCGATGTTGATCCTGAATACAAGGCAGAATGGGAGAAATACGGATTCTTCGACCTCAAATGCGTCAATCCTGAGGCAACAATGAGGGCATACTCAATGGCCTCTTATCCAGCTGAGGGAGACATCATCAAACTGAATGTCCGTATCGCTACTCCTCCATTTGACAGAAGCGTTCCGCGCGAGCTCGGTCCAAAACTTCTTCCTGTCAACCCTGGTATCGCATCCTCTTATGTTTACACACGTCATCCTGGCGACAAGGTAATGATTTCCGGACCTTTCGGAGATTTCCTGCTGCCTAAGGACGACCCGGATTCACAGGAGTACATCTTTGTCGGCGGCGGTGCAGGTATGGCTCCGCTCAGAAGCCACATCATGCATCTGTTCAAGACCCTCAAGACCAAGAAAGAGGTTCACTTCTTCTATGGTGCGAGAAGTCTCGTGGAGGCATTCTATCTGGAAGACTATGCGGAGATCGAGAAAGAGTTCCCGAACTTCCACTTCCACCTTGCGCTTGACCGTCCGGATCCGGCAGCAGACGCTGCAGGTGTCAAATATGTACCTGGCTTCGTCCACAATGTGATGTATGAGACTTACCTCAAGACACACGATGCTCCAGAGGACATCAAATACTTTATGTGCGGTCCTCCTATGATGGTCAATGCGGTTGTAAACCTGCTTGACAGTCTTGGAGTACAGCCGGAGAGCATTCTTTACGACAACTTCGGAGCATAATTTCCATACGGAAACCCTATAAACCAGAGGGACTGACTTGATGGTCGGTCCCTCTGATTGTTTTTGTCCAGCCTCATTGGCTCTCCAATTTTATTCAGTCATTTAAAATTAATTTTAAAAGTTAAATAAAGATATAATTAAGTGCGTAATAGTCCACTGATCGTAGGAAGTGATATTTTGCCGGAATAATTTTGCGCAAGAAAAATTCATTGCGATGCGTAGAATCAAAAACATACTCAAAGGCCGGCTTATAATTCTGACCCGGAACTTAACTATCTGTGATAAGATGGCAGTTCTTGCCATTACCTTGCTTATGCACCTGCCGGCCTTTATATCCTGCAATACATTATCTCAAGATATGGACAGCGAAGAGTTTTCCGGGGGAACGGGAAACACGTCAACACTTCCTTTAAAGATAACTTTCAACTCTCTTCTTCATTCCGCTCCCCTGGATATCTTCACTTTCAACAATGACAGGCTGAGGAAACTGGACTCATACCAGCACCTGGATTCATTTTCAGGAGGAGAAATCACCGTTTCCTCAAGGCGTGGAAGCCGGATAGCAGTTGCCGTGGCAAACCTGCCGGAAGCAGAGGAAGCCGCCGGAAAGATATTCTCATATGATGACCTGATGAATCTCAGGGCCTCATTGTCCGTGGAAGACCCCGGAGATCCCGTGATGACTGCGGAGGCTGTCATTGATGCCGGAAATGCGACAGGCTGCAGTATGACATTGAGTCCCCTGCTTGCCGAGATATGCGTCAACAGCATCAGCTGCGATTTCCACAGCCGGCCATACAAAGACGCCAGACTTGAAAATATACGGATATATCTGACCAATGTCTGCAGCCGGTATCCTTTGGCCGGCGACGCCGCGGTCACGCCTGAAGAACTTATAAACTGCGGAGGATATCGTGAGGAAGACTCGGCCGGCTTCAGATTTCCCGGCACTGTCTGCAGCCGGATTGAAGAAGGAGTGGGAATGAATGTGGTATTTCCCGACATAAGGATGTACTGCTACCAGAGCATTGCCGGGGAAGAAAGTCCTGGTTCTCCATTCACCAGACTTGTCATCGAAGGCACAATCAACGGAGAGACGACCTATTACCCCATAAATGTGAACCGCGATGAGCCGGAGTCAGGTCATTCAGGCGTTTTCCGCAACGAATCATACATATATGACATCACGATAACAAGAAAAGGAGTTGACAATCCGGACACGCCGGTCTCAAAAGCGGAGATTGGAATGGAGTACAGCATCAAACCGTGGAACGAAAGGGCTCACAGAACCGTAACATATTGACATATAACTAATTCCTATGAGAAAAACCATTCACTTGATAATTGCGGCCACAGCCGCCCTGATAATGACAGGATGCGAAACGTTGCCTCATCCTGCGGGCTGCGGGGAGACCGGCACAGTGACCGGAATCACGATTAAAGCCGGCCCCTCCGGCAGCTTTGTCACCAGGTCCCAGAAACCAGACGAGGAAAAGATAAGCGATCTCAATATCTTCATATTCAACGGCAAGGGAGAACTTGAGGAATTCATCTTCACTGACAGGATAAAAACTGACGGTAACGGCTCAGCTGAAGTCAGCGCCGAATGGCTGACAGGCAAGACCTGCCGAATCATAGCCTGCGCAAATTTCGGTTTCAGGATGACTGGTATATCAAGCCTCGACGATATAGTGCCGGCAAGGTATTATATGGCATACCCTGATGAATACAGCCGCGGCATCCCGATGTCGGGAGACAGCGGACCCATCGTCATTACGGAACGGAAAGAAGAGATCAAAGTGGAACTTGAACGGATGATGGCACGAGTCACTCTTGACATTGACAGGAGCGCACTGGACAAAGGAGTCAGATTCAATGTGAAAAGTGTC
The DNA here is from genome assembly GCA_051870055.1 of Candidatus Cryptobacteroides sp. Taxonomy (GTDB): domain Bacteria; phylum Bacteroidota; class Bacteroidia; order Bacteroidales; family UBA932; genus Cryptobacteroides. Next base: position 7,831 of record JBJEBM010000046.1, read on the forward strand.
AGGATAGGAAATTCTCCGAAATCAGCATCTGTATTCGGAAGCAGCAGGGCATCGGGGACATCTGACATTTTCACCAAAGGCTTCTTCTGCAGCACGGAAGAGGCAGACCGGCTGAACATTGAGACGTCGGCCGGGAAAAGCCAGAGCGTGGACCTGTATATGCTGGAGAATATGCAGGGAGACCTTCTGCCAGAGGCAGTAAGCGAGAAAGACAAGGTGCTGGACCTGGCCGACGCAGTGTCCGGGCTCTGTTCCTACATTGAGATTCAGGCCGAATACCAGTCTGACGAATACTGCACTCCCCCGGATGAGTATCTTGTTTACCGCTTCTATCTTGGAGACAGTCCCGCCAATTTTGACGTGGAGCGGAACTGCAGCTACCGGATAACCATCAAGCCCGACGGAACGGGAATCTCGGAAGACAGCTGGAGAATAGACAAAAGCTGTCTCACAAGGCTCGGACCGGCAACATTGAGCATCGAGCCGGGAAACTACATAGAAGGCAAAGTGGATGACACCATCCATATACGGGCGGTTGTCGAACCCGAGGACGCCAAGGTCGTCTTCGGGAAAGAGGAACTGGATTATGACAGGGAAAGAGGAATATACGACTACAGCCTTGACCCAGACGGGCGCGGAGTCACCCTGCATCTTCTGTCAAGAGGCTCGGGACTGCTGTACGTAGAAGCCGGCAATCCGACAAGTGACAGCGCATTGATCATATTAGTGGTCAACTGATGCGCATATATGGATGTATTCAATTACCAAATCACGCACAAGCTATATACTGCCATGAACTTGAGGAGATATTTGTATCTGACAGCTTCAGTTGCTGTGATATTCTTGATGCCGGCCTCGTGTATCAAGGAAGACATCAATGATACACCGGCAGGAGAAATTCCTGTGAAACTGCGCCTGCATTCCGCCAATACAGGAGTCCGTAGCAGCTATGTGACTGAAGATGATACTGTTGACAATATCAATATAATGTGGTACAGAGACGGCATCCTTGCAGGTTCTGTTTTCACTGAAGATACGGATGACATTGAACTGCGCTTTGACGCGAGCACATACCGGATTTACGCACTGGCAAATATAGGACACCGAATCCAGCCCTCCCCTGACGAGGCCGGGATGAAGAAATGGAGATTCTCAGTGCAGTCATCCGAAGAGCTCGGCCGGATTATGCTCTTGACCGGGATAGCAGAAAAGACTGTAACTGTGTCCACAAAGACGATTGAGCTTCACCTGAAAAGAATCACGGCAAAATGCGGCTTCAGGTTCGAGGCATCCGCACTTCCGGGGATGAAAGTAACAGCAGCCAGGATATGCCAGGCGGCACTGGACTCAGCTCCGTTCGATGATGAGCGCAGCGTCCCTGAGCAGGTGGAGGAGAGCGGGGACTATGCCGGGATTGAAGATATCGATGAGCTGAACAAAGGAGGAACAGTGTATTTCTACACATTGGAGAATGCGCAGGGAGTCTTGCTTGAAGGAAATACAGACTCGTGGAAGAAAGTGCCTGACAGCATTCCGGAAAAAGCCGGGAAGTGCACCTATATTGAAGTGGAAGCGGAGATAGACGACAATCCGGACGGATATTTTGGAGAAGTCCTGTACCGTTTCTATCTCGGCCAGGACGCGGTAAGCGACTTCTCTGTATTGGGAAACACATTGAGCATAGTCACATTGACCGTTTCGAAAGAAGGTCTTGGAAAGGTCAGCTGGATGATTGACTCGTCAGGTCTGGAGTGTGATCCGCTTGCAGGATTCACCGGATTTGCGGTTCCCGGGTTCGTAGGACAGTGGAGCACAGGAGAGTTCCCCGGAGCGTCGGAGAAATACAACGTCGAGATTGAATACAAAGGCCGGAGCATCATCATCGGCCCGGACAGCGACGGGATCGACAGTCTCAGTCTCGACAACGGAATCACACTCTATTACGACAGCGGGGCGTCGAGAAGCACAGTCTTCCTGTATGCCACGGACAGAGTCCAGCTGAACAGCCAGCAAGATGAAACCGTCAATCTGACATCCTCAAGAAGCAGCATTGAGGAAACAGTACCTCCATCGCAATGGCCTCTCTACCTGATGAGACATCCTGTCACCGGAATGCCTGTAAGTTCCGTGAGTGTAAATGAGGACGGATGGCAGACCACAGGGTTCAGGCTTGTGATGGGCGACAGATCAGGCAACGCACTCTCCCCTGCCTCATTCGCTGTTCCTGACGTGAATTTTGCGGCAGATATGGGTTACGTAACCGGAAACGGCGAAGGAGACCTTATGGGAAGATTCGTTGAAGATATGATAAGCCCGCTGATAAACGGGGAATATGTCAGGCTGGTCAATTACTCCAACATCATAGAGAACGGCAGGGCCGGATGCAGGATAGTTCCGCTTGAGGACCGCACCGCTATGATGAATGGAAGTTATGTGGCCCAAGGGACTATTTACGGATGCCGCCCCGGCAGTTTCACTTTCGCCATCGGCAAGCGGGAGACATTGAACGGGAAAATAGCCACGCTCTCGAAAGTCGAATGCACTGTACTGGAGGCATTTCCGGAGCAGAGATACATCGGAGGAACAGTGAATGAACTGCTATACAGAAACGGCTCCGGCATTGAGGAACTTTCTGACATCAGGGAAGTGGATCTGTATTGCGGCTCCAGCGGCACCGGAAATGCCGAATGGAGTTTTGTGAGAGTGTCTCCGGCTTCAGGACAGAACCCGGACAGCACAATGTTCTCAAAGCCGCTGAAAGGATATGACTGTATGAAAATAGCATCTGTTTCAAACGGCAGGATGAGCATCGAGTTCCTCCCGCCGGCAGCAAGCGCATCGGCATTGTCGTCCAGCCAGTTCTTCGCCTGCGGAGCTTTCTGCTTCCGGGGCTCTGTGACCAATCCGTTCACGGGACGAACTGTGAAAGGCTATTATATGCTTGATATCATCCTGGATTTCAGTGTCATAGCGCAGGTGGACTTCATCCCGGGACATATAGGCTTTTATTATGTCCCATACAATGTGGTATTCGCTTCGCCCAAGTATTCATACAACTGGAGCAGGAATCTTCCGCTTGCAATTGTTCCTGACAATCTTGTGCTTTCTTCCGTGGAGCAGGAAGATGAGGACAGGACGCACAGCCAGATAAATGGAGACACACCTCTCAGGCTTGTTCCGTTCCCGGACAGACCGGGCTATGACAGAGCCACTATGGAATACAGAGTGAATATTTTCCCAAACAGTTATGAGAACAGCAATCATTTCCCGTTCAGCCCGGAAAACATCACGGAGATATCCGGATTCTTCCGGAACAGTCCAGAAGGAAGTTCCACAGACGGGAGCGGAGGAATCCTGTACAAAGAAGCCCTGGCATTCAGGCTTGCACCGCTGGACAAAAACGGAAACATAACGGAATATACTGACATTCTTCGTATTGGAAGAGACAACTATATGAACTATCCCGCTTTTGAAGGGTTCTACAACATAATGCCGGAGTATTATGGAAAGACACAGGGGAATGAGTTCGAACAGATAGGGCATTATGTTATGGAGGCTTCAGGGAAAGCCCAGGCTGTCGAGTCGCCGTTCTATTCAGACAGGCTTTGACTTGCCGGGCAAATGGAGCGCATGCTGTTCTATTTCCCCGTCATTCTCAGATATTCCGCAGTCGCCGTGCCGCCTTTCCGGGAAAGCTCATCAGGAGTTCCCTCGAATACAATGCGGCCGCCTTCAGCGCCTGCCTCCGGCCCGAGTTCAATGATCCAGTCCGCAGCCCTGATAACGTCAAGATTGTGCTCCACGACCACCACAGTATGTCCCCTCTCAATAAGGGCATCGAAAGACCGGAGCAGTTTCTCAACGTCGAAGAAATGCAGGCCGGTGGTCGGCTCGTCGAAGATGAACATTATCTTTTTGCCGGACGAATCGTTCATCGAAAGGAAATAGGCAAGTTTGATTCTCTGGCTTTCCCCGCCGGAGAGAGTGCTGCTGCTCTGTCCCAATTTGATATATGAAAGGCCCACATCCACAAGAGGTTGCAGTTTTCTCGCAATCGACTTCGCCTCAGATTCAGGCTGGCTTCCGAAGAACTCAATCGCCTCATCCACACTCATATTCAGAATGTCGTCAATATTCCTGCCCTTGTAGCGCACTTCCAGAATCTCCGGTTTGAAACGCTTTCCGCCGCAGGCTTCGCAGACCATCGTTACATCTGCCATAAACTGCATTCCGATATGGACATATCCCTCGCCCTGGCATTCCGAACATCGTCCGCCCTCCTGGTTGAACGAGAAGAACGAAGGTGTGAATCCGTTCATCTTTGCGAACTGCTGCTCGCTCATAAGACGGCGGATGTCGTCATACACTTTGAGATATGTGACAGCGTTGGAGCGGGAACTCTTTCCAATAGGATTCTGGTCAACATACTCCACGGCCGACACTCTGTCGATATTGCCGGTCAGCCTGCGGAAAGTTCCGGGAAGCTGCCCAGTCTCATTGATCTTCCGGAAGAGTGCCGGATAAAGAATGTCCCCTACCAGCGAAGACTTGCCGCTTCCGCTAACTCCGGCTACGGCAGTCATCACACCAAGAGGGAAACGGACTGTGATATCCTTCAGGTTGTGCTCCATAGCGCCTTCGACATTGACCGAATACGTCCACGAATGACGCTGTCTTGCAACACGTTCAAGATCGCCATTCAAATACCTTAGAGTCAGTGAACCGGCGCTTTCTTCCGGCGTGGCTTCAGCGATTTTTCCCTGAAAAACCACCTGTCCTCCATTGACTCCGGCGAGCGGCCCCATATCCACAAGGAAATCCGCCGCACGCATTATCTCCTCGTCGTGCTCCACCACGACTACAGTGTTGCCTATGTCCCGCAGACGTTTCAATACTCCGATAAGTCTCTCTGTATCACGAGGATGCAGTCCAATGCTCGGCTCGTCAAGAATATACATCGAGCCGACCAGGGAGCTTCCAAGGGCTGTCACCAGGTTTATCCTCTGGCTTTCTCCACCGGAAAGGGTGCTGCAGGCCCTGTCAAGAGTCAGATAGGCCAGTCCCACATCCGAAATATATTGAAGGCGGGAAGTGATCTCGTCCACCGCCTTGTGCACTATCGCATTTTCATAATCCGTGAGTTCAAGATTGTTGAAGAAATCCAGCAGGGAGGCAGCGGTCATCGACAGAAGCTCGAATATTGTCTTTCCGCCAACCCTGACATAAAGCGCATCCTTTCTCAGGCGGCTGCCTTTGCAGGCATTGCAGACAGTTTTCCCGGAGAAGCGGCTCAGCAGATACTTGTACTGAATCTTGTACCTGTTGGACTCCACCCATTTGAAGAACTCATTGATTCCGATCAACGAATCTTCCTCATTTTCAGAATGGCATCCATCCCAGAGCTTGTTCTTCACTTCTTCTGAAAGATTGCAGTATGGTTCGAAAACAGGTATGCCGTATTTGCCCGCCACACTGACGAGCCGGTCTTTGAACCAGGCCATCTTCTCTCCCCTCCAGCAGGCTATCGCCCCGTCATACAGGCTCATTGTCTTGTCAGGAACGACCAGATCCTCGCTGATGCCGATAATCTTTCCAAGACCTCCGCAGACAGGACAGGCTCCAAGCGGACTGTTGAAGCTGAACATATACTCGTCCGGCTGCCTGAAAGTGAGTCCGTCAGCCTCGAAACGGTTGACAAACTGCCTCATTTCCACAGACTTGTCTTCACCGTATTCTCTATATACATACATTGAGCCGTTTCCGGCAGTGAAGCAGGTGGCAATGGATGAAAGCAGCCTGGCCTGCATATCGCCCCATCCCGGATCATCTCCGGTCTTCCCTCCGGCAGGCATCTTGACCCTGTCCACCATCAGCAGGAGTCCGGCCGGGAAATCAGCCTCAGCACAATCCTTCATAATGTCATCGATCCTGACGACACCTGATGTCTCTGAAAACAGCCTGGAGTAACCCTCTTCTTTGAGAGCGAGGAGTTTCTCCACTTTGTCAGGACGGCTGTCCCAATTTAGATCCGCCAGTAGATATACGGCGCTCGGCACATCAAGTCCGAGAATGAATGTCATCACGTCATTGGCGCTGTGGCACTTGACCTCAACACCGCTGACCGGAGAATATGTCTTTCCGATACGAGCGAAAATTATCCTGAGATAATCGTAAATCTCCGTGGTGGTAGCCACTGTGGAACGGGGATTCCTGGTATTGACTTTCTGCTCAATCGCGATTGCGGGAGGGATTCCGCTGATGGATTCCACATCGGGCTTTGTCATCCTGCCAAGAAACTGCCTGGCGTATGATGAGAGGCTCTCAGCGAATCTCCGCTGCCCCTCCGCAAACAATGTGTCGAACGCAAGCGAGGACTTGCCGGAACCGGAAATACCGGTGATCACGGTAAATCTGTTTCTCGGAATCTCAATCGTGATATTTTTGAGATTGTTGACTTTCGCCCCCTTTATGAGAATCGCTCCTTCTTCAGGCATAATATATAAGCTGTTAAATCCGACCTGTATCCTCCAGCGCTTCGAAAAAGCGCAAATACAAATATAGGTATTTCACGACTCATAAACAAAATAACAGAAAGCGTGAAGAATTTGAACGACAAAATGACATATAAATATGTCATTTTGTCAACAAAATTGCCAATTTGTCAACCTTTAGAACATTTTTAGGCATTGGAACAGACGTTGATAATTATCCAGTCGTTCCGATGAAACGGAAACGGACAGCAGACAGATGGCTGCAGTCCGGAACTAAAAGTAAAACAACTAAAAATAGGAGATTATATTATGGTACCTTCAAGAAGAATGAACAGTCAGAACTGGCTGCCAAGCATTTTCAACGATTTCTTTGACAATGACTGGATGGAAAGGTCTAACGCAACAGCTCCTGCAATCAACGTATTAGAAAACGAGCAGGGCTACGAGCTTGAGCTTGCAGCACCTGGAATGACCAAAGAGGATTTCAAAGTGACTCTCGACGAGAGCGGAGATCTTGTGATAAATATGGAGAAAAAGGTCGAGAGCAACGATGAGAAAAAACGTGGACATTATCTGCGCCGCGAGTTCTCATACAGCAAGTACCAGCAGACAATGCTTCTGCCGGACGATGCTGACAGGGAGAAGATCAACGCCCAGGTTGAAAACGGAGTTCTCAAGGTGAACATTCCGAAGATTGTGAAAGCTCACGTGGACGAAGCGCATAAGGTTATAGAAATCAAATAATTGATTTTAATACCGGGTTATTTTTGCCGGGCCGGAGTTTCCAGCCCGGCTTTTTGTTGCAATTTTTTCGGAAAATAATTTGAAAAAATCCGGGGAAAAATTTGCAGAATAAAAAATTATGCCTATCTTTGCATCCGCGTTTGAGAAATAACGCAAACATAAAGTAGCTGGTGCGGTAGTTCAGCTTGGTTAGAACGCCGGCCTGTCACGCCGGAGGTCGAGGGTTCGAGCCCCTTCCGCACCGCAGAAAGAGGGTGACTAAAAAGGGTCATCCTCTTTTTTTTAAGGGTAGAGAGCCACAGCGGCAGCAGCTTGCTTCTGAGAGGACTCCGTTCGCTTCG
>JBJEBM010000047.1:0-15275 GCA_051870055.1 Candidatus Cryptobacteroides sp.
ACTGATTTTTCTATCTTCTTTACCTCTTAATCTCTCTCAATGTTGTCAATGAACTTAATCCTGATTGAGTTTCCGCGGTGTTTTTGGCACCGTTATTTCTCAAACGGGCTGCAAATATACGCACTTTTTTTGACTCTGCAAATTTTTCTGGAATTTTTTCTCATTTTTATCGATTTTATAACAATAATCGGTTCCAACTGGTTTCGGCAATGCACTAAAAAACCGGAATATCATTATATTTGTATGATTGCGGGATTGAAATACAGCCCGGCAAATTGGAACAAACATTTATACTATATGGAAGACATCAAGACTTCTCTGCCGGAGAACGCGCAGAGGGAACTCAAACCGGGTGAGAAATATGAACCGCTTCTCAGCCCGTCGAAGAATTATCCGGAGGTGACGCCTTATTCTGTATGCCTCGGGATTGTGATGGTCATCATCTTCTCAGCCGCAGCTGCATACCTCGGGCTGAAGGTGGGACAGGTATTCGAGGCAGCTATCCCGATTGCCATCATAGCAGTGGGACTTACAGGAGCTCTCGGCAAGAAAGGCGGTCTCGGGCAGAATGTAATCATACAGTCCATCGGAGGCTGCTCCGGAGCTGTAGTAGCAGGAGCCATCTTCACTCTTCCGGCGATATATATATTAGGTGTGGAAGTCAATTTTATGCAGATGTTTCTCGCCTCCCTGCTCGGAGGCGTTCTGGGAATCCTGTTCCTGATACCGTTCCGCAAATATTTCGTAAAGGAGATGCACGGGAAATATCCATTTCCTGAGGCAACCGCAACCACCCAGGTGCTGGTCAGCGGGGAAAGCGGAGGCAAAGGAGCTAAAACACTTGTAATCAGCGGATTGATAGGAGGCCTTTACGATTTCATAGTAGCCACTTTCGGAGCCTGGGGAGAGACACTCACCACAACCGTTGTCTCATTCGGGCAGACAGTGGCGGACAAGGCCAAAGTGATGTTGAAGCTCAACACCGGAGCGGCCGTGCTCGGCCTCGGGTACATTGTCGGATTGAAATATGCATTCATAATCTGCTGCGGAAGCTTCCTGGTATGGCTCGTCATCATTCCTCTCATCAACATTATCTGGGGAGGACAGGTCATAGACCTGATGGGTACCGGCATAACCCAGACAGTCGGACAGATGTCCGCTGACCAGATTTTCAAAGAATACGCTAGGCACATAGGAATCGGAGGCATCGCAACTGCCGGAATCATCGGAATCATCAAGTCATTCGGCGTCATCAAATCGGCTGTCGGCCTCGCGGCAAGTGAGTTCACGAAAAAGCCGGGTGCTGCGGCAACTGCAACAGAACGCACCGACGAGGACATCCCGATGAAGACTGTCGTGTTCGGCATAATCATAGCCTTGATCGCAGTGTTCGCATTCTTCGCTTTCGGAGGTGTGGTTGACAATGTCTGGCAGGCTGTCACAGGACTTGTGATTGTGGCTGTGATATCATTCCTCTTCACGACAGTGGCCGCCAACGCAATAGCGATTGTTGGGACCAACCCGGTCAGCGGAATGACGTTGATGACATTGATTATCGCAGCATTAGTGCTTGTGGCTGTGGGCCTTAAGGGCAATTCAGGAATGGCTGCCGCCCTGGTTATTGGCGGAGTTGTATGCACGGCGCTTTCTATGGCGGGCTCGTTTGTGACCGATTTGAAAATCGGATATTGGATAGGAACGACCCCTAAGAAACAGGAGGCGTGGAAATTTGTCGGGACAATCGTCGCAGCCGCCACTGTATGCGGAGTTATGCTTGTGCTCAACAAGACTTTCGGATTCACCGGAGACAATGCGCTTGTAGCGCCCCAGGCCAATGCGATGGCAGCTGTAATCCAGCCTATGATGAATGGAGGAGGCGCTCCGTGGCTTCTTTACGGAATCGGCGCCGTAATAGCTATAATATTGACACTCTTCAAGATACCGGCTCTTGCATTCGCTCTCGGAATGTTCATTCCGATTGACCTTAACCTGCCTCTGCTTGTAGGTGGCGCAATAGCCTGGTATGTCAGCTCCCGCAGCAAAGACGCCAAAGTCAATGAAGAGAGACACGAAAAAGGCACGCTCATCGCATCCGGATTCATCGCCGGCGGTGCTCTTATGGGAGTTGTGAGCGCTATATTGAAATTCGCCGACATTGATATGTTCCTAACCGGCTGGAATGCACAATATGGTGAAGCTGTAGCGATTCTGCCATACCTTGCACTAATAGCATTCCTCATCGGGGCGTCTATGAAGACCTCCGGAGACAAATAATCGATAATACTCTGTAATACAATATGGAAAAGATACTTGACAGATTTCTGAGATACGTCTCAGTTGACACTCAGTCGGATGAGAATTCCGAATCGCAGCCAAGCTCCGCAAAGCAGCTCAATCTTCTGGGAATGCTCCGCGATGAACTGAACGCAATGGGAGTGGAGGCTTCGCTTGACGAATACGGTTATGTAATGGGGACAGTACCTTCCAACATTGACAGGAAAGTGCCCGTAATTGGTTTCATCGCCCACGTTGACACTTCCCCTGACGCATCCGGAGCCGATATCCATCCACAGATAATCGGGAACTATGACGGCGGGGACATTGCCCTGAAAGGAGCTCCGGGACTGTTCCTGAAACCTTCAGAATTCCCTGAACTGCTTGACCACAAAGGAGAAACGCTTATTACAACAGATGGAACAACCCTGCTCGGAGCGGATGACAAAGCCGGTGTGGCGGAGATAATGAACGCCGTGCAGTATATGGTCGAACACCCTGAATTCAAACACGGGGAAATCAAGATAGGCTTCACCCCGGACGAGGAAATCGGACGCGGAGTCGCCAAATTCGACGTAAAGAGATTCGGAGCCGAATACGCATATACAATGGACGGCGGCGAAGTGGGCGAACTGGAGTTCGAGAATTTCAATGCTGCCTCAGCGAAGATTCACATTCAGGGCAGAAATGTTCACCCGGGATATGCCAAAGAGAAGATGAAGAACGCCATTCTGATAGGAATGGAGCTGAATACCCTGCTCCCGGTGCAGCAGAGGCCTGAATTCACCGAGGGATACGAAGGCTTTTTCCACATCATCAGTTTCAAGGGAAGCGTGGAAGAGGCTGATTTCGGCTATATAATCAGGGACCACGACAGGACAAAATTCGAGCTGAAGAAAGAGACAATGCGCAAATGCGTTGACTTCATCAATGAACGATACGGCGAAGGCACGGCGGTCCTTGAATTGAAAGACCAGTATTACAATATGAGAGCCCAGGTCGAGCCATATTATTTCATCGTGGAAAAAGCTGTGAAAGCAATGGAGATGGAAGGCATCACTCCGCGCATCCAGCCAATCAGGGGAGGCACAGACGGGGCCAATCTTTCATTTATGGGCCTTCCTTGCCCGAACATTTTCGCAGGCGGCCTGAATTTCCACGGCAAAATGGAGTTCGTTCCTCTTGAGAGCATTGAAAAAGCCTCAAAGGTCGTGCTGAACATCATCAGCCTTTATGCCGAGTAGGCAGCACCTTTGAGCTCAGGCTCCTCCTGTTCAATGGACTTTTGCCCGGCTTCCGGCTCAGCAGGCTGCTGCCCGGCTGGCTGTTCCACAGGAGGCTGTTCTTCCGGAGACTGATTTTTGGATTTGCGTGAGGCGGCCTTGGCTGCCTCACGTTCTTTTTTCTTGAGATACTTCTGCTTGTAATGCTCCAGCCGAGCATTGTCTTTCTGAGCCTGCCTGTTCATTTCCTTCAGTGTCTCAAGTTTCTTGGCCCTCAGTTTAGCGGCTTTCTTATCCGCCTTTGCCTGCGCCTTGGCGGCATCGAGACTGTCAAGCCTTGCCCATTTAGCCTCCTTTGCAGCAAGCTTCGCCGCTTTTTCCGCTGCTTTTATCGCCTTCATATCCACCGGAGGCTCAACTGCCGATGAATCGGTCCCGGAACTCAATGAATCCGGAACTGCGGACAGGCTGTCTCTTACGGCCAAAGAATCTCCACGCCCGGCGAGACTGTCAGAAGGATGAAGTGAAAGCGAGTCGGCTGAAGCCACTGAAGAGCCAGGAACAATCAGGCTATCAGACAGTTGTTCAGCTGGACCAGCTATAGTGAGCGTGTCCGTGGACTGGTGGGCACGACGCTCTTCAGCAAGTCTCTTCGCCTCTTTTCCTGCCGCAATCTGCTTGTACACGCCAGGCATATAGCCCGGGAAATATCTGTCTGTATATAAGAACACAGTCTTGGGCCTTGCCGCATACATTCTCCGCTGGGAGCCACGGAGCGACAGAGCAGTTATGTCGGACTTGCCCACTGGCCGTTCATCCGGCAGCCAGTTGAAGCCCTTCAGCACTCTTTCCTCCTTTTTCATCTGGGCAAGCGGATATGCGTCATTCTTCGTATCCTCGAAATAATACACTCTTTCCAGATTTCCCTGGTCAAAAGTGGCGTACAGCATTTTCGCGGCACTCTTGTTCACAGTGGCATACACACTGTCTTCCTGCAGATAGAACACGGCACTCGCATCTCCTAGCGCATCAAACCGGCGGAGTGCGCCTTCCTCATCGAAATACGCAAGCATCTCTGTAGCCTTGATCTGGTCAAAGCATTGAGGGTCTTCCTGGACAATGATGAATGCATTGGACATCAGGCTGGCCTTCTGCAACGCATTGTTGCGGATGACCACATATACACTGTCTGCCGAATACTGGCGGTTTGCCTCATTCCAGATGAGCGGTTTGCGGTACAATCTCACAAGCGAGTCAAGGTCTGTGTATTCCAATGAATCACAAGCCACCTGGATATCGGACTTGTAGACTTTTACATTGCCTATGGCTGTAATGAAATTGTACTTGGTGGAGTCAACGGCGACAGTTTCACCGCTGACAGAAAGGGAATCGGAGTCCATTGAAAGGGAATCCTGCCCGACAGACAGTGAATCCAGCCCTGCTGACAACGAATCCCGTCCGGCAGCAAGTGAATCCACGGCAAATGCCAGCGAGTCCCTTCCATCAAGCGGAGAATCAGCCTGTGCTGCCACCGAAGGCTGGTCCGATTCCTCGGGTTCACCGGAATCCTCTTCTTCAGGGAGATCCTCCTTCACCGATTTCGGCGTCTGCCCTGGTTTAGGCCTTGACTGTGGCCGGTTCGGGTCTTCTTCAGCCGCCTTGGCAGCCGCTTCCGCCGCAGCCTTGGCAGCTTTCTGCCGGTAAGCCTGAACAGCATCCACTGCCAGTCCGTCAAGCCTGGCTGTAGAGTTATCCACCTCGGACGAATCAATCTGGAATGCCATCACACTTCTCGAGATGATTGTGTCAGCACCGAAATAAACAGTGTCGGGAGCGGCGTTTTCCGACTTCATCAGACCTATGACCGCAGGATCTCTTGTCATAATTATTCTTGCAAGAGAGTCGGAATAAAATATTCTTCCGGCAAGCGCCGAAACATCTCTTGTGGTATCTGTAACCTGCGCATTGCCAAGCAGTTCTATATCTCCTGAATATTTATAATAATATAGGGAGTCCGCCCAGCCCTCCTGGACCTCTCCCATTCCGTGGACTTCCTTGTCGAAGAGAAAAACTTCCGTGTTGCGGTCATACCATCCGGAATTTGAAGACAGCATATTGTCATCCTTCCAGGCATCCGTGCCATAACCGAATCTTGCGATGTTCCGCCCGGCGTCATATATCATTCTCGTGGTCCGTACAAAGACAGTGTCCGAGAACATATTGACATTCTCGGAGAAAGTGAAGATTTTGGTCTTGGAGTCGTACGTGCCGGACACGCTCTCTATCACCTGGCCGTCCTTGTCTTTCATCGAGCCTCCGTTGAAAAAAACGGCCACACTGTCTTTCGTGTTGTAGTCAAGGTTTTCGGTTCTAAGCACATTGTGGTCCTTGTCTTCAAGCTGCACCAGTGCTCCCCTGAACTCGGCAAGGTCACGGTCCACGTGGTAGGTAAGCCTGTCACCGGACAGAACAGTCTGGTCCTGAAGTATCTTCACATTGTCAATCGCGAAAATCTCATTCGACGCGACATTCCACAGGGCGGTGTCGCAAATCAGGTATGTGTCATTGTGAAGGAATCTTGCCGGTCCGGTGACCTTTCTGTAGTCCACCCCGTCTTTCTCTATGAGCTGCAATGATTTGGCGCTGAGAAGGCGTACAAGCGAATCCACCTGGCTGTCCTTTTCCTGGGCAGACAGGCGGAGAACCGCCGTCAAGGCAATTAGTAATGTCGCAGCTGCCTTCTTTATTGCCATAGAGATAATTATTCGGCTACACCTTTGCGGGCGATATTGTTCCAGCCCTCACGGGAGAACTCGCAGTCTTTGAACAGCGGATCTATGATGATATAAGTTGTCTTGATCTTGTCATCCAGGAATTCGTCAATGGCCTCTTTCTGTTTCTTGTAACGGGTCTCCTCCAGAAGTTCACTGTAGTCATTTTCGAAAGAAGCGGTATGGGACGGCAGAATCCTGTCCACCTTGATTATCTTGTAAACAGTGTTGCCACGGCCTTCATTGTCAAGAGATTCCACAGGATCAGAAATCTCGCCCTCCTTCAAGTCCTTGATGGCGGCATAGTCCTGGGGCTTCAGCTGGTCAATCTCAAAATAAGCCGAGCCCGTGTTCGGATCCGCCATCTGACCGCCATTCGTCTTGGTCTGCGGGTCCTGGGAATAGAACTTGGCCGCAAGCTGGAATGTCACGGCGTTGTTGTTGATCTCAGTCTTGAGGGAATCAAGAGTACGGAACGCTTTCTGACGGTCCTGGTCTGTGTATGACGGCTTCAGGAGGATGTGTCTTGCATTGAACATATCCCCTTTCTTCTCAAGCACTTCAATAATGTGGTATCCGTCAGGAGTCTCGACAATCTGGGAAATCACTCCCGGCTTGAGGGACATTGCGGCGTCCGAGAAAGCCGGCCAGAAAATGGACTTTGAAGCCATTCCAAGTTCGCCGCCTTTCCTTGCACTGCCCGGGTCCTCCGAGTAGATTCTGGCAAGAGTGGAGAATTTTTCCCCGTTGATGATTCTCTCGCGGATATTGAGGAGTTTTTCCTTTACGGCCAGTCCTGCCGCCTCCCTGTCAGGATAAACGCATATCTGGCTGAGCTGATATTTCACAGGCACCAGCGGAAGATCTTCCGGATCGACCTCTGAAAGGTACTGTTTCACATCGTGCGGAGTCAGTTCCGGAATCTTCTTGGCAATCTCGCCCTGCATCTGCTGCGTGAGAGACATATCCTCAAACTGCTGCTGCCATTCCTGACGCAATTTGTAAATAGGCTTTCCGAAATATGCCTCCACAGCATCATCACCGCCGAGCTGCGTACGGACATTGTCAATATGCTGGTCAAGCTGGCTGGCAACCATATCCTGGCTCACTACAAGGGAGTCCACCCTCGCCTGCATCAGAAAGAGTTTGGATTCAAGCATCCGCTCAAGCTGTTCGCAGCGGACATTCCTGTCGGAATAGTACATTCCCTGCAAGCGCATAGACATTATCTCGCCTTCAAGCTGGGCAAGTGAAATCATCTCGTTTCCGATGACAGCCACTGTCTTGTCAATAAGTCCGCCCTGATATTTCTGCGCTGAGGCAGAAACAGGCAAAACCAACGCGATGGCCAATAAACTCCTCAGAATATTCTTCATATCTTTTCTAATATGAGGTGTCAATAAATAACGTAATTTTCTTGATTGCGAGCGTTCTCTAACAAGTCCCGTTCCAAACCTGTCAGCAGAGCCTGTTTTCTGGTGCTGAGGATAATGTCTTTAATCCTTTCGCTGTAATACTCCACAGGACCGGTCTCGCCCGCCCGCATCAGGGAATATATATATGCTATATTCAGGTTTCCATTACCGTCAGGCACCTCCACAAAGCCGTCTTTCATCATCGAAAGAGCTGTACCATAATCAGTTCCAAGCTCTCTTGAAAGCGTCACGAGATCCACCCACGCATTGCCGAAGTCCACATACCGGAAGGCTGAGGAATAGGCTATACTGTCAGCCTCAACACGGGCCTCAGGCTTGTCAGACCTTATCTTCTTCTTGATTATCTCCAAGTTCGGAGACTCCGCGGAAATGCTCATATACACCGCCTTGGCTATAGGAAGCTGGAGTTTGAAAGTCTCCTTGTGGTCTTCATAATACTTTTCAATCTGCCCCTGTGTGACAGCAGTGTCAAGTCTCTGGTTGATGTATTTCTGCTCGTATCTGTATTTCAGAAGAGAGTGCCTGTAGTCCTCCAGCTCCCTGTCAACGTTCTTCTCGCTCTTTGACAGTTCCTTGTCGGCCATATCCGTGAATATCAGATCAGACGCCCAGGTGTTGATATACTGGAGCGCAAGACGGGAGCTGTCTTCCGGAGAAGCATTGTCCGGAATATAGGCGGCAAGCTCGGAAGCGTACAGTTTGTGAGTCCCGACACGGGCCACCACGGGGCCGGAACCCAGTCCCCGCACAAATGACGTAATCGTCTCGCACGAATTGAACGCAGGCAAGACGATTACCATCAGGCAGAAAGCCAATATATTTCTGAACCCGGAATATGCCACTTCTATCTGGAATAATTAGGAGATTCCTTGGTGATGGTGACATCGTGAGGATGGCTCTCCAGATATCCGGCATTGGTGATACGCACGAACCGGGCGGCGCGGAGTGCCTCGATATTCCTGGCACCCACATAGCCCATACCGGCGCGGAGTCCGCCGACAAGCTGGTAAACCACCTCTGACACAGTGCCTTTGAACGGCACCTGGGCCACGATTCCTTCAGGAACAAGTTTCTTGATATCTTCTTCCATATCCTGGAAATAACGGTCCTTCGAGCCGTGCTCCATAGCCTCAAGCGAACCCATTCCCCTGTAAGCCTTGAACTTCCTTCCGTTCAGGATGATTGTCTCGCCAGGAGACTCTTCCGTACCGGCGAACAGGGAGCCGGCCATAATCGTGCTGGCACCTGCAGCGAGAGCCTTGGTAATATCTCCGGAATAACGGATTCCACCATCTGCAATGACCGGAACTCCCGTTCCTTCAAGAGCTTTGGCGGCAAGCATAACAGCCGTGAGCTGCGGCATGCCGACTCCGGCGATAATACGCGTGGTGCAGATGGAACCAGGACCGATGCCGACCTTGACAGCGCTCACTCCGGCATCCGCAAGAGCCTTTGCCCCCTCGCCGGTGGCGACATTTCCAGCGACAATCTGGATATCCCTGCCCTTGAAAGCCTCGCAGGCTTTGGCTATCACATTGAGCACGCCGACTGAATGTCCGTGCGCAGTGTCAATGACCACCGCGTCCGCTCCGGCGCTGACCAGCATCTCGATTCTGTCAAGAGTATCGGATTTGACACCCACGGCGGCTGCGACGAGAAGACGTCCTTTGGAGTCTTTGGAAGCGATAGGATTGTCCTTTATCTTCATCAGGTCCTTGTAGGTGATCAGGCCCACAATCTTGCCATCTTCGTCAACTACAGGCAGTTTCTCCACCTTTGAACTTCTCAGGATGCCGGTTGCCTCCTGAAGATCTATGCCCTTTCTGGCTGTCACCAGATTCTCGGAAGTCATCACTTCTGATATCGGACGCTTCTTGTCATCCTGGAAACGAAGGTCGCGGTTGGTGACAATTCCGATAAGGTAATTGTTCCTGTCCACAACCGGGATTCCGCCGATATGATGCCTTGCCATAAGAGAGAGGGCATCACCGACATTTGCATCCGGGCCGATGGTTACCGGGTCGTAAATCATCCCGTTCTCAGCTCTCTTCACCCTTCTGACCTGCTCACACTGGGCGTCGATAGTCATATTCTTATGGATAACACCGATACCTCCTGCGCGCGCCATTGCAATCGCAAGGTCTGCCTCGGTGACAGTATCCATCGCCGAAGACACGATCGGAGTGCGGAGAGAAATCTCTTTAGTGAATTTTGTAGACACATCTACATCCCTCGGAAGAACCTCCGAACGGGCAGGAACAAGCAAAACATCATCGAAGGTGAGTCCTTCGGGAATCTCAGAAGTTACGAATCTCTGCATTGTTATTTCATTATTTCGGCAAAGGTACAAAATATCTGGATTAAAACAAACGACCCTGCCAAGTATCTCTCTCTTCAAGCCTGTCATCGAGCAGATGGAGAATCTGGAAATTCCGGATAAGCCCCCACCTGGCCTCGCTGACAAAACGGGGAGGCACCTCACCGGCTACCCTTTCGATATAAAGGTCGGGCCGGAGACGCTCTAAAATGTCGCATACAAGATCAAGATATTCGGGCAGATCCGGCAAATAGAAGTCTTCCGGGCGCTCAGAATACTCCCGTTCCATACGAGTCCCCTTGACAATCTGGAGCTGGTGGAATTTGACCGAATGCAGCGGCATCGAGGAAATGAATCCGCACTGGTCAAGCAGCATCTCCCGGGACTCTCCAGGCAACCCCAATATGAAATGAGCTCCCGGCTCAAGGCCTCTCTCGGCCGTCATCTTCACCGCCTGCACTGCGACATCCACCCCGTGCCCCCTGCCGACACGTTCGAGGGTGCGGTCATAACACGATTCTATACCGTACTCCACCTTGACCACAGGACGGTCGAACCCGTCACGTCTCCAGCCAGGCAGAGTTTTCCCGGTACGGAGCCCGGCGAGCCAGTCAAGTTTCTCTTCATCGACACAGTCCGGGCGCGTGCCTATCACTATGCCCACCACTGATGGATGGGACAAAGCTTCCGAATACAGTTCCACAAGCCGGTCAAGCGGCGCGTAAGTATTTGAATATGACTGGAAGTACGCTAAATAATGTTTCGTGTTGCGATAGCGCACCTGATGGAATTCTATGCCCTCGTCTATCTGTTTTGCCAATGGCTTTCCTGCAGTGCTGTAGGACGGATGGAACGCGGCATTGTCGCAGAATGAGCATCCTCCACGACCTGCGGTTCCATCCCTGTTGGGGCAGGTGAATCCGGCATCGATCACAAGCTTCTGCAGGCGCTCCCCGTAGAGGCGTCTGTAATAGCCGACAAAAGTGTTGTATCTTTTCCCATCCGGGAAATAACCTGGAATCCAGTCCATATCAGGCCTTAGACAGAATAACTTCGTCAATAACAAAAGAGGACGGCCACAAGCGCGGGTCGTCCTCCATTATACTTGCGGAATTCCAGTCCGACTTATTCTTCGTTCTTACCAGCGACTATTTCGCTGAGCCTCTCGTAAAGAGCGTCCACTCTTTCGAACATTTCTTTGCGGAGACCTGCGAACCAAGCTCTTCTGGCAGCCTTGTCAACTTTGGCATTGGCCCTGTCCTTCATATCGTTGTAGAGGTCAACGGCATCGTCCAGCACCTCAGCGATTTTCACAGTGTCCTTTTCAGGATTCACATTCAAAAACAATGTGCAGTCATCCACGAACTCACCTACGAAATACTCGACGTCTTTTTTAAAATCTCTTAGAGTCATAATCTATGCTGTATTTAAAGTTTCTTCCCAAACGTTGCAAATTTAAGAATTTTTTGCAAATATCACCAGAAGACAGGACAATTATTTCAGGACACTCTGGCCCGCTGAGGTTCATTGTGGGAAATAATACCGGCTGTTCTTGACAAGAGGCTCAGTATAAGGTGTCCCGTCCGGCGCACACATTCTCCTTGCCCTCACAAGCCTCGTGCTTCCCTCATAATAATCAGGTTCTGCAGGATCAAGTGAATTGATTCTTACAAGGTGTGAAGAATGAATAAGCCGTCCGCCACCTATATACAGGCCCACGTGGGTTATGCGTGTTTTCCCGTCAGCTCCCTTTCTTCCGAAGAACAGGAGGTCTCCTTTCCGCAGATCCCCGAACGAGGTGACAGGCCCGCCCGAGGCGATAACTGATTTCAAAGGTTCGATATCCACCTCTATCCCGACATTGACCTGCTGGGAGGCGTTCCGTGGCAAAAGGACACCGTTCAGAAAGTAAGCCGTGCGGGTCAATCCGCTGCAGTCGAACGCTTTGGGAGATGTTCCGCCCCACATATACGGAGTTCCGTTGAAGGTCAGGGCCGTGTTCACGACATTGTCAGGTGTCGCGCTGCGGGAAGCCGCCCAGCCGGCGAAATTCTCCAGGCAGGATGCTTTTACATAAGCTTTCCGGCCGGATGGCAGCATCACTCCGAGAAAGCCTTTTGATTTTACCGGCTTCCCTTTGGAATCCTTCCATATACGGACGATGTCGCCCTGGACCATATCACCGATCCTCAATGAAGCGGTTGAAGGTTCTGTCCACATTTCCGTCCACTTCACCGTGCAGATATACTTCGGCTCGGCTATGTACTTTACCAAGGACAGGCTGTCCATCCTTGCAACCGTCAAATCGGTGACCCAGGCAATATACGGCTCCGGAGTCCTTATCTTCAGCCAATAGCCCTCCTTGTCCAGAATCTCCACAGGAGTGCCCATAAGGGTCTGGTCTCCAAGCTCTTCCTCATAACCGGGTTTCTCCCGCATAAAGTTCGCTGAGAGTTCGACAACGCCGAAACGATCCTGCGCCTGCATACTTGCGACGGCCAGGGCAATTGCCGCAAATGCGGCAGGAATTCTCCCGGGAAACATTGGCATTCAGATTAAAGCGACGCTATATTCTTCTCATTAAAGAGGTTCTTGCCTTCAGCCGTGAGAGCGTAGGCGATGCGGTCAGCATAATGCTTCTCGACCTTGCCGCGCACAATCTTCATAGTACTGTTCACCATATGGTTCTGCTCCGTGAACGGCTCGTCAGCGACAATGATGGCAGCCGGAAGCCATCTTTCAGGGAACATCCCCTCGTGGGATCCGCCTTTGCGATAGGAATTGACCTCGTCCTGGAGTTTCTTGAGCATCAGCTCTTTGGCCTCGCGGGAATCAAGATCCGCAGCCGGATTGGACGAGCGGACATATTCTTTCAGTGCCTCCTTGTTAGGCACGATGATGACCGTGGTATAAGGGTCCTGGTTGTTGTGAAGAATAACCTGGTCGATGTATTTCGATCCGTCCGTGAGCGAATCCTCAAATCCTTCAGGACTGTATTTCTCTCCGTCCGCAGAGATGAGCAGAGACTTGAAACGCCCTGTGACATAGAGGAATTCGGCATCTCTCATATAACCCATGTCGCCTGTGTGCAGCCAACCGTCAACTACTGTCTCGGCTGTGGAAACAGGGTTTTTCCAATAGCCCGCCATCACGTTCTCGCCACGGATGACAATCTCGCCTTTCTCGCCGTAAGGAAGTTCTTTTCCGTCTCCGTCACAGATTTTTATATCCATCGGCTTTACCACACGGCCGGAAGAACCGAAGATGCAGTGGCCCGGAGAGTTGGCGGAAATGATCGGGGTCGCCTCGGAGAGTCCGTAGCCCTGGAACATAGGTATGCCTATTGCGCAGTAATAGCGCTGGAGCTCAATATCAAGCAGAGCACCGCCTCCCACGAAGAAAAGCATCCGGCCGCCGAGATTCTGCCGCACCGCCTTGAAGACAAGCCTGTCGAACAGGGCGATAAGCGGCTTTTTCCAAAGCTGGAGGAAACCGCCCTTGTTGTAATATTCTTTATTATAGGAGATTGCGAGATTTAGTGCGAAATTGTAAAGCTTCTCGACTTTCGGGCCCTTGGCCTTTACTCCGGTCTCGATATTCTTCTTGAAATTCCTTGCAAGCGCAGGTACTGAGAGCATCACGTGAGGACGTACCTCCTTGATTGCCATAGGAATGTTGCGGAGGGCGGCCATCGGGGTCTTGCCCACCGGAACCGTGGCGATACTGCCGCAATATGACATCATTGTATAGAATCCGGCCACGTGGGCGAAGCAATGGTCGAGAGGCAGGATGATGAGCATAACCGAATCAGCCGGTATGGCAATCACTGAATGTGCCTGCTCGACATTGGCGGTGTAGTTCCTGTGTGTCAGGAGGATTCCTTTCGGATCGGCAGTAGTGCCGGAGGTGTAGCTGATGTTGGCATAGTCATCCGGTCCGACTGATTTGTATCTGGCTTCGAGCTCACCAGGATGCTCCTCCATAAATGCGTCACCAAGTTTGAGAACCTCCGACATCGGAATCTCATTGTCCTCATATTCAGGAAGGTCGTCAAATACAATAACTTTCTCCACCTGCGGAAGATCCTTGATGATTCTCCTGACTTTCGGAAGCTGGGTTCCGGACACCATGACGAATCTGGACTCGGAATGGCGGATGCGGAAGACAAGGTCGCTCCCCTCTTCAAGTTTTATGGAAAGAGGGACATTGACTCCTCCGGCATACAGGATGCCGAGTTCTCCGATGACCCACATATTGCGGCCTTCCGAGAGAAGGGAAATCTTGTCTCCCTTGTTGATACCCAGGGACATAAGTCCTGCGGCGACACGGTAGGCCCCAAGCCTTGTCTGCTCAAAAGTGGTTTCTGTCCAATGGTCCTCCGGCTTCTCGCGGAGAAATACGTGGGATGCATACTCTCTGGTATATTTCTCCACGAAATCAATAATTGTAGGTCTTTCTATCATATTCGAAACAATTTTTATCGCAACGCAATCCTTTGTCATTCAGCATCTGACGGGAAAAGGCCGAACAGCTCGGAATCAATCATATTGGTGACCGCCTCGAAATCCTCCTCCTTGTTGCCGAATTTGTAGCGGTCCGCGTCAATGACGAGAAGATGCCCCTTGTAGTCCTTTATCCAGTTCTCGTACTTGACGTTGAGTCCTGTCAGGTAATCTATCCTTATGGTCTTCTCGTATTCCCTGCCGCGTTTCTGAATCTGGGACACAAGATTAGGAATGGAAGATTTCAGATAGATAAGCAGATCCGGCATCTTGACAAGAGACATCATCAAGTCGAAAAGGTCGGAATACGTCTCGAAATCCCTTGAGCTCATCAGCCCCATATCGTGCAGGTTAGGGGCAAAGATTCTTGCGTCCTCGTATATTGTGCGGTCCTGGATGATGACTTCGTCCGTTTTGGAAATATCCACCACATCCTTGAACCGTTTGTTCAGGAAATACACCTGGAGATTAAATGACCACCTGCTCATATCCTCATAGAAATCTGAGAGATAAGGGTTGAAATCGACAGACTCGTACTTAGGTGTCCATCCGTACCTCGCAGCCAGCATTCTGGTCAATGTCGTCTTGCCGCTGCCGATGTTTCCTGCTATTGCAATGTGCATAATATGATGATAATTATATTGTTACGTGCAAATTCCCAATCTTTCGCCCGAGTCGGGAAAGGTTGGGATTCACAAAAATAACAATTTTTCTGTCATTTTACGACATAGAATACGGGGACCTCGTCTTTT
>JBJEBM010000048.1:0-15091 GCA_051870055.1 Candidatus Cryptobacteroides sp.
AGTGGTGGTCAGATTTCGCGGTCAAAAAGCAGCTTCTGGACAACAGGATGACTCTCTCCCTTAATCTCAATGATGTGTTCAGAAGCCGGAACGCCAATCTGGATATTCTCTCAAAGTCCGATTCTGCGGAGTCAGCCTCCTATTTCGGCCAGAAATTCTATCAGCAGAAACTGACAGTGGGCCTGTCCTGGAATTTCGGGAAAGCACAGCAGCCTCTCCGATACCGCAAGGTCGGCAATCTTGAGGAGGCTTCCAGGGCAGGCTCAAGCAAGAGCATAGGAGCTTGACAGTTATGCATTGCCGAGAGCCGCGAATCCGCGCTCAAGGTCGTCAATAATATCGTCGATATGCTCGACTCCGATTGAAAGCCTTATTGTAGTCGGTGTGATGTGCTGCTCGGCCAGTTCTTCCGGACTCATCTGTGAATGGGTGGTTGTCGCCGGATGAATTGCGAGACTCTTCACATCGGCTACATTTGCGAGAATGGAGAACAGTTCGAGATTGTCGAGGAATTTCCACGCATCCTCCTGAGTTCCCTTTATTTCGAATGTGAATATCGAGCCTCCGCCGTTCGGGAAATATTTTTCGTACAGTCCGTGGTCCGGATGGCCGGCGAGTGACGGATGATTGACTTTGGCGACTTTCGGGTGGGCCTCAAGGTATTTGACCACTTTGAGGGCATTCTCCACGTGTCTTTCTATACGCAGCGGGAGGGACTCAGTACCCTGCAGCAATATCCAGGCGTTGAACGGACTGATGCAGGCTCCGGTGTCCCTGAGAATCACCGCCCTGACTCTGGTGACAAAAGCTGCCGGTCCGGCGACATCTGCGAAAACCGCTCCGTGGTAGCTTGGGTCAGGGCTTGCAAGGGTAGGGTATCGGCTTGCGTTTTTCTTCCAGTCGAATTTTCCGCTGTCAACGATGATGCCTCCGAGAGACGTCCCGTGACCGCCAATGAATTTTGTGGCCGAGTGCACGACAATATCCACGCCGTGCTCGATAGGACGGATGAGTATCGGAGCGAAAGTGTTGTCCACGATGAAGACAATTCCGTGTCTGTGTGCTATTTCAGCTATTCCGTCAAGGTTGGTGACGTCAGAGTTCGGATTGCCGAATGTCTCGGCATAGATGACTTTGGTATTAGGTTTTATCGCCGCTTCGAGGGCTTCAAGGTCGTTTACGTTGAGGATTGTGTTCGATATTCCCTGTGTGGTGAGTGTATGGGTGATGAGATTGAATGAGCCTCCATAGAGATTGTCCGCGGCGATGATGTGGTCGCCGTTCTGGAGAACATTCTGAAGAGCATATGTGACTGCCGCCGCGCCTGATGCAAGTGCCAAAGCGGCCACGCCGCCTTCGAGAGCCGCGATTCTCTCCTCAAGTACTGCCTGAGTCGAGTTTGTAAGCCTTCCGTATATGTTGCCCGGGTCCCTGAGACCGAAACGGTCAGCAGCGTGCTGGCAGTTATGGAAAACGTAAGATGTTGTCTGATAAATTGGTACTGCCCTTGAATCAGTTGTCGGGTCAGCTGTTTCCTGTCCTGCGTGGAGAGCTATCGTCTCCAGATGCACTTTTTTTGTCTCTGCCATAGTATAGTAATTCTATTTGTTATTTCTGTTGCAAAGTTATGTCCTTTAATTAAATGCTCCAAGTAATTGTGAAATTTTGGAATATTTATCTATATTTGCTGAAATTTTAGAATAACTTTATTGCGCACTCCTTTTTGCGGAGCATTTTTAAGAATTTTTATCTTATGCAGAATCTTGACAGCACTGATCTGGCTATCCTGAGGCTTCTCCAGGAAGACGCCACACTCACGACAAGGCAGGTGGCCCAGCGTGTCCATCTTTCCCCGACCCCTGTTTTCGAGCGGATGAAGCGGCTTAAATCCGAGGGGTATATAAGGAAAATCGCGGCGGTCCTCGACCAGGAAAAGCTCGGATGCTCATTTATGGCTTTCTGCTATATCAAGCTGAAGCAGCATACTTTCGAGAATGCCAGCCATTTCATGGATGCCGTGCAGAACATTGGGGAAGTCGCTGAATGCTACAATATATCAGGCGATTATGATTTCCTGATGAAAGTATATGTCTCCAGTATGAAAGAGTACCAGCAGTTCGTGCTCCGGATAATGGGCGAACTGGACTGTATAGGTGGCCTCAATTCCTGTTTCGTTATGGGAGAGGTCAAGAATATATGCAGTGTTCCTGTCCGTGAATCACATTGATTGATTTCATCCTGCTGAATTTTGGGAAATACTTGCTATTTTTGTGAAAACGTATTTATATGAGATTTTCAGCCACTATTATTTTAGCCGGCCTGCTTTGCCTTGCGGCCTGCTCTGGAGAAAACCTGAAAAAGGTTTACAATGAGGACATTGATCCGGTGGAACAGATTGACTCCGCTCTTGTAAAAGCCGGAGCCGAAGGCAAATTCGTCATCTGCCAGGTGGGCGGAAACTGGTGTCCGTGGTGCCTGCGTTTCGCCGATTTCATCACTGGCAATGAGGAGATCAGCAAACTCATCTCCGAAAACTTCATCTATATCCACGTCAATTACAATCCGCGCAAGTCATCCGGCCCAGAGAAAGCCGGGCGAGCTTCGGAGATGATGAAACGTCTCGGCAACCCTTCTCGTTTCGGATATCCCGTGCTTGTTGTTCTTGACCAGAATGGCAAAGTCCTTCATTTCCAGGATTCCAGCTTCCTCGAAGAGGGCAAAGGCTACAATGCGGACAAAGTCATCCGCTTCTTCCGCTGCTGGACCCCGTCAGCTGTCAATGGAAAATGATTAAAATAAAATTTTAACGCAATGGTAAACTTTGATTATCAGACACCTACGAGACTAATTTTCGGCAAGGGCGTCGTTGTGGAAAAGCTTCGTTCTGTGATGGAGCAATACGGCAAGCGTGTTCTCATAACTTATGGTGGAGGCACCATCAAGCGCATCGGACTCTATGACCAAGTCATCAGGCTGCTTGAAGGCAAGGAGATATACGAACTTCCAGGCATCGAGCCGAATCCTAAATTCAATCCGAGCGTGCTGGAAGGCGTACGTATATGCAAGGAGAACAGCATTGACGTGATTCTTTCAGTAGGAGGCGGTTCAGTGCTGGACTGCACAAAGGCTATAGCCGGAGCTGCCTGCTCCGACGCTGATCCCTGGGATGTCGTCACAATGAAGGTTCCGACCCTGAAGGCGATTCCGATAGTGGACATCATCACCCTCGCCGCCACCGGTTCCGAGTATGACAGCGGCGGAGTGATTTCCCGCACCGAGACGAATGACAAACTGGCCTATTTCTCGAAACTTGTATTTCCTGCGGTTTCTTTCATCGATCCGGTTTATACCTTCTCCCTACCTGTCAAACAGACACTTGCAGGCATCGCTGACTGTATCAACCATATTATGGAGCAGTACTTCTGCGGAGAGCATATCATGATGAACGATGCGTTCATGGAAGGCGCTATAAAATCCCTGATGAAAAACGTGCGCATTGTCCTGAAAGACCCGGAGAATTATGAGGCGAGGGCCGAGATTTTCTATGCCACAACTCTCGGCTGCAACGGAATCTACTCATTGGGCAATAGCGACAGCGGCTGGCCCATGCACGCTATAGAACACGCATTGTCAGGATATTACGATATCACTCACGGAGAAGGACTGGCCATCGTCACCCCTCGCTGGATGAAGCATATTCTCAATGACAATACCATCGAACGCTTTGTGTCGTTCGGTACTGGCGTTTTCGGAATAGACCCGTCACTTCCGGAGCGCGAGATAGCTGAAAAAGCCATTGCGGCAATATATGATTTCTACAAGGAGATTGGCATTCCGATGACTCTCGGGGAGGTCGGGATAGATGACTCAAGGATTGACGAGATGGCTCATCATATCGCTGTCAATGAGGGCCTTGACAATGCCTGGGCTCCTCTGTACGAGGACGATATAGCGGCTATTCTCCGCGACTGCCTGTAGTCTGGTTGTTCCATTTGTCAAGGAACTCCCTGACAATCCTTGTGTATTCTTCCGGGTGGTCCCTATATGCGTTGGCGTGTGCCGACCCCGGGGCCACCCAGAATTCTTTCGGCCCGGATTTGGCCTCGTAAAGCGGCTCCATCATCCGGAAAGGCACGAACCCGTCAGCGTCCCCGTGGATGAAAAGCATTGGCTTTGTGCATCTTGACACTGATTCCAATGGGGATGCCTCCTTGAAATTCCATCCGTATTTGATTTGGCACAGCAGGCTTGTCGAATACAGAAGCGGGAACGGCGGCAGGCCGAACATATCTTTCAGCTGGGTCCTGAATTCATCCCATACACTTGTGTAGCCGCAGTCTTCCACAAAAGCGTTGACGTATTCAGGAAGCTCTTTTCCGGACACGTTCATTGTCGTGGCGGCTCCCATCGACACCCCGTGGACAATCAATGCCGACTCATATTCCTCTGACCTGAAAAGCTTTTCAGCGAAACGGATCCAGTCCAGGACATCATCCGCGTCTTTCCATCCCATCTGGATATCCTCTCCGTCCGAAAGCCCGTGGCCGTGCAGGTCAGGCATCAGGATGTTGTATTGCAAATCCCTGTTGTACATCCTGCCGAAATAGAAGAATTTTATCGCGCTGTCCTTGTAACCGTGAATGAGCACAGCCGTCTTTCCGCAGGCGTTTTCAGCGGCGAGATAGTAAGCGTGCCTGCCTTCTCCGGAGGATGTAATTACAAATGTATCACGCAGATGGCCTTCAGAACGGATACTGTCCATCCACGGTTTCATATCCGGGAAACGGGAATACAGGATGTTGTAGGTGCTGTCTGTGTCCCTCCTGTTCGGGTCCGGAGCGAGCGAGAAACGCAGCATATAAAAACTTGCGGAGATGATGACCGCGGCAATCACCAGCAGGACTCCGGCGATGATGTACAATGTGTTACGTAATGATTTCCTCATAAAACGGGTAATTCTGTCTTTTGCAAAATTATCAAAAAAATGTTGAATTACAGGGTAATTTGTGTAAATCCGTATTTCTCCATATATTTGAAGAATTATTGTAGATATAACAGAAAATGTCTGGAAAGTTTTTCTCCGGCAGAAAAGGAGTATTTGGAAGTTTCACGCTCGCTCTGGTTGTGGCGGCGGGCGCTGCGGCAATGGCGATGATTCCGCCTTGCCATATAGGCAATCTTGCACTCGGACGGGCCGATGTTTTCGGCCTCTATGACAATCCCGAAGTATCGGCATCAACAGAATTCAAGGCAGATATAACCCGGCTTGACCGTCAGCTGCAGGAGTTCGAGCAGTCAAAATCAGAAGTGGCTGACAGCCTGATTGAGAATTTGAAGGCAGCCTCCCTATGGGCTGTCGCCCCGGTGGACACATCTGTCAGGCAATCTGTAAAGATGGATTCCACAATGGATTTGAGCTCTGACAGGACTCTTGTCCCGATTGAGAATTACGATACTGCAAGAACTACTGCTCTTTCAGCTTTCGGAGATGCCCTCATAAGCGGAAGGCCTGTGAAGGTTGCATTTATGGGCGACTCTTTCATCGAGGGGGACATTTTGACTTCCGATTTGCGCAGGATGATGCAGTCCCGTTTCGGAGGTGCAGGCGTAGGCTTCATTCCCTGTGACATACCTTTCAAGATTTACAACAAATCCGTCACCAGGCTTTCCTCCGGATGGACTTCATACAGCATAATGAAACAGAAGGCCGTTCCGGAGAGCTTGAAGGACAAGTTCCTGATTTCCGGGTATTTGGCATCGGGAGGACCGGGCGCTTCGACAGTCTGGGAGGACAAGACCGGGGGATGCGCCGCGGATTTGTCAGAGATTTATCTGTATGCGGAGAATGAAGGCCGGGTGGAAGTCAGGCTCAACGGTTCCGACACATCCTCTTTCTCTATTCCGGCCGACGGACATCTGCACAGCATCCGTATTGAGGCGCCTGCGTCAAGGATAGAATTGAAAGTGAAATCCGGCAGGATACTGTGTTACGGAATCCGTACAGGACTTGCTTCGGGATTCCATCTTGACAATTATTCCGTCCGCAGCAATAACGGCCAGGCCATATTCGGGACCGGGGCGGTGATGAACAGGCAATATGATGAGATGGTGGGTTATGATATGGTCGTCCTGCAATATGGCCTGAATATTCTCCAGGACGGCAAAACGGCTTATCTGAAATATGAGCAGCAACTTGTGGACATCATCACATACATCAGGAGGTCTTTCCCGGGAGCAGCTGTGCTTGTTCTCGGCGTGAGTGACAGATGGATCAAGGACCAGGGCTCAGAAGAGTTCCGTCCTATTGACTCCGCATCCACTCTTATCAGATACCAGCGTTCTGCAGCGCGTAAGTGCGGCGTATGCTTCTGGAATACACTGGATGCAATGGAGAAGCTTGGCGGAATGCCGAATTTCATCGAAAACGGATGGGTGGCAGCCGACCATACCCACATAAACTACAGAGGAGGCAAAGCGTTTGCTTCCAAACTCTACGAGGCATTCTGCCAGTGCGCCTACGATGCCTGGACGAGACGGAAGGAGGCTGAACTGGAGAGAATACGTTCCGCTGAACTGGACTCCCTGATGAAGGCGGAAATGTTTATTGTCCCTCCCGAAAGCGCATTGAAAGTTGAACTGTAACGGGCGTGAAGACTTATGTTTGACTTTTTTAGCAACGGCACATTCTCGCTTGCGAGCGGAGAGTTCCTGGTTCTCTTTCCAGTCTTCCTTGCCGGATATTGCCTGCTTTCAGGAAAACGGCGGATCCGCAACCTGTATCTGCTTCTGTTTTCATTGTTCCTGTACTGGAAACTGAGCGGCATTTATGTGCTGTTGCTGATAGCCGTCGCCTTGACAGACTGGCTACTGGGCAAGGCAGTGCGCCGGCCTGACGGCACTCCGGGAAAGTGGCCGGTGGCGTTGTCCGTCTTTGTCGATGTTACCGTGCTTGCAATATTCAAGGCCTCCGGTTTCTTCTCGGGCCTGTTGGAAATGCTCACCGGCAAGGCTTTTCCAGGCATCGAGTCCCTAATCATTCCTGCCGGAGTCTCGTTCTTCATCTTCCAGTCAATATCTTATGTTGTAGATATATACAGGGGTACGGTGAATCCGGTGAAGCGTTTCACGGACTATCTGCTCCTCCTGTCATTCTTTCCGAAAATGACTCTCGGACCTCTTGTCCGAAACAAGGATTTCATCCCGCAGATTGAAAATGAGTGTGTCAATGTCACAAGAGAGGACATAGGAGAGGCGGCGAGGCTGATTGCTTCCGGTATAATAAAATACTCAGTGATAGCGAGGTGCGTCGGTGCGCTGATTGCCGGTCCGGCTTTTTCGGGAGAGGCTGGAACTTCCGGTTCAATCGCTTTGCTCGGGCTGTATGCTTTCGCAATCCAGATTTACTGCGACTTTTCCGGTTATATGGACCTGGCCAGCGGAGTCTCCCTGCTTATTGGATTCAGGCTTCCGGTCAATTTCAATGCCCCGTACAAATCAGCCACAATCACGGAGTTCTGGCGGCGGTGGCATATCTCCCTCTCTTCCTGGTTGCGGGATTATCTGTATATTCCTCTCGGCGGCAGCCGCAAAGGCGACGTGCGAACGTATATCAATTTGATAATCACAATGTTCCTTGGAGGATTGTGGCACGGGTGCGGTGTCTCTTTCATAATCTGGGGCCTGCTGCACGGAGTTGCTTTGTCTGTCCACAAAGTCTGGCTGGCTCTTATGCCGGGAAGCCACAAGACCGGGGACGGAATGAATCCCGTCCTGCGTTTCGGGGGAGTCCTGCTTACATTCCATATTGTATTGGCCGGATGGCTGTTTTTCAATGCTCCTACAGCTGACAGGGCTGGGGAGATGCTTGTCGCGATATTCAGTGATTTCAATCTTCAGTCCGGGGTCCAGTTCATTTCGGGTGCCCTTCCTGCATTCGCCCTGATGGCTGCAGGCTACATTCTTCATTTCCTGCCTTCATCATTGAACAGACAGGCAGACCGTCTTTGTTCCGGGGGAGGGCTTGTGTTTTGCGCAATCCTGATTCTTGCCGCAATATGGATTGCCCTGCAGGTAGGTGGATTGCTGCTGCCTGCTTCCGGGGCCGGCCTGCCTATCTATGCCAATTTCTGAGCCGCGTCTTGGACTTCATCAATATAATTTATAATTTTGTCGGACAAAAACATTCACAATGAAAGGAATAGTATTGGCCGGAGGCAGCGGGACGAGGCTTTATCCCATCACAAAAGGAGTCAGCAAACAACTGCTTCCCGTCTTCGACAAACCTATGATATATTATCCCGTGTCCGTGCTTATGCTTGCGGGCATCAGGGATATCCTGATTATATCGACACCATACGATTTGCCGGGATTCAAACGCCTTCTCGGAGACGGCAGCGATTTCGGAGTGAATTTCCAATATGCCGAGCAGCCTTCACCGGACGGACTGGCGCAGGCGTTCACAATAGGTGCTGACTTCATCGGTGACGATTCGGTCTGCCTTGTGCTCGGGGACAATATTTTCCAGGGAGCAGGCTTCACTCCGATGCTGAAAAATGCGGTGAGGGAGGCGGAGGAAAACTCAAGGGCAACAGTTTTCGGCTACTGGGTGAGCGACCCCCAGCGTTACGGCGTGGCAGAGTTTGACAGTGAGGGGAAATGTGTCAGCATAGAGGAAAAACCGGCTGAGCCGAAGTCGAATTATGCAATCACCGGCCTGTATTTCTATCCGAACAAAGTGGTCGAAGTCGCCCGCTCAATCAGACCGTCGGCTCGCGGCGAATATGAGATAACTACTGTGAACCAACGCTTTTTAGATGACGGGGAACTGTTGGTGCAGACTTTGGGACGGGGCTTCGCCTGGCTTGACACGGGAACGCACGATTCATTGAGTGAGGCATCGACATATATTGAGGTCCTGGAGAAACGGCAGGGGCTGAAAATTGCCTGCCTTGAGGGTATAGCATATGAGAATGGCTGGATTACGAAAGACAAGGTAAGGGAACTTGCGGCTCCGATGCTGAAGAACCAGTACGGCCAGTACCTGATGCAGTTGATCAAGTAGTTTTGCGTCTTATGAATATAATCAGGACAGACATAGAAGGCCCGGTCATCATAGAACCGAGGCTGTTCACTGACGGAAGGGGATATTTCTTCGAGTCCTTCTCTTTGCGTGACTTCAAGAAGGCTGTGGCCGATGTGGATTTCGTCCAGGACAATGAAAGCCGTTCAGTTTACGGAGTTGTACGCGGACTGCATTTCCAGAAGGCGCCGTATTCACAGGCGAAGCTTGTCCGCGTGGTCAAAGGCGCCGTGCTGGATGTCGCTGTCGATATCAGGCCGGATTCCCCCTCTTTCGGAAAACACATCGCTGTTGAACTCACAGGAGAGAACCACCGCCAGCTGTTCATTCCGAGGGGTTTCGCCCATGGCTTCAGTGTCCTCTCCGGCGAGGTCGTGTTTCAATATAAATGTGACAATTATTACGCCCCTGCAAGTGAGGGCGGCATTTCATTTGACGATCCGGAGCTTGGGATTGACTGGCGGATACCTTCAGACAGGATGATACTTTCCGAGAAAGACAGACACCATCCCCGTCTGAAAGAGATTCACATTATTCGATGATGTCGCAGTTCCCGCTGGCTGATTCTGAACGGATTGAGGATATTTTCCTTAAAGCGAAGAACAGCACGGCAGCGCAGACCAATGCGGCTCCAGAATACACCGGAACGGACAGCGCATCGATGAAATTGTCATAATCCTTCAGCGAGTCAATATTGCCGAGTATCAATGCAAAAGTATTGTTGGTGAAATGCATCAGCATTGTAAGCCACAGTGAACCGGTCTTGTAGTAAACATAGCCGAACAGGCAGCCGAGTGCGAATGCCGGCAGCGCCTGCCACGGATTCAGATGGATGACGGCGAAGAACAATGCCGAGATGATAATGGCCCAGACAGGCTTGATTCCGTATTCCCTGTTGTCTTCGGAATTCGCTCTTTTGTAATTCAGAAGCCCCCTGAGAACCATTCCCCGGCACAGCCATTCCTCAAAAAACGGAGCGAAAACCGACACGCAAAGGAAGTTTACCCAGAATTTCCCCTGTGTCATACTCTTCAATGTATTCTCCAGCCATTCAGGCATTTCCGGCATCATTGAATTGAAGATGTCCATAATGAAGGCAGTGCACAGGGTCGCCAATACCACGAGAACACAGCATACGCCCGCTCCAAGTCCTCCGAAATGCCTGCTGTCAATCCTGCATCCCTTGTCGAAAAGGGCATTGCCGCGGCTCTTGCCCAAGGCGTACATCATCGGGGGAATGAACATCACAGGGTAAGACACGAGTATCATATAATCCTGTCCGGCTCCGCCCATAGCCAACATGAAAATGGCCGCTATGACATTGCCTATCAGGGCTCCGACAAGAAACAGCAATGTCAGGACGAATATGCCGGATGGCCCGGGAATGAAGAATGAATAACCTGAGAGCAGGTCGTAGTCTTTTACTTTTCTTGTGGATTTCATTTCAAATAATTGTTGCAGGCTTGAGCCTCCTGTTGAAAATTCTAAACGGGCCGGAAAATCCTGCCTGATGTCAGAACGCAGATTCCCCGGCCCCGTTAAAGTATTGTGGATTTATTTGCTGTAAAGCGGTGAAGGATATACGCCGTTGTCTGCGAACTCCTTGAACTTGGCAACCACTGCAGGACGGTCTTCCTTGTAAGTCACTCCGAACCAGTGTGACGGAGTTGAAAGAACGTCAGTCTTGGCCTCACCGGCCTTGATCATGCAGTCAATTGCGAACGGGATGTAGAACTCTTTCTTGAGCTCCTGGCAGTTCTTCTCGAGGAATGACTCGAAAATCTTGCCGCTCTTTTCAAAATAATCCGGAGTGAAACCCCACATATTCATTGAGCAGAGGGCGTTGGCAACCAGTTCGAGATGAGTCTCGCCGGTGACGGAGTTGTCTCCATAAACCTTTCCGTCAGCCTCTTTCGCGATATTGAGGTGCTCTGCGATGTCGGTAAGATGCTGCTCCCCGTCATAAGAGCAGATTCCTCTTGACACTCCGCCGGACTCTGAAAGGGTGTGATCAAGCTCGAATCCCACTATGCTGTAAACTCCCTCGCTGTTCTCGTGAGCGCGGAGCCAGTCCCCGAGGATGCGGAAAGAATCTTTTCCGTAATAATCATCACCATTGATGACAGCGAACGGCTCGTGAATGACGTCTTTGGCCATAAGCACGGCGTGAGCGGTTCCCCACGGTTTCTGCCTTTCAGGGTTCATTGTGAATCCTGCAGGAATCTTGTCGAGCTCCTGGGTCACGAACTGGAACTGGAGCGGCTCTCCGTCAATGCATTTCACGTGGCTGTATTTCTGCCTGACAGTCTCTTCGAACTGCTCTTTGAAATACTCCCTGACGATGTAAACCACTTTGCCGAAGCCGGCCTGGACCGCATCGTAAATGGAATAATCAATGATTGTTTCACCATTTGGACCGAGTCCGTCCATCTGTTTCAATCCGCCGTAACGGCTGCCCATACCGGCGGCAAGTACAAGTAATGTTGGTTTCATTGTTCAGATTTTATTCTTAGATTGTACAAATTTAATTAATTTTGCAGATATACAGTAAATTTTGCCGATATTTCGATGGAAAAGAAGAGCAGATTCATCAGATTCTGGAAAGGCGACAACAGCTCGTTTGTCAAATATGCGGTTTTCATCACCGCCGTTTTTTTCATTTATATTGTCTTCATCTCAGATGACAATCTCGTCAGGCTTGTCCGCTCGGAGGTGGAATACAGGCGGCAGCTGACCAGAATCGAGGAATGCCGCCAGGAACTGAAGATTCTTGATGACAAGATAAAGATGCTTTCCACGGACAGGGACACGCTTGAAGAGGTGGCAAGGGAAAGATTCCATTTCGCCGCCCCGGGAGACGATGTGTATCTGCTTGACCGGGATTGATGCGGCAATCAAATTTTCAATGGTTCTTTACAATGGAAAATACAGAAAGAAAATTATATCCGATGAGGTTCCCTGCTGAGTCGGGACTCGCGGACCTTGGTTTGAAAGAGACTGAGGTGATGAACGGCTGGCTTGCCGGAAGCACTATTTCGGAGGTGATGGAGACATATCTTGAGAGGGTGACGGGGGAGACTGTATATTCGTATTTCGGCAGGCAGTTCCCGTTGCTTATGAGGCTTTTCAAAGTGGAAGAGCGCCTTCCGCTTATGGTCTGCCCGGATGACGCCATTGCATTCCAGCGCTACGACACACTTGGAAAGACAAAATTCTGGTATGTCGCTGATGCGGAGCCGGGGTCAAAACTATATTTGGGATTCAAAAGGGAGGTTCCTGCCGGTGAGCTGTATGACCGCTGCCTGTCTGGAACTCTTGAGGAGGTCCTGAACGAGGTCACTCCGCATAAAGGACAGGGATTCATCATCCCTCCCGGACTTGTGCATTCCGCCTCAGCAGGTCTTGTGCTTGCTGAGATAAGTGAATCATCAGACCTGGATTTCAAGGTATATAACTGGGGAAATCCTGTGGAACCGGTTTCCGCTTCGTTCACTTCCGACCCTTCAGGTGTGACTTCGGATGAGGTAACTGGAGATATGGAGGAACTGTCGCTCGAAGCCGCTTTCGATTTCCTCAATATGGGGAAATATGACAATTCATTGACTGTCAATATTCCAGCAGGCCCTATGCGCCAGCGCCCCGGGAAATTGCCGGAGGACGGCCTGACAGACAGGATGGTGTCGCGTGACGAATTCATCATTACCAGGATACGTCTCCAGGAAGCGCTTCATATCTATACAGAGAGATTTGAGTCGTTCCTGGCTTATCTCTGCGTTGGCGGGGAAGCTTCTTTCCAGGTGACACGGACCGAAGGAGGCCTGGACGAATATATTCTCCGCAAGGGAGAGGTCCTGCTTGTCCCGGAGGAAGTAGCTGACTTTTTCATTGTTCCGCGGGACCGTTCAACCGTGCTGCTTGAGGCTTATATCGGTCCGAGAGAGGAGAATGACGAGTACATTGACCCGGATGCGGAGCCGAGGCTGAGGGGAGAGGATTATGAGGAAAACTCGGTTTTGGGAGACATTGAAAATGGCGGAAGAAGTTAGAATTGACAAATATCTCTGGGCAATCAGGGTCTTCAAGACCCGCAGCGAGGCCGCGAATGCCTGCAAGGGCAATAAGGTGAAGGTCAACGGAGCTGATGCTAAACCGGCAAAGATGATCAAGATCGGTGACACAATCCGGGTCAGGAAGGCCGCCGTCTATTACACATTCAAAGTCATCGGACTTATAGAGAACCGTGTGGGAGCCCAGCTCGTGCCTGAATATGCGGAGAATCTCACACCTCAGGAGGAACTTGACAAACTGAAAGCTCCTGTGGAGACCTTTTTTGTCAAGCGTGACCGCGGAGCCGGGCGGCCTACAAAAAAAGACCGTCGCACAATCGAGGCGATGTGGGACGGTATTGATTTCAGTGATGATTTCTATGATGTTTACGGAGATGACACTCCTGACGATTTCTCGTAAGAATGCCCTGATATGATCAGCCGTTGTATTTCCTTGACTGCTCCGCAATCAGGGCTGCGTCATCAAAGTAATTGATTTTCATAGCGTCACGAACCTCCGACAATGTCTGTGCGGCCGTCTCGTGAGCTTTCTCCGTGCCTTTGCGCAGAATCTCGAACACGGCAGGGATATCTTTCTCGAACTCTTTCCTCCTTGACCTGATCGGTGCCAATGTCTCCTCAAGGACGGCGAGCAGGAGTTTTTTCACTTTCACGTCGCCGAGACCGCCGCGCCTGTAGTGATCCTTCATCTCATCGAGGCAGGCATAGTCAGGGGCGTATGCTGCGAAATGCTCCGGCCTGGAGAATGCGTCGAGATATGTGAACACTGTATTCCCCTCTACCTTGCCCGGGTCGCTGACCTTGAGATGGCCCGGGTCCGTGAACATTCCCATAACCTTCTTCTTCAAATCTTCCGGACTGTCAGACAGATAGATGCAGTTGCCGAGAGACTTGCTCATCTTGGCCTTGCCGTCAGTTCCCGGCAGCCTCATGCAAACCGAATTCTGCGGCAGGAGAATCTGCGGCTCCACAAGCACGTCACCATAGATGCCGTTGAAGCGGCGGACAATCTCGCGGGTCTGCTCAAGCATCGGCTCCTGGTCCTCTCCGGCAGGGACAATGGTTCCCTTGAATGCGGTAATGTCGGCCGCCTGGCTGATAGGGTAGCAGAAGAAGCCCACCGGCAGGGTATTCTCGAAATCCCTCATCTGGATCTCTGCCTTCACGGTAGGATTGCGCTGAAGCCTTGCCACAGTCACCAGGTTCATATAGTAGAATGTGAGCTCAGTGAGCTCAGGTATCATCGACTGGATGAAGAGGGTGCATTTCTCCGGGTCAATGCCGCAGGAGAGATAGTCCAATGCCACCTCAATGATGTTCTGCCGCACCTTCTCAGGATTGTCAGCATTGTCCGTCAATGCCTGTGCATCAGCGATGAACACGAACATCTTGTCATAGTCCCCCTCATTCTGAAGTTCCACCCTGCGTTTGAGCGAGCCGACATAATGTCCGAGGTGAAGTTTTCCGGTCGGTCTGTCGCCGGTCAATATTACTTTTTCCATAAATCCTGTATTCTTTTTTAAAGTTCCGCAAAGATAGATATAAAAATGGATATTTTTATTAATTTTGTGCAACCGGAAACGGCTTGTCTTTGGCGGCAACATTATGAATTATCTGATATGGGCATAAACGAAATCTGGTCGGAGTTTAAAGAAACAGGCACCACAAAGTCATTCAGAAAACTTTATGACGCTGTGTTCGATGTCCTTTCCCGTTATGCTTCTTATTATTTGAACAGTCTTGACGCTGAGGAAGTCGTACTCGATTTGATGTTATATTTATGGACTCACCGTAAATCTTTGGAAGTCCATACCTCATTCGAGGCATATTTAAGAACATCGATACATAACAGATGTCTAAATAAATTGAGAAATTGCGTTCCTTCAACCAGTTTGGAACTTGTTGCGAATATTGGACAAGAGATTGATATGCAAAATCTTGCCGC
>JBJEBM010000049.1:0-3177 GCA_051870055.1 Candidatus Cryptobacteroides sp.
GCAAAGATACTCAAATTTCTCCATCAATCAATCTTTGACTATCTTTGTCATCGGAACCGGTGAGCTGAACATTCAACCCACAAACCAGCTTACCGATGAAAATTCTCATTGACAACGGACACGGTCAGACCACGCCGGGCAAACGCAGTCCGGACGGACGATTCCTCGAATACATCTTCAACCGCACAATCGCAAGACAAATCGTCGCTGACCTCACAGACCGGGGCTACGATGCCGAGCTCCTGGTACCGGAAGAAGATGACATCCCACTGAAGGACCGCTGCAATCGAGTGAACGCAATCGCATCACGAGAAGGCAAGGACAATGTCATCCTCATCTCAATCCACGCCAACGCCTTCGGAAACGGCAAAGAATGGACTTCTCCCTCCGGCTGGAGCGTCTATACAAGCAAAGGACAGACAAAGGCTGATGAACTGGCAGAACAGCTGGCCAAGGCAGCAATCAAGAACCTGCCCCAAATGAAGATGCGGGCAGACAGATCCGACGGAGACTCCGACTACGAAGAAAACTTCTACATCCTGCGCCACACCATCTGTCCTGCAGCACTCACGGAAAACGGATTCTACACCAACAAAGAAGATCTTCTGCCATTATTTGATTCATATTCTTTACTACTTGATTAAATCCAATTCGATATAATAAAAATATGTGCTGAGATTTGATTTACTTCAGCACATATCGCAGAATATGATGACGTAAAGGTCTATTCTATCTTGATGGATTCCACCGGATCGGCAAGGGCGGCCGAAAGGCTGCGTAGGGTCACGACGGTGACAGTAACCAAGAGGACAACAAGGAGGGCGAGGGCAAATACCCACCAGTGCATTGGCATCCTATATGCAAAGCTTCCTAGATAGTAATCAGTGATGAACCAGGCAATCGGAGCAGCAACGAAGAAACAAACCATTACTATCTTGATGAACTTTGCATTGAACATCCTGAGTATGTTGTCCACAGTCGCCCCGTTCACACGCCTAACGCCTATTTCCTTGCGCCTATATTCAGCCTCGAACATCACAAGGCCAAATACTCCCATCAGGGAAATCACAATTGCCAAAATCGTAAACAACAATATGATACGGGAATTCTTCTTCTCCCTGCCATATTCCGAATCCAGCCTGCTGTCGAAGAAAGACACCTCGATTTCATCTTTAGGAGTGGATGGATCCAACTCGTATAGTTCTGTCTTGATCCAGTCTATAAGACTCGGCATATCAGCTCCTGGGTGAGTCCTGATATAGATGGTCGAAAGTGTACCCCAAGGATGCTTTCCGAAAATATAAAGGGCCATCGGCTCCACTTCATTTACAAGCGCCTTGTGATTGAAGTTCCTGCATATTCCCGCTATCTCAGTTTCTCCACGATGCCCCTGCATCTTGTCTTCCAAGCTCAGCCCGAACTTATCGCGTGCCGCCTCGTTGAAAATAAATACCCCATCCTCGCACATCTCGTCAGTTTCCGTGAAATCTCTTCCCTCGACTATATCTATCCCCATCATATCAAGGAAGTTCCACTGAACAGGATAGCAAGTAAAAGAAATCTGCTCTCCTTTGAATTCTCTTCCCCAACCCATCCTAAAGTTCGAGACAATATCTCCGTCAGAGAATGTGACATCCTCGATTTCAGGATTGCTCTTGAGTTGCGAAGTGGCAGTCTTTCTCATATTGCCCACTTTCTCAGATACATAGACCTGTAGCAGTTGTTCGCGATCAAAGCCCATATCATAGTGAAGCATATACTGCCTCTGCATAGTCACGAAACAGGCGCAGATGATAAGCACGAGAGATACCACGAACTGGAATCCGATGAGTCCCACCCTGAACGCATTGCCTCTGGATACCGTGCCGAAACTGCCTTTCAGGGCGAATGCCGGAGAGAAAGAAGTGATGTACAGGGCCGGGTAGAGCGAAGCGGCCACCGCAAGAAGAAAGCCTCCGCATGCGGTACACACGGCCACACCAATATTCTTCGAGAACAATGCGCTGCAAGGTATCAAGGATGCCAACGTGCTGCCGCAGAACAGATTGACCACACCTGCGGCTAAAGCAAGGGCTATCGCAATCATCACCACCGACTCGCAGACTACCCCGGCTACAAGTCTTCCGCGCGACGCTCCGAGTATCTTTCTCGTATTGACTGAACGCAGACGCACAGGAACGAGAGCGAAGAAGAAGTTGATGAAATTGATGAATGCAATAACAATCACCAGGATGGCTATGGCAAGCAGAGTATAGGTGGTGGTCTTGCTTCCGCTCATTCCTAGATTTGAGAAAGTCTTCTCAAAATATATATCTCCCAACGGGAAGAGCTTTATTCTGAACCGCTCTTTGATCTCATTCAGACTATCATCGCTAATATCCTCTCCTGCAGCAGAAGTTATATTGAGATATGTTTTCAAAATATGATCATAAGCCTGTTGTTCAAAGTTCGCCTTATCCTCTTTTGAGTTGAGTTTTACAAAATACTGATAACTCCAATCTGAGACATTATCAATACGGTCATCTCCAATACTAACGAAACAATCAATTGTATTCAGGTCGCTGTTGGTCGGATAATGCTTGAATACAGCAGATATTCTGTATGGAATGGTATTTCCGCTACTGCTTGTATTGAAAACCACATCGCCGACGTGAAGCCCGAGTTCCTCAGCCTTGGTGTCTGATATGACAAGGTCTGTCCACTGGGCAAGGTAATCAACGCTGCCTTCCACGAGTTCAAGTCCAAATACATCAAAGGCTTCCATCGATGCCTTGCATTGATACATATTGAAAGGGCCGCTTCCATCTTCCTTTCGGCAGAATTTGCTCAGCTCACCTTTTCTTAACCATATCGTGCCACCGCATTCCACGCACGGAACATTGCTAATGGCCTCCTCGCCAAACAATCTGGGTATTGACGGCATCCAGTTCTCTGGCGTAAACCAGTCTGGCACCGACATTACATAAATTCTTTCGGAGTCCTTGATCTTTTTGTTGTACCCAAAGTCAAAATTGACCTGGACCATGATGATATACAAGGCAGCGAAAGCCATTGCCATGCCTGCGATGTTCAGCAGCTTTGATGCGGCCGAACTTTTCCGGCCGATTATTGTTCTTATTATCATCTCAAGTTTCGCAAGTGAATAATTTATAAAATAAAAAAGGCTAAAGTGTTTGA
>JBJEBM010000050.1:0-61023 GCA_051870055.1 Candidatus Cryptobacteroides sp.
CTTGAGGCTGTTTTATAAACTATAATCGCAGCAGTTCAACTGCTGATTGGAATTATTGATCTTTTATTTCAATTCACATAACTCGCATTCATCAATCATAATCAATGGCGCCCTGTTCTGTGCCGGTGATAAATAGTCTCTAGAATCGAATTGAAGTCTGACTTTAGTCACCCCGTGAGGAACAGTAAATTCACCGCTGATATGGACTATTGTCTTGTCCTTATCCCGAGAAGGCATAGGTACAGAAGAATATAATGTCAGTCCATCCACAGAAAGAATCTTCATACTCTCATCGTCTTTGATTCTCTGATTTGCATTCACTTCCACCAATGCGACATTGGCTCCATAGCAATAATTATTACCTGGAACAACATCAACGATCTGGTACATTCCAGAGGAAGCGGCAGCTGGCAATCTACCCACATAATTACCTGTCACAATTTCCGGGACAGATTTTCCGTTTCCTGTCTTGAAGAAATTTCCTTTATTGTTTGACCTTTGAGGAACACCAAGAGTGACAGCATCAGTCCCATAATATGCGCTAAACCATTCTTCAGGAACAACATTCCAATCATTAGCTATTGCATCCTGGCCATCATCAGGCGCCTCAAATCCGGGATTCTTCAATATATTGTCTCCCTTCTCCTGCTGAGCGCGGACCTCAACATCGCAATATCCGACAATATTTTTATTCTCTTTTGAGGTGGCCGATATTTTGGCGAAGCCAATAGACACGGCAGATACATTACCATCAGCATCAACTTTAGCCACTGAGACATTATCAGAAGACCACGAAACATCCTGAACTGACGCATTTGCCGGACTAACAGCAGCCGTCAGTTTTTTTGGCTGCCCGCCAATGAACAAGGTCAAAGACGATGGTTCCACGGTCACTCCCTCAACATAGGTATGCGACACATTGACTATGCACTCTGCAAAGATGCCTCCATCTGCCGCAGTCGCTTTTACAGTTGCTGTGCCTATGCCCGTATATGACAATGTCCCAGAAGCATCTACCATAACTACTCTTTCATCTGAACTTGACCACAAGACTGTTGGATTTGTAGCATTCTCAGGTACCAATGACACCTTCAATGTAATGCCCTTTTCCCCAAGTGAGACATTTATTTCGTTCTCTGAAAGCGATATAGATTCTAAATGAATAAACGGTCTGACTACAGCAATCACCGATGCAAGGACCCGTGATTTCTGACAAACGCTTATCTCAGCGGTCCCTTGTGATACTGGAATAACATTTCCGTTATCATCCACTTCAACAATGCCTTCAGGTTCAGAGCACCATATGACATCGGAATCCGTAGTATATGATGGATAAAGATATAGATACAACCTTTTTGACTCCATTCCTTCAATCAGTTCAAGAGAATCAGGGCTGACCCTCACCCCAACAAGCGGAATATTCTCTTTACAAGAAAGCAAAAGGACGACTCCAAGCAATGAGACAACTGTCTTTTTCAATATATTTTTCATAACAAATACATATTTCTTCCGTAATTATCAATCCATCTTTATTAGGCTGCACTCATCAAACAGCA
The DNA here is from genome assembly GCA_051870055.1 of Candidatus Cryptobacteroides sp. Taxonomy (GTDB): domain Bacteria; phylum Bacteroidota; class Bacteroidia; order Bacteroidales; family UBA932; genus Cryptobacteroides. Next base: position 1,557 of record JBJEBM010000050.1, read on the forward strand.
GGAGAGGAGCTCTCTGTCCTGCAGGATTAGCTGGATAATCACGCTGATCAATCTGGAAGCGGACTTTTGCCACTCCTGCAGGAATCGACACATCTCCCTCAACCTTCATCATCTCTTTTTCCAGTACAGGTATTGGAACAGTCCCGTATTCATCCGATCCGTCCTCAGAAAGAATTTTAATGTGTTCACCCTCCTTGATGCTCTGATTATTCACATTTCCACGTTTCCATAACATATTTACAGCTATATGGTATTTATACCCTCCTTCAACGGCAACAATTTGATACAGCCCAGAAAGAGACGCCATTGCCAATTTCGCACAAATTGAACCTGAAAGAATCAAGTCTTTCACATCGGCACCGGTTCCGGTCCATAGCTTTTCATCAGACACACCTGCAGCTGAGGAATTCCACGATGCAGTGTTCAAAGTTTCTCCTTTGTAATACGTTTCGAACCATTCAAGAGGGACTCTTTCCCAGGAGGTAAGACCATCCTCAAAACCAGGATTGGAAAGCAGGTTAATCTGCTCCTTTTTGCTCTTAACGACCACAGTGCAAGACCCAGTGAACCCACCGTCAGAAGCTATCGCAGTCACATCAGTTTTGCCTTCGCCTACTGGAACAAGACACCCATCCTCATTGACCATCACCACATCAGGATTTCCTGATGCCCAAGTATATGACTTGTCTGTTGCATTTGCCGGAAACACTTCAGCGGTAAGCCTAGTTTCTGTATTATCTCCTAAATACAATTCTACTGACTGTGGATTCACTTTGATCCCGGTGACGTGATGTATTACAAGATTAACGCTAATTGAACATTCAGCACTTACAAGTTCATCTCCTGACATTGCCCGTATCACTGCATTACCTTGAGCAAGAGCTGTCATTACTCCATTCTGGTCAACAGATACAGTCTCCGGAGCAGATGAGTTCCATATTATTTTTTTAAATGTGGCATTCTCCGGCAGTATTTCAGCAACCAGTCTTTTCTCCTCTCCAACATTCATCTCGAGGCTCTCGCAATCAATCAAAATGTCAGTTGCCGGAACTATCGGATCAGGGCCAGGAATATTTTCATCACAGGAAGCCAGCATCAATACCGGCATTATTATATTCAGAATCTTTTTCATAATACATATATTTACCAACCAGGATTTTGAGAAATGACCCCATTTGTCGCATAAATCTCTGATTGAGGTATTGGATAATAATACATTTTTTCGTTCCATTCACGTCTCTGAACATTCACAGTTGAATATGTCAGCTCGCCTGTAGAATTGTCTTTCTCTATGCTCATCCCATAAATATTTTCTGTACATTCACCCTCTTTCCACCTACGGATATCCCACATTCTATGGCCTTCGAACGCCAGCTCGACTCTCCTTTCGTTATGAATCTTATCCCTGAATGATTCTTTGCTCATTCCCATTGGGAAATCCGGCATATTGACTTCATCACGTCTTCTGACATAGTTGACAGCCTCCAATGCGGAGATTTGGAATTTGTCTTTGTCCTCAGGGCCGAATGCTTCATTCATAGCTTCCGCATAATTCAGAAGGATCTCGGCATATCGGAAAAGAACCCAGCAATGTTCAGATACAGTTTTGTTCGGACCGGAAAGGACAATGTTTTCGTCCATCATTTTTCTCAAATAATATCCAGTAGGGCTGGCACCAACTTTGGGAGTGCCGTCCAATCCGTTTGTATAACACTGGATACTACGACCTCGATATCTACTTCCATTATAAAGGACAGTAAGAGAAAGCCTTGGATCTCTACCATCATAAGGATTAGTTTCATCGTATCCACTTCCAGGCTCATTGATTCCTTTGCCCGTCGCTACCATTTCATAACAATCCACTAAGTTTTGAGTTGGGCAATTACCAGTGTTTCCGCCTTCATAACCAATAGATGTATTATTCTCCTCAAAACTTCTACTATTTGAAAGTCTCTTTTCGAATATCACCTCAGGATTATTCCTCCACTTGTTGAATATCATACCCCAAGATTTGAGATCATTGCTATATAAATTAAGTGATATCAAATCATATGCTGCCTGAGCGGCATCTTCCCATTTCTTTTGATAATCAGGACTTCCCTCCACATTGTGAAGAGGACTTGCAAGATAGAGCAACGCCCTTGAACGAAGAGCCAAAGCTGCTGCTTTAGTAGCTCTGCCCGTTTCCTGATCAGGAACATCAGCATAAGTCACTGGCAAATTAGGTGCGATCTCAGAGCATTCGTCCGAAATCCATTTTATTACATTCTCAAACGAAGTCCTTTCAACAGAATTTGCCTCTATCTGAGTCAACGTATGGTCCACAAGTGGGATATCGCCATATCTTTTGGCAAGTTCAAAATGAAAAAAAGCTCTCAAGAATCGCGCTTCATATTTGTAATACTGCCATTTCTTTTTCATTTTCTGATAATTATCCCCGGACCATTTGTATTCATCCAAAATAGACTCATCAGCATTCTCAAGAAAGTTATTGCAACGCCTGATTCCCTTGTAAAAGTTTGACCATTGTCCATCTACAGTATTTTTAGAGCTCCAAACGCCATTATAAAAATTATGTATATTGTTTACATCCCAGACATATACCGCATCATCAGTAGCTGCATCAAGCATTGCACCATCAATTCCAGCATATCCAGACGGAAGGCAAGAATAGGCCGCTGTCAATACCGCTGTAACTTTACTGAACTCCGAGAACGCATCCTCTTTGTCCGCAAAAGAGCGCTCCTGATAATCCAGAAAATCACATCCGGTTACCAGTGAAAGGCTCAACAGCCAAAATATACTTTGTTTTCTCATCGTCATTAAAATTTAAAATTCAATCCAACCGTATATGCTGCCATCAATGGATAATTCGCATCAATAAATTCAGCATCAGAGACATCCAACTTGTCAATTGTGAAAATATCGCTTCCATTCAGGAAGACACAAAGCTCTTTCAAGCGAATTTTTGACAGCAGCCGTTGAGGAAATTTATAATAAATATTGAGATTCCTAAGTTTAAAGAATGGATTATCAACCGTCCAAATATTACTGCTTTGGTAATTATTGTCATTCTTCTGGGAAGTAAGCCTCGGATATCTAGCCGATGTGGACCTTTCAGAAGACCAGGAGTTTTCGTACATATATTTCGATATCGTGGTATTGTCCACCAATCCTCTATATAATCCCACCGTATTAAGTGTAACTCCATAATCAGCAGCGCCCTGGAAAAGGACATCCACACCAAGGCCCTTCCATTCAAATCCCAAAGAGAGGGAAAAATACATTCCCGGATATTCAGTCGGAGAAGATATCGCCACAAAGTCATCTTGATCTATCTTGCCATCTTCATTCACATCTTTGTATCTGGCATCACCAGGACGCAAAGTCCCCCACTGAGGTATCGCGGTATCTATGTCCGACTGCCCTGCAAAATAGCCATCTGACAACAAGCCAAAAGGCTGACCAACCCTTTTCCCCGTGCGCTTTAGATAATCATACGGTCGATACTGCTCTTCCTGATTGACTATCTTGTTTCTAGAGAAAGAGAAAACCGCACCTATATTATATGCGAACTGATTCTTTCTTTCTGCCCAATTCAGACCTAGATCCAGTCCCGCATTATCAACAATACCTGTGCATATCATCGGTGCTGCAACTCCGAGAATACCAGAAGTTGTATTCCCAGCATCCGCCAATATGTTAGTTCTGCGGTTCTGATATACGTCTATTGTTCCTGAAAATTTATTCCAGAAAGAGAAATCGAAACCCACATTGAGCATTCGTGCCTTCTCAGGTGAAACGCGGTCAGTTGCCATCTGGCCTTCTATTCTACCTCCACTATTTGTATTAGCATCCTTAAAAGGATAGCCATCGCCAGCTGTATATCCCTGGACAAACAGGTTCTGGTCAATTTGATCATTGCCAGCATAACCAAAAGAAGCTCGAAGTTTCAACAGATCCACTGATTCGCTCTTGATGAAATTCTCGTTGGAAATCACCCACGCGGCCGAAATGGCTGGATAGTATCTGAACCTGTCGCCAGGAGCAAGATAATTGGAACCACTATATGACATAGCAAGATCTCCGATATATCTGCCTGCATATGAATAATGGAAATGTCCTAGGATATTCTGATGCATATATGTATGATACTGTCCATTCCCGATATATTTCTCCTGACTATACCCTGCTGAGGCATTAAACGAATGCCGCTGCCTGTCGAGGACATAATTCAACCTGCCCTGTAACATCGAATGCCGGTACTGCGTATTAAACGAACTGGTTATTTTCATTGTAGCATCAGTACCGTACTTTGTACTGGTAACATTGCTTTCTGGTATTGAGTGCGTTGAATTATCTCTATAAAAATTGTAAATCGTATAGATGAAATCATTTATCTTTTTCTGATCCGCATACTCAGCCTTGTTGTCATAGCTTACTTTGACATCTGCACTTAATCCGGGCAGTATCATATTCAGTTCCTGCTTAAGATGACCATCAACAGAAAGAAGGCGTGAATGATTCTGTACGAAACCTCGTCCTGCAATCTGAGCAACCGGGTTACTGCTGATATTATCAGTAATGTAAAGCTCATTTCCTCCCCAGGAGCCATCTTCCGCCATTATCGGCATAGCTGTTGGCGGCATTCTATAAAGCAGGTTGAAAATCTGGTCATGCTGGAGACCTCCCGGACGTCTATATTGTGCGATATTGCCTGATAAACTAATTGAAAATAATGTAGTCTTCGTCAAATGGGCGTCAAGTTTTGTACTCACATTCAACGCATTACGTTTCAATTGCGTAGAATAGTCCTCATTAAAATCAACAGGCCTGTATATTCCCGACTCATTATTGAAATCAATCAGGGCGTAATATGCAACTGACTTGTTGCCTCCACTGAATGAAACAGAGACATCATCCCTTGAGCCAAAGTTCCTAAGGCACTCCTTGAACCAATCCACATCAGGAAGTAAATAAGGATATGTCCCGTTGACTATATCAACGATGTCGTATTCTGAAAATAACGGTGCGCTTATCCCATCGTTCCTATATGCTTCATTGACAGCACTTGCATACATGTAGCCGTCCGCCATCTCCGGAAGGCTTTTGGGTTTAGTGAAGCTATGCTGGTAATTCACTTTCACTTCACTACCTCCGAATCGTCCGCGTTTGGTTCTTACCATCAATACTCCATTTGCCCCACGCTGGCCAAAAAGAGCAAGAGCCGCAGCATCTTTCAGCACTGAAACACTTTCGACATCTTCCATTGATATTGTTGACAACGGCCTCTCAAAGCCATCTACCAAAACCAGGATGCTCGAATTCTTATAAGTACCCTTTCCTCGAATAAACATGGAAGGGCTTGCGCCAAGCCAAGGACTACCTCCATTCTGCATTACTGAGAGGCCGGGAAGCATCCCGTACAAAGAGTTTTCCGGGTTGATGGCCTTGAACTTCTCAAGAATATCCGAACTGACATTATTAACTGCCGCAGTTGATTCAACTCTGTTATAGACAACATCAAATCCATAGTCAAGCCCGGATGCCAGTTCATTGAAAACAATCCTGCCGCTGCCTTCATCAGTTGCATCGACCATCATATATTTACCATCCGGCAGACTGATTTTGATTTTTTCTCCCGCATTCACAGGCAGAGTAAAGCGACCTTTCTCATCTGTCACAGTTCGATTGGCAGTATTGCTGTTCTGGGAAACTATAGCTCCCCTTAGGGGTTTTCCATTCTTATCAAGCACGACCCCAGCATAAGCGATGGAAGACTGAGCGTTGACAGCGCAGAATGGAAGCAATGAAATCATTAATGAAATAACTATTTTTCGCATAATTCTCAATTTTACCATCCAGGATTCTGTATTAAGCCGTAATCTTTATTAACCTCCCCCATAGGGAATGCACTCAAATACCATTTAGGATTGAAATTTTTAGCCCAATCACGTATCTCATTTTCAGGGAAATCATAGTATTGATACGTGATTATATGTTTCGACTCATCAAAATTCACATTGGCAGCAGTACCTGTCAACCTTTGATAGACAATGCCCTTCTCACCGACTATTCCATCGCCGACAAGATAGTCTCCATCGTAGCCATTGGCCCTTGTTCCCTCTTTTTTTCCAGAACGGTCAAATGATGGGTTTTTTGTCCACAGCCAACTTCTCATACCTCTCAGAGTCGCCTTAAAAGCATCTTCCATTTTCCAACGGACTATATCAAACCAACGACAGTTCTCCATTCCTAATTCACAGGCACGTTCTTTCATAACGGCATTGTGGAATGTCTGCATATCCATATTCTTAAGAGGAGAAAGCCCGACTCGCGACCTTACGGCATTGACCCTTTCATAAGCAAGCTGTGACGGGCCATTCTCAAACTGGTTAGCAGCCTCAGCATAAATCAGATATATCTCAGCCATACGAATCCACGGCCATACGAAAGGCTTTCCAACACAGGACATAGCATTAGTATTTCCTCCAAGAGAGAATTTTCTTGCCGTTGCTCCATGATAGAAAAGATGATCTTCTTCTGTTTTATGCTCGTTGCCACCCATCCAGGCACGTACTTTTATCTTATCAGTTCCCCAATCATCATTATTGTATGCAACAGTCTCAGAATATCTTGGGTCTCTGTTATCATGCGGTCTCTGTTCGTCCCACCCGCACGCAGGATCATAGTTCGGCATTCCAGGCTTGATATCATATCCATCTGCGGTTGGGAACATATCAGCCCAGTTCTGGGTCACCTGAAAAGAGCCTAACTGGAAAAACCACAAAAACTGGCCTGTTGCCGGTGACGGATAAGTTGCATTCTGGCATCTTGTCACAATAAGAGTTTCTTTATTGCCCGGCTCAAAATAGGCCCTGCGGAAAGCAGCTTTATATCCGGAAACATCATCTGTTTCAGGTTGAACAAGACCATACCCTTGACTGGCAGCCTCTTTAATAAGCTCATCAGCTGCGGACATTGTTTTTTCCCAATATTTCATATCTTTCTTTCCGAGCCAAGTATATCCTTTACGGCTTGCTTCTCCTTCAAGATATGGTTTGTCGTCATTGAACAAAGGGCTTGCGGCGAAATGTAATGCTCTTACTCTAATAGCCATCGCTCCCAACTTAGTCATCCTCCCATAAAGATTGGGGTCTTCATATTCATATGGAAGATATGGACATGCTTCTTCAATAAGTGAATCAATCCAGTCAACCATTTCAGCAACGGTCATTCTGTCATTGTGCATATCCTCATTAGTCTGATAGTAATGATCAACTTTCGGGACGCCTCCGAAATGTCGCAACATTTCCGTATAATGAAGAGCTATGATTGTTTTAGCTTCAGCTTTATACTGAGACTTTTCCGCTTCTGTCATATCTTCAACGTTGTCAATATTTTCGATTATGGTCCAACATCTGCGGATCGCAAGCCACTGTTTTTCTCCAGTATAACTGTATTTGACATATCCCGGAGTATTCTGCTCTATTGAAGAATTATAATTACCGATGTAATAAAAAAACTTTGGTCCATTCTTCGTTCCGTGCACATTTGTCGTTATATCGGAGAGATTGTCCAGGATTCCTTGACCGACACAAGTCAGAGGCCTGTTGCCATCACCATCGGCTCCTGCTTTCATTGGAAGGCCAAAAGGCAAATTTGCATAACAAGATACCATCGCTTTGGTGGCCAAATCTCTGCTACTGAAAATATCTTCAACTGTGACATCCGAAGAAACCGGCTTATCAAGGAAATCTTTCAAAGCGCAGGAGCCAAACATCAGCGATGCAAGAACAACAACTATTATTCTTAATTTACCAGTCATAGTCTAAAAATTCAAATTAATGCCAATATTCACTACAGCTACATTCGGATATTCGCCTTTAGAACCCGAACCGGCTCTCTCTTCCGGATCAATATATTTTAGCCCATCGAAAGTGAGCAAATTGCTTCCTCTTAAATATACCCGGAAATTATTAATCCCGGCCTTCTTGAAAGACTTGGATTTAACAGTGTAACCCACTTCCGCATTCTTGAGTCTAAGATAAGAAGCGTCCTTTACCCAATAAGAGTTTGACAACTGATTATTATAGTTCCAACCTCTCGCCTCATTTGCAAGCCTTGGATATGAAGCATCCGGAGTCAATTCCTCACTGACAAATCTATCTCTATATACATAGTACATAAGCGCATTCTTTCCACTGTCCGTAAACGGCACCCTATACAATGTTGAATACTCTTTCGACACATTAGTAGCTCCCTGCCATAACATTGAGATATCGAATCCTTTGAATGAAACACCAAGATTGAGGCTCAGGACATATTCTGGGTATCTTGAATATCGTATAGGAGCTTCATCATTGGCATCTATAACTCCATCATAGTTCATATCCGTGAACTTCATATCTCCCGGAGCAAGGAAACTGCCATATTTTTGAGCTTCAGGGAAATCAGACGATTTATACAATCCTTCATACACAAGCCCGAAATACTGTCCTACGGGATGACCTGTACGCTGGCGACGCGCATAATCGTACTTGATTTCATCCATATATACAATCTTGTTCCTATTGAACGATGTAGTGGCAGTTATCCAATAATGTCCCTTTTTCGCTGCAAAATCATCTTTCCATTTAAGAACAAGTTCCCAACCGTGGTTATCAACGATACCTATATTGGCAACAGGAAGATTTGCCGCCACATAAGCTGGCACATTATTTCTTTTTGCCAGAATACCTGTCCTGTGCTCGAAAAACAGATCAGCATTCAATCCAAGACGCCCACGAAGCACACTCAGGTCAATACCATAATTTTGTTTTATCGCAGTTTCCCAAGTCACATCTGGATTTCCGAGTGAATTTTCAACAGCGCCCGGCTTCATAGAGGCATTATTGGCAGTTCCGAAAATAAATCCATTACCATAACCTGTAGCATCGGGATTCCACGTGTCCGGCAGATAAAGAAATCTGTTCTGCCCCACATAGTCACTTCCTACTTTACCTACAGAAGCGCGCAATTTCAGGAAAGAGAAGAACCTGACGTTTTCCTTCATAAATCTCTCCTCTGTCAGCACCCAGCCCAGTGAGAGTGCAGGGAACAGGCCAAAACGCTGGCCCTCAGCAAAGTTTTCTGAACCATTATAACCGAAATTAAACTCAAACAGATACTTCTGATTATAATTATACGCCACCCTTCCTACAATTCCCATTGATCCCAAAGGAATATCCTGATAATTATATTGAGACGGCAGATAAAACCGCTTTTTAAGGTTACCCAGCAAAAGCGCACTTACATTATGCTTTCCAAATTTCCTGGCATAATTCAATGATAGTTCCCAATAATACTTTCTTGATTTATTGGAATAGCTTTCATTATATCCCCAAATCGCATCCTCACCATTTTTGACCAATACAATCTCATCCGGATTGGCATCCGGATCGACCTGCTCCCATGCTGTCGTATCTCCAATCCGCCATGGAGTGTAAGTAGGGACACTGTATGTACGCTCTTTTTTGTGAGTATAGTCACTCATATAAGAATACTTCAACTTGACATTCAGTCCGTCAGTAATAAAATTCAATTTCTGGGTAAGAATAAGATCCAGATTAAGTGAGTTTGTACTATAATTTGACGAGCCTTTTCCGAACCATCCATCGAATGGAGACGTCTGCGGCGCACCTGGAATATAACGGCTGTTCATTCTAATCAACTTGCCGTCAATAACTCCTGCAGCAGCATACGGCACTCCCCAATATATGTTTCTCCAAAGATTTGCTACACCTCCTGATGTATTCCGTGGCTCTTGTCTCTGACCTGCAACCCCACCTAATGAAATGCTGAGAGAAGTGCTGTTTGTAGCCTGGATGTCAAAATTCACTCTATAATTGTATCTGTTGTATTTATAATTATCGTGAACATCATTCAGGAGCTTCTTCATTATTCCGTCCTGCGACATATATCCCAACGATGCGAAATATTTCACATGCTTGGTTCCCCCAGAAATATTAATATTATCCTGAGTCTGGAAAGTAGCTTTCCGCGTCAATTCTTTCACCCAGTCATGTGACGGATAAATCAATGGATCACTACCAGTTTTAAATTTATCAAGAACTTCATCCGTGAAAACTTGAGAGCCCATCATCTCATTGTATGCAATTCCGAACTCATAGCTGTCTGCAAGTTTCATAACACGCAATGGCACTTGAACGCCGCCACTCAGAGACACACTGATTTTCGGAGCACCTTCAACACCTCTTCTCGTCGTGACAATAATCACTCCATTCGCACCCTGGACGCCGAACACGGCAGTTGCTGAAGCATCCTTCAGCACTGATATACTTTCAATCTCATTAGGATCCATCTGGAAGAAATCTCTTTCTACACCGTCTACAAGCATCAACGGTTTTGCATTTGATGCATTCAGAGTACCTATTCCCCTCACAAATATCTCAGGATTATCAGCGCCTGGTGCTCCTGTTGTTGAAATAGTTGACAATCCGGCAACCTGTCCCATCAACATATTGCCAATATTCGGAGAAGGACTTTTAAGAAGATCGTCCGTTGACACTGACGATACAGCTCCTGTCAGAGTTTCTTTTCTGACTTCACCGTATCCAATGACAGTGGCTTCACTCAGTTGGATTGCATCTTCTCGCATTGATATATTGCAAACAGATGACTTCGGGGTCATTCGTTCTGTTATATAACCAATATAATTGAATTCTATACTCTGACCTGACTTTAAGCTTATGACATAGTCTCCGTTTTCATCTGTTATTGCTGCATTTGCCTTGTCATCAACGGACATAACAACCACGCCTATCAATGGTTGACTATCCACATCCGTGACTCGGCCTCGAACCTCAATTATATTTTGGGCAAACGTAACCGACAGATTGGACAATGACAAAAGCAATGTAATAATCAGAGCACAATAATTATGGATTTTAGCTTTGCTCATATAACTTCAGTTTAATCACTTCCAATAGTAATTATCATATATATTCTGCATTACAGGATAGTTGACATCCTCATCATTATATTGTTTCTTAAGATCCAAAAGCCTATATTTCAGCGATTCTATAATTTCCGAATAATTTGGATCATTATAAACATTATGCATTTCCATCGGATCGGACTCCAAATCATACAATTCCCATTCAGGTGTCACTGAAACTTTTTTTGTCCCAGTCATCCCCAAGGACTCTCCATAATAGAAAATCAACTTGTAGCGGTCTGTCCGGATGCCATAATTTGCAGTAACATTATGATCATTATCTGCATTCATCCAGTATCTGTAATACACGGCATCTCTCCATTTCTTTGGAGTCTTTCCTGTCAAATTCGACCTAAAGCTCAGCCCCTGCATAAATGAAGGCTTGCGAACACCCGCATAGTCCAAAAACAATGGCGCAAAATCAATGTTCATGACCATATCCTTATTCTGGGTGCCAGCTTTAATTTCCTTTGGATATCTGATAAGAAATGGCATTCTCAAACATTCATCATACATAAGGCGTTTGTCAAACCATCCGTGTTCCCCAAGAAAGAAGCCCTGATCTCCTGTATAAATAACTACAGTATTATCAGCAAGCCCATTATCATCCAAATACTTTAGAATTCTGCCAACATTCTCGTCCACTCCAGCCACACAACGAAGGTAGTCTTTCACATAATACTGATAAATCCAATGGCGGAGCTCATCCCGGTCCATATCCTCAGGGATATCACGTTTCACATCGGTCCTTTTCATATCCTCAAGACGAAGACGCAACAACTCTGTATACTTACCTTTACCTTCGTAAGTATCAAGGATATTATCCGGTTCCGGAACCTGTACATCGTTTAAGAGATCATTAAACCGTTCCGCCGGTGTCCATGGCCTGTGAGGTGCCTTAAAATGACACATAAGAAAGAAAGGTTTATTTTTATCCCGATTATCCAGATACTTGATAGCTTCATTTCCAATCACATCAGAGCTATGCCCCTTGTGAACTGTCCCTTGCTTTGGATCAGCTTTAGGATCTGATGGCCACATACCCTTCTCTATCAGCATAGGATCATTGTAACGGCCCTGTCCAGGCAGAACATTATACCAATCAAAACCCGTTGGCTCCGCATGCAGATGCCATTTTCCGACAATTGCAGTCTGATATCCTGCAGCCTGCAAGGATTTAGCCACGTTTGGATGCTCTGGATCAAGTTGGTCGTTGAGAGTGTATACACCATTACACTGACTGTATTGTCCAGTAATTATGGCCGCACGGCTTGGCGTACTTATGGAATTAGTCACGAAACAATTCTGCAGAATTGCTCCTTCCTTTCCGATTCTGTCAATATTCGGTGTCGGCATAACTGTTGACAATATGCCATTATATGCACTGACCGCTTGAGACGTGTGGTCATCAGACATTATGAAAATAATATTGGGGCGTTTATCTCCCGCCGATGAAGCCTGTGGAGCGCACAAAGCTGCCATGCACGCTCCTGACAATAATAGTTTAGTGTTTCTCTTGTGTGTCATAACAAGTTAATATTGGTTTTGATTGACAAAATTAGAGCTACACATATATTATAACGGTTTATAAATCTTCTTAAAAAATCCAAAAATAAATTATCAGCCCAATAATGTCTATTTTTAGAAAAAATATAGCTAAATTTGGAAAAACCACACCTTAATTAGAAACATTTGAACGAAATCAAACTATGAGAAATAGCTTTTTGGCAACAATTCTGCTATTCATAATCACTCAAAGCTCATTTGCATTGACATTTTCATTCCAAGGGCTTTCTATTGAAAATGGGCTGAACAGCAGACAGACATTATCAATCATACACGATGATACAGGATTCTTATGGATCGCTACAGGCAGGAGCATTGAACGGTACGACGGGTCTGTTTTCAGTTCATACCTATTTGGTTACAACGAAGGGACTAAAAAATATCTGGTGAGAAGTCCAAAAAATGAAATATTTGTAGTATTTCAATTTAATAACATATACAGATATAACCCTGAAAAAGATAGATTCGATATCTATCTTGATACTGACAAAGAAATCAGTACACAGGCGAACATCCTGGCTACATGGTTTGACAACAAGTGCAACCTATATATAGGAACTGATATAGGATTATACAGAAAGATGGCAGATACAGGAACAACTGAATTGATACAAACAGTACCTCAAACAAATATATGGGGTATAATCAACGTTAATGACAAAATTCTTGTATTCACTTCTGAGGAAACATATTCCTTTAATATGACCGAATCAGGAATAGATCACACATACTCTGAAACAATTGATTATTTAAAAAAGCCGGGGCGCATTCAAAGTCTCTATTTCGACAACAGCACTCAGAAATTATACATAGGGTCATACAACAAGGGTTTGTCCATTATCAATATGGGCACAAAGAGCATGAAAAAAATCCCTGCTATTCCAGATATGCCTGTGAGAAGCATCTGCCCATACAAAGGCAACGATATGCTGATTGGCTCAGACGGTGGTGGATTAATCAGAATTGACAGATACAATGACGAATTAATAGAAACATATTTATCAAACAATGACAATCCATACAGCATTAGTTCAAATGACATATACAGCATTTTAACTACAGATGACAACACTATATGGGCAGCTACTTATACTGGAGGTCTAAATTACAGTTATTCGTCTATTGTAACTCCTAATTATTACAAACACGAGTACAGAAATCCTAATTCTCTGTTTGATAACACTGTTAACAGCATCTTGGAAGATAGTCTTGGAGATATCTGGATTGGCACTTTGAAAGGAATCAGCAGAATATCACCAACTACTGGAAAATGGCAACACTATCTTGATACTGAGGATAACAACTCTGTATCACACCGGAACATTCTTGCGATGACACAAAGTTCAGACGGGACAATATGGGCAGGAGGATATATGACCGGCCTCATAATGATCGATCCGATAACGGGAAATATAAAAATTTTAAAATCCGCACTGGATGGAACTGGACCTGGAACCGATTCAATATACTACTTATGTACGGATAAAGACGGAGACATCTGGATTGGAGGAATTAACGGGAGATTAAGCCGATACAATCCCAATAGCAGAAAGTTTTTCTATTACCCGGTAAATGTAATCTCAAGTGTTGTAATGAAGGGCGAAGAAACATTGTATATCGGAACTCCCAAAGGGCTACTGGTTTTGAACAAAAAAAGTGGAGAGATTGTGCAAGACACTTTTCTTAATGAACACTTCAATACAGATAATCTTACAGTGAATTGTATGACTCTGCAAGGCACATCGCTTTGGTTGGGAACCGCTAGATTTGGATTGATATATTACAATACTGCAGATAGAAAAATCAAAGTATATAACAGAATAAAAGGATATACATTCAACACGATTTACTCAATCTCACAAGACATATATGGAAAGATTTGGGCCACAAGTGACAATGAACTTATAAAGATTAATCCCGATTCTGAGGAACTCAGCATAATCAGATCTCCTGACAAATCAAATGAATGGCTGTTTACCAACCTGTCTTCTTGCAGCCTTAGAAACAGTGATATACTTATTGGAACAACAAATGGTGTAATAAAAATTGACACTGCAAAAAATATAGACGAAAACGAGATAAAGTCAAAGATATACTTTACAGATTTGAACATTTCCTATCATAAAGTAGAAATCGGAAAGAAAGGCTCTCCTTTGGACAAAGTGTTAAACCAGACAGAAAATATTGTACTCAAACACAATCAAAATTCTTTTTCAATTGGATTCTCAGACATTTCTTTTTTTCGCGGTTACAATCACTTGTATTCTTACAATCTTGAAGGATTCGACTCAAAATGGTCCGAGGCCGGACCACAAAAAAATGCATCCTATACTAACATTCCTCCAGGAAAATACATTTTTCATATTAGGTCATTTGGCAATGACGGGAAAAATATTTTAGATGAAAGAACATTAAACATCAGAATAAAACCACCAATATACCTAACAGTATGGGCATACATTATATACTTCTTTTTACTTGGAGGCATTATTCTGGAATCATTCAACATATATTATCACTGGCTTAAAAACAAGAATGCTAAAGATAAAGTTAGATTTTTCATAAATATAGCTCACGAAATCAGAACTCCGGTCACATTGATAAAAGCACCTTTAAGTGAGATATCACGAAGTAAACAATTAACGACCAAAGACAGAGAGAATCTGAACATTGCGTTGAGCAATTCAGACAAACTGCTCGAAATGGTCAGTTTACTGCTGGACATTGAAAGAGTCAGTTCAGACATGATGAATTTATCAGTGTCTGAGTTCAACTTGAATAGTTACCTTATTGAAACAATTGAGAATCTCGGAGCACTGTCTATAGATTACAATGTAAAGATTGAAGTCGCTCAAATAAAAGAAAACATCAACGTCTGGTTCGACAAGAGCAAGATGGATAAAATCTTGGAAAACCTTATACACAGTTCGATTAGAATCCAGTCATATAATAAAGATATATCTTCAAAAATAATAACTATATCAGCAGAAACCGACAACGATAATGTAAGAATATCAATAACAAATCACGGGATAGGTATTTCAAAAGGGGAAAGAAAGAAAATATTCAAACAATTATTCAATGATGGTAGTTCTATTCTACCAAACCCATCAGTAAGCGATATTGGACTGATTCTTACAAACAGTCTTGTTTCAATGCACAAAGGAGCAATATCTTTTGAAAGTTCTGACGGAAGCGGTATCAGATTCACCATAATCCTGAAAAAAGGCAACTCACATTATTCACGTTCCCAAATCTCAATCCAGCACTCTCCCTCAACATACGAAACTAATTTATCGAAATATGTTAACGAATCAGAAAGGAAAGTTCTACAGGATTCTATTTTGGTTGTGGAAAACAATGACGGTCTGAGACAGTATTTAACTTCGAGTCTTTCATCAAATTACAACATAATTGAATCAAGAAATGCAGTAATTGCATTAGATATCCTTCATAACAAGAAAATTGATATGGTTATAACAGATATCATTATGCCGGACCTTAATGGCATCGATTTCTGCAGACAAATTAAAAGTGACATTTCATTGCAACACATCCCAGTTGTTATATTGACGGATTTATCAAATCAGGATGAGATTCTTCGAGGATTGAAAGCCGGTGCTGATGATTATATCACGAAGCCATTTGATATGGGAATCCTAAAACAGAAAATCAACAATTTAATATCTTCAAGAAATAACATACGGGCGTTTTATATAAGAAAGAATTTAAGTGGTAAAAATGAAGTATCCTCAGTAGCAGACACAATATCTAACTCAGACAAAGAATTCATTGAAAGTCTTACATCTGCTGTAAATAAGCATATCAGTGACTCCGAACTGTCAGTTTACAGTTTATGCAGATATATGGGGATCAGTCATACAATATTGTTCAACAAGACAAAACGGTTACTGGGCATAGCTCCGAATGAATACATCAGGACTATAAGGTTAAACCGGGCTAAAGAATTGATACAAGAGAAAAAATACTCAATAGGCGAAATATCGGATAAAGTTGGGTTTTCTGACCAAAAATATTTCTCTACAGCATTTAAAAAGCATTTCGGTATAAGTCCAAAAAAATTCGAGAATAAAACATAAAATCAGTAATTTTGGGGAAATTCGAATATTGGTAATTTAAGTTTCGCAGAACTATGAAAGTAATTCTTGTCAACGGGAGCACCAGGCCGAACGGGTGCACATATACGGGGCTGAAGGAAGTCGCAAGGGCTTTGGAGGCGGAAGGAATCGAGACCGAAATATTCCAGGTGGGAGCAAAGCCTCTGGCCGGCTGTTACGGATGCGGGAAATGCGCTGAAACGAAGCGGTGCTTCATAGACGACACCGTGAACGAATTCCTGGACAAAGCGGAAAAAGCTGACGGATTCGTATTCGGGACGCCGGTCCACTTCGCAGGGGCCTCTGGAGCGCTGACCTCGTTCTTGGACAGGGCATTCTACGGTAAAGGCCACATTTTCAGGCACAAGCCGGCAGCGGTGATAGCAAGCTGCCGCAGAGGCGGAGCGAGCGCCACACTGGACCAGATTAGCAAATATTTCGGGATATCGTCAATGCCGGTCGTATCATCGAAATACTGGAATATGATTCACGGCAACACCCCAGAAGAAGTCGTCAAGGATGAAGAGGGAATGCAGACAATGCGCGAGCTCGGCAAGAATATGGCCTGGCTGCTGAAATGCATAAATGCCGGGACTGAGGCAGGAATAAGCAGGCCGGTGATGGAGACCCCGGTCAAAACCAACTTTATCAGGTAGCTGTCAGTCGAGAACAAGTTCCACGGGACAATGGTCGGAGCCGAAGATTTCATTATGAATCCCAGCACCGGCTATTCGTCCTTTAAGTGACTCGGATACAACGAAATAGTCAATACGCCAGCCGGCGTTGCGCTCCCTGGACTTGAAGCGGTAAGACCACCAGGAATACTTGACCGTATCAGGATTGAGACTTCTCCACGAATCGACAAATCCCGCAGCAAGAAGTTCGGAGAACTTGCCACGCTCCTCGTCCGTGAATCCGGCATTGCGCCTGTTCGACGAAGGATTCTTGATGTCAATCTCCTCGTGTGCCACATTCAGGTCCCCGCAGACAATCACTCCTTTCTTCGCAGCCAGGCCGCAGAGATAATTCCTGAAGTCATCCTCCCACCTCATCCTGTAATCCAGCCTGCGCAGTTCGTCCTGGGAATTGGGCACATACACGCACACAAGATAGAAGTCCGGCATCTCCAGAGTGATAACCCGGCCCTCATGGTCGTGCTCGTCCACACCCATATCGTACGTCACCGAAAGCGGCTCAAGCCTTGTATATATGGCCGTTCCGGAGTAGCCCTTCTTGTCAGCGTAATTCCAGTAAGACTTGTAGCCCTCAAACTCCAGATTCAGCTGGCCTTCCTGCATTTTGGTCTCCTGAAGGCAGAAAAAGTCAGCGTCCAGAGCATTGAAAGACTCCTCGAATCCCTTTCCTACACAGGCACGCAGCCCGTTGACATTCCACGAAATGAATTTCATAACCGCCTACTCAAGAGTCCATTCAACACCGTCTTTCGTATCCTTGAGCACAATGCCGAGAGCTTTCAGGTGATCCCTGATGCTGTCGCTCGTAGCCCAGTCTTTCGCAGCCTTGGCTTTTGCCCTCTCCTCGATGACCATATCCATAAGCCCGGCAATAGTCTTGCCTGCACGGCCGGAATCCCCCGACTCGTCAACAAGTCCGAGAACGCCATAGACAATGTCGTCGAAAAGTCTGAGAAGAGTCTCCACATCGCCTTTGGACAATGTACCCTTCTTTTCTTTCTCCGTATTAATAAGTCTCACTGCATCAAAGACATGCGACAATGCCACAGATGTATTGAGATCATCGCAGAGAGCGGCGTAAACCCCGTCGAACACCGCCTTCACCTGTTCATTCACGGCAGGGCAGGTGTCAGGAGCGGAGCCATCTATAAACTCCCCGTATTTCAACTGCCAAGGCAGGCTGCCCTCCTCTCCGCGGGCATTTGCATAGCCATCACCTCCGTCAATGGAAATACCTGCAGCTGAAGCGATTGTCCTCAGGTCCTGGGCCGCCTGCATCACCTTGCGGTAAGCCTTTTCAGCAGCCTGGAGCGCCTCGTTGGAGAAATCCAGAGTGCCGCGGTAATGCGCCTGCAATATGAAGAACCTGACAGTCATCGGACTGTAGGCCTGGACAAGCTTCGGGTGATTACCGCTGAACAACTGTGGCAGGGTGATGAAATTGCCCAATGACTTGCCCATTTTCTGTCCGTTAATGGTAATCATATTGTTATGCACCCAGTAACGTACACCCTGGGTACCTCTTGAAGCCTCGTTCTGGGCAATCTCGCACTCGTGATGCGGGAACATCAGGTCCATACCGCCGCCGTGGATGTCAAACTCCTTTCCGAGATACTTCTCGCCCATCACGGAGCACTCGAGATGCCATCCGGGGAAACCGTCTCCCCACGGGGAAGGCCATCTCATAATATGTTCAGGCTCAGCCTTTTTCCACAGGGCAAAATCGTACGGAGCCCGTTTGTCGCCCTGTCCGTCAAGCGAGCGGGTACCCTCCAGAGTGTCATCAAGATTGCGCCCTGACAGTACTCCGTAGTGATATTTCTCATTGTATTTCCTGACGTCGAAATATATGGAGCCGTTGCTCTCGTATGCGAAACCGGCATCAAGAATCTTCTTGACAGTCGCAATCTGCTCGATAATATGGCCGGAAGCCCTCGGTTCTATGGAAGGAGGTGCGACATTCAGCAGACGCATAGCCTCGTGGTAACGCAGAGTGTAAGCCTGCACCACCTCCATAGGCTCAAGCTGTTCGAGTCTTGCCTTCTTTGCAATCTTGTCCTCCCCCTCGTCCGCATCGTGCTCAAGATGACCCACATCCGTGATATTGCGGACATAACGGACTTTATATCCGAGATGCCTGAGAAATTTGAAAAGCACATCATAAGTCACTCCCGGCCTGGCGTGGCCGAGATGCGCATCTCCATAGACAGTCGGTCCACAGACATACATTCCCACGTGGCCCGGATGCACGGGAACAAAAAGCTCTTTCTTGTGTGAAAGGGTATTGGTCAAATATAGGTCTCTCATATTTTCAAAATTTCAAATTGCTAATATAGGAATTTTCCTTCAATTTCCATCGGAACGGCCGGCATCAAACAACTAATCAGGATTGTCCCCGGAGACAATGGACATTGACTCTGACACATACGAAGCCGAACCGCAAAGAATCATTGTCAAGGTCTGGGACTCGTGCGAAAGCGTCGCGAAGACAATGCCTATTTCGAACGGGATTCCGTACACTGTGGACAACGCCAGGGCGACTATGTAATGGAATGCGCCGAAACCGCCCGGCACCGGAACGAGGGAGCTCAGGCTGCCGGCAAGCATAAGGAAAAGTGCGTCCATAGGCCCGAGACTTTCAAGAGACTCCACGGCCCGTGAAATTCCATCTCCCATAATGGACGTGTCCATTCCCTGCAGAGACCATAGCACCGAAGCGCTCATCAGCCAGTACAACGCCCAGACAGCCAGGCTGTAAGCCAAGAAAAGCCACCATTTCTCCATCTTCAGGCAGCTCACAGCCCCGGTCCACAGCCCTGTTATGAACCGCCATATGCCGGAGCATAGCTTCCACCTGTAACGGAATGCGTAAACAATATAGACTGACAGGATGCAGACAACGGCCATACCGAGCAGTACGGCCCCGACACTGAGATTGAAACGCCCGGAAAACGGCATAAGAATCTTGTCTATAAAGAACCTGCCGAACCGTCCCCACATCGTAGCAGCCAAAAGGACAACAAGCACCAGCATCATCAGAACATCCCAGACACGTTCCAGGACGACTGTGCCCAAGACCTTGTCATAACCAGCTTTCCTGCAATGCTTTACAAGGAAGCCGCAACGCACCAGTTCGCCTACTCTCGGCAATGCGAGATTCACCAGATAGCCGATATTCACCGCATTGAACACGGCCTTGCGGGATACCGGACCCTCTATCGGCGTCATAAGCTGTCTCCACCTCAGGGCCCTTACCCAGAACGCGGCGATTCCGGCCGCCATGGCCACACCTATCCATTCCCACCGGCAGCCGCACAATGCACTGAGAAAATCACTCCAGCCGACTCCCCTGAAAGAGAGATACAGCAGGAGCACCGCCAACAGCGCCGACAGGCCATATTTCAACAAATCCGACTTTCTGCCCATAATGCTGCGAAGTTACTCCAAAAAATGAGAAAAATTATTATTTTTGTCATTTGTAAAACAAAAAAAACACTATGCGAACAATTCTCGGCATAGGCAACGCGCTGACAGACATTCTCGCGGTACTGCCTGACGACTCTTTTCTGAAACTCTACCACCTTCCGAAAGGAAGTATGCAGTTTGTGGATATGGAGACCGGAAACAAGATTTTCGAGAGCCTGAAGCCGTACGGACTGCACTACGTGGCCGGCGGCTCGGCGGCCAACACCATCACCTGCACTGCCATTCTCGGAATGCCTTCCGCATTCATTGGCAAAGTCGGAGAGGACGAACTCGGCCACCTGTTCAAGAGCGACGAGGAGCAATACGGAGTCAAGACATTGCTGCTCAAGGGCAAAAACCCTTCGGGCAGATCAATGGTGTTAGTGTCCGGAGCCAATGCCGAACGCACATTCGCCAACTATATGGGAGCCGCCCTCGAAATGGTTCCGGAAGACCTGAAACCGGAGTATTTCCAGGGTTATGACTACTTCCATATCGAAGGATATCTCGTCCAGAACCAAGCCCTTATACGCAAAGCAGTCGAAATGGCGCACGATGCCGGATGCATCATATCACTGGATATGGCGTCCTACAATGTGGTCGAGTCAAACGATGCGTTCCTGCACGACATCGTGGACAGATATGTGGACATCGTGTTCGCCAACGAGTCAGAGGCCAGGGCATTCACCAAGATGGAGCCGCGGGAGGCTCTCGATGAGATTTCCCGGCATTGCAGCATCGCCGTTGTCAAGGTCGGCAAGGACGGCTCGATGGTCAAGAGCGGGGACGAGTACCATTACATAAAAGCCTGGCCAGCCGCCACAATCGATGCCACCGGAGCAGGAGACACCTACGCCGCAGGATTCATTTACGCCCACTCCCTCGGAATGCCGTTGAAGGTATGCGGGGAGATCGGTTCCATAATAGCCGCCAAGGTAGTGGAGGTCATCGGCACGAAGATTGATATTCCACGCTGGAAAGCAGCCAAGAAAGAAATCCGCGAGCTCATTGCAGCCAACGGAGGCTGCTGCGATGCAATAAAGGACTGACAGATGTTTGATTTTATCAAAAACGTATTCAGAAAGAGATACTTACGCAGAAAGAAAAGCACTGTGGGGACCGGGTTCATCCCGCTTCCCAAGATTAACTCCGCCATTGTTTTCATCAATTCCGAGGACAAACATTCTGACGAATGCAAGGAGCGTGTGCTGGCCTATTTCAAGTCAAAAGGCATAAAAGTCGAGATTTTCTTCTTCGATTTCAGCAAGAAAAGCAAGGACGACAGACAGATTACAAGCCTGAACACCACGGTGCTCCGGAAAGACCTGAACTGGTGCGGAAGGCCGTCGAGGGACAAGACAAACCAGATGCTCCAGACCAATGCCGACTTGTTCATTTCCCTGCTGGACAACACTGATTTCCCTATTGAATATATGGCGAAATGTTCGCCGGCAAAGTTCAAGATAGGACGAAGACAACTAAGCGGAAGAACATTCGACCTGGTGATAGAGGACTCGGCCACCGGAAGCTACTCCCAGGAGGAAGCGTTCAACGAAATCACCAGATATCTTGAAACCATCGGATAGCCAATTGTAAATTTCCAGACATTATGAACAATTTGAAGAAAAACATTGTGACCGGACTCAAAGGATATGCTATGGGTGCGGCCAATGTCATCCCGGGTGTCTCCGGAGGCACGATAGCCCTCCTGACCGGCATTTTCTCGGATATAATCGAATCTCTCAACTCGTTGATGGACCTGTCAGTATGGAAACTGCTGCTGAAAGGCCGGTTCAAAGAATTCTGGAACCGCGCCCACGGCACATTCCTGCTTTCACTGATGGTCGGCGTGCTTCTCAGCATATTCTCGCTTGCCAACCTGATGGTATATTGTATGTCGCACTACCCTGTCCAGACATGGGCGTTCTTCTTCGGGCTTATCATTGCATCAGCCGTATATATGATAGCTGACATCAAGGGTTGGAAGTTTGCCGACTGCCTTTTCTTCGCAGTGGGAATAGCTCTCGGAGTGGTCATCTGCACTCTCTCCCCGACAACCACGCCTGACGACCTGTGGTTCATCCTCATATGCGGGGCAATAGCTGTCTGCACAATGATACTGCCCGGAATATCAGGCAGTTTCATTCTCGTCATACTTGGTAAATACGACTATATAATGCAGGCTCTCGGAGAGCTGAACATTCCGGTCATCATCGTTTTCGGCATCGGCTGCGTTGTGGGAATCCTTGCGTTCTCCAAATTCCTGCACTGGCTGCTCGGCAGCTTTGAGAGGCAGACAATGCTCGTGCTCATCGGATTCATCCTCGGAGCCCTCGTGAAAGTCTGGCCGTGGAACGACATGACAGCGGTCGCCAAAGCCCAGTTCCTCAGGAACGGAATGGACGCTGCATCTGCCCAGAGCGCTGTCGATGCGCTCCTTGAGACCGGGGTCAACCTGAAATCCGTGATTGACCTCCAGACCGGAGGGGCAATTCTGTGGGCCATCCTCGGCCTCGTTGTCGTGGCAGCCCTCGAATATTTCAGCAAGAAAAGCAAGACCGCCTAAAAGCCGAATGAGATTCCGCCCTGGAAAGAGCCTTTGATGACATCTCCCCCAGATGAAGCAGGAAGCAGATATCTGAAGTTCAGGCACAGCGATTTGCTTGATTTTCTGACAAATCCAAAAACATTGATCCCGGCTCCAAGCGAAATGTGAGTCGGGACAACTGTTTTGTCGCCGTAATGATACACCGCCTCGACAGTGAGAATCCTTGTATATGCATATTTCAATCCCGCCGTCGCGGAAATGTTTCCGGAGAAATAGCATTCTCCCTGGATACCCGCGCCGACAGTATGCGCTGAAGACGGACGGAATTCATAACCCACTGACAATCTTGCAGATGACGGAAGCCGGAACTTCTCCCCTGAATCGGACTTGACCTTGGTTCCTACATCGAAAACGCCGGCAGAGCATTTCATCGAAGAGCTTCCGAAACTGTGGTTCCACATAGCGGCCACATCTGCGGCAAAAGAGCCTGCGCTGAAACCAGATGATAGTTTCTCCCCAAGATATTCCAGATTCACTCCGAAAGAAATGTCACGGAACGGTCTGCAGGACACTCCGGCCGACACCTCATAATATGACGGGGTGAATGCGCCTATGCTGAAACCGCCAGTATTGACCGTCTCATAACTCTCCCCGATCCCATAGGTGAAAGCAGCGCTGACTGACAGGTTTTCCATCACCATATATGTACCTGAGGCATTGATATATGAGGCAGGGATGCCATCCGGGCAATATGACAGGTAAGATGCCGAGACCCCTATCCTGTGCTCCTGGAAAACCTTGTCCGCCGGAGAAGCGAGCAGTGCGGCAGGGCCGCCTTCCTGAAGAGACTTTCCGATGGCCGCGAACTGCATCGCCTCCTGCGCTTCTGCCCTTCCGGCAATCAGGACAGCAACGGCCACAATCACAGCCGGTATTGATATATTTCTCATATCTTGCTGATTATCTTTTCATAAACTTTTCCCTCCACTGTCACCGAGACCTTGTATTGTCCCGGAGCGCAGCCTGACATATCCACTTCAAGCGGCTCGAATGCGCTGACCACAGAAAGGCTCTTGTATACTTCCCTTCCGGCAGCGTCACGGATAACCACTTCTGTATCAGCCGGGAGCCCGGTGCGCACATTCAGGATGTCCTTCACCGGCACGGGATACAGTTCAAGGAAATTGGCCTCCTGCTTGACAACGACTTTTATATCGAAGGCCGAAGAAAGTTTCCTGGCGTCAGTGGCGGTCACTGTCACCGTGTTGGCTCCGTAGCCGAAGACTGTCACGGTCAGGGTTGAGCCTTCAAGAGTGGCCCTGCATACAGTCTTGGACGCCACCGTGGCACTGTATGACAGACTCTCCCCGTCAGGGTCAATGAAACAGTCATCAAGATTTATGACGACTTCTCCCCCTGGCTTGGAGAAGAAAATATTGTCAGCCTGTTTCTGGATCCCGGGGGCGTTGTTCGGAAGAATCTCATATTTGACAGAAGCATCGGCTGTCAGTCCGTATTTGTCCTTCACGGCAATCCTGTCAATGTATGTTCCCGGATTGGCCACAAGTCCTGTGATGGTCAGCTTCCATTGCCCGTTACCGAGATTCTGGTAATTGGTGGCGGCAGACCCCTTGTTGAATGATACATCAAGCACATCGCCTTCCGGGTCATAAATGCCGAGAATGAATTCGGCAGTCTCGTGTGACTTTATCACAAGCTCCGGAATCTCAGGCAATTCAATGACAGGAGGGTTGTTCTCCCCCGTGGTCACGGCAATGACGGACGACATTTCCGAATAATTGCCGGCATAATCCCTGCCGGCCACAGCCACATAGTAAGGGCTGGAGAACTCCAGGCCTTTGAGGCTGACAGTAAGGGCTTCCCCAACCTTTTTGGAACCCACAAGAGCGGAGTCTGTCACAACTTCCTCCGGAATGACCGGAAGAGACACAGACTCAAGGAGGGCTTTGTCCTTGGAACACAATGCCATATACTCATAGGCCTTTACCTCCTCAGCATCGGCTGTCACATTGAATGTCAAGTCGATACGGTTGCCGACAACAGACGTGGACATTGTCCCTATATTCTCAGGAGGAACCGTGTCGCCATAGACAAACGAACCGAAAGCGTCCATCATCGGGCCGATTCTGGAGTTTGATGGAAGGGCATCTTCATTGGCACCTTTGAGAAGCCTCTCGACCAGCATATCGTTGGTGAAACCCGGCCCGCCGAAATAAGAGACCAACAGGGCGGCCACGCCGGTCACGTGCGGGCAGGCCATCGACGTACCCTGAAGATAGCCGTATGAATTATTCGGCAATGTACTGAGAACCTGGCCGTTAAGATAATTGACATCCCCACCGGGAGCTGCGATGTCAACCCAGGTGCCATAATTGGAATAATAAGCCCTTGTATAATTCGGGCCGATGGCGCCTACTGAGACCACTCTTTCATATTGGCCTATCGGATTGGCGTCCCAGCCTTCATTGCCTGCTGCAAAAAACACCACTCCGCCCTTCATCGGGCTGCCGGACAATTGGTTGCCCTCATTGTCGCACCCGGCGTAATCGATGAAATAATCAATGGCTTCCTTCAGGGCTGTACCCAGTTTGGCAGCCCTGGCTTCCGCAACGGTTCTGTATTCATATCCCCAGCTGTTGTTTGCGATAACAGCGCCGTTGTCGGCCGCCCATTTGATTGCCTGCGCACCATCGGCGCTCTGTTTTCCGGAGAAAATCTGGCACGACAGAAGTTTCACGCCACTCTTTCCATTCTCCTTGTCGCCACCGGCTATTCCGCAGACTCCCAATGAGTTGTTATTGACAGCGGCAATTGTTCCGGCCACGTGAGTGCCGTGTTCCTCGGCAGTCACTTTACCATTCGTGAGAAAGTTGTAACCGCCTGCATAATTGG
Source organism: Candidatus Cryptobacteroides sp. (assembly GCA_051870055.1). GTDB lineage: Bacteria > Bacteroidota > Bacteroidia > Bacteroidales > UBA932 > Cryptobacteroides. The sequence goes on from JBJEBM010000050.1 coordinate 27,861, forward strand.
CAGACAAATCCTCGTGGGCATAGTCGATTCCGCCGTCCACGACGCCTACAATCACCGACGGGTCACCTGTAGTGTAGCGCTCCCACACCGGTTCGACATTGATGTCCGAACCTGCGAGATGGTCCGAAGATATTGAGCCGTTATTGATATAATGCCACTGGCTCTCAAGCTTCGGGTCATTGAAGACGGCTTTGATTCCGATCCTGCGTTCCGGCTCGATTATCTCCACGCCCTCGATTCCGGCCAGCTCCTCTCCGGCCCTGGTCATAGGGACATCCTGTCCATATTCCACTCTGTACCATCTGTGAAGTCCTCTGGCACGTGTACGTGGTTCATATTCGCCGGCATACGGAAACAGTCTCCGCATCGACACAATGCCAAGGTCTTTCACTGCCGAGCTGAAAGCGCCAGATTTGACAGCCAGCCCATCCGGTTCAACAGACTCCCCGAGTTCTTCACAGAGACTCTCGGAAAGGTATATCAGCGCCACTCCCGGCATCGTCCCGGCCTCCGTTTCCGCCTGTTCCCGGACCGGTTCATTCTCACCGGACACTGTCTCCCGGGCACATGACAGTACAAGTGCCGTCACGGCGCAGGACAGCGCCGATAATTCTATAAGTCTCTTCATATCTTAGATTTGCAAAACTGCAAAGTAATAAAAACCGCATCGAAAATGCAAATGGGGGCGGACACTTTTCAGTCCTCCCCCATCCAACATATATTTCAGAATTATTCCTCAAAAAGGAAGTCAAGCCCCGGGCCTCCCGGCAAACTGAGAACACAAGGAGTAATGCCCCATCCTCCAAATCCATCAATATATGATACTCCGTAGAACCACACTACCTTCGGGTCATCATCATCCAAGGCGCAATAGGCAGCATACGGAGCATATTTTGCGAATGCAGTAGGATAGTATATCCAGATAGTGTCGCCATCTCCGGTATAGTCGAGAGTTGTACTGAATTTGGTGTTCCAGGATATATGTTTTCCATCCTCCTCCACCCAGAACTCAATATACGGGCAGGCTGCGCCACCTATACCCCACGCCTCGCCTGCTGCAGGATATCCAAGGTCTTCGCCAGTGAGAACCGCAGCAGGATAAGGATTCAGAATACGGTAACGGTCAAAACCTTCGGCTTTCAGGACTTCTACAGCATTCCTGTTTCCAACAAAATCATCATAATACTCACCCTCGCCTATAGAGGTCCAGGAATAAGCCTTGGCCAATGAGAAAAAGCAGGAGTCTATTCCTACATTCTTGTTATATTCGACATCAGAAGCGAATCTGACAAATCCCTGGTATTTGCTGCCCACGAGGGTCTGGCCAAGTTTGAACACTACATCTGACTGAGACTGTCCGTCAACAAACTCAATTTTGAAAGACACGAGGCTTCCAAGACGGTCCCCTTTGGAATTGGTAAAATTGTCATTCAGCACTGTGCAGTCTGATCCCAGGAAAAGTCCGTCAGGAAGAAGAGCCTCCAACGAGAGCGTGTACGCACCTGCTGAATTCGCCCTTACTACTGGAAGGCCGATCTCCTCCTCGGTGAAAAGTATCTCCTCCTCATAGAAATGCTCGTTGAGCATCGAAGGATCCGTTGTCTTTGGAAGATATTTGACATTCTCCTGCTTGATGTCACAGGCAGCGGCCATAGACACGGCAGCCAGGAAAAGCAATCCTTTATATATCTTATTCATAACTATCTTAAAATTTTAACGACTAACATATTGTTATGCGGCAGGAGCAAGTGACGGATCATCTCCCTGTCCGTCAGCAGCTACACTGCCAACAGGATTCTGGACAATGAGAGGATTGGCGTCAATCTCTTTCTGCGGGATAGTGAGAACCCAGTCAAAGGACTCAGGATCCGTGAGCCTGAGAGTCTTGCAGAGAGCCTGTGACGGATGACCCATATCTGTCGTCCTTTCAAAGCCCTGACGGAGCCTCTTGATGTCATAAACTCGTCCGAATTCGCCCCAGAGCTCAATTCTGCGCTGGAGAAGAATTTCTTCAAGCAACGAGCCTGTCTCCTCTGTGGTAAGAGCACCGAGATTTGTTCCTGATTTGTCGGAGCAATCATATACTTCACCATCGAGCATTCTATATGTCATAAATTCGTTCAGGATCTCTTTCGCCTCAGTTTCATTTCCAAGACGACAAGCGCACTCTGCCATAGTCAGATACATTTCTGGAACCCTCATATAGATATGGTCAGCTCCAACGTATGTATCAGATGCATCGGCGAAACGGAATTTGTATTGCTGATAGCCGACTTTTGTGTATCCCTGGCTGTATAGATTCTCATAATGCCACCAGTTCTGACGGTTGTCGCCTTTGGTAATTTTGCTGTACAACCACTCACTGCAGCATTTTCTCGCAGTACCGCCATAGCCATTGCCATTGTTATAAGCTATGTCCATATGAACAAGGAACTGAGGATTGGTTGTACCCTGATCCCTGATTATCTGGGCACCCCAAAGGACATCAGCCGCATCCGCATCGTTGTAGCCTGAAAGGATATCTTTTGTAAGAACCTTCTTTCCGCCCACAGCTTCTTTAGCCGCATCGAATGCAGTCTGATAGTCACCCATATAGAGCGCTATACGGGCCTTGATTCCATTGGCGGAGTAGTAATCGATATGAGAGCAGTGCTGTCTTGCTTTGCCTTTCAGGAGATCAACAGCGGTGTTGATATCAGACATAGCCTGGGCGTATACCTCCCGGTTCGTCGAGCGAGCTTTTCCCTCTGTCTTGGAGGTGGTAGGCTCGGTATAAATCGGCACACAGAGTTTGTCTTCGTGTCCAATGTAACTCCTGGCGTAGGTCATTGCAAGATAGTGATAGGCATAGGCCCTGATAGCGTATGCATTTCCAAGGATATAGTCTCTGTCCTTCTCGTCTCCCTGCATTGTTTCAGCTGAGGCTATGATGTAGTTCTCCTGGCAGATTAGAGTATAATAATAGTTCCAGCAGTCATATGACCTCCAGGTGCCACTTCTGTACATATCTTTCACATCATACACATAGTCATACCAGAACCAGCCGCTGCCAGTTCCCGCCATTACCATATCCTCGCCCATCAGATCTCCCATAAGAGCATACGACTGCGGGCCGAAGCACTGATGATAGTTACCTGTGGTGGTCACACCCCACTGCCAAAGGAACCTGAGGGCTCCATTCATTGCCATATATCCGCCTTCTGTGGTCTCAAGCATTGTGCTTCCTGACACAGCTGTCGTTGGAGCGGTATCAAGAGTCCCTTCCGTGCAGGCTCCTGACAGAAGAGCCACCGCTATTAATGATATAATTGTCTTTTTCATTGTATCTACCTCCTCTGATTAAAAATTAAGGTCAACACCGACTGACACCACTCTTGTAGGAGTGTAAGTATAATTCGTGCCGCCGGAGAAATTGTACTGCACATTGAGGCCGTGAAGGTGATTGAACATAGCTACATTGTCAGCATTCACGAACACTCTGAGCGAGTGAAGTTTAGCAGCTCTTGTCCACTTTTCCGGGAGTGTATACCCAAGTTGGATGGACTTGATTGCGAAATAAGAGGCGTTGATAAGATTCTTGTCGGTTCCGAGGCGGCCTGCATTGAAAAGTACTGCTGGCACATCTGTCACGTCGCCAGGCTTCTGCCAACGGCGGAGAGCGTTCTTGCTCCAGGTGTCACCTGCGTACTGTACCTCCATAAGACCAGAATAGAGAGAGTCGTAAGTCACACCTCCGATACTGAATGTGGTAAGGAACGACAGGTCGAATGAACCAAGCCTGAAATCAGAACCGAATGAGCCTTGGAGATCCGGCTCGCGGCTTCCTGCATAGTAATATGAATTCGAAGCCAATGTCTTGTTGGATGTGACAAAGTCAGATCCTTCAATCTTGTCTCCGTTATCATCTTTCTCATAAGCCCAGTAAAGCTGCTTTCCGGTAGCAGGGTCTACACCGGCATTCTTCGGCAGACAATAGGTATAAATAGGTTTTCCTACCTCGATAACCTGGTAGCCGCTGGTGATTTTGTCATCCTTTGTAAGAGCCAGAATCTTGTTCTCGTTCTTGTAAAGCATCAATGTTGAGCTGGCTGCAAATTTGCCCTTGTTCACCCAGTTGAATCTGAAACTTGCCTCGAATCCCTGATTCTGGAGAGATCCAACGTTGGCATTGTAACCGGAGAATCCTGTTGAAAGAGGGAGCGGGTAGCTCAAGAGCATATCGGTTGTCTTGGAATGGTAGTACTCCAATGACAGATTAAGGAATCTATGGAACAATGTGGCTTCGATACCCACATTCCAGGTGTTCTTTTTCTCCCAAGAGACCTCTGTGTTCTCAAGAGAGTTCACAATAGCTCCAGGGTTTGTCGCATTTGCCCAGGTAAGGTCATAGAATGACTGCCAGGCATAGTATGTGTCGAGTCCGTCGTTACCAAGCTGTCCGTAAGAGAGACGGAGTGTCATATTGTCCACCCAGTCCGCATTCTTCATGAAGTTCTCTTCTGAAAGTCTCCAGGATGCACCAAGTGACCAGAACTGACCCCAACGGTAATCTTTGTGGAATCTTGAGGAACCATCCGTACGCCAGGTGCCCTCGAAATAATACTTGTCAGAGAAGTCATAAGCGAGACGCCCAAAATAAGACTCAATGCGATACTGGTATTTGTACGAGTTGTTGCCAGTAACGTTTGTTGCAGGAGCAAGTTCATCAATGCCAGGATATACATTAGTTCTGTCAGCCTGAAGGTACTGATACTCATAGTTGTAGTACTCGTGGCCAAGCTGTGCGAGCACGTGGTGCTTGTCAGCGAATGTCCTGTCATATTTGAGAATCTGGTTCCAGGTAAGAGACATTGTCCGACCTGACTCTTTATCCACACTTCCGTTAGTGGATGCCCCATCACCGTGATAAGGGTTGTAATATGTGGATGATCTCGCATTGCTGATATCAATACCTACATTGGTAGTCAGCTCAAGTCCTTTGAAAATTCCCATCACAGGATCGTCTCCGCCGAGTGTGGCATACGCCCTTGCGCTTGTATTGTCCCTGAGGACAGCGTTCTTGTTGTCATAAAGGTCACCAATATTATTGAAATTGGAAGCCTTAGGACGGGTCAGGCCGTAGTCATATCCACCTGCGTTCTGTCCGTTCTCGTCTTTGAGATACACAGGATAGATAGGAGCCATAAACTGAGCCGTGTACCAGGCATTGCTGGTGTATGATCCTGAGCTGGTCAGTTCCATATTGGATTTGGTGTACGCATAGGAAGTGCTGACTCCAGCATTTATCCAGCTGGTCACTTTCTGATCGACATTAGCCCTGAAAGAATAACGCCTGAACTTGGTGGTTATGAGAATACCATCCTCATCAAGGTAGCCGAATGACATAGCATACTTAGTCTTGTCATTTCCACCATTGGCGCTGAAGACATATTCCTGACGTAGAGCATTGTTATGTGTCATCTCGTCAAGCCATCTCTCATCGTAGGCTGACACTGCGTCCTCCCTGACTTTGCCTGTTGCCGGATCAATGAGCGTGTCCCAAGTGTAATTCTTGAACGGATTGTACTGCTCACCACCGAGAGAAGCCCCGAGTTCGCTGTTAGCAAGGGCAGAAGCAGTCTCAAGTGAATACCCATTGTCAATCATATATTTATTGCGGAGCGCCTCATATGTGAGTTCCACAAACTCTCTCTGATTGACTGTATCGTAAGGTTTATATGCCCTTGAGGAGAATCCCCAGGTGCCCTTGAAGTTGAAGTTGGAATAACCGGACTGCCCGCGCTTTGTCTGAATCATAACGACTCCGTTCGCACCACGGGAACCGTAAAGGGCGGCAGCGGCGGCGTCTTTGAGAACGGTAAGGGACTCGATATCACTCGGGTTGATGGCAGAAATGCTTCCGTCATACGGGATACCGTCCACTACATAGAGAGGAGAAGACGAAGCATTGATAGAGCCGTAGCCTCGAATCTGGATGGATGATCCCGAACCAGGCTGTCCTGAACCGGCTGTCGCAGTCACACCTGGAACAAGTCCCTCAATGGCTTTTGTGACATTGGCAACCGTCCTCTTGCTGAGGGACTCGCTCTTGACAGAAGCTGCCGAGCCGGTGAATGATGATTTCTTCGCTGAGCCGTAAGCGACCATCACGACCTCATCAAGCGATTCGCTTTCGAGAGAAACATTGATTTTCGCTCTTCCGTTGACACTTACTTCGTAAGCATTGTATCCCACGAAAGAGAAGACGAGAACGTCTTTCTCAGATGCCTTGATTGAATACGCGCCGTTTTCATCGGTATTCACTCCAACGTTGGAGCCTTTGACTACTACTGATGCGAACGGGATCCCCTCGCCAGAGGATGCGTCCGTCACCTTTCCGGTCACCATGAAGCTCTGTGCAAATGCAGAAGATACTCCAAGCATCAGAATAGCCGTGAAAAGAAGACAAATCTTTTTCATAAGCATTTACTTTAGTTTAACATATTATCTGTATTTTTACAATCTGCGTATAAAGCCTTCAGCAATGTGGCCTCCGGGTGCACTTTTAAAGGGGCGTTTTATGCGTTATACGCGGGATTTTTGACAATATGGCAGTATGTAAATGCCGGCAAAAAGTGACGGCCGGAAAGTCATTCAGCTTCCCGGCCGTCACATAATCAAGCGATGTTGTCAGATATGTTTTATGAGCAGGTTGAACTACTCTTCAGGATAGAATTCGTCCCAATTGAATCCAATGCTTCCAACTGAAACGTAATACTGGGCGCAGATATAGCAGTAGCCGCTTTCGTGCATTGCGCTTTCATATCCGCCATCAGTGATAAAGGCGTCATTGTTCTGCCAGTAGCCGATATCGCGGACAGAAATCTCTCCATAATTGCCATAAGTCAGGCCTGTCCTCTGAGGGGCGATACGGAAAAATGTATATGTTCCGTCATCTTCATATGTATAATCAGGAAGAAGATTGATTTTCATATTCTTGCCCGGGCCGAACAGATTGGTGAAACGGTAGAGGGTCTCGTCAGATGTACATTTCTGAAGTTCTGTCTCGGCAGACTGGAGACCAACTTTGGAGGCAAGAACTGAAAAATAATACACACCTTTTTTGTAAGGTTCCCAGCTGAGTCCGAAGAATTCAGCGAGGCCGCCTGATGTCTTGCCTTTCCCGACAGCAACGGCGGTGATGTCATAAAGGCCATAGAGGTCTGTCAGGGTGAAGTCAGGGTCGCCATTGCCGAGTTCGGCTTTTGTTCCGTTCTTCACGACATATTCAAAATATGCCTCCTCCCCGTTGGCCTCCCTGTAGGCATCGGCCTGCTCGGCAGGCTGGGCAAGATAATAGACCTCGGAGGTCGCATCGTTTGCAACAAGTCGGACACGGATGTCATTGTCCTCATTGTAGTCATCGCCAGGCCCGTATGTATATACAGTGACTGCCGGCGAGGAGTCTTTTGTAGGGATGTCCTTCTCGTCTGCGGTGCAGGAGACAAGCGCCAGCATTGCGGACACAGCCATCAATATTGATATTTTGATGTTCAGTTTCATATTGTCAAATATTTAGCATTCAATATGTTTAAAACTACCACTGGAATTCAGGCGAATCCGATGTCGGGGCAATCGGTGTAGGGTTGTTCGTGCAGGCGGTGTTGTAGTTGGTCTCGGTCTGCACGATGCACAGATCCATCCACTGAGGAGGCTCGTTGGTGTTCCACCTGTATCCTTCCGGATGGTTGGTCCCGGCGTAGCTCCTGGTGATGCCCTTGTTGAGACGCTTGATGTCAAATGTCGCGAATCCCTCGCCCCAAAGCTCGACTCTCCTCTGCCACCATACCTGGTCGCGGAATGAAGTCATTGAGTCATAAGTCCACTGCGGGTCACGGAGTTTTGCAAAGTTGGCCAGAAGAGTCTTTCCCCTTGCCTCGTCCTGCATTCCGGCGGCCTCGGCCTCGATGAGCATCATTTCCTCCACTCTCATGAGCGGGATGTCAACGCAGAAGCCGACATACTGGTTGATTTTTCCGGCATCTCCGCCTGCCTCCCTGAATTTCAGAGAAAGGCAGCCGATATTTTTGCTCGCTGTGGCCATGGCAGTGCCGATAAGGTTCTCAGGATAATCCGAGTACTCTTCAAGGGCAGCCACGAGCTCCGCGTATGAGGCGATTTCGTCAAGAGCCGGGTCGATATAGCATTTCTTCCTGCAGTCAGTCTCCGGTATAGTCGCATAGAGATGAGCGTCAATGCGTTTAGGAGTGCCGTAGTTGGCGGCGTAGCCCATTCCTGAACTGGTTTCCAGAGTCATCTGGGAAGCCCAGCTGGAGTCACCGTCATTGTTGAGAATGTTCGGGTCGTCCGGTTTGTTGCCGGTAGCGAAAATCCAGGCGTTCGTGCTTGTCGCAGAGTTGAATGCGGTCTCCTTGTCAGTGTACTGCTCGGCTGTGAGAGGGGTGTAGCCCTCCTGAGCGAGTTTTGCGTATTTCTCGGCGTTAGGCCAGTCCTCCATTGTCAGATAAGCCCTGGCTTTCAAACCATATACAACGCTCAGGTCAGGAGTCATATTGCTGGTCCTCTTGTACCCGTCGAGATATACCTCGGCTTTCTCAAGGTCGGAGATGATGAAATCCCACATATCCTTGTTTGTGGCGCGAGGATTGGCTGTAGCCTGCTCAAGAGTGGTTTTCTCCGTGACGATAGGAACAGTAGGGGCGTCCTCATTGTTCTTGTACGTCTTGCCGTACATCCTTGCGATGTCCATATAGAACATAGCCCTCATCGCATATGCGATTCCGGCGCCGGACTTGTGAAGGTCTGACGGCTCCTCTCCGGCAAGGGAGATGACCTTGTTGCAATTGTCAATCCAGGAATAATAATATGTCCAAGGGAGCTGGCAGACAGCATACTGTGGTCCGAGACCGGTTCCGCAGGTGTACCATGTGGTGTACCATTCAGAGCTGGAGCTCTCGCAGGCGATGTCCTGGCCCATGACATCCCTCTGGAGGAAGAACGAAGGATAACCGAAGTCCCACGGATAATTGCTGCTTCCACTGTAGGAGAACTGTCCGGTGAGAATGGTGCAGGCATCGACGAAATTGCCGAATGAATTAGGGGCGGATGCGGCCTGATCCGTTGTGACATAGCTTGACTGCGGGAAAGTCTCCTTGATACATCCTGCAGACAGAATCACTACCGCGGCGAATGCCAGAATTTTTGTTATTGTTTTCATTGTCGTCATCAAATTAGAAAGTGAACTGAATACCGCCTGAAATTGTCCTTATAGGAGAATAACTGTTGATACCTGATGAAGATGTTCCTGAATAAGCGTACCTCGGATCGAGACCTTTGCGGGCTGACCAGAAGCAGAGATTCTCTCCTGCAACATATACTCTCGCCTTGAGCTTGTTCCTGAACAAAGTCTCAGGAAGGGTGTAACCAACTGCAAATGACTGGAAATCAAGGTAGCTTGCGCTGGTGAGGAACCTGTCGCTGGATGCGGCTCCGTACTGGTCACCATACTGCCACCTCGGCATATCGCTGCCGGTATTGTCCGGGCTCCAGGATTTGATCCAGTCTTTGTGGATGGCCGAACCTGCTCCGGAAGCATTCTCGGCCGGGCCGATGAGGGACTGGTAGCGGAAGTCATATACCTTGCCTCCAAGCTGGTAGTCGAATGTGACTGAGAGGTCAAATCCACCAATTCTCAAAGTCGTTCCGAAACCTCCGAATGCTGCAGGAAGAAGTGTTCCGTGCTCATATTTGGTGGCCTCGTTGAAATTGTAGGTTGTGCCGCCCTTCTCTATTATATTGCCGCTGGCATCCTGAGTGTCAACGTAGAACATTGCCTGTCCGAGCTCATCGACTCCTGCGTAGCAGGCAGCATAGTAATTGTACAGAGGGCCTCCCTCGCGGTACCACATCGTAACATTGCCGGAAGACTCCTGGAATCCGCCGTTGTCCGTGATTTTCGAAGCAGGCAGAGAGAGAATCTTGGTCTTGTTGTGGGAGATGTTGCCTGTGACAGTCCAGTCAACGAGTCTGCTTCTTACCAATGCGGCGTTGAGCACGAGCTCGACACCGTTGTTGCGGATGTCACCCATATTTCCGTACATTCCGCGCACACCGAGAGACTCAGGAGTGGAGAGCCAGAAAAGAAGGTCTGTGGTCTTCTTTGTATAGACGTCGAGGGTACCGCTGAGTCTGCCTTTGAAGAAGCTGAACTCGGCTCCGATATTGTAGTTGGTCGTGGTCTCCCAGGTGATGTTCTCGTTTCCGAGAGAAGAGAACGACACTGACATGGAGTTGTCGGAAGACTTCACAAGAGAGTAAAGGTCAACATAGTTGTATGAACCGATGCTGTCGTTTCCCTGCTGTCCGATGGAGGCCTTGATTTTCAATATATCAAGCCATCCGGCAGCTCCGGAGAGCCATTTCTCCTTGGAGAGAATCCAGGCGGCACCCACCGACCAGAAGTTTCCCCATCTGTGGGCCGGAGCGAAATAAGATGATGCGTCACGGCGGTAAGAAGCTGAAAGATAATATTTCTGGGCATAGTCATACTGTCCGCTGAGGAAGTATCCCTCCACATTGTATCTTGAGCTTGAAGAACTTGCGTCTGATTTGGTTGCTGCGGCAGAGATTTCCTGAATCTCATCGGAGAACATTCCGTAAGCATCGGCACTGAGACCCTTGGCTGTGGAGTTGTAATACTCGTGGCCGGCCATCACATTGACATTGTGCTTGCCGAATGAATCGAAATATGTGAGAGTCTGCACATTGTTGGTGCGGAAATTCTGGGAGTTGCTCTTGGTGATGTAACCGTTGGATGCGGCTGACGGGCCATAGAGCATATTGCCGTAGTCGGACACATTGGTATTGCCCCAGATTATTGTACTGGAGACATCGGCCTTGAGCCAGTCGGTGAATTTCACCTCGGCGGTGAAGTTGCCGTTGAGCTGGTTTCCGCCTGATGTGTAGTCATTGTACCTGTTGCTGCCCAACGGGTTGCCTTGTGCGAGGAACGGACGGGTTACACCGTAGTTGGTGGCTGCGATACCATAGTCATAGGCCGGATTGCCGTAACTGTCGGTCCTGATTGCGATATTGCCGTTCTCGTCAATAGTCCTCACATATATCGGATATATCGGGGCCATGCCGGAAACGAAATTGAACAGGTTGGTTGAGCTGAGGCTGGTGCCGGCTCCGTAGTTAAGGTTCTGCTTCGAGCTGGTGAATCCGATGTTCGCGCCGACTTTCAGCCACTTGCGGGCCTGGTAGTCAGCCTTGAGCCTTGCGGAAACCCTCTCGTAGCTTGAATAATCCACGATACCGTCCTCATTGAGGTAACCGACACTCATATAGTAGTTCACCTTGTCGGTGTTTCCGTTCAAGCTGATGGTGTATTCCTGCCTGAGGCTGTTTTTGTAAGCAGCGTCATACCAGTCATCAGACTGCATCCAGAGATCTTCCCCGTTATATGAAACCTTTCTTCCAGGAGTGGCGTTTGGATTGAGTTTGCCGTTGATAATAAGGTTCTCCCCCTCAGGGTAAGTGAAGACATTGTACTGGAGATCCTGCAGCATCCTGTCATTGGCTTTCTGATCTGCGGACACGGCATCCTGTCCCTGTCCATAATAGTAATAATTGTAAAGCTGGGCGTAGTATGCCTCGTAGTACTGGCCCGGATCCTTGATGATGTCGTACTCCGGAGTTGCCTTGGAGTTTACACCCCATTTCATATCCACATTGATAGTCGCGTTGTTTGCGCGGCCTTTCTTGGTGGTAACGAGAATCACGCCGGATGCTCCGCGGGCTCCGTAAAGAGCTGCTGAAGCGGCGTCCTTGAGGACAGTGATTGACTCGATATCGGACTGAGGAATATTGGAAAGGCTTGCAGGATAAGGAGATCCGTCAACAATGACCAGAGGGCTGGTGCCGGCGTACATGGAGCCGATGCCTCGGATGTTGATGCTTCCGCCGGAAGATCCCGGAGCTCCGCTGTTACCCCTGACCTGGAGACCAGGAACCGAACCGATGAGTGCGTTGGTCACATTGGTGGTCTGGCGTTTGGCCAGGTCCTCGGATTTGACGACTGAAGCCGAGCCTGTGAAAGCCTCCTTGGTGGTCGTTCCGAAAGCGACCACGATGGTCTCGTCGAGGTATTCGCTGTCCGGTTCAAGCACGATATTCAGACGTGTTCCTGAGTCTACCTGGGTCTCCACTGTTTTGAACCCGATGAATGAAAACACGAGCGTTTCCCCGATAGGAACGGAGATGCTGTAATGGCCGTCCGCATCGGTGCTGACACCGGTATGCGTGCCCTTGATATAAACCGACGCGAACGGTATTGGACTGCCGTCAGAAGCGTCGGACACCTTTCCGGTCACTGTGATATTCTGGGCCGAAGCCACTGATCCTACCAGCAGTGCCGCAAACACTGTGAAAAGAAGACAAATCTTTTTCATAAGCGAGTGCATTAGTTTAACATATTATTGATAATCATATATTTACATCAGAATCAAGCACTGAAAAACGGGCGTTTTTGAGGTCGTTTACAGAGAAAAACAGGGCATATATGCGCCAAAAATGGCAGAACAATTGTGGCTTCAACCTATAAAAAACTACATTAATTATGAACTATGCCTATATCAGGGTCAGCACAGAATTACAGAATTATTCGAGTCAGGAATTCGAGATTAAAAAGTGGTGCGCAAGCAGGGAAATATCCATCGACAAGTGGGTCTCGGAGTCGGTCTCCGGCACGGTCAATTACAAGAAAAGAGCCCTTGGCCACATCATCCGCAGAATGGGCAGGGAGGACTGCATCATCTGCACGGAAATATCGCGTCTCGGAAGAAATATGCTGATGATTATGTCCATATTGAACGACTGCGCGGCAAAAGGAATCCGCATCTATACAATCAAGGACCATTTCGAGCTTTCGGACAATATAAATTCCAAAATCATCGCCTTCGCTTTCGCCCTGGCGGCTGAAATCGAGCGCAATCTCATTTCCCAGAGGACCAGGGAGGCACTCGCCGCAAAGCGCCAGGAAGGGGTGAAACTTGGACGTCCGGCAGGACCTACCGAGAAATTCAACAAGGTCAGGAATGATATTGAACAAATCCGCGCTGCGCTGGAAAACAATGTTCCCGTGACGAGAATCGCCAAAAAATACGGAATTCACAGGAACACATTGACACGTTACTTACGGATTATCATTGATTAATGTCAAGTTTATCCGCTTCTGTGCATAATAATAAGTCTTTTATTCAGCGGTACGGAAGATTGTTTTAACGTTTCAATCGGGATAATTAGAACAAAATTGCATAGAAATGCATTATTCTAAAATATTGATTTTGACAGAATATTCGATTTATCTATTACATTTTATAATTTTAATGGCTATTTTTTGAACATTTTTTTGCGGATTGAATCGTTAAAATTCTCAAAGTCTCCAAAAGTCAGTTATTCACAAATAGTTGCAATTTAGAATTCTATTTCCGACCTTTGTGGCAATCAGCGTCAATAAAACGCCCCTTTAAAAGTGCACCCGAAGGCTTTATACGCGGATTGTAAAAATACAGATAATATGTTAAACTAAAGTAAATGCTTATGAAAAAGATTTATCTTCTTTTCACGGCTATGGCTTTGCTCCTAACAGGAGCGGTCGCTTCCGCTCAGAATCAGGAAGTGACTGGAGTCATAACCGATGCCACGAATGGAGAACCTATCCCATTTGCATCGGTAAGGCTCAAAGACTCAATGGTCGGAGTATCAGCAGGTCCGGACGGCGCCTACAGCATTGTGGTGCCATCAAGAGAGAAAGCGGTTCTTTCTTTCAGTTTTGTCGGTTACCGGACAACAGATGTACCTGTCAACGGACGTTCTATCGTTGACTGCAAACTCGAAATTGACGCCACAGCGCTTGACGATGTTGTCATCGTCGCCTATGGTACACAGAAACGCGAGGCCATCACCGGTTCCGTGTCTTCAGTCAGCGGCACACAGCTCGCATCCGCACCTGTGACCTCAGTTGACAAGATGCTTTCCGGAAAACTCGCCGGCGTCCAGATTACCGCCAACAGCGGACAGCCTGGAGCATCTTCGCAGATCCGCGTCAGGGGAACTTCCTCAATCAATGCCAGCAACGCCCCTCTCTGGGTTGTGGACGGTATTCCGATTGTATCAGGCGGAACATCAGAGATGACCAACCAGTCAACCTCCATCGCCACCATAAACCCTAACGACATCGAGAGCATCACCGTCCTCAAGGACGCCGCAGCGGCAGCCGTTTACGGTTCAAGAGCGGCCAACGGTGTCATCCTCGTCACCACAAAGAGCGGTAAAGAGGGAAAAGCACAGTTCGACGCCAGAGTGAAATACGGTGTATCCTGGCTCCAGAGCGACAGCGGGTTCAGAATGATGACCGGTGAGGAACTCCTTACCTATCAGAGAGATGCTGTACGCAACGCCGGAATGGATCCGGACGATCCTACCTGCACTTACTACAGGCCTCTTTCTCTTCTTGACGGCGAGCTCACCAACTGGATGGACCACTTCACAAAACTCGGCCAGCTCCAGGAATACGAGATCAGCGCAAGAGGCGGAAACAGCAAGGGAACATATTATTCATCCCTCTCTTATCACAAGAACGAGGGTGTGTTCTACGGAGTTGATTATTCAAAATTCCAGGCACGTCTCAACGCAGACTACAAGCTCAGCAAGAAGTTCACAACCGGTGTGCGCATCAATGCCGCTTACACCGACCAGAACGACGTGCCGATGCAGTCGCTTTATTATGCCAACCCAGCGTGGGCAGGTCTCACCCTGCTTCCTTGGATCAATAAATACGATGAGAACGGCGATTTCAACACCAGCATCCCTTCAAACTCGAACCAGAACCCGCGCGCTACCGCCAAGTATGATGACCAGTGGTCAAAAACATACAGGTTCAACGGCACAATGTATCTCAAATGGGAGCCTGTGAAGAATCTCGTCATCGAGACCAAGAACTCCGCCGAGATTGCCATCACGAAGGACAGAAGGTATTGGGCGCCTCAGTCACATCCGTCACAGGGCGGCACCGGAACTCTCCAGACTATAAACAATGAGATTTCCAACCTGACCACCTCCAATACAATCAACTACTCGAATGTATTCGGAAATGCGCATTCGTTCAGGGCTCTCATTGGACAGGAGGCCAACAGATACCGTTACGAATACGTCTATACATATGCACCTGGCGTTGATCCGGAGATTCCTTACATCGGAACAGCCGACCAGGCCAAGACACAGTCTGAGCAGGGATTCTCAAGGGACACAATGCTCTCATTCTTCGGAATCATTGACTATAATTATGACAACCGTTACTTCCTCCAGCTCACTGCCCGCGAGGACGGCAGCTCGCTCTTCGGAGAGGAGAACAAATGGGGATTCTTCTGGTCAGCATCAGCTTCCTGGAACATGAGCAGGGAGAAATGGCTCTCTTCATTCAAGCCTCTTGACATCCTCAAGATCCGCGCAAGCTACGGTGTGAACGGAAACAACGGTATTTCCGCATACAAGGCATACGGTGTTTACTCAACCAGCAACTACAACGGAACCGTCGGAATGCTCCCTTCACAGCCTTCCAACCCTTATCTTTCCTGGGAGAAGAACGCGACCTGGAACGTAGGTCTTGACTTCGGATTCTTCCAGAGACTCAGGGGAAGCATCGATGTGTACAGCAGAAAGACCAACGATATGCTTCTCTCGAAGAAAGTTCCCCAGACAACCGGCTTCAGCAGCAACTTCATGAACACCGGCTCAATGAAGAACAGCGGTGTCGAGTTGCAGATTGACGGAGACATCATCGCCACAAAAGACTTCTACTGGAACGTAGGATTCAACATCTCACACAACAAGACAAAGATTCTTGACCTTGCAGGTGACGAGAAGATTGAATACACAAGTGCGATACACCACGTTGTGGGCAAATCAATGTACACTTTCTATCTCACTGATTACTACGGAGTCAACCCTACCAACGGAGAGGCTCTCTACGTGACTGAAAGCGGTGCCCTCACAAACAATGCTTCTGATGCGAGAAAATACTACTGCGGGTCTCCTGAGCCTAAGGTTCTCGGAGGATTCAACACCTCTTTCTCCTGGAAAGGTCTTGCCGCAAGCATTTTCTTCGAGTTCAAGGCAGGCAGCAAGATGTTCCTCGTGAACGAGTGGTCTTACCTGAACAGCGACGGCTCAGAGATGATGATGAACCAGATGGCTTCTTCCAACAACTACTGGAAAAAGCCAGGCGACACAGGCTGCCAGCCTAAACCGGTTGCAGGACAGAATGTTGGAAGTGCAGAGGCGCTCAGCGACAGATGGCTCCAGAATGCTGACTATGTCAGAATCAAGGATGTCACCGTTTCCTACTCACTTCAGGACAAGGCTCTCAAGAAAATTCACCTGAAAGGCCTCAGATTCTATGTCAGCGGACTGAACCTGTATTGCTTCAACGATGTGAACTACTGGGATCCTGAGATGGGTGTCACAGGCTACACAGCTGGTACATACCCACTCACCAAATCCTTCGTCGGTGGTATAGAGTTGTCATTCTAAACATTTGAAAATTATGAAGAAATATATTTTTATAACAGCACTTGCGCTTGCGTCTCTCACGGGATGTAAAGAGTTCCTTGTCGAGGAGCCTATTCTTTCCGAGAGCAACGAGCTTGTACTCTCCACATATACCGGAGTGAACAAAGCTGTTGCCGGAGCATATTCGCCACTTGCATCTACCACCTGGTATGGAGCCGGATTCATCACCCTCAACGAGATGAAGACCTCCAATGGCAAGAAGTACATCGGCTCCGCTCACGACACCGGCCGTCTGAAAGACGCCTACAACATCAACTATTCCGAGAACAGCACCTCAGGTCTCTGGGGTTACGCATACTACGTGATTTCAGCTGTCAACAACGCAATCGACGCTCTCCCGAACATTGTTGCGGACGAGCAGGACAAGAACAACCTGAAGGCTGAGTGCCTTTTCCTCAGGGCTCTTTCACATTTCGACCTGGTAAGGACTTATGCACAGCCATACTGCTACACAGCCGACGCTTCACACGACGGTGTCCCTGTAGTTCTCCACACTGACCCTCAGGGCAAGCCTGCAAGGGAGACCGTGGCAAAGGTTTATGAGCAGATTATAGCAGACCTTACCGAGGCCGAGAGCATAATCGACCCTTCTTATGAAAGATCTGGCGTCACAGACGACAGGGCTGTTGTCAACATCAATGTAATCAGGGCAATGCTGAGCCGCGTATATCTCTACAAAGGCGACTGGCAGAATGCTGCCGACTATGCCACCAAGGTTATTGACAGCAAGAAATATGTGCTCTGGACAGCGGACGAAGTCAAGAATGCAGCATGCTACTGCGAAGACACCCGCAAAGGCGGAGAGGTGATTTTCGAGGTTTACGGAATCAAGACCAACAGCTATGACGGCTACCACGACGGAATCAGCCCTATGACTGGCCCTAATGGATATGGTGATGCCGGTGCGGCAGCTGACCTGTATGATTCATACGAGGATTCAGACGTCCGTGGAACCTTGTTCCAGACCGATGAGAAGAATGATCCGGGTGTGGTATGGACAGCCAAATACGCAGGAAAGGGTCTCGGCAAACCGGACGTAAACAATGTCATTCTGTTCAGGCTTTCAGAAATGTATCTGAACCGTGCAGAGGCCATCATCAACGGAGCTTCTGTTGCCGGTGTATCAGCAGTTGCAGACCTTGAGAAAATAGCTGAGAACAGGAATGCCACCGCCCAGCCGGCCACCAAATCAGGCGTTTATGAAGAGCGCAGGAAAGAGCTCGCCTGGGAAGCGCATCTCTGGTTCGACCTTGGAAGAACAGGCCGTGATATGACCAGGACGGACTTCATAGGTGACGAGAAAGGCAGGTCAGTACAGGCCGGCGACTACAGATGGGCAATGCCTATTCCGAGCCGCGAATACATCGTGAACCCTAACCTTACCCACAATCCTGGCTATGGCAAATAAACTAAGGAGGAAAACAAGATGAAAAGAACAATGAAATATATTGCCGGAGCGGCAGTGCTGGCCATTGCGGCCTGCAACCCGAACACGCTTCCGGAATTCAATCCGGCAGACTCATTTGCGGCTTTCGATGCAGTTTCCGTGTCAATCGACGAGAATGGCGGTTCCATAAGCCTGCCTTTGACAATCGCATCAATTGATCCGGTCAAGACAAATATCGTATATGAAGTCATTGACGGAACGGCCAAAAGCGGAGTAAACTTCAATCTGCGCGATGAATCAGCAGTGGTTTCCTTCGACGGAACACAGCGATCAGCAACAATCGATATTGACATTCTGAATCTTGAAGGACAATATACAGGAGACCTCTCATTCTCCATCAAGCTTCTGAACGCCAACGGCATCAATATCGGAGCTGACTCCACCTGCACAGTCACCATCTGTGACCTCGACCACCCTCTCGCAGACCTCCTGGGCACATACTCTGCAGACGGCGAGGAGTACTGGGATCGTGATATCTCCTGGAAAGTCGTATTCGAGAAAGATGCTTCAGATGTAAGCGTTGTATGGATCAAGAATATCGCCCCGGGCTTCCCGGCTGTTTATGGTAACGTCAATGAAGACCATACCGAGATTCTCATTCCTCTTGGACAGAAAAGCGCATATAGCTCTACTTACAACACACTGTTCGCTGGATTCAAACCGGAGAATGGAAAATTGTATTATTCGCCGGAAGGAAATCACGCACTCGTGAAGACCGATAAAGGCTGGGCTCTTGATGACGAAGAGTGGGGTTATGGTTTCCTCGCCGTTTCAGTTTCGAGCGGTTCAATCGCAGGCTGGATGACTGGAATACTCCCAGGTGTTACATTTACTAAAGACTAATTATTGAGAATATGAAAAAGATTCTTGCATATATATCAATCGTGGCGCTCGCTGCGGGCTGTGAACTTTACGGCCCTGACCAGGAGTCCACAGTGCCGGTGCCGTCTAAAGGCATCGACGTCACAGTGAACGGTGTCACTGACGAGTCCGTGACATTCACCCTCGCACCGAAAGGAGAGTCTTCTTACTACTCATATCTTGTTGCGGCAGGAGAGGCAGACGAGGTTGACCCGTCACAGGTTCTTTCCGTAAAATACAAAGGAGTGGCGCAGGGCACTATCAGCTATGCTGAAAAGAATTCCGCACAGCTTACTGTCGGAAACCTCTCACCTAACGCTTATTACACAGTTTACGCAGTAGCTGCCAGCACGACAGGCATCGCCTCAGAAGTGGTTACAGCCACATTCAAGACAACTGACGGCGGTGTTCCGGCACTGGCAAGTTTCTCAGCAGCCGACTCAGTGGTTGTCCTCACCTATTCCGAGGCTGTCAAAGCCGGCACACCGGACATCACAGTGAAATATTATGCCCTCAACAGCGTGGCATTTACGGCAGGAACGCCGGAAGGCTCTGTAAAGGCAATCGTTGACAAAGTGAGCGCAAACACGGTTTCAATCCACTTCGACGATGTTCCTGCGGGTGCATACTTCGCTGTTGACATCGCTGCAGGGTCATTCACCGACCTGGCAGGCAATCCTTGTGCAGCTGTGGAATCGTCCTTGCTGCTTGACGGCAAGACTTACACTGTCTCCGGAGAAGGTGTTCGCGGACAGAGAGATGCAGTTCCATTCTCGCTTGGTGAATGCGCCGACGAGTTTTTAACCGACTGGGAGAGCCCTATTCTCGTAGAATTCGGATCAGAGCTCGGATACGGCTATACATACAAAGACCCGCAGCCTGAGATCATCTGCACAATCGGATCAAAGACCACGACATACACTCTTACTAGAAATGTTGATTTCGCATATATCTCCAGCATCGGAATGTTAGCGTTCTTCCTTCCTGAAGAGCCTGAGCGCGGAGCAGAGATAACTGTTCATGTTCCTGCTGAGGTATTTGAAGACTACTATGGCAACCTCAACGAGGAGTGGAGCTCTGAGCTGATTTACTCCTATGGATATGAGGAGGACGCAATCCTCGGAAGTTTCAATGCAGCTTTCGCATCCGCATTTAACGGAGCAGAATTCACCGGCGTTGACACAATTGTAGCAAGCGATGATCCTGAAAACGGGAACATCATGTTCACATCTTTCGCCGGACTGGAGCTTGATTATCCTCTTTACGCCACATTTGACCCTGTAGGAGGCACGATTTCAATACCTTCACTGCAGGTTGTCGGAACATTGACAAGCGGAGAAACCGAGTATTATCTGGTATTCTGCAACGGTGTTGTAAGCGGTGGACAGCTCGGCATCAGCAAATCGGATGCTGTATTCTCAGTGCCTACAATTGACTCCTACAAGAGCACAGGCTACTTCGGACTCGTTATATTCACAACAGACTATAGCCCTGTCACATGGTATAATGCTTACTCTCCATATACAGGCGAAAGGGCTCCAGAGGAAGCGGTTGCGGCTGTCAATGCCTACAGCGTTGAGTCAAAATCATTATTCCCTCTCGGTACAGCAATACTGAAATAATTGAAATTCAGCCATATTGAGGCTGGCTGGAATGTCGTTCAGCATACGGCATTTCAGTCAGTCTCATAATAGGTTTAAATAGATAACGAAATGAAAAAAGCACTGAAGACTATCTCCATCACTGCGGGAATTTTACTCGCCACGATATTCAATTCCGCGGCACAGTCATTCGAGCCTACCACGACATGGCCGTACATCTATCCGGATTTCACGCAGGGCAAGCTGGTTATGACCACCGGTAAAACCCTGGCGGGACAGTACAACATCTGCCTTGACGGAAGCACACTGCACTTCATCGAAGGAGAAATGGTGAAACAGGCATCCACATTGGATATTGTATCCGTCCAGATTGGAACGGACATCTATGTCAATGCGGGAGGGAAGATGATGAAAACCGTAGGCAAGGCCGAAAAAGGGGTGGTCGCAGTGGAAAGCATCATTGATATGGCGAAGCTCAACGAGACAGGAGGAGCATACGGCTCGTCTTCAAGTTCAAACGCCACCATGGCCCTGAGTTCACTCGAGGGAATCGGAGGCAGGGCCAATATGAACCATATGGAACTCAAGAATGCCAAGGAATCCGGCAAGGTTCTTCCTCTGATAACGAAATACTATCTTGTTTTCAACGGAAAGACTGTGCCCGCGACCAAGAAAGACATCGATGAGCTCGAAGGTGTTGACAAAGATGCGCTGAAGAATTATTACAAGAGCAATAAGATTAAGTGGAGAGATCCGGCTTCATTGTGCGGTCTCATTGATTATATTGCCAAATAACAATCACCATTATGAACCGCATACTATTTTTGGCCGGAGCGGCAGTTCTGGTTATGAGCATTTCCTGCACACGTGATGAGAATCCGGTGGAGAAGCAGGAGACACTTTTTGAGAAGTCTGACAGGCAGGCTTTCGAACAGGGTGTGATAGAGGTCAAATTCAATGACGAGATGGCCGAGGCCATAGAGGCTGACCTGGAGAACGGGGGCATTGTGACCAAATCCACCTCCTCCGACATCGCCGGGATGTACGATGAACTCGGCATAATATCGATGACCCGTATATTCCCTTACGCAGGAGAATACGAGAAAAGGACAAGAGCGGAAGGCCTGCACAGATGGTACAGAATCACCTACAAGTCAAACACTTCCGTCACAAAAGCCGCAGATGCGTTCGAGCTGTTGCCGGGAGTTGAGACCGTATCCCCTGTAAGGAGGATAAAGAGCACGGCAAGCTCAATGTATTTCAACGACCCGAAGTCATCGAACCAGTGGCATTATTACAATGATGGCACACTGTCGTCCAAACACAGCAAGGGTGCTGACATCAATGTCGTGCCCGTGTGGGAAAATTACACCAAAGGAAGCAGCAATGTCATAGTCGGCATAGTGGACGGCGGCATTGACTTCAACCACGAAGACCTTGCCGATGCATACGCAGGAGGGCGCAACTTCGTCACATACGGACAGGTAGCGGCCCACGATCACGGTACCCACGTCGCCGGTACAGTAGGAGCCATCAACAACAACGGCAAAGGCGTCAGCGGTGTGGCCGGTGGAGATGCGGCAAAAGGCATCAAAGGAGTCAAACTTCTTTCCGCCCAGATATTTATGACCGACCCGGACAATCCGTCGAAAGACAAAGGCGGCAGCGGGGCCGAGGCAATAAAATGGGCTGCGGACAACGGGGCCGTAATTGCACAGAACAGCTGGGGCTATTACGATGAGAACCCAGATAATCTCGCAGATGTCCATATAGACGGGACACTGAAAGCCGCAGTCGATTATTTCATCAAATACGCAGGCTGCGACAATAACGGAAACCAGAAACCGGACAGCCCGATGAAAGGAGGCGTTGTGATTTTCGCCGCAGGCAATGACGCCCGTCCGTTCGGACCTCCGTCTGACTACGAGCCGATTATAGCTGTCGGTTCTATCGGTCCGGACTATACCAGGGCCTATTATTCCAATTACGGAGATTTCGTTGACATTGCCGCTCCGGGCGGAGATACCAATTATGCCAACGGACAGGTTTACAGCACTTTGCCGGACAGCAAGTACGGATGGATGCAGGGCACTTCGATGGCCTGCCCGCACGTCAGCGGTGTGGCCGCCCTGTTAGTATCTTATTTCGGAAAGCAGGGGTTCACAAACGAAATGCTCAAAGAAAAGCTGCTGAAAGGTGCGAACACCAAAGTCCTGAATACGAACACGAAAATAGGTCCGCTCGTGGATGCATTGGGCTCGATAACATACGGCAGCACAACAGCTCCGGAGAAAGTGTCCTCCTATACGGTGAGGGCTTCCGGGAACACTCTTTTCTTCGACTGGAAAGTGACAAAGGACGCAGACGACGTGAAGGCCTACGGATTTCTGCTGGTGGCATCGAAAGACAGGAACACTCTCACCGGCTCGATGCAGCCTCTTCCTGACGGAGTGGCCTGCAGCGCCATTGAAAGCGGAACAGCCAAAGTCGGGGATGATATTTCCGGAGAACTCACGGAACTTGATTTCGAGAGCAACTACTACGTCGGCATTATCGCTTATGACTATTCAGGCAATTATTCGCCAATATCTGAAATCAAGGAAATCAGCACATTGAAGAACAACCCTCCGGTGATTTCCATTGAAAATGAAGGGGAACTGAAAGTCAAGGCACATCAGGTGATGGTGATTCCTGTCTCGGTGTCAGACCCTGACGGACATACGGTCACAGTGAAGTACAAGAGCGGCGGAAGCGCGGACGAGATGGCCAAGAATCCGCTCACCGGACTCTACGAGCTGACCATCACAGGAAGCGCCGCTGATCCTGGAACATATACAGGAGTGATTACCGCATCGGACAAGTGGGACTCGTCCACATACGAGATTAAATACACCATTCTGGAGAACCAGGCACCTGTTGTGATTAAGGAAATCGAGGATATGGTATTCGAGATGCCGGGAGACAGGTTCACTATCGATATGAATGAATATGTGACGGACCCGGACGAGGAGAAGCTCACATTCACCATCCAGATTTCGAACAGGAATGTGGTGCACGTGAATCCGTCCGAGAACATCCTCAACGGAACGACCCTGGACTACGGCATTTCAGATGTGACAATAAAGGCATCGGACGCAAAAGGAAAATCCTGCTCGCTCAGCTTCAAGGTTGGCGTGCCTGACCCGGCTGACCCGGTAAGGATTTATCCAAACCCGGTAAGGGAAGTGATGAATGTAGCGACCGGTGTGAAATGCTCGACCAAAGTGACAGTGTTCTCGTCATCAGGAAGCAAGGTCTTCGAGGCTGTCGATGATGTCAGCTACACGGAGCCTATGGTGATAAATATGAAGGACAATGCGCCGGGAAGATATATTGTGAAGGTCGAGGCCGATGGCGAAGAGCATACTATGACTGTTGTTAAACTTTGATGATAAGAATATGATGAGCAATCTATTATACAAATTCGCGGCAGTCATTGCCTCTGTTTCTCTTGCCGGTGTTGCTGCAGCTCAGGAAGTGAATCCGAACAGCACCGCCCTGTCTTTCCTTTCAAGGAACTCAGGCCCGGTGTCGCTGTCGATGGGCGGCGCGTCGCTGGCCACATCACACAGCCCGGCTTATTCTCTGTTCAGCAATCCTTCAGCGATGGCTTTCGCCGGCAAGAAGCTGGATGTCGCCGCATCGTTCTCTTCCTGGCAGCCTGACGGAGCCGCTTCCAAGGTCATTGATTTCGGAGCTGCCGGATGTTTCGGGAAGTTCGGCATCTCCGCCGGCATTTCGTATGGCAAAGGTGACGAATATGACGTTTATTCTGAAAGCGGAGACAAATCGGGGACTTTCGGCCCGTCCGAGATGGTCGCCGGAGTCGGCCTCAGCTACAGGATTGTCAAATTTCTTTCTGCCGGAGTGAATCTGAAATATGCCTCCGAAAAATTATCCAAGGATGATTCGTACAATGCATTTGCCGCTGATGTGCTTCTGACGGCCAAACTGGCCGGATTCAGGATTGCGGCCGGAGCAAGGAATGTCGGTGGCAAGGTCAAGGCTTCTGACGGGACGTCGTTCAGCATTCCGTCGTCAGCAGCCGCAGGCGTGTCCTACGGGCATACTTTCGCGAAAAAGCACGGCATCCTCGCCTCGGTGAATGCGGACTATTATTTTGAAGGCGGAGCTGCCGAGTCGTTCGGTGTAGCCTATACGTACAACAATCTTGTGTCTGTCAGGGGAGGCTATTGCAATGCCTCGGACAAGGCTCCGGGAGCGTCTTTCGCATCTGTCGGCGCAGGTGTCCAGTTCCTCGGCATCAGGATTGACGCCGCCTATCTCATAGCGGGAAGCGATTCCCCGATGAAAAACACTCTGTCGGTCGGTCTGGGCTTCAGTTTCTGAAGCCCCGCCGTCCCGGCGGACCATCCACCAATCCAGCTGCCTCACAGTATCTCCGCTGCACGGCAGCGCATCTGAGACTTGGCAGCACACCTGAGGCCTGGCGTCGCACCCAAAGTATGTCGCCATCCCTTACACGCCAGCATAACCAGTACATAAACCACTGACACTAAACATTATGAGAAAGAATATAATCATCTTGATATGTTTCTCGATTATTGCGACCTCGTGTGCAAAGACATTGTTATATCAACCTGAGATAAGCAACGTCCCGGCAGACAAGGTCTCATTCGAAAACATCTTGGTCTCCAAAAGCAATCCGTTTTTCGCAGACCTGAAAGAATTCAGAAATCCTAAGACTAAATCTGACGCTTCTGATATGGTATCCTTGGAATCATTGCTGAACAGAGATGGTACACAGCACTATGACTTTAAAAACTACCATATCATACAGATTCCTTTCATTGAAGAAGAAAACTTGACATCTGGGGTCGCCCTGTCCGATAAATTGTTGTCGGAAATCACGGATTCCATTGGAACAGTGGCAATCAAGTTTTTAGTGGATATCCAGGACGCAAATAATGTAGACAACAAAAAGTTAGTAACGACATTCATCCCGACTCCTGAATGTCTCAGGAAATACGGCCGGGACAGTTTCAGCTATATTGACAAAAGCACTTTCGATGGAATTGTCATATACAGCAATCTGGACGGCTCCTTCAGGAATGTCTATCTTTATGGAAATCATCCTATCACTTACGGAGTTGTCTGCTCTGACAATATGACTGACATAGTGGTGCCACGGCAATACCTTATGATGTCAGATTCATTCACGACCCGTTCTGATATCAATGCCGATGGCGGCACAATATCGGCCAGCATTTGTATCGGCACGATTCCCACAAAAGAGGAAGAGAGCCAGATAGAACGTGACAATCCTTCCCCTGATACTGACAGAGGCACATTGGGAGGTGGTGGCGGTGGCTCCAGCTCAGGTGATGACAGCTCAGAAAACTCGACTGGAGGTGGAAGGCGAGAGTCGGAAAAAAAGGATTCAACAGAGATTTATGGAGAAATTCAAGCTTCCATTATCATCGACGAAGTAATAAAATACGTCATCAATCTTTCCACAGCGAAACTGGGTTATGTAATGCTTGAAGGATGTTTTCCTCAACGTGCAATCAAAAAATGCTATTCCCAGAATCGCTATGTCCAATGTCAAGCGGTACCCGAAGATGAATTCACTTTCTTTGACAGATGGGTTGGAGATTTTTTTGGACATTCTGCGGATGTCGGTTTTTTTGTGGATAAAGATATCGTTTCCACAGCATATTTCTGGGATATGAGAGACTCCTCCTCAATAATCCGTCCTTGTCTTGACAAAGGAAGAATGGTCTTCAATCCGTTGATAAATATGGAGATTGCCTCTACCGGAGGACCGTCCGGACTTAAAGGAGGTACATACGGGCCGGTAAGATGGAATAATGGGAAAAAGAAAAATCACGGAGGTATAGACCTGTATGCTGAAGTGGGCACCGACGTTTATGCGATGATCGACGGGAAAATAGGATATCCGTATGTCACTGAGCAACCATTCCTAAATGATGGTAATTATCCAGATCAATATTCAGGAGATAAAGACAAAAGCGGGAATCGAATCTATTATACCGGGATAATCGATGGAAACGAAGTTCGTATTGGCTGTTTCCATCTTGAAGAAGGAAATGCAGTGGCGATTAATCCAAGGACTGGAAAGCCATTCTCTCCTGGTGACCTGATATACCGCGGGGAGATTATCGCCCATACCGGCAGGACCGGTAACGCATATAATGTTCCAAGCCCGCACCTGCATCTTACATACAGTGTGAAGAGAAATGGAGTATTTGTACCTGAGAATCCCGAGAACCTGATTAACGGAAAAATTGACTGGGACGAGGAAATGAAAAAGGTATTAGGAGCGAAAATAACCAAAATCAAGTGCGACTCAGAGTCTCAGTACTTGTTACCTCTATTCCCGGATAATTAAGAAGAAACTGATTTTATAGATTAATAGCCAAAGAATTATCATTATGAGAAAGATTATTTTTATCATTTTTATGATGCTGCCGCTGACAGCTTTGGGGCAGAATGTGATTGAGGATGATTATCACGTTGAATTTGACCTGTTCGAGAAAGGCGAGGAACCTTTGATGATTGATGTTGAGGGGATTCATATCGGCGAGTGGGTGGATTCAGCAAAAGTGGTCAGCATTTTTGGTAAGCCTGACAGATATCATGCCTATGATACTGAATTTGGGATATCGCAAGATTTTCAATATGGAGGATCGTGGCTTCACTTTGAGGCAAATGGCTGTTTGATTAATTTCAGGTTGAACGATAATAAATATGCTGCTCTCATTGACACAATAGAGGGTGGCGTAAGGGTCGGAGATCCGATTTCAAAACTCGACAATTATGTTACTGGCAAGCCGGTTCTAATTGGTGTTGACGATTCTGGTAACGATATTTATGCAATCAATAAAGATTTATGCGATATTACAAGATTCTGTGTACAGAATGGAATTATTACATACATTTTATTCTTAGCCATACCTTAATCTCAACTGTCTGGCGTCATCCCTTACACGCCAGCATAACCAGTACATAAACCACTGACACTGAACATTATGAGAAAGAATTTATTTGCCATTATTTCAGTTTTTTCCTTGTTGATGCCGCTGACAGCTTTGGGGCAGAATGTGATTGAGGATGATTATCATATTCAATTTGAGTACTTTGAGAAAGGGGATTCGCTTATGATTGACCTTGAGGGACTTCATATAGGTCAAAAGGCAGATTCAGCAAGAGTGGTCAGCATTTTTGGAATACCTGATAAGTATTACAAGTGTGACGAGGAATACGGCTTAACAGAGGTTTATTCTTACGGGAAATGCTTTCTTCATTTTGAGGCTAACGGATGCTTTCTTGACTTCACATTGACTGACAATCGTTTCGCAGCTCTCATTGACACAATCGAAGGCGGTGTCAGGGTCGGAGATCCGATTTCAAAACTCGACAATTATGTTACTGGCAAGCCGGTTCTAATTGGTGTTGACGATTCTGGTAACGATATTTATGCAATCAACAAATATTTATGCGACATCACCAGGTTCTTCGTCAAAAATGGAATCATAAATATCATCGTTTTCAGTTATATTCCATAATGAGCAAAAACAGGGCGGGATTTTGCCAACACTGGAAGTTTTGTGAACAGTTTATCCACCAAAAGGGGCCTTTCGGTGGACAAACTGATCAAAATGAGCATTTTGTCCACCAAATAGGGGTGTTTTGTGGACAAAACGGTATAACGCCAATTATACCAGAACTCATCGGAATCGAACCAAAAAAGGCGCCTCGTGTCAATAGACTTGAGTCGCCTTTTTGCGTGCGCGGGAGCAGAGTCGAACTGCCACGCCTGTTACGGCACTACCTCCTGAGAGTAGCGCGTCTACCAATTTCGCCACCCGCGCATCAGATAGGAATGCAAAGATACAAATTGTTTTTTAATTAGCAAACTTGTTCCCTCTTTTTCTTTTCCCTCCGGTTCACAGCACAGTTTCTAATTGGAGTGTCTCACTTCATCTAATATATTCCCGGCTAATGCCCTATTTGTTCACAGCACAGTTTCGAAATGGAACGTCTCACTCCATCTGTCAATCCTGAACACAGCAGAAGTCGCCGCATAGTCAATCTCCAGCATTATGTCCTTCAAGTCATCCGAGTCCCAGTCATACCCGCTGGCTTCTATGTAATTACCTATGGCAAAAACCCGCCGGCTACCATCCGCACCGACGATTTGCAGTGACAGGGAGCAGTCTGTCTGCCTCGGCACACGGACAGTGCAGTACCTTGTCCCGCCACCTGAAAGTTCATCCACCGCC
This sequence comes from Candidatus Cryptobacteroides sp., assembly GCA_051870055.1. Lineage (GTDB taxonomy): Bacteria > Bacteroidota > Bacteroidia > Bacteroidales > UBA932 > Cryptobacteroides. The sequence continues at coordinate 56,708 of JBJEBM010000050.1, forward strand.
ACAGCCGAGAAAGGCCCCTCGGCAGGAAGTCCATCATTGCCATACCCGCAGACATTGCCCCTGACCTCAAGGCTGTACGTTCCTCCCCCATTGAAATAAATCCCTATGACACAGCAATTCCTGCGCAGCGGAATGTCCGCTTCAGCCCTGTCTCCCAAAGTGCTGGCCGACACCGCTCCAGTCCAGATCTCCGGGCACTGCTCCCCTTCCGGAATCCTTATCCACACATCTTCACCGGATGGGCATACAACCGTTTCCGAAGGCCAGACAGCCAAAGCCACCGCCCTGCCCCTTGCCGTACGGAAACTTGTCGTCCTGCCGCCTGACAAGGCAACTATGCTGTCCAGATGCTCGTCCGCTCCATTTTCCGCATTGACGGACAGGCGCAGGGCTACCCCGTCCCGCAACCTCGCAGTGTCCCGCTCTCCGAAAACCAGGCTCAGAGCACACGGACACAAGGTCCTGCTCTCTTTCACCGAACAGCCGGGGATCGTGACCAATGAAAGCTGGAGGAAGATGAGCAAGAGCAGAACCTGTCCGCTGAATAGCCTGTAATGTTTGTCAAATACCATACGTTTGTACCCTCTATCAGAAAATATAACTCAGGGCCACAATTATATCTGAAGGCAATACGAACACTTTCCGCCCTGACGATTCAATGCTGCCGCATACAGGACAGCTGTAAGAGGTGAAAAAGTCAACCCCGCTCCAGAGCATCGCCCCGAACTCAATATTGAAGTGCTTCCCTATCATATACGCATAACCCCCTCCGAGAGCGAGCCCGGCCCTGTCACCTTCCCTGGTGCGTCTGGAGAATATTCCACCGGAGCTGTATTCCTGATACTGAAGCTTTCCGGCAACCCACCAGCCGGAATATACATTCCAGGGCCAGTAGCGGGCTCCAGCATAATAGGCCTGCTGGCGGTTCCTTGCGCTCTCCTTTCCCTTTCCGAGATTGAAAGTGAACGGATTGTATTTCGTCCCGGCATACAGATTCCAGTGCCTTGCCACAGGACAGGAAGCTTCCAAGTTCATAGTAAGGAAATTGGCATACCCCACAATATTTGTGGAAAGCGAAGCCTTCTGGGCAGACATATCCGTACATTTCACCAGGGCGGCGAAGACAACCGCCAGGGCCAGAATAATTTTATTTCGCATACCTGTCAAACACCTGCTGGATGACCGCCGCTTTTCCTGGAAAAGATTCCAGAAGCTTCATTTTCAGGGTCTCCCTGTCATCAACATCCTTTTTCAGCACCGAGAAAATCTGCGAGCGCGTCATTCCCCTCTCCTCCAGATATCTGAAAATCTGGGGATGGAACCAGTAACTCATTCCTGCAACAGGCATTGTCCCGCCATACCGGTCGTGATACATAGCATTCTGCATATAGTATCCCCACATCTCCCCAACTTCACAATAACCAGCATCGCTTTCCGACCCGGTTCCGTAGGTAACTCCGCCGGTGGAGACAAATGATGTAAGAATAAACTTTATATATTTGTCCCAGAATGACTTGCCAGCCTGTGCAAAATGGCTTGCGTGGGCTAGTTCGTGGCAGGTTTCCGAGTAAATGGACGAATACGACATCTGGTCTTTGAGCCCGAGAGTGATGTCGGGCAGGAAAGATTTCAGAAGTCCGGCATAATCCCCAAGAAAACTTCTGACGAGAGCGTTGTCTATCACCGCGCCCTGCCTCATCATCACTGCGCTGCTTGCGGTGGCGTTTTTGAAAATCCAGATTCTCAGGTTCTTGGGAGGCCTGGTGATATTCATATCACCTTCACCGCACCTTGCGATATAGTCATAAGCGGCATTGTTCACGACAGTCCTGCGCCACAGCTTTACATCGGAATCCTTCGTGACGGTCACATCCATTCCTGACGGTGCTCCCTGGCCGAGCGCCGACATCGATGCCGGTGCAATCACCTTGTTGAAGCCTATCGCAAACCCCTCTTTATTCTTGAACATCAATCTGTAACGTGGTTTGGCAGAAAATTTTCTGTCCATCTTGTAATATCCGTCCCGGTCAGTGTATGCAGTGGCGAACTTCACAAAGACATTGCAGACAACGGTGACTCCGGCCACTCCGAAAGGCTGTCCGCCATTGGCATCGTCATCAATCACAGTGACCCTGCCGGACGGCTTCTCCGCACCCCCTCGGGTAACCGGAGCCAGGCACATCTCATTTCCGGTCAGCCTGAAAGATTCCCTTTCAACCGCCTCCCAGTCAATCCCGTCGTCGGACCTGGTCCCGGCCTCCGGTATGTAGCAGTCATCAAGCACTTCATACCGGAGGCCGGGACCAGGTCCCGGCCTCCGGTATGTAGCAGTCATCAAGCACTTCATACTCAACACCTTCCGGAAATGCCTCCCCGTGGGGAATGACTGCGTACTGCCAGGTTATATCTTCCTCGTCCAATGCCGGGTCGTGATAATAATCTCCGTCCTGAAGTATCTGATAATCAAGCGGATGATCAATAAGGTCATAGCCTGCGTCAACAAGTTTCTGATACTCCGCCTCAGTCTTGGGCAGGAAGCGCACATACACATCCGTAGGAGTCACATCCACCCTGTCAGCTTTTGTGGGATAAAGACTCTCCAGCGCTTTTGTGACATTTTTCACAGAATACGGGTCATCAAGTTTTTTACCAAGCACAATCATCTCGTGCGGAACTCTGCTGCCTGCCGGATCCACATCAGGCGAATGCCAGCCGCCATCCTCAGAACATCCCGCCAGCATTGCCAACGCCAGACAGGAAACAGTTTTGAATAATCCTCTCATAATTCTCAGTTTTAATATTACATCGGCAAAGTACGGCAGTATTATCCGCATCTTGAAAATGGATGCGGATAAATTTCAAAATCACCGCTATTGTGAATACAGCGGCGTTTTTCTATCTTTGCATAGAACTAAAAAGCTGCAAATTATGAAATTCACATCCCGGATTGCCCTCTTTTTCGCCGGCATTTTACTGTCAAGCGGCATCGCGGCATCCCAGAATTATGTCGAACGGGTCAAGGAGAATCCAGCAATCGCATCCGGTGTCTATCACCCGTACCACACCGGAAATCTGTCAGACACACCTGCGCCGAAAGGCTACAAACCTTTCTACATTTCCCATTTCGGAAGGCACGGCTCCCGCTACCATACATTGCTCAAGTATTTCGATGCAGGAAAGGATGGCCTGGAAAAAGCGGCCAGGGCCGGAATCCTGACAGCGGACGGGAAGGCGTTGCAAACTGATTTCCTGACTGTTATGAATGAGCACAACGGACTAGAAGGAGAGCTCTCCCCTCTCGGGGCGAAAGAGCACAAAGGAGTTGCCCGAAGAATGTACCAGCGCTTCACTCCGGTGTTCAACTCCCGTTCCCGCAAAGAAATCGACTGCGTATCAAGCAATATCAGGAGGTGCATCATAAGCATGGCCAATTTCACCGAAAGTCTTGATGACCAGAATCCCGGGCTGGATTTCACATTCCACACCGGGGACAAATATTTCGCATACATAATGAAGCCCGCTAAAGGCAAGACGTTCGGGAAAGCCTGCACAGTCGCCGAGGACTCTGTCAGGAAGGCTGACTGCAGATATGACAAACTGTTCTCCAGGCTCTTCACCGACCCGGAGAAAGCACTTGAACTGATTCCCGACCCCAGGCTTTCATCAAATCAGTATATATGGCAGGAGCGATTTGCCCTGACCTCGACTACCTTGGCATTGACATTTTCAAATACTTCGATTATACAGAACTGGCACCGCAGTCATACGTCCTTCTCGACAAGATGTACGGGGAATGCGGCAACTCGCTGGACTTCGGAGACCGCTGCGTATGCTCGGCTGACGACCTTTTGTCCGACATCATCTCCAAAGCGGACGAGGCAATTAAAGAAGGCAGCCACCGTGCCGCAGACCTCCGTTTCGGACACGATTCGGGGCTTCTTCCGCTGATCGGGCTTATGGAAATCAAGGAGATGAGCGACAGATGCAGGATGGTCGGGGCGCACGATCACTGGACGACATTTGACAATATTCCGATGTGCTCCAATATCCAGCTGGTTTTCTACAGGGGAAAATCCGGGGACATTCTGGTGAAACTGCTTTACAATGAACAGGAAACGACGGTTCCGGCAGTCAAGGCCCTGCAGGGCCCGTATTACCGCTGGGATGACCTGAAGGCATATTTCCAGTCCCGTGTGGAAATGGCCAACAGGTACAATGCTCAATTTGATTGACAGCACAGCATAACTGACAAAAAACGGACAATAATATGAAACACCCATGACTTTTTCAAGCCGTCCACGAGAATGAAAATGGAT